>NZ_JBFTEI010000004.1:0-174288 GCF_041026685.1 Lactococcus sp. AK05
TGCTCAAGTTGTTTCTTTGAGACCCAAACCGTTTTATCTCCTTCTTCAAGGATAACTTCACGAAGTCCAGCAACAACCAGCTTCTTATAATAAGCTTCATTAATTGAGAGTTCACGTTTTAAATCAGCTTTTTTCTTATATGGAAACTCACGACTTTGTTCAACTCTTGCTTCAACTAACTTATCAACATGGCTTAATACTGATTGAGTCAGCTCATGCTCTGCTTCAATTGATAAAATACTCATGCCATGCCTCCTTGTTTATCCCAAGAAGTCCAGTTTTTCTTTTCTTCTGACATTCCTGCTTCGTACATTCTTCGAGTTACGAGTGAATTAAATTCACGGCAGTGTCTTGCCGCGCTTCCGCCTGATATATCTTTTATAGCCTGATTTTTCACAGTGTTATAAAGTTGCCAATAATTTTCAAATTCTTCGGTTTCTTTTTCAAGCCATTTTGTAGGTTTGTGAGCTTTTTTACCACGATTAAATCCCACGCTATAAGCGGTCATTAACGCTTTATAGATGTCGTATTTTTCTAACTTTAAACCGTCTCGTTCTTCAAGCCGGTTAAGAGAGAAAAACAAATCTTCAAATACTGGGTTAAATTCTGTATAATCGCATTGCTTTGCGACTGCTTGTTCGATTTCTGCACGTACATTCAATTTTTCGTCTATTGTTGCCATTTTCTTACCCCTTAACCATTTCTACTTGAATATCGTTTTCTAAAGTTGTGAAAGTCACTACATTTTGACCGTCAAACAAGCGGTAGACATACTCATTAAGTTGGATAAAGAGTCTTGCTTTGGCTTTTAACAAGTCCATAAGTTCAAAAGCGATAGAATCGTCTAGGATATAAGTTTCCTTGTTTACTGGTTTTTTCATCTTGTGTAACCTCTCTTTTTAGTGTAAAATAGAGAGTAGAAAAGCTTTATTTAAGCCGCTCTACTCATATTGTTTAAAATCCCGCCGGTCTCCAAACTTTTGGGATTTTTTTGTGTTCTCAATTTTGCGTACTGGGCGGTGCGCTTTTTTTATTTTTTACATTTTAAAATTATCAGCATACTCTTGAAATGAATTCGAGAACTTTAATATAGATACTTTGCTTAACTTGACAAGGTCCTGTTTCAAGGCTGCGCAAAGTTTTTTCCCCAATTCCAATCAGTTTACATGTTTCGATCTGAGTTAGTTTCATCCCTGCTCGTCTTTCTCTGAGAGATTTAGCTTGTTCATTTGTCCATATCTTCATATTGGATAGGTATCCTTTCTATTTTTAGGATTGTTTTTCAATCCTTTGAGTATATTATATACTGTTTTTCAATCCTTGTCAATAAAAAAGAAATGAAAAGCAGTCCTTTAACTATCTTTTCTTTGTTTTTCTGATATAATTTATATAAAGAGAGGAAACAAATATGTCACTTACAGCAGATAGAATCAAAAAACAGAGAAAAAAAAATAACTTGACAATGCAGGACTTGGCTGAAAAAATGGGGGTCTCTAAAACTACTATTGTAGAATGGGAAAATGGTAAAAGAGAACCAAAGCAAGATGTCATTGATAAATTATCCGAATTTTTAGACGTAGATAAGGCGTATCTCCTAGGTTTACAAAAAGAGGAGAAAATAATTTCATTGGCAAATTTTATAATGGAGCTTGGTAATGAACGCTTTACAAAGTTTTTTAATGAACTAAGAACAAATTTTTCAGAACAAGATTATGATAATTTGACTAATATAGTCTCTGCCTATTCTTTACTTGATAACGAAGATAGAATTTTTTTTACAAAAAGCATGGCCTTAAAATCAGGATTAATTGACAGAACATTTAAAGCAGAAAATGGAAAAATTATTTTTATTGATAATGATAAACCCTCGTCTTAATTTAAATAATTTCATGTTTTGACTTTTGCGTACTGGGCGGTGCTAGAAGGACAAATCAACATGAACAAACTAAATATAAAAGAATACAAAACAAAAGGCGGAGAGGTGCGTTATATTCTCCGTGGCGCTTATATCGGTACTGATGTGCTGACAGGTAAGCAAGTTAAAACAGACATCAGAGGACGTACAAAAACAGGCGTCAAGAATGAACTTGAACGCCTGAAAAATAATTTTAAAAAGAATGGTAACACCAAAGGTAAAGAATCACTCGAAACTTTTGGAGAGGTTGCTGAGAGCTTTTTTGAACTTTATAAGCTGCAACGTAAGATAGGTTCTATTGACCAAATGAGATCAAATCTCGATAATTATACTTTGCCAGCTTTTGGTAGTAAGAGAATCACCAAGATTACCACAGCACAAATACAGCAGCAAGTTATCAATTGGGGAAAAAGTGCCGCTGCTCCTCTTAATGGGAGGCAAAAGCGTACTACTGGACAAGCTAAACGATATAAACTGCAGTTCAATATCATCAATCGCATATTTCAACATGCACTTTCACTTGGAATCATTGAGGCTAATCCGTGTCAGTCAGTGATTGTGCCACAAGTAAAGGTGGAACAAGCAAAAAAAGAGATAAAGTTTTACAAAAAATCAGAATTAGCAAAACTCTTTAATTACCTTGAATCTCTAAAGAGTGGCCAGTGGTCAAATGAATACTTTAAAGCTCTTCTACGCTTGCTTGTGGCATCGGGCTTGCGTATTGGCGAAGCTATGGCCTTATCATGGTCTGATATTAACTTTGAAAACCAGACTGTATCTGTCAGCAAAACCACAGTCAGACGATTTCAAATTCAAGATACACCAAAAAGCAATAAAAGCAATCGAATTATTACCATTGACGATAAGGCAATTTCTGTATTAAAAAGCTGGTACTTCTTTCAAAAGAAACACTTTATGAAGTTAGGAAATCCACAACAAAACCTAGTATTTCCAAAAATAGAAGGTGGAGTGATGGATTATCACAACCTTATCTACAAGCTGAATAATATAATCAAAGATGCTGAACTGCCGTTGTTGAGCTTTCATGGATTCAGGCATTCACATGCTAGCCTTTGTTTAAATGCTGGAATGAGTTATAAAGTGATTCAAGAAAGGCTAGGTCATTCAAAGTTGCAATTGACTATGGACCTATACTCACATCTTGAGCCCGAAAAGAAGAATAAAGAGCTTGAACTATTTACTAAGTATGCCAACTTTTAAAATAGAACTCTGTTAAAAACTCTGTTAATTCTATTCTTAGATAAAAAAAAAAACTCAAACCTTTTAATATCAAAGGCTTGAGACTAATCCGTGTATATAATATAATAAAATAGACAGTTTTTTAAAAATGAAGTTTAAATTCTACATCAAAAATTTACAATTTACTATTTTTTGTGTATCATGGAAATAAAGGAGAAAAAATATGAGCCATAGAGATAAATTATCTTATATTATACTTGGACTTTTAAAGACCGAACCATTAAGTGGTTATGACCTTAAGAAAAAGTTTGAAAGTGAAGTCGGTGAATTTTGGCAAGCCAACACAGGGCAAATTTATCCTTCACTTAGAGTATTATTAAACGATCAAGCCGTTACTTTTGATGTACACATTGTAGGTGAAAAGTTAGAGAAAAAAACCTATCAAATTACTCCAAAAGGAATCGAACTATTTAACGAGTGGTTAAAACACCCTGTTGACCGCTATCCAATTCAAAAAGATGAATTCATGCTCCGCCTTTATTTTCTTGATGACAAAAATGAAGAAAATCTCCAAAAACTAATTGAAGAAGAAAGTATTGTCCACCAGAAAAAACTGGAATATCTGATTAAACGTCAAAAAGACCTCTTTGGTGAGGATGAAAAAAATAAAAAAAGTGGCCACTATCTGGTTCTAGATTTTGCTATTCAAAGAGAAACTTTTAAAAAAGATTGGCTTCAATCATTACTTGAAGAACTTAAGAATTAATAAAAAACACACCTTCTTACTAAAAAGTAATAAGGTGTGTTTTTTATTACGTGGATAGATAATATTTCCGATCAACAAAAAAAGCCAGAATAAACTCTGACTTTTTTATTTTATACGCCCCAAACTGATTCTAAAACATTAGTTTGTTCACGACCAGGACCTACTGAGAAAGTCGAGATACGTACGCCAACTAGTTCACCAACACGACGAACATAGTTACGAGCAGCTTCTGGTAACTCTTCTAAAGTTCGGCATGAAGTAATATCTTCAGACCATCCTGGCAATTCTTCATAGATTGGTTTGCAATCTGCTAATTCTTTAAGTGATGCTGGATAATGAGTAATTTGTTCACCATTACTACGTTCGTAAGCAACACAAATTTTTACTGTTTCAAGTCCTGAGAGAACGTCAATTGAATTCAAGCTAAGATTTGTCAAGCCAGAAACACGTTTTGCATGACGCATTACGACTGAGTCAAACCAACCAACACGACGTGGACGTCCTGTTGTTGTTCCATATTCATGTCCTACTTCACGAATTTGATGTCCAACTTCATCAAAAAGTTCTGTTGGGAATGGACCATCACCCACACGTGAAGTATAGGCTTTACAAACACCGACAACTTTTGAAATTTTTGATGGACCCACACCAGAGCCAATCGTTACCCCACCTGCTACTGGGTTTGATGAAGTTACAAATGGATATGTTCCTTGGTCAATATCAAGCATTACCCCTTGCGCACCTTCAAAAAGGACACGTTTTCCTGCATCAAGGGCATCATTCAAGATAACTGAAGTATCTGTCACATATTTTTTAAGTTGTTGACCGTATTCATAGTATTCTTCAAAAATTTCTTCAAATTCGATTGGTTCTGAATCATACATTTTTACAAATTCACGGTTTTTGGCTTCAAGGTTTGTACGTAAACGTTCCTCAAAGATTTCTTTGTCAAGTAAGTCTGCAACACGAATTCCGACACGAGCTGCTTTATCCATATAGGCTGGGCCAATCCCTTTAATGGTTGTCCCAATCTTCTTATCGCCTTTGGCTTCTTCTTGAAGGAAGTCTAATTTTTTATGGTAAGGCAAGATAACATGTGCACGGTCTGAAATACGTAAGCTCTCTGCAGAAACTCCATTTTCAGCGAGATAAGCGATTTCTTCAATCAGTGATTTTGGGTTAACAACGACACCATTCCCAATAACGGAAATCTTTTCAGGAAAGAAAATTCCTGATGGAATGAGGTGAAGTTTGAACTTCTTGCCGTCGATGACGATGGTATGACCTGCATTGTCTCCCCCTTGATAACGGGCAATAACTTCTGCATTTGAGCTTAGGAAATCTGTAATTTTACCTTTTCCTTCATCTCCCCATTGCGTTCCGACAACTACTACTGATGGCATAATATTCTCCTTTTGGATAGTTTTGACTATCCACTTTTCTTAAAATATTTTGCACGCTCCAAGTTCGCTTGGCTGGCATTTCTAAAAAACTTCTTCAACTTTTGAACTAATTTATCAAAAGTAAAAGATAAATCATTTCTTGAAAGCTCCTATCGCACTATTTTTTATTTTATCAAAAAACATCAAGATTTACTTAAAAAATCCTGATGCTTTTGATTAAATCTAAATTATCGTTCGGAAATACGGAACTTTTTTAATCTTTAAATATGTTTTACAAAAAACTGAGAATTTTGGAGACTGTTCCACTTTCTAGTAAAACCATTATTCCAATTATTATATAAACAAAAGCAAGAATCCAACGGCTATATTTTTCTAAAACGTCATGAAGGTGAGGAATTTTTGCAATTGTTTTTCCAAGAAGCCCTAAAATTAATATGTTTAAGGCAAAAATTATTATAGATAATAGCAAATTATTTGCTGACAGTGTCATAAAAAATGGAGTAAACAAAGCAATATTATCCGCTCCACAACTCGCAAAAGAAATGATAATAACAGTTCCAAGCAAGCTTTTATTTTTCCTTTTTTGTAGCAATTCATCTAATTCTTCATCGTCATCATCATCCCCAAAGAATAAATATTTTATTCCTAGTCCTAAAGGAATCAGGCCCAGTAAGCCCAAAATCCACTCTTCTGGAACAAGTTTTAGGATGACCGCAAAAAATAAACTGACCAATACAAGTGCAAAAGAACCAATTATTTGTCCCAAAGTAATAGATAAATGACTTTTTTTATCAAAACGAACATATAATATTGCTAGTAATATAAGTAAATCTAGGGCTGTTGCCCAGTAGATAACCGTTGAATTTATTATAACTGAAAACATATTAACCATTTTCTAACCTCTCAAAGCTATTGAGGATGAGCTTTTTCATTATTTTACTAAATGGAAAGCTATAATCAAAGGATTTTGGTTTAATAAAAGGAATACTTATCTATATTAGTAGAGCTCTTGCTATCATTAATCTCTTATTTTTTTCCCTCAGGATGGATATTTTGTTTTACAGTATATGAATCCAATTCAATTTTTATTACTCCAACTCGCTCTAACATTTTTTCTGGCATGGGGTCGTATTCTTTTCCTTTTGCTGCATGCTCCATTAAAAGCTCCAATGCCGCCCTCTTTTCGTCCAAATTTTCTAGTATTTCTGCTTTTCCAAAGCCAATCAAACTTTGATAGGCATAAGAATAAGTTGAAGCATTTTTATTTCCTTCAATTAGCTTATGATGACTATCCATTTCGATAGCAACTAAAGGATTTTTTTCTAGCATTGATACTTTCTTTCCTTCTTTTGCTCCGTGAATATACAATGTTAGTTGATCATTATTATCCCAAGAATAGCCAAAATTTACTGGTACTACATAGGGGTAAATTTCTCCATTTATGGCCAGACGAACGACTTGTACTTCTTCAATCAGTTTTTTAATTAGCTCAATATCTGTGACCTGTCTTTTAGCTCTTCTCATATCCATTGTTATTATCCTTTACTTCTGTATTTGTACAATTAATTTATATTAAATTTTTACATATGATTATTTTAAAATACCATTCTCAGGGCTTACTTATCCAACGAATCCATTCGGGCAAAGCTTCTTTTTTAGGCTTGTAACCTTTCTTAAACATCGTATAAAAATATTCTTTATTAAGACGTTCAAATCTATCTAAAAATGATTCATCTCCATTTTCATTTTTACGAACTGCATTGATAAAAGCAGTTAAAATAATCGCTATGACTAGTCCTATATAAATTAATATAAAAAAAGCAATAAATATTAATATTGGCCCAAGTGGTACAGTTCGCATAATTCACATTCTTTCTTTTAATAATTGGTTTCAGGATACATAAATTTACAAATACAAATAATTTTTATAGTTTATTATCAAAACACCAGTTAAATTTAATGATCCAAGTTCCATTTTACAATTTCACTAACCAAGCGTTTGAGTTCATTGGTTTCAACATCATAAGGAACTTTTATGGTCCCTTTACTACATTCATATTGTCCTTTAAGAGACGCACTATTATTTTCAATGAAGTTTGGTTTTGGATATATTCCTAAGTGCTTTTTTTGAGAACTTGCATAAATGAGGACATTCTTATCCTTAAACCATGCAGGCATTCCGTAGGAAATCCGTTCTTGTGCTTCAGGAAAGACCAATTTTACAGTTTCTCTGACAATGTTCATTAACTCATCATTTTTAAAATAATCTTCAAATTCCATAGCAGGCCTCTCTCATCTTCATTATCATTTTTTTGTTGTTTTTAGTAATAATATGTTCAAAAAAAATTATTTACTGCTATTAGTTTATCAAAATCCTTTATTCTTAACAAACTCTTTTAAGATTTCTCAAACATCAATGGAAAATCTGATATTTTTTCTTGCTTTTATATCATTTATTGATTGACAATTTTTTTGTTCTATTGAGGTCAGTTAGGGTCTTGTGGTACAATAGACTCATGGATAAAATTATCAAATCAATCTCAAAAAATGGGCATTTCAGAGCTTTTGCTTTGGATTCAACCCTAACTGTGAAAGAAGCACAGGAACGCCATCAAACATGGCCAACCTCGACGGTTGCCTTAGGTCGTACATTGATTGCTGGACAAATTTTAGGAGCTAATGAAAAAGGTGATACTAAAATTACAGTTAAAGTTCTGGGTGATGGAGCAATGGGCCCAATCATCGCAGTCGCTGACAGCCGCGGCCATGTCAAAGGTTATGTCAAAAATCGTGAACTCGACTATAAAAAAGCTTCAACTGGTGAAGTATTAGTTGCTCCTTTTGTTGGTAATGGCTTTTTAGTTGTGGTCAAAGACATGGGACTTAAACAACCTTATAGTGGTCAAGTTGATTTAATTACTGGTGAAATTGGCGAAGACTTAGCTTGGTATTTTTTAAGTTCAGAACAAACTCCCTCTTCTGTTGGTGTGAATGTTTTACTTAACGAGGACTCAGATACAGTCAAAATTGCTGGTGGATTCATGTTGCAAGCTTTGCCAGATGCTACTGACGAAGAAATTACCGAAATTGAACATAATATCAAAAGTATGCCTTCAATTGCAACAATGCTGACCATTGAAGAACCATTAAAAACGATGTTAGACAATATTTATGGCGATATGGAATACAAAAATCTTGGTGAATTTCCTTTGGAATTCAAATGTGATTGTAGTAAGGAACGTTTCCTTGAAGGTATTAAATCTTTAGGAAGAGAACCAATTGAGGAAATGATAGCCGAGGACCATGGTGCTGAAATTGTTTGTCAATTCTGTGAAAATAAATATGAGTATTCTGAAGATGAATTAAAAGTACTCCTTAAGTAAAATAACTAATTATTTTACTGACAGAAATTCTGTCAGTAAATAGAATTGAGAAAAATGACTGTAAAACTTTTTATTGCTTCTACAATAGACGGCTATATTGCCACCAAAGAAGAAAGTCTCCAATGGCTTTTTGATGTTGAGGGTGAGGGTGATAACGGCTATGGTGCTTTTTATAGTGGTATTGATACAATCATTATGGGGAAAAAGACTTATGATTGGTTAGAAAAAGAGCAAGCCGGTCAGTGGCCTTATTCTGACAAAACTTCTTATATTTTAACTCATCAAGAAATTTCTTCTACTGACAATATCGTTTTTATTGACAAAGAAAAACTGACAGAACTGTCAGTAAATTTTGCGGATACTGACAAAAATATCTGGGTTGTTGGCGGTGGAGAAGTCATCAAACTTTTTCTTAAAAATCACTGGGTTGATGAATTACAAGTTACCATTGCCCCAGTTTTACTAGGAGAAGGAATTCCACTTTTTCCGTCAGGAAATTACAAAGAGAAACTCCAACTGATTGACACAAAAACTTACGGACAATTTGTTGAATTACATTATTTAGTAAAAAAATAGATACTGACAATTTTGTCAGTATTTTTTGTCAGTAAAAATTACTGACAGGATTCACTGACAGAACTGTCAGTAACTTTTTAAGCCTTAAAACCTTGTGAAATCTCAAAAAATTGCTATAATATTCTTTATGACTATGGACAAAATTTACAACGAATCGTGGAAAATTGGCGATATCGAAATAAAAAATAAAATTGTGTTAGCACCAATGGCCGGAATTACGAATAAAGCTTTTCTGACTACTGCTAAAGAATTTGGAGCTGGACTTGTTGTAACTGAAATGATTTCTGATAAAGGAATTGAACATCGCAACAAAAAGACTTTGGAAATGATGGATTTTGAAGGGGTCCCTCATCCACTCTCAATGCAAATTTTTGGGGGTGAAGTAGATACTCTGGTTGAAGCAGCCAAATTTGTTGAAGCAAATACTGTTGCTGATATTATTGATATCAATATGGGTTGCCCAGTACCCAAAGTAACTAAAAACGAAGCCGGTTCTCGTCTTTTGCTTGATCCTGATAAAGTTTATGATGTGGTCTCTGCTGTTTCTAAAGCTATTTCAAGACCACTAACAGTGAAAATCCGAATTGGTTGGGATGATGACCACCTTTTTGCTGTTGAAAATGCTAAAGCAATTGAAGCGGGAGGCGGAGCGGCTGTTTCTATGCATGCACGAACCAAAGCACAAGCTTATACAGGAAATGCTCAAGAAAATTGGCACTGGCTCAAAAAATTGACCGAAAATGTCAATATTCCGGTCATCGGAAATGGCGATGTCAAGACTCCTGAAGACGCGAAACGCATGATTGATGAAACAGGCGTCACTGCGGTCATGATGGGAAGAGCAGCCCTTGGAAACCCTTGGATTCTTCATCGTACCGAGCATTATCTACGAACAGGTGAACTATTGCCTGAACCAACAGTTGCGGAAAAAATGGAAATTGCAAAACTTCACTTGGCACGTCTCGTCGAATTAAAAGGTGATAATCTTGCTAGTCGAGAATTTCGTCAGCACGCAGCATATTACCTCAAAGGAGCTTCTCGTGCAGCAAAGGTAAAAGTTGCTGTCAATCAAGCAGAATCACAAGCAGAAATTATCACTATTCTCGATAATTTTGTGAATGGAATCAAATAAAACAATATGAAATCTGGAAATTTCCAGGTTTTTTAGTTATAATAAATATAGAAATAAATATTCACACAATTCCGAAAATAGAAAGGGTTTTCTATATGCGTACAACAAAAGCCACTGAAGAAATCGAAAAAGCTATTATTCACCTGAAGAAAGCAAAACGAGAAATTAGTAATTATACTTTTGAATACAATGTTCAAAACTTGATTCAGTTAGATAAGACAATTAAGCAGTTGGAAAATATCAAAACTGGAATCAATGCAGATAGCTTTTCTGTTGAAGGAGTCAAATCTACCGGTGAAATTGAAGGCGCACGTCTTTCAAGATAATTAATTTCACTGACAAAAATAAAAAATAGCTCTCTTGAGCTATTTTTTTCCTTTTTTAGCCACTTTATAACGACTGCGTGGATAAGTGAAATCACCAATGACTTCATGAACATTTATAATTGATGTGAAAGCATTCGGGTCAAGAATAGACAAAATTTGTTTTACTTCTTGAATTTCTCCAGGGTTTAAAACAACATATAAAATTTCTTTAGAATTTCCTGAGTAAGCCCCTTCTCCATGTAAATAAGTCGCGCTACGACCGATTTCTTCAATAATTGCTTTAGCAATTTCAGCATGATTATTCGTGATAATAAGCATTCCTCGAACCGTATAACCACCAGATTGAACCACATTAATTACTTGTGCTGCCACAAAACTTGCAATCAAAGTGTACATCATATGGCGTAAATCAATATAGCTTAATGAAAGTAACATCACACAAGCATCAAAGATAAAGAAAGTTCGCCCAACAGCGACCCCAGCCTTAATCTGCAAAAGCTTGGCAATAATATCGGCCCCACCAGTCGTTCCACCAAAACGGAAAACTAAACCAATTCCTGTTCCGGCAAATACACCAGCGAGCAAAGCAGCGATTAAATAATCATGTCCGACATTAATTGCGACTGGAATCCGTTGGAAAATCCACATCCAGATTGAAAGACTCACGATTCCCCAAATTGTATAAACAAAGGTTCGGCGCCCAAGAAAGCGATAGCCAAGAATTAAAAGTGGAATATTTAAGATAAGCTGGGTATAAGAAGGGTCAATATGCAATAGAGCATAACCAATCAATGAAAGCCCAGCAACCCCACCTTCAGCCAAGTGGTTCCCCATGTTAAACTCAACAAAACCAAAGGCATAAATTGCTGTACCAATTGTAACAGCAAGAAGTTGCAAAAAATGCACCTTAGATAATTTTTTCATAATATTCCTCAAAAATTTCGATGAAATATCCTTGCCGAGGGCAAGGACGTTTAAATCTATTGTAGTTTAAATTTAGAATTTAGTCAACTTTTGAAAACTTCTCCCTTTTTAACTTAAGTATCTAAAAAAAAATAGCTCAATGAGCTATTTTATTTTTTTAAATCTTTAAATCTACCCCGTTTAGGAGAGAAATCTCCCACAACTTCATGAACATTGATGACTGAAGCGAAGGCATTCGGGTCAATTACCGATAGAATTTGTTTTACTTCTTGTATTTCACTTGGGTTAAGAACAACGTAAAGCACTTCTTTTTCAGTTCCTGAATAGGCTCCTTCACCGTGTAAATATGTTGCGCTTCGACCAATTTCTTCAATAATTGTTTTAGCAACTTCTACATGATGATTTGTGATGATAAGCATTCCTCGAACTGTATAACCACCATTTTGAATCAAATTAATCATTTGCATTGAAATAAAGCTGGCAATCAAAGTATACATCATATGTTTAAGGTCAACATAACTTAAAGATAGAGCCAAGATACAAGAGTCAAAGATAAAAAGCATTCGCCCAACAGGAATTCCTTTTTTTATTTGAAATAACTTAGCAAGAATATCTGTCCCACCTGTTGTTCCACCAAAGCGAAAGACCAATCCAATCCCTGAACCTGAAAAGACTCCGGCGAGTAAAGCGGCTATTAGAGTATCATTTCCAATATTAATTGTAAAACTGACCCTTTGGAAAATCCAAATCCAAACAGCTAAACTCACAATTCCCCAAATTGTATAAATAAAGGTTCTTCTTCCTAAAAAACGATAACCTATCATCAGAAGAGGAATGTTGATTAAAAGTTGAACATAAGAAGGGTCAATATGCCATAAAGCATAAGAAATCAAAGAAAGTCCGGCGACCCCTCCTTGAGCTAAGTGATTCGCCATATTAAAGGCGACAAAGCCAAAAGCATAAATTCCAGTACCAATTGCGATGGCAAGCAAGTACAAAAAATGTACTCGTGCAAATCTTTTCATTTTATTTCCTCCTTTATTTTTTCAGATAATAAGGGGAGAAAGTCCTCCTTTTGGCTTTCTCCCTTTTATCTTTCTTTTTTCAATGTAAAACCTAAGCAGTTAATCTTCTACTTCTGCAAATTTTCCAAGCACTCGAACATTCTCCGATATTGATACAAAAGCATGTTCGTCATATTTTTGAATAATATCCTTGAATTCCTGATATTCATACATTGTAATGACAGTCATGAGGACGGTCTGACTGGTATGTGTATAGCCACCTTCCGCGTCATGTAAAATGGTTACTCCATGTTTAAAACGATTCACTAATTTCTTTGTCAGTAATTCCGGATTTTTAGTTACAATCATTACTTGAAGACGTTTTTGTCTTGTAAAGATTGCATCTTGTACTCGAGAATTAACGAAAATAGCAATTAAACTATAGAGCATGTATTCCCAGCCAAAAAGAACTCCGGCTGTAAAAATAATCACACCATTGACCAGAAATGCCAAAGTTCCAACACTTCTTCCTGTTTTCTTACGCATATAGAGGCTGACGATATCAGTCCCTCCAGAAGAAATCCCAGATTTCATTGCATTCCCAACACCAAATCCCATAATTGCCCCACCAAAGACAGCATTAATAACTGGCTCATGAGTTAAGGGCGTCACTGGAATAAAATGGATGAAAACTGAACTCATAACAACTGTAATCACTGTATAAACGGTGAACTGTTTGCCTATTCCTCGCCAAGCAAGAATGAAAAGTGGCGCATTTACTAATATCAAAGAAGCAGAAATAGGTAAGATATTATGACCACTTATTCTGGCTACTAATTCAGTAACAACCTGAGCTGCCCCCGTCGCACCAGAAGCATACACATGTCCTGGCTGATAGAAAAAGTTCAATGCGAATGATGAGAAGACAGCATAAACAACTGCTGCCGAAAATTTATTTGCCATTTTTTCGGCGCCAATAGATTTTAAAACTTGATAAAGTCCAATTCTATCTAGAAGGCCGCCGAGAATTTTATTGATCTTTGTTTGCAAGTTTAATACTCAATTCTTCCAGTTGTTTTTCAGCAACTATGGATGGAGCCTGTGTCATTGGGTCAGAGGCTTTGTTATTTTTAGGGAAAGCAATTACTTCACGGATATTGTCTTTTCCAGCAAGCAACATTACGAAACGGTCAAGACCGAGCGCCAAACCGCCATGTGGTGGGAAACCATAATCAAGTGCTTCAAGCAAGAAACCAAATTGTTCGTTTGCATCTTCTAATTTAAAGCCAAGAGCGCTCAACATTTCTTCTTGAAGTTGGCGGGTATTAATTCTTAATGACCCTCCACCAAGTTCATAACCATTTAAAACAATATCATAAGCATGGGCACGAACTTTTTTCAAATCAGAATCTTTGCTATGTCCGTCAGCAGATAGAAAGGCTTGTGTTTCTTTCGTTGGTAAAGTAAATGGATGGTGAGCAGACATATAACGCTCTTCTTCATCTGACCACTCAAACATAGGCCAATCAATGACCCAAAGGAAATTGAACTGACGGAAATCAATCAATCCTTGTTGTTTACCAATCGTTAAACGAAGCGCACCAAGAGCTGAATTTGCTACATCAAGACTGTCAGCAACGAAGAGTACCAAGTCATTGTCAGTCAATTTCAATTCATTAACAAAGCTGTCAGTAGATTCTGCTAAGAATTTAGAAACGCCACCAGCAAATTCACCTTTTTCAAATTTAACCCAAGCAAGGCCTTTGGCCCCATTTTGTTTGGCTTGTTCTGTCAATTTATCAATTGCCTTACGAGAATATTTGTCAGCAGCATCTTTGACAACAATCGCTTTAACAACTTCTGCTTCTTGGAAAACTTTGAAATCAATTGTTTTAGCAAGTGCTGACAAGTCTGTCAGTAACAATTCAAAACGAGTATCAGGTTTGTCAGAACCATAAAAGTTCATGGCATCATCATATTTCATACGTGGGAAAGGTAAAGTGACATCAATTCCTTTCACATCTTTCATGACTTTAGCAATTAACTCTTCTGTCAAATCTTGAATCTCTTCTTCTGACAAAAATGATGTTTCTAAATCGACTTGTGTGAATTCTGGCTGACGGTCACCACGTAAATCTTCATCACGGAAACATTTAACAATTTGATAATAACGATCAAGTCCAGCAGTCATTAAAAGCTGTTTCATTAATTGTGGTGATTGTGGAAGAGCATAAAATTCACCTTTATTAACCCGAGATGGAACAAGATAATCACGCGCCCCTTCTGGTGTTGATTTATTTAAAAACGGTGTTTCAACATCAATGAATCCTGCTCCATCCAAATATTCACGAATTGAACGAGTCGTCGCATGACGCATTGTGATATTTTTAAGCATTTCTGGACGACGTAAATCAAGATAACGATATTTCAAACGAGTATCATCAAGAACTTCAACATCATCTTTAATTTCAAAAGGTGTTGTTTTAGAAGTAGACAAAATTTCGATGGCAGTCGCTTCAATTTCAATACCACCAGTTTTAATTTTGTCATTCTTGCTTGCGCGCTCAACAACTTTACCTGTCACTTCAAGAACAAATTCATTGCGTGCTTTATCAGCTGCTTCAGCCACATCAGCCGCTGCTGTTTCAGGATTGACAACGATTTGAACAATCCCTTCTCGGTCACGTAAATCAATGAAAATTAATCCACCAAGATTACGGCGTTTGGCTACCCAGCCTTTAACCGTAACCGTTTGATTTAAGTATTCTTCTGTAATATTTCCCGCGTAATTTGTACGTTTCATATAAATGTAAATTTTACTCTTCTAGTACACAAAGTAAAATTTTACTCCTCTTTCTTTTTATTATCTATAGTTTTTTTTCAGGTATGACACCACGAACACCACCGGTTGGATTCTTTACATCTCCCTGATGCCGCGGTATTAGATGAACATGACAATGAAAAACAGTTTGTCCAGCTGCTTTACCAACATTAATGCCAATATTGTAGGCCTCGGCATGAAATTTATCAGTTAAATTATCTTTTGATAAGTCTAAAAGTTCTTCAATTGCTTTTCTTTCAGCTTTGGTCATCTCAAAATATGAAGACACATGTCTTGTTTGACCTAATCAACATATGACCTTCACTGACTGGATAGGCGTCATAAAATGCCTGTGCCAATTCATTTTCAAAGATTGTATCTTTCATCTGACAAAATGGACAATCCGTCATCAATTCACCCCTGCTTTAAGTCACTTAAAGTTCTTCATCCGCATAAATCTCTTCAAAAATCGGTGCAAATGATTCATGAACAGCTTTAAGTGTTGTTTCTACTTGTTTACGTGTTTGATTATGTTTCACTTTGATTTGACCTGTGCGAATCTCATCTTCTCCAAGTGTAATAATCAACTCAGCACCCAATTTTTCAGCCGTTTTAAATTGCGCTCCAAGTTTTCGATTTGAGAAATCACGTTCGACTTTAAAGGCCTGTTCACGTAGGCTTTCAGCTAATTTTGTTGCTTCAAGATTTGCTTTTTCGCCCATTACAGCAATATAAACATCCAAAGTTTCTTCAGGAATGAAATTAATTTCTTGTTTTTGAGCAATCATCAAAAGTCTTTCAATTCCTAAACCAAAACCAAAGGCAGGAGTTGCTGGTCCGTCGAAATATTCAACTAACCCATCATAACGTCCACCACCACATACGGTCAAATCTTTGCCATCAAAATCAACAATAAATTCAAAAATTGTATCATTATAATAATCTAAACCACGAACCATATTTGGGTCAATAGTGTACTCAATATGTAAGGATTCAAGCAAGGCTTTCACTTCTTCAAAATAAGCCTTTGAAGCTTCATTGAGATAGTCTAAAATAGCTGGAGCATTTTTAACAATTGCAATATCTTCTGCTTCTTTACTATCCAAAACGCGTAAGGGATTTTCATTGAGACGACGACGGCTATCTTCTGAAAGTTGATTTTCAAAAGGAGTCAAATAATCAATCAATGCTTGACGGTAAGCCATGCGACTTTCCATATCTCCAAGTGTATTTAGAGCTAGTTTAAGACCAGTAATTCCTAACTGGCGGAAAAGTGTGTCAGCCATTGCAATAATTTCTACATCAACTGCTGGATTTTTCACTCCTAAACACTCTACACCAAATTGATGAAATTGACGTAAACGTCCTGATTGTGGACGTTCATAACGAAACATTGGTGCGTCATACCATAGCTTCACTGGTTTTACTACTTCAGGGGCATAGAGTTTATTCTCAATATAAGCCCGAACAGCTGAGGCAGTTCCTTCTGGACGAAGCGCAATATGACGTCCCCCTTTATCCTCAAAATCATACATTTCTTTGGTGACAATATCACTTGTTTCACCTGTTGCACGACTAAAAAGTTCATAGCTTTCAAACATTGGTGTCCGAATTTCTTTGAAATTATAATCATTGAAAACGCCACGAGCAATTTCTTCGATGTACTGCCATTTTGCAGTTTCAGCAGGCAGTAAATCTGCTGTTCCTTTTGGTTTTTGAAGTTTCATTTTTTTCCTTTCGGTTAACTGGGAGTAAAAATCTTTATGATTATTCATTGGGTTTGAACATTTATTTCAAAGATACCGTTTACATAAGAAAGCACCCTAAAGCTTCTCGCTCTAGGGTGCATCATTGCACGGTACCACCTAAATTTGCTCCTAGAAAATCAGAGCCTCAGATTGATTATAACGTTATCACCGATAAACACTGTCACAAACCCTATGAGCTTTCACCAACACTCACTCTCTTTTCTATTATTGTAACGCAAAAAGTGAGCCAAAGCAAGCAACTTTTGTAGGATTTAGAAAATATTTTAACTTCTATGATTCTTCTAAATTAAGAACATGGCGATTATAATATTTTTGAGCAAAATCACGACTATTAGGAACTTCTAAAAAGTCAAATAAGGCAATCACTCTAAGCATTTCTTTTTGACCTTCTATTTTTCCATTCCTATAATCCAAATAAGCCCTAGCAAATCGATAAAGTCCTTGGACATGTGTATCAAGTGCTCCTGCATAGTGATGAACCATTGATAATAAGTCACTTGCTTTTTGGGTTTCCCCTCTACTTATGAGTGTCATAGCACATCGCCCGGCAGTCTGTACAATACGACGACGATAAATTAATTTTCCATTATATTCTTTCTCATGTAAATTAATATCTGATATTATTGCATAAACTAAAGAGTAAGGGAGTTGTTGCCAAGCATTTAAAGCCAAAATTCCTAAACTATATTCAAGCCAAAGCTCGATTCCAAATAAAAAATCTCCAATTTCTGTTACTTCTTCTTCATTTAATATTTGATGACAAGCTTTAGCAGTTAATTCTAAGACACGGTAATCAGTGTATTGTCTGGTCAATCTTTCTTGCGAATGCAATTCAAGCCACTCATTGTTATAGTTCAAAGTTTCAAAATTTTCTTCAAGGATCTTAACTTTTATTTCTTGATTATTCGCATATTTGTGTGCTTCATATTGTAAGAATGAACTTTAGTCCTTTTTTCATAATTTTTTCCTCACTCTTTCTAATTGGATTATCCAATAAATATTAGTTTAGGTTACACAAATAATCATTTTGGTTGTTTATTTAAAATTGAAAACTATCTGTCTCTACTATTGCAGGAGTTTACTTGTTGCTAAATTTACAATCGAGTTTTATCTTTTTTATTTTCAAAATCATTATAACAGCTGATTTTTCGACTTCTTTTATTCGTGCCATATCTGGCACTCCAAATAAAAAAATCCAAGTATTTCTACTTGGATTTTTTTATTTTCTATTTGGAAATGATTAATCAGCATTTCTAAAAACTTGCATATTTTTAGCAAAATAGTCATAGCCACTATAAATGGTAAAGAAGACACAAACATAAAAGAGGATTGTTCCTATATACAAGGGATTTCCAATGAAAAGGAAAATGACGCTCAACATTTGTGTGGCAGTTTTGATTTTACCAGGCATTGCAGCCGCCATAACAACTCCACCTTGTTCAACCAATAAGAGGCGCAATCCTGTAACCGCAAGCTCACGGCAAATGATAATGGCAACAGCCCACATTGGAACAACATGAAGTCCAACTAGAACAACAAAGGCAACCATATTGAGCATTTTATCGGCCAAAGGGTCCGCAAATTTACCAAAATTGCTGACAACGTGCCATTTACGGGCGAGATATCCATCAAGCCAGTCAGTAAATGAGGCTACGGCAAATACAATTGCTGCGATAACCCACATCACTGAACTATGGTCTTGTGAAACAAAACCGTTAAAATGTGCACCTTCTGGTAAATAAAATAAAATCACAAAGATTGGAATCATAAAAATCCTTGCCATTGTCAATTGATTGGGTAATTTCTCTTTCATAGTTCTCCTTTTGCAGCTTAAAATAAGCCTCAGCTTTTATTTATTGAGCAGCTGAATTGCTTGTCGTTCGATTAATTTGTAAAGTAATTTTATTTGGTCCAGTTGTGGTTAGTGATGATAAATCAAGAGCTTTTCCATTAACCGTAATGGTAAGCCCTTCAACACTTCCAAGTGTAATTACTGAATTTTCTGCGCCTGTTGTCACTAAAGCAGACAGACTATTGGCTCCATCAGATAATGTTTGACCAGTTGCTGGAACATTGGAATTCGTCATGCCAACCCAAATTGTTCGTCCTGCTGCAACTGAAAAATCAACTTTTATCGGGTCAGAAATATTAGAAATTGTGGCAATCATTGCCGAACTTGAGCCTGAGATAGCAATTGTTGGTTCAGGTGCACTACTACTTGCTTTTGTACTACTTTCTGATGGTTTTGTAGAGCTTGTAGAAGACTTAGAAGTACTAACTTCACTCTTTGAATAAGAATAATCATTGGTTATTAAATCTGGTGTTTCTGGTTTATTCATAATTACCGCTGCAAAAACACCTACTACAATTAATAATGCCGCTGCTGATAAAGAAATAATTGGTACATAATGACGCCATGTTTTTGGTACTTCTTCCTCAGGTTCTACTCGCTCACTCGGTTTCACAAAATGATAATTTTCTAGGATGTCCTCTTTATCCTCAACTGTGATTCCTTTGCCTTCATCATAGGCTTGAATAATTCTATCTGCATTCAACCCCAATTTTTCTGCATATTGTTTGAGGTAAGCTTTAATGTAAAAGTCACCCGGTAGGGCTTTATAGTCATCTGTCTCCAGTGCTACGATATATAATTTTTGTACTTGAGTTAATTGTTCTGCTTCAGAAAGATCAAGTCCAAGCGATGTCCGCTTTTCTTTTAAGACTTGTCCGATTGTTTTGATTGTCAACATATCCTCCCTTCATTTTTGTACTGCACATCGATTGTTAATTATCACTGTTCTTTGTTTATTTTGGAGATTTTTACTATCTCGCCTTAGAAATTGCGCTGACAAAGTTTCACTGAAACTTTGAGCGACTTTTATTTTACTGACAGAAAGATTTTAATAGGCTTGAATTTCTGTCAAAGGATAGCCGTTGGGACTTTAGCCCCTTACGGATATGCTTAAATTTCTGTCAGTAGATTTTTAGCTTTCCTGTCTTACTGACAGAGGGATTTATTTAGGTAAAATTGTAAATTCTACTTTTTTCATCTCAGAAATAAATTGGTCAGCAAATTTTTCAATTTCTGACAGACTTAATTCTTTCAAAATTTCAGGGAAATCAAAGAAAGTTAAGTCACCATAAATTTCTGATGAAAATTGATTCGCAATATATTCAAGCGAATTTAATGAACTAAAATAATCTCCCAACATTTCTCTTTTAAGCAAGTCGAGATGTTCCTCACTAAAATCTCTATCTATTTTATAACTTTTTATGGCTTCTTGCAAAGTTTGACCTAAAATTTGCGGATTTTCTGTGTCAGCAGTCAACACTGCAAAATGAAATCTCTTGTCCAAATCAAAGGAGAAACCAAAGGAATCGTCGATTAGGCCTGAATTATAAAGCTCTTCATAGCGCTGACTGGTTCTACCAAAAAGCAAATCGAGAAAAAGTTGATTGGCTAATTTATATTTAAATAGGGTCTTTGAGTCACTTGAAAATTGGTCTTCACCGCGCAGACCCAAAGCAAATTTTGGCATGGCGACTTCAAGTTCCAAACTCTCTCCCGAAATTGGTTCGCTCGCTTTAATTTCTTTTCTTTGAATTTCTGATAGATCAGCAAAGTCTTTTTTAGCTTGATTACTTCTTACAAAGTCTGACATCATCTCAATATCAAAAGGACCTGTTAGGAACAAATTCATATTTTTAGGATGATAAAAAACTTCATAATTTTTATACAAATCATCTGCCGTAATGGCATTAATTGTCGCCGGTGTCCCAGCAATATCAGCTGCTAAAGGAGAATCAGGGTACATTTTTTCCAAAAGCCCTGCAAAAAGACGCCAATCGCTGTCATCTTGATACATTTGGATTTCTTGTTGAATAATTCCTTGTTCCTTTTCAACATTTTCTTTTGTAAAATAAGGTTTTTGGACAAAATCAAGTAAAAGTTCTGTACATTCATAATAATTTTCACGAGTAGAAAAAAGGTACGAAGTCCTTGAAAAACTTGTAAAAGCATTAGTTTGAGCTCCCAAAGCTCCAAACTTATACATGACATCACCCTCTTCTTTTTCAAAAAGTTTATGCTCTAAGAAATGGGCGATTCCTTCTGGAAAAGTCTGAAATTCACTTTCTCCCAATGGGACAAAACTTGTATCAAGTGAACCAAAATTTGTGGTGAACAAGCCGTAAGTTCGATTGTAATCTGCTTTTGGAAGATAATAAACGGTCAAGCCATTAGGCAAAATATCTGTAAATAATCTCTCACCTATTTTTTCATAAAACTTACTTTTCAAGGCTGACCTCCATTTTTTCCTGATTCACAATAAATCCTTTCATAAAGTATTCTGCCTGCAGATTTAATGATTTTGCAACGCTAATCAAATCGGCTTTTGAAACAGATTCGAGGGCCTTTAAAAATTCAGACATCGGTAAAAATTTATCTGGAATAAGTGCTTTTACATACTCTAACTCAATTGTATTTGACGGCGAATCCTGCCCCACAAAATAAGCATTTCGTAACATTGTTTTGGTTTGCTCAACTTCTAATTCTGTAAAATCTCCTGATTTTATGGCTTCTAATTGTTCAAAGATTAAACTTTTGGCTTCTTCATAATTTTCAACGTCAATTCCAGCTGCAATTTTTAGAAAACCTGTGAAAGAATCAAAAGTTGAAGAAATTGAATAGGCTAAACTTGCTTTTTCCCGAACATTGGTAAAGAGTTTTGAATGAGCAAAACCTCCCAAAAGTCCATTCATCACTTGCAAAGCAAGGTAGTTTTTGTCTCCATAAGCAATTGGCATTTGATAAGCGAATTGCAAAATAGATTGAGCCACCTCTTTTTCATCTGTCACTACTGAGCTTTCTGTCAGTGATTGTTGATAAAAAATTTCTTTACTGACAGCTCTGTCAGTAAAATTGAAGTCTGAGAATCGTTCAATCATTCGTTTTTCATCTACATCACCTAAGACAAAGATATCAATGGCATTGTCTGTCAGCATTTTTTGATAATATTCAAAAACGGCTTTTGGATTTTCTTTGGCAATCAATTCGCTCGTTCCAACACTTGGTAATGCTTGATTCTCATCTTCAAAGAATAAATTGGCCAACTGACGACTGGCATAATAAGAACGGTCATCATTCATTGAGGCCAAATAATGCAATAAATTTCTTTGCTCTCTTTTGAAAATTTCGGGATTAAATTGACCATTAGCAGCATCGGGTTGAAAAATTGCAATTTTCAAGAAATCGACTGCTGCTCCCAAAGTATCAAAATCAACAAGTTTAGGATTTACGATACTCATATTAAGAGAAAGTAAATGTTGTTTCCCTTTTTTAGCCACTCCTGTCGTAAACGAAGCGCCATACAGTTCAGATAATTTGCGACTAAAATCTTTTCCGGTTTGATAAACCGCATTAGTGCTTTCGAGCATATTAGAAATAAGGACACGTTTTCCAAGGGTGTCAGCTGACATTTCTTCACGAAAACGAACCATTAGTCTTACTGTTTTAAATTTGCTTTCTTTAATGAGATGAAGCATCACTCCATCTGCCATTTTAATTTCTGTCAATTGACTATCACTTTCCTATTTTATCAAGCTTTTTCTAGTTATTAAGGCAACCTTTATTATACCAAAAACTGAAGCAATTTTGTGAGATTTCCTAACGAAAATGACGAATAATTTTTATCTTAAAGCTTCCTTATTTTATTCAATAAATTTCTAAATTTCCAATGAACTAAATTTCAGATTTATGTTAAAATAAGACTATGAAAAAATACATTTTATTTGAAGAATATATCACACTCGGACAAGTTTTGAAAGAACTTGGATTAATTTCAACAGGAGGTCAAGCAAAAATTTTCCTTGCTGAAAACGAAGGAAATATTTTCTATAATGGCGAAGCTGAAAATCGTCGTGGCAAAAAACTCCGTGACGGAGATTTATTAGAATTTCCAACTTTTGATTTAAAAGTTACTTTTGAACAAGCTGACGCCGATGCGATTAAAGAACATGAAGCAGAAAAAGCTGAAGAAGCGCGTGTTAAAGCTATTGTGAAAAAAATGAACGCGGAAAACAAGACGACAAAACCAGCTAAAAAAACTCCGCCACGTTTTCCTGGTAGAAAATAATGAAACTCAAAGCAATTGAACTCAAAAATTTTCGTAATTATGAGGAATTAAAACTTGATTTTCATCCTAATCTCAATATTTTTTTAGGACAAAATGCTCAAGGGAAAACAAATATTCTTGAGGCGATTCATTTTTTAGCACTCACTCGTAGTCACAGAACAAGTCATGATAAAGAGCTCATTTCTTGGTCGCAACAAGAAATGAAAGTCTCAGGAGTTGTTGAAAAAGCTCATGCAACTGTTCCACTTGAAGTTCAATTAAGTCCCAAAGGGAGAATTGCTAAAGCCAATCATCTCAAAGAAAATCGCTTAGCCGACTACATTGGTCAACTAAAAATCTTGATGTTTGCACCTGAAAATTTGGAATTGGTCAAAGGTTCTCCAGCTACTCGCAGAAAATTTATGGATATTGAACTCGGACAAATCCATGCGGTTTACCTTTATGATTCCATGCGATATAATCGTGCGTTAAAAGAACGGAATGCTTATTTAAAATTTGATAAAGACAAAATTGATAAAAATTTTTTAAGTGTTCTTGACGGACAATTAGCTGAACATGGTAATAAAATCATGCTTGAGCGGCAAAATTTTATTGATAAACTTGAAGTTCATGCAAAAAAAATCCATGAGCAACTTACTCATGGTAAAGAAAATTTAAAAATCATTTATAATCAAAATGTGAAAACTGACTTTTCAAAAGAATTATTGAGCAGACAAGACCATGATATTTTTAGGCATCAAACATCGGTAGGCCCTCATCGTGACGATTTACAATTTTTTATCAATGAGATCAATGTTGCTGATTTTGGTAGTCAAGGACAACAACGAACCGTTGCTCTCTCAATTAAATTAGCAGAAATTGATTTAATTTTTGAAGAGACTGGTGAGTATCCGATTTTACTTTTAGATGATGTCATGAGTGAATTAGACAATCATCGTCAACTTGATTTGATTGAAACAAGTTTGGGTAAAACACAAACTTTTATAACTACAACTACTCTTGATCATCTCAAAAATTTGCCTGAGAATCTGAGTATTTTCCATGTTAATGCTGGAACCATTGAACAAGAGCAATAAAAAAATTACTGATGAAACTACTAGCATATCTGTAAATTACTAAAGCAGTAACAGCTATCCTATGACAGAAATTCATCAGTAACTTTTTTACTTTCTGTCAGTAAAAATTTCCTTAGCAACAAAGATAGCATTTAAAACTCTTGGAAAACCGACATAAGGAACACAGTGAATAAAAGTTTCAATAATTTCTTCTTGCGTTAGTCCAACATTTAATGAAGCTTGAATATGCACGCGCAATTGATTTTCACAGCCTCCTTGAGTCAACAAACTGGTGATAGTAATCATTTCACGCTGTTTAAAATTGAGAACTCCTCGCTCATAAATCGTTCCAAAAGCGAATTCTAGCATCAGATCATTCAAGTCTGGTGCAAGATCTTTGAGTGAATCAAAAACAACTTCAGCAGCTGCTCCGTCAATTTTCACTAAATTTTTTAAACCAATTTCTTTTTTATTCATTTTATTTACCAGCTTTCTATGATAAAATCATTATAAGCCCTCAAGTTAACTTGAGGGCAAGCGAAAAAGAGAAAAAAATGACTAAAACTTATAAAATTTCAGAAATAGCTCTACTGACAGAACTTCCAATCGCTACTCTTCGTTATTATGAAGAACTTGAATTATTAAAACCTGCTCGAAACTCTAGTAATTATCGAGAGTTTACAGAAGCTGACCTTGAATGGATTTACTTTATCAAAAGAGCTAAAGCAACAGGAATGCCTCTTGCAAAAATCCAAGATTATTCTCACTTAAGAGAACAAGGCGATTCAACAATTATTCAACGTATTTCACTTTTAGTTGAACAAGAGCGAATTTTACGCCAACAAATTACTGATTTAGAAGGTCACTTAGATTTTATTTTACAAAAAAAACATCATTACTATGAAACTCTTCAAAAAAACTCGGAATCTTAATTCCGAGTTTTTTATGAATCACCATAGATAAAATTTTTAATATATTTAACGGCTATTGGATTTCTGGGATCTTGTCCATGTCTTAGAGTGGTTGGATATAGTGTTGTAGTTATTTCATTGCCATTCTTTTTAAAGAGGTGATAAATCGAAAAACTGTCAGCCCATGGAATAGCGCTGTCCGTTTGTTTATTACTATCAAAATCGCCTTCTAGTAATAACATCTGAATTTTTGCTGGTATCTTATTATAATTTTCTGCTATATACTGATACATTGCTGTTTTAACTAAAGGACCATTTTTTAAAACATCTGTTAAGGTTTCTCCAAATTGAAGAGAAGTTTCTTTATTGTACTCACCATCCAAAGAGAGATATTTATTTACTGGTGGAAAATTAGATTTATTAGCTGTATCGATCATATAATAAATCGCTCCCGTTGCTCCAGAAGAATAGCCTACTAAATTAATCCAAGGGACCTGATAGTTTTCTGTCAAATATCTAATCGCTTTTTGAAGTCCCGCAGAAAAAAGAGCTCCCGAGTCCGTACCTTTAACTGTCCCAAATTCAATCAATGGATACTGATTATCTTGCGAAATTTGTCCCCCAACTTTTAATTCATAATTTTTAGCAATATTCGATGTTATTACCAGTGATTTCTGAGCAGATACATTCTTAATAGGAAGTAGTCCCTCAAACAACCAGTCAATTGGCAACACGTCACCTGAAGAACCTGAGATATAAATTGTTGGATAAATCACTTGTTTTCCCGAATCTGAAATGGAACTATTACTAGTTGATGTCGATATTGATGACGTTTGTTTATCATTATTTTTGGTCACGGAGGTTGTCCCCTTAGGCCAAAAAAGAAAAAGAGCTCCCGCTAAAATAATCACTAAACCAAAAAAAGCTAGTGATACTCTTTTAAATTTATTTTTATTTCTTCTTAACTGTCTTTTTTTCATCCACTTCATTATATCAATTTTTTTATTAATAATTATCACAATTACCTTTACATTTTCATGACGATTTCATACAAAAAAACTCAAAAAATTGAGCTTTTTTCGAATTTTAGATAATTAATTAGTAACCTTTTGGATGACTTTGGTGCCATTTCCAAGCGTTCGTAATAATGTGCTCTAAATCATTTTGTGCTTTCCAACCCAAAATTTCACCAGCTTTTGTTGAATCAGCAACTAGTTCATCTGGGTCTCCTGCACGGCGTTCACCCATTTGGCTTGGAATTTCTTTACCTGTTACTTTTCGTGCGGTTTCAAGTACTTCAAGATTTGAATAACCTTTACTTGAACCGAGATTAAATTGGTCAGACTGACCGCCCGCTTTAAGATACTCCAGTGCTTTGATGTGTGCTTCAATCAAATCTTCCATATCAATATAATCACGAATACAAGTTCCATCAGGCGTATGATAGTCATCACCATAAATAGTAATGAATTCCCTTTGACCAAGTGCAGTTTGCAAAATAATTGGAATCAAATGTGTTTCATTTTTATGAGCTTCACCAATTGAACCATCATCCTTAGCCCCAGCAACATTGAAATAACGCAAAGCGACATAAGTCATATCAGTTGCTTGCGATTGCCATTTCATCATTTTTTCCATGATTAATTTGCTTTCACCATAAGGATTAATTGGTTTTTGAGGTGTTTTTTCTGAAATTGGACTTTTTTCTGGAATTCCAAATGTAGCTGCTGTACTTGAGAAAACAATATGTTTTACTCCGAATTCTTCCATCGTTTCTAGAATTACTTGAGCACCACCAACATTATTATTAAAATACATTAAAGGTTTTTGCATTGACTCACCCACTAAAGAGTAAGCACAAAAATGCATGATTCCTTCAATATTTTCTTTTTCAAAAACACTAGCTAAGAAAGCATGATCACGCACATCTCCCTCGTAAAAGCGTACATTTGCTGGAACAGATTCACGGTGACCTGTCACTAAATTATCCACCACTGCCACATCGTAACCACGTTTAAGAAGCATATCTACCGCGTGACTTCCCACGTATCCTGCTCCACCAAGAACTAAAACCGTCATAAAAACCTCCATTTTCTATACATTATATCAAATTATTGAGAATTTATATCACTTTTGGAAACACTAACAATTATGATCGCTAATATCACTCAATAAATTTTAAACTTAGTTCTAGGATTAAGCATTTATAAAATTAATAAATCTATGGAAACCAGCTTGTCCCTCTTCATTATCTTTGAACACTCCGGCATCTTTTAACACCTGTTCAAATACTTCTCCAACTGCTTCCTGAACTGTTTCATGAACTGTTTCTTTTGAAAAATATTCTGTTTCTTTCAATTCTTCAGCCCATGGTCTGTGAATTTCTGACATCTCATTTTCTTGATTCAAGAGATATTTTTCAACTTCCAAAAGTTCTGTCTTTAACCTGGCTGGTAAAATTGCAAGTCCCATCACTTCAATCAATCCAATATTTTCTTTTTTGATATGGTGTAGGGCTGGATGTGGATGAAAAATTCCATCTGGATAAATTTCACTTGTATTATTATCTCGTAAAACTAAATCTAATTCATATTTCCCCTCTCGAATTCGAGCAATCGGAGTAATTGTATGATGAAGCTTTCCGTCAGCACTTTTAGCTTTGATTTGAAGACTTTCATCACTATAAACTTGCCATTTTTTTAAAAGTTCATCTGCAGCTTTTGAAAGTTCTACTTGGTTTTTACTTGATAATCTTAGAACAGACATTGGCCAATTCACAATTCCACAAGAAACTTCTGGAAATTGTTGAAGTTTAATTTCTTCTCGAAGTTCAGCTTTTGCCATCGGAAATTCATAGCGGCCAGCTTGATAATGGTCATGAGTCAAAATTGATCCTCCAACAATTGGTAAATCTGCATTAGAACCAATCATATAATCAGGAAATTGATCTAGAAATCCCAATAAATTATCAAAAGCTCGTTTATTAATTTCCATTGGTTGATGTTTAGCATTTAATAAAATCGAGTGTTCATTAAAATAGGCATAAGGAGAATATTGGAAGCCCCAGTCTTCGCCGTTAATTGAAACTTGAATGATTCGATGATTAGAACGAGCAGGTTTATTTCCTATGCCATAAAATCCTTCATTTTCCAAACAAAGTTGACAAGCTGGATAAGAAGAAGCCTTTACTAATTTGGCTGCCGCAATGGCTTTGGGGTCTTTTTCTGGTTTTGAGAGATTAATCGTTATTTCAAGTTTTCCATATTTTGTCAAATGACTAAAGGCAATATTACGTGCAATATCTCGAGTTTTTACTTGGTTCACTTGCTGTGCCAGTTCATAAAAATAATGAGTTGCTGCATCTGGAGAAGTCTTATATTTTTCCCAGAAATCATGATTGATTTTACTTGGGCGTGGTGTAATAAAATTCATCAAAGCAGCTTCATAAAATTCATCTTGTCCTTTTTCAATCACATTATTTTCATTTGCAATCGCTAAAAGTTGATCCATTAAAATTAAGGAATCTTTCTCGTGAGCTTCTTTATCGACTTCTGCCCAATCATTTAGACCAAGAAAATGAAGAAGTTGATTTCTGTGATAGAGCTCATCAAGTGGCTCAATCGTTCCATTTTGTAAAGCAAGACTAATAAAATCTTGAATTGATTGATAAATTGACATAAAATACTTTCTAATTTACTTCTGTAAGTAAAGTTCTTGCTTTGTCTTGATTAGTGAGTTTTGGAAATGAATACAAAATTCAAGCACTTAGTTTTGAGTGCTTGAATTTGCTATCACTAATTTAATGTTAACTCACTTAAATCACTCATAAAAATTTTTTAATATTATTTGATTTATTCAACATCCAACTTTGTTGAACCAGAACCAATTTGAGCGACGTAAAAGCTTGCTGGATAACCGACAACTTCTTCGTAAACTTGGCCGACGGCTTTTTCAAAGGCTGAAACATTGTCATGAGCAACAAGAGCGATTGCACAACCGCCAAATCCGGCTCCAGTCATTCTGGCCCCCAAGACACCGGCTTGTTTTTGAGCAGTTTCTGCTAAGGTATCAAGTTCAAGTCCTGTGACTTCATAATCATCTTTCAAAGAAGCATGTGAAGCATTAAGAAGTTCTCCAAATTTTGTCAAATTACCTGCAACAAATGCTTTTTGAGCAATTTTAGTTCGATTATTTTCATAAACGGCATGACGTGCACGTTTAATTAATGTTTCATCCCCAATCAAATCGGTATTGGCATCAAATTCTTCATTTGATAATTCTCCAAGTGATTGAATGTCTAATCTCGTTTGCATTCTTTTTAGTGCTTCACGTGTTTCAGCAAAACGTTCGTTGTATTTTGATTCTGTCAAAGCCCGCGGTTTGTTAGTATTCATGATAACAATATCATAATCACGAAGTTCAACAGGAACCATCTCATATTTTAGAGTGTTACAGTCCAATAGGATTGCTTTTTTGACTTCACCAAAACCAATAGCGAATTGGTCTAAAATTCCAGAATTAACACCAATATAATCATTTTCTGTTTTTTGTCCTAATTGAACCAATTCAAGACGTGGAACATTTAAGTTAAATAAATCATCCAAAACAACGCCGACTAAAAGCTCAAGTGATGCTGATGATGAAAGGCCAGATGCTGTAGGAATTTCTCCTTTTATCAACAATTCAAAACCTTTGTCAATTTCATAGCCTGCTCCTTTAAGCATGACAATCATCCCTTTAACATAATTAGACCAAAGCTCACCATCTTTCTTTTCAACTTCATCTAAATCAAATTCAATGACGCCTAATTTAGGAAAATTTTCTGAGTAAAGTTTGACTTTTTTATCTTCTCTCAGACGAGCTAGTCCTGTTGTTCCAATTGTGATTGATGCCGGGAAAACATATCCCCCATTGTAATCGGTATGTTCACCAATCAAATTAATTCGTCCTGGGCTAAAAAAGTATTCAACTTCTTTTGTATCTCCAAAAACTTCTGCAAATTTTTCTGTTAATGCTGATAATACAGTACTATTTTCTACAACTATAGACATTTCTTCTCTCCTCTAAATTTATTTCTTTATTTTGTATGCAAGCTGTAAATTGTGGTTGCTTGATATTTTTCTCCCGCTTTTAGGCTGATATCTCCAAGCTCTGGAATTTGCTCAGATCCAGGTGATACTTGACATTCAAAAGTAATTCCACCATGGTGCACTTGCTTTTTCTCATGATAAAGAGTTCCTAAATCACCAAAATTTGCTGTAAATATCACAATACTTGGTTGGTCGGTAAAGACTGAAATTGAAGTATCATCAAGCGTTAAACGAGCTTGTTCTTTATCAAGTCCTAACTGGTCTAACAAGAAAGGATGGTCAATTCCTTTAACTAATTGAACTTGTTCCATATTAGAATTGAGGGCAATTGATAATTGTTTTTCCTGACGGAAATCCAAGTCTGTATTTTTTATATCAACGATATCACCACGAACAATTTCTGTTTGGTCTTTTAAAGGAACAAATCTTGAAGCAGCCAGTTGAAGTTCATGATTTTCAACAGATTCACTAGCATCACCATTCAAATTAAAGTAGACATGCCCAGTTGGATTAAACACAGTGTCTTTATCAGAAATGGCCTCATAATGAATTTTCCACTTATTATCCTCATCAAAAGAATGAGTTACTGACATTTCTATTTTACCAGGATAACCGTTTGTTCCGTCATTAGAAACGAAGGAAAATTTGACTTGAACTTCAGCTCCTAAATCGGTAACTTCATATGTCCAAAGTTTAGTATGAATACTTTCTTCCCCACCATGTAAGGTTTGAGGGCCTTCATTTTGATTTAAGATATAATCTTTCCCAGAAATTTTGACCAAACCATCCTTAATTCTTCCTGCTGTAGGTCCAACTGTTGCACCAGGATAGGCATCTTTTTCTAAATATTCTTTAGCTGAATCAAAGCCTAGAATCAGATGCTTTCCATCTTTTTGCCAGTCAACAATCCGAGCGCCCAGATTTGTAAAAGAAATTGTGACACCTGCTTTATTGGTTAGACTAATTAAGTCACTTCCTAAGCCAAAATCTCTTATTTTAATTTCCATGATATTTCCTAACTATAATGACCTTTAATCAAATTTTAAAAATTCTACTGACAGATTTACTGATGACCTTTTAAACGAATTTCATCTTTTTATCTTCTATCTTACAAAAGCTGTCAGTAAATTATTTACCTATTTTAAACGTTCTTCAAGTTCTGCAACAATTTCTTCGTGACGTTTTTCAGTCAATTTAACTTTGAATAAATAAACTGCTAAAGCGATAATCATCAAAATGGCTGGAACTACAAATGAGTAGAGTTTAAATGTTGCCACACCGTAAGTGTGACCAGCGATATATTTTGAACCTGTCATTCCTGCTGAAATTGCCACAAATCCATAGATACCATTTGAGAAAGCACCGGCAATTTTGTCAAGCAATGGACGCATGGCAAGCGTTACGGCTTCATTACGTACTCCATTTTTCCATTGACCATATTCTACCGAGTCAGTAATTGTCATTAATACTGACAAGAAAACAAGTTGATAGGGGGCAGTTAAGAAGATTAATCCAGCAACAGTCATTGCTACTGAACTTCCTAAAACGAACAAGAGATAACCAAGAAGCATTGAAATGATTGCTCCAGTCAAAACTTTGCGTCGTCCAAATTTTTTAGCTAAAATCGGAAACATTGGAACGAGAATGATTGAACCAATGAATCCGACAATTCCTGTAATTGAATAAAGACTAGCATTTCCAATAACAAAAGTAAAGTTCAAAATCAAAGTTGCTGTTGTTGCCACATAAGCAATGGCAAATAAAATATATGAAAGTGACAACCACATTAATTGGTCATTTTTTAGGAGCGCTTTAAATACATCCAATGTATTTGTTTTGGTTCCTTCTTGACGAATAACTGATTTTTGTTCTTTAGTTCCCCAAGCGGTTACCAAAGCCGAAATTCCTTGGACCAAAGCGGCAATAACACCAAAAGCAAAGAATCCTCTTGCTCCTTGAGCATGTCCACCTTTAGTAAAGAAAATTGTAATTGGAATCGCTAAAATAGTTGCCCCTTGCGCACCAATTGCTGAGCCAAAACGGGCGAAAGTTCCAAGTGTTTCACGTTCAGAATTTTTTTCTGATAGCGCTGGAATCATTGACCAGAAGGCAATGTCTTTGAATGAATAAAAGGCATCAAGAATAATAAAGGCAATGATGAAGACAATGGCAAATAATGTACGATTATCACTTTTTGCTAGTCCGAAGAAGTCTGAAAACATGAGCATAATCATCAAAGATGACATAATCCCACCAACAACCAACCAAGGTTTAAATTTTCCCCATCTTGTGTGGGTATTATCAATAATTGAACCAATGATTGGGTCAAAAATAATTTCGATTAAACGAATAATAACGACTAAACTAGTGACTAAAGCAATCATCGCATCCTCATGTGGTGTTCCAGCAAACATTTGTGCCGTTACAAAGGCGATGAAGAATGTACTAATTGAATAATAGTAAACATCATGTCCTAATGCACCAAAAGCGTACGATAAACGTTGTTTCATTTTTCCCTCTTTCATGGGAATCCTCCTTTATACTAAATCTACTTAATTCATAAGTAAATCTACAAAGCTACTGTTTTGCCTTTTGAAACGAGTAATCCTTGGTTGGGAAAACTTTTATTTTGGATAAGTTTTTAAAAGCGAAACAGTCTTCAATTTCATTTTGAAATCGCTCACATTTAGAGTATAACACTTTGATTTAAGAAAGGGTTTCCAATTTTAGCTTATCTTTTGGAAACCCTTTCTATTTTGCTCTTTTTATAAAAAAAAGCTCGATATGACTTGATATCGAAGCATTATTGTTTTAAAGTATAAATGGAGTAAGCATCAATTAGAACTCTTGATAAAATGGATAATGAGAGTCTACTATGAACATCTAAATCAAAATAATTCACCTCAAGACTACTCTTGTAACCAATCAAACTTATATCCGAAAGATTGGTCAGACTGGTATTAGCATTAACAGTTAAGGATAATATTTTGGGATTTTGTCCTTTGGCAATATTTAGAGCATTTAAAATTTCTACTGTTTCTCCTGAAAGTGATAAAACGATGATTAGGCTTTTTTCATTAACGAAACGGGCATAGTAAGCCATGTATTTTGAATCATCATGCAAACTGACGGGCTTACGGAAAAGTTGCAACTTTTTCATCAGTTCGTCAGCAACGTTTGTTGATAAGCCTCGTGAAAAAATTAAGATTTCCTCTGATTCTTGAATCAACTCCACAGCTTTTTCAATTTCTTCAGCAGAGATATTTTCTATTGTTTTCAAAAGTTCTTCTTGATTTTTAGCAATAGCCCCCAAGACTTCTTTGGAAAAACCATTGATTTCAGGAAGTTTTTTCTCACGAATTGAATATCTAAATTCACCATAACCTTCAAAACCTTTTTTTCTTACTGTTCGATTGACAGTTGAGAGAGAAACATGAGCCAATTCTGCCAATTCTGAAATTGATAATTGTGGAATTTTCTCATAGTTTTCTTGAATAATTTGCCAAGTATAGGATTCAGCATTGGTTAAATTGGACATATTTTTACTCCATTGATTCGCTTGTTGTTATCAAAAAATGTTTTCTATCCTAAAATTATAACATTTGACGCTTACATTTGCTATAATTCCCTGAAATCGTTTTTATTTCTATTTTTAAGGAGAAAGTAATGACTTATATTCCCAATCCCACTCGTTATGACCACATGATTTATCGCCCAGCTGGAAATTCTGGTTTATTATTGCCTGCCCTTTCATTAGGACTCTGGCATAATTTTGGTTCGGTAGATGATTTTGAAAATGCGAGGGACATGATTCATACGGCATTTGATTTAGGAATTACTCATTTTGATTTGGCCAATAATTATGGGCCAGAACCCGGTTCGGCAGAACGTAATTTTGGTCGTATTTTGAAAGAAGATTTCCAAAAACTACGTGATGAGTTAATTATCTCAACTAAAGCTGGTTATCCAATGTGGCCTGGACCCTATGGAAACTGGGGCAGCAAAAAAAGTTTGCTGGCTAGTCTTGATCAATCTTTGGAGCGTTTGGGACTTGACTATGTTGATATTTTTTATTCACATCGTCCTGACCCAAATACACCGATTGAAGAAACAATGGGGGCTTTAAAGAGCGCTCTGGATAGCGGAAAAGCACTTTATGTAGGTTTGTCCAATTATTCCGCCAAAGAAACCGAAGCTGCGGTCTTAGCGGCTGAAAAGTTAGGCTTTAAACTCTTGATTCATCAGCCTCGTTATTCAATGCTAGATCGATGGATTGAAGATGATTTGCAAGAAACTTTGACGGAGGCGGGGATAGGAACAATCGCCTTTAAACCTTTGTACCAAGGACTCTTAACCGGAAAATATTTACATGGTATTCCTGAAGATTCGCGAATGCGTGACCCTCATTATGCAACTTTGCATGATGACAGTCTTACGAAAGAAAGATTGGAACAAGTCCAAGCGCTTAATGATTTGGCTCAAAGTCGTGGACAATCTTTAGCTCAAATGGCCTTGGCCTGGGTTTTACGAGAAAGAGATGACAAGGTTCAAGGCATCACTTCTGCTTTAATTGGCGCAAGCCGTCCGCAACAAATCATTGAAAATGTGGCAGCTTTAGAACATTTGAAATTTACTGACGAAGAATTAATTAAGATTGAAAAGCTCTTATAAAGAACAAAAAAGTTACTGACAAATCTGTCAGTAACTTTTTATTTTCTAAATAAAGCTGTCAGTAAAATTAATAGCTCAATCGGTCAATTTTTACACCAGTATATTCGTGAACAGCATCAATTGCATGATGATAACGTGTTAAATATCCTTCCTGATCACGGTGATCTCCTTCGTCATCTAAAATAACAACTTTATCCATTAATCCAAACTCAGCTAATTGACGCATCAATTCTTCATGAAATTCATGACGTGATTCTTCCCATTCCATATGACGAAAGCCGTCATCAATATATTCTGTAATTGGTGGAATGACTAAAATTAAATCCATTCGTTCATCTGCAATTGTTTTCTTGAATAAAGGTTCAAGCTGCTCGAAATCTTCTCTAGGTAAGTATAATTTAGCGTACACTCTGGTCACAATGGCATCAGTATCTAAAAAGACAATTCCTTGGTTGGCAGGCGAATTGACTTCGCGAGAATTCGCATCATATTGACCTGTAATCATTCGAGCATAATCATCCATTTTCAACTCATCATCATCAATATTAAAAGCTTCTTCATATTCTCTAGCGTATTCTTCTGAAAACGGAGCATTAATGGAACGTGCCAAACGGCGAACCAGGGTTGATTTACCTGTTGAAGCTGAACCCATGACAGTTACAACTTTTGAAAAATGTCTTCTAAAGACGCGATTAATGTGAGTCCAGTGTTCTTGCGGATTTTCTCTAATTTGTGTAGCTGATAGTGAAATATCATGTCTGTCAGCAATTTCAACAGCATATTGATTCCCGTCAGCTGGAAATCGTTTATTCAGTTCTGCTGCGTATTCTAATTCGCCGACATAAAAAGTGACTGATAAATCTCTCTCCAATGTATTATGATGAATCAATTCAAATAAACGATTTGCCCATTCGTCCCAACCATTAGGCATTTCTGGTAAATCATTTTCATTAAGCATCGAAACTTTAATATTTTCTTCATCATTAAAAGCTTCTCGTAAATAACGGAATCGTTTCTCAAGAGGTAGGCCAATCTGGGCACCACGGTCATTATCATAACCGGAAACGACAAGCAAGACCCCGTCATTCAAACTTGCACATTTATAGATTTGTTGCTGATGCCCCGTATGCAGAGGAGCAAAAGTTCCAAAATAAATACCGATATTTTTTCCACTTAATTTTGATTTTGAAATATTATTTGTGAGCATTTCGTTTATATCCTGTTTTCATATCAACAATATTCGTCAATTCCTTACCATTTGCATAGGCATCGAGATTTTTTTCCAATATTTTCATAAAGCGACGCCATGTTTCAGGAAGAGTATAACCGCCAGAAGCATGAGGAGTGATTAATAGTCTTTCTGTATGCCAAGCCCGGTGACCTTTAGGCAATGGTTCTGGGTCGGTCACATCAATTCCTGCCCCAGCAATTTTTTTAGACTCAAGAGCATCACACAAGGCTTCTAAATCGACATTTGTTCCCCGACCAACATTTAGGAAAATAGCATTTTCTTTCATTAAATCAAATTTTTCTTGATTAAATAATTTATAAGTTTCATGGGTCCCAGGGACACTTGAAGCAATAATATCAGCTCTTGGTAAAACTTTGTCTAGGTCAGTTTCGGCATAGACTTCATCAGCAAATTCTTCATCACCATAAACAGTTCGTTTGACTGCAATGACATGACCTCCCAAAGCTTGAATCTTTTGTGCAAAGTGACTTCCAATATCACCTAAACCATGAACCAATACTGTTGAGCCATAAATAGATTGAATCTGACCAACATTTTCCCAGATTTCTTTTTCTTGTTGTTTTTGATAAAGGTCAAATTTTCTTAGAAGAACGAAAGCCAGTGTTAGTAAATGCTCAGAAATCGTAAGTCCATAAGTTCCTGTTGCATTTGTCAAAACTACCTCTTGAGGAAAATTTGCTCCTTGAGTATAACCATTGGTTCCAGCTGATAAAAGTTGGAGCCATTTTAAATTTTTATATTTTGCTAATAAATCAGGCTTTGGCAGACCAACTAATACTTCTGTTTCCAGAAAATCTGATTCTGTCAGCTCTTCTTCTTTTTTAAATTGAAACTGGTAAGCTTTATTTTTCTTGAAAGCCGCTTTTGTTTCATCTGAAAAATTTAACCAAACATTTTCTAAGGCAATTGCTTTTATCATTGGGACTCCTTTGTATAAAATGAATTTTAAAGACTACTTAAAGAGAATAAAGTCAAGCCTTGTTTTCTTTATCTTCTTTCTTTGATTATAGCACTTTGCCTTAATTTTATAAAAAATAGAAGTTTGACAATTCTGAAATTATCAGTCCTAAAATGACATAAAAGAGAATTTCAGCAAAAATTCTCTTTTATTTTTATTAAGCTCGTACTGTTTTAGCAAGACCTGTTTTTTTGTCATAAAGATTAATCAAACCTGAGCCGTTTTTACGAATCATATCCCCTGCTTTAACCGCAAAAGGAACATCAATATGTAAAAGGGTCATTGGGTTTGGTGCACGGTCAATATGTTCATCTGTTTCTGCCAAACGAAGATTTTTGACCACTGTTTCTACGTGGCGGAATCCTGGGCCATAAAATTCAATTTGGTCACCTTCTGTAATAACATTTCTTTGACGAATTGTAGCTACCATTGTTTCAGCATCAAAGTCAACAACTTCTCCGACGAATTTGTACTCAGGAATTTTACGACGAGCCCCAAAGAGTTGTTTATTTTCATCAGGCGTTCCATAATAAAAGCCAGTGTCTAATTCACGTTGAGCTACTTTCCATAATTCATCAACTAAGGCTGGTTTTATTTCTTCAAAACGTTCTGGTGATTCCAAATAGGCATCAATAGCTGCTTTATAAACGTTAGAAACTGTTGAAACGTAGTGAATTGATTTCATTCTTCCTTCGATTTTGAGCGAATTAACTCCATTTTCAATCATATCAGGAATATGTTCAATCATTGACATATCAACAGCTGACATTGAAAATTCTTCAGTGACTTCACCGGTAATCGATTTGCGTTCGCCAGCAAATGGCATATCATATAAATCATATTTCCAACGGCAAGATTGTGAACATCCCCCGCGGTTAGCATCACGCATACTCATATAATTTGACAAGACACAACGTCCTGAGTATGAAATACACATGGCTCCGTGAACAAAAGCTTCAATTTCAACATCAGTATGCTGACGAATTTCTCTTAATTCTTCTACAGAAACTTCACGCGCTAAAACAACGCGTTCAAGTCCTAAATTTTTCCAGAATTCTAAAGTTTCATAGTTAGTAGCAGACGCTTGTGTTGACAAGTGAATGGCCAAACCTGGTGCTTCAGCAGCACAGATGGCAATCAAAGCAGGGTCAGAAACGATAACCGCTGAAATTCCTAAATCACGTAATGTACGGAACCATTCGCCCGCCCCTTTTTCATTTCCTTCATGTGTCACCATATTGGCTGCTACATAAACTTTAGCGTTGTGGGCACTTGCATAAGCGACCCCTTCAGCCATTTCTTCAAAGGTAAAATTACCTGCGCGTGAACGTAAGCCATAGGCCTGTCCACCAATATATACTGCGTCTGCGCCATAATCAATAGCGACTTTTAGTTTTTCGAGTGTTCCTGCTGGTGCAAGAACCTCTGGACGTGTTTTTGTAATTGACATGTTTCAATTCTCCAATTTTCAAGATTGTAAGTATTTTGAAAAGGCTCCAAAAAGAAAAAATCTTAGTCAAATTTATTGTCAGTAAATTTGCGAGCCAAAACTTCTTTGTTTCTTTATTTTACAGGATTTCTTGCCAAATTTAAACCTTCAAATGTGACAAAGTTCTTTGACATTATGTTGCTTATCTCTCATTTTTACTGACAGAATTATTGATAAAGCTTTTTACATTTCTGTCAGTAAATCCTCTATTTCAACTTTATTTTCCTGATTTTCTCATATCATTTATAACGAAAAGAATAAGTGCCCCAACAATCAATATGAGCGTCAAAATTATTTTTTCTCTTGTTCCTGGGTTAAAGAACAAAATAATGAGCCAAACAATCAGTATCAGCAACGGAAAAAAATATTTTTGAAATCTAATCATTATTTTCTCTCCTAAAGAGTTAATTTAAATTTTTATGAATTTTCTTTAAAATTAATTATAAATGATTTACGAACCTTTGACAATAGTTTTTCATCAAAAAAAAGCTGTCAGTAAATGAACAACTTCTTTTCTTTTTTTATTTAATGGCATCTTTGTCCAAATCATAGAAACCGTGTGATAATGTACGTCCTGCTGGATGAATTTTTCGGATTTCTTCATCTAGTTGGAAAGCCTTAAGTTCTGTAAATTCGCCTGCTTCAATCAGCTTTTTAGCTTCTACAAAAAGTTTGCTTATCGCTACAAAATCTTCACCACGAGTAAAAATTCCATCCAATTTCCAATGGTCATAACCCATTGCTACTAAATCTGAAAGTTCTGTCATCATATCTAAATCATCATTAGCAAAAATATGCGTCCCGTGATTATCTTCAAAGATTGAATAATGTGTATCAACTTTCTTAGGTTCAGAGACAAAAAGATTTCTTTCTCTGTCTTTGCCTTTTTCCTCAGTCTTGATGAAATTATAATAGTTTTGCACCAATGGACGTTTGCTATGATGAATCACCGTTGCACCATAAACTAAAATTTCGCCTGGTACAGCTAATTCATCGGTCATATCAGCAAGTTCTTCTTTTGGCAATTCACGTGCAAGAACAGCTTCAATTGCCCCTTGCTTGGCCCAAAAATTAACTTGGCGGGCAGAAGCAACCATGGTTGAGGCATCATAAGTAAATGGTAATTCATATTTATCACGTTGCAAAACAAAAATCACACCCGCATCGCCTACTGCAATTCGGTCAGCTTTAATTTCAACTAAGAAATCTAAAAAATCTTTTATTTTTGCCATCATCTCTGTATGCATCAGAGCATTGACCGCGACAGTCACTGTCTTTCCTGCATCATGTGCAAGTTCTGTAATTTTTTGAATCTCTTCGTTGGTTAAGGCAGTTGGTACGCGTAAACCATAATTTTTTTCACCAATGTATAAACGGTCGACTCCAGCTTCGAGCAATGCTTTAGCTTGCTCTAGGCTTTCTGCCGTAGAAGTAATAGTAATCATAGTGATAATTATATCATATTGTTCTCTTACACGTTTTTTCTAATTCATCCTCTTACTAAAATTTACTACTCAAAATGATATTTATTCATAAAAAAGTATAGGTTAATTTTATTTTAACTCAAACGAAACCAAATAGCAATACATTTAAATTCTCGGTAACGTAAACCTTTGCTTTTTATACTATAATTGATTACATAATATAGGAAAGTGCTAGAAAATTATGGAATTAAAGAATTTAAAAGATTTTTATGAGAAGCAAGAATATGTCGATTATAACGAAAGTAAAAATTTTGAGCAAAGACAAGTCAACAAAAGAATTGAAGAATTAAGCTTCTTCACTAATATTGCTGTTTTCTCAATTTTTCTTGTTTTTACTACTTACATTTTGGTGAGTTTATTGGCAAGCTGGATTGCTATTCCAGTTTCTATTGTTCTCTCGCTTGCTCTTTATATTTCCGTGAAAAAAGGAATTGCTAAAGCGATTAAATTTATGATGAAATAAAAACTGTCTAATAGACAGTTTTTTTATTTTATTCCAATTAAAATTTGCACATGAATTCTCGCTGTTTTTGGCGGATTTTCCTTTGCAAATTTTTTTCTTTCCTCAGAAACTGACCATTCTAATGGACTCATCAATAAGAAATCTTGACGCAAATTTTCTGGAATTTCAAAAGTATAATCAATTGTTTGTTGAGTATTCTTAGGAAATTCTTCTTTAAAACGCTCAATAACTGCTTGATTATCATAATCAACTGGAAGTTGATAAACTTCTCGCAACTCACGTAAATAATTTCTGTCAGGAATAATTTTAATGACCCGGCCATTTTCTGTCAGAACTCGATGAAATTCTGCATAATTTGAAGGCGTAAAAATATTCAAAATTACTGACAGACTTTCGTCAGCAAAAGGGAGATTAGTTAAATCAGCTAAGGACAGAAAACTTTTCGTATCTAATTCGGTTGCCATTTCAATTCCATCTTTAGCAATATCAAAAGCAAACTTCGCCCCCGCACCCTCTATGAGTTCTAAAAATGAACCTTCACCTGTTCCAACATCAAGTAAATTTCCACTGACAAATGATTTTTGAATTTCTGTCAGTAAATTTTGATACATCCCTGCTTGAATTAGGCGTCTACGTGGTTCAAACATTTTACGCGTATAATGCTCTGTGTCAGCTTTTGTTTGTAAAAAATTAACATAACCTTTCTTGTTTAAATTATAAGTATGATTATTTTCACATTTTAAGGCATAGGCTGCCAATTGAAATTTACCATGACAAATTGGACATCTCAACATTTCCACATTTTCTTCTAAAAGTAAATAAGCTTTTTCAATTTTTTTTAACATAGTTCTATTCTAGCATAATCACTTTCATTCTTTTTATTCAAAATAATTCTTGTAATTTTTTTAAGTTAAATAAGATAATCATGTTATAATAATTTTAGTAGATGAAAGGAAGAAATTATGATTATCCGAGAACTTTGCCTTGAAAATTTTACCAAAATTCCTCAAGCGCTTCAAGCCGGCGTTGAGAGAATTGAACTTTGCGACAACCTCGCCGTTGGAGGAACCACTCCTTCTTATGGTGTCATTGAAGAAGCTGCCAAATATGTTGCCGAAAGTAAGACAACTCTTGCTGTCATGATTCGTCCTCGCGGTGGTAATTTTGTTTATAATTCTCATGAACTTAAAATTATTGAAACTGACACCCTTAAAGCTGTTGAAGCTGGTGCCCAAAACATTGTATTTGGTGCCCTTACTCCTGACAATGAAATAGATACTGACGCACTTGAAACAGTGAGCATTGCCGCACAAGGGCTCCCAATCACTTTCCACATGGCTTTTGATGAAGTCACTGATCAAGAAAAAGCAATTGACCAACTTGTCGAATTTGGCGTAGATAAAATTTTGACGCACGGTGGGCCACTTGACCAACCCTTAAATACTGACAAACTTAAAAGTCTCATTGACTATGCTAAGGGAAAAATTAACATTATTATTGGTGGGGGTGTCAATGCTGAAAACTTTGAAAACCTCGCTCAATTAACCGGAACAAATTATGTTCATGGCACAAAAATTATCAAATTATAAATAAAAAGTTACTGACAGACATTCTATCAGTAACTTTTTTATTTATTTTTAAGTCGGAATCTAACATAAAATTTTGTCAGTAAAAAGTTCGTAAGTAATATAATCAAACTCAAGAAAAATGGTCGAACAAAAATTAATGACAGAATCAATTCAACAATTGTCACAAACATCATCACTCTAAAAATAAGCACCCGTAAACCAGCTGTTTTAGCCGCTTTTTTCAGTGGATAAATTCTTGTTAAAAGTTGATAATCAAAAGCCGTTTGTAATGATAAAAGTTGAAAAATAAGCAAATAGTTAAATACAACCACCATAATAATGGCAACAATTCCATTATTAATAAAAATCATCGCTAAAATTGACAAAATAAGTAAACGAATCGTTAAACCAAGATAATCTCCTGAGCGTAAAAAACTTCTTGTAAATAGATACTCATAAGTTCTTTTTGTTTTCGTCAGTAGAAAATCAAGATATTTCCGACGATGACTGTGTGATTTAAGTCCCTTAACATTCGTAAACAGTGAAAATAATCTTAAAGTTCCTGTTTTTCGTCCTTCTTCTAAATCAATCAAGAAAGCCCAATCCAAAAGTCCACTTTTTTGAGAAGACCAAATTTTGTAAGCCAACCAAGCCGCTTTGATTGCGACAAGTAAGACGAACCAAAGGACTAAGAAAATAGGATTAAATCTTAATAATGGAGCAGCAATCAAAACCAAAAGTGCTGACACAACTGCTGGAATAATCAAAGAGCGGATTAAACATTTTACTAAATATGCCCGAACTTCCATTTCTTTTGTCAGTAAAAAAACTTTATCTGGACTCTCAATAAATGTTGCCAAACGTCCCACAATTTGACTAGCCAAACTGACCAAAATAACTAAAATAATTTTGCCCCATAAATTCAGCTGATGAATTTGTAGAAAGTTAATGTACTGAACCACCAAAGCTCCTAATAAAATCATCAGGAACAAAACAAAATGGTCATTAAAAACATAACGAAGATATTTTATATTTTGCTTATACCAAAGGTTACGTCGTTTTTTAAAAATTTCATTCATTTGACTTTCCTGCCTCTACAACTTCTTTAGAGTTTGGAATATTTCCTTTTGTTAAGGCAAGATAAATTTCATCTAAACTTGCCTTAGGCTGATTAAATTGAGTCCGTAATTCTTCTACTGTTCCAAAAGCAACAACTTGACCTTCATGCAAAACAATAAATTTATCACAGAATTTTTCAGCTGTGGACAAGATATGTGTACTCATTAAAATCGAACTTCCTGATTTTTTCATGTCAATCATCAAGTCAATCAAATCCTGAATCGCAAGCGGGTCAAGTCCCATAAAAGGTTCATCAACAATATAAAGCGAAGGTTCCACTAAGAATGCGCAGATAATCATCACTTTTTGTTTCATCCCTTTTGAAAAATTCACAGGGAACCAATCTAATTTATCACTCAAGCGGAAAGTTTCTAATAATTTTTCAGCACGTTCAAAAGCCAAGTCAACAGAAATCCCGTAAGCTAAAGCTGTCACTTCAATATGTTCACGCAAAGTCAATTCTTCATATAAACTTGGTGTTTCTGGAATGAAACCAATTTTTCTACGATAGCCTTCTAAATCTTGTTGTAAAGTTAAGCCGTCTAATTCAATTTGTCCAGAATAAGGAGTCAAAAGTCCAATAATTTCTTGAATTGTTGTCGATTTTCCTGCCCCATTTAAACCAATGAGTCCAACTAATTCACCTTCTTTAATTTCAAAATTAAGGTCTTTTAAGACAGGATGCCCCAAATAGCCACCTGTTAGATTTGTTACTTTTAACATACATTCCTCTTTTCAATCTTATTCTATATTTATTATTGAAGTCATTCTTAAAATACGTTGCGCATAACTCGGATTATCATCATCCTCGGCGATAACTTCTTTTAAGTCATCAAGATTATCTGTAATAATTCCATCTACTCCATTAAACATCTGTTCTCTCATATCCGTTTCGTCATTGACCGTCCAAGCAAAAACCATCTGCTTTCTTGCCTGAGCTTTATCCACAAAACTACTATTGAGTGTTGTGGCCTCCATGGTATAGGCCGACATCTTAGTTTGTGGGAAAAGTAAGTTGAAGGGAAGGATGAAACTCACTTTAATCTTAGGATTAATTTTTTGTTCAATTAAAAGAGCATTATAATCTAAAGAATGAATCATAGCCTTATCTTTTAAAAGCCGTGCACCATATTTTTTACTAAAATTTTCAACCATCTTTGGAGAATCAAATGGAGATACTTTAATCTCAACCAGTAATTTTTGATTGACTTTTTCAGCAGCCGATAAATAATCATCAAAACTTGGGATTAAAGCCTTTTTCCCATTTTCCGAAACAACTGTATTCGTCAATTCCACTAAGGTAAGTTTTTGTGGCGGAGTATCAATTCCAGCTAAATCTTTTAAAGTTGGATCATGGAAAACAACAAATTGATGGTCTTTTGTTTCCTGAATATCCATTTCAACATAATCTGGTTTTGATTTAGCCGTAGCTTCCATGGCTGGAATTGTATTTTGCACCCCATTTTCTTCATCAACTCCCCGATGTGAAATGGTTAAAGGGACAGTATCCATAAATCCTTCAACATAAGTCCAGCTCACTACAGCAAAAATTAAAACAGCTAAAGTAGAAAAAATTATTTTATATTTTCTTCTAACTTTCGGAGATTTTTTTACTACTTCTGAAATTTCAAAGGCTTCCAAGTCAGCTTCTCTCATCAAGTAACTAAAAAGCATGACCAAACTCAAGGTAGATATAATAGAGCTTCCCAACCAAATCAAATCCAGTATTGACACTGCTCCCACAAGGGCAAAAGAAGTTTTATCCAAATAATCTTGGGCAAAGTAGCCGCCCATAAAAAGAAGCCCCTGCATTATTATACTAAATAAACCGATAAGTCCAAAATAAACAGATAGTCTGAAAAAATTTCTAACTCCTTTTGTTCGTTTTAAACTTTCTTTTATTGCTACTTTCAATGATTGACCTTTTAAAATCATCAGTGGAAGAGTCAAAATTAAACGGGTACTAATCCAAAATGTTATAGCATAAAATAGGAACAAAATTAGCATATTTTGCCAACTTTTAAAGAAAAATTCAAATGTAAAAACAGGAATTTTAATTTTCGACAAAAGTGGCGTACTAAAAACATAACGTCCAAAAGGAATAATTAATAGAAAATAAAATACGAAAAAGACTAATTGTTGAATTCTGACATTTTTAAGATCCGAAATAACTTGCCTAAATAAACTTTTTAAACTAAAAGTTCTCGCCTGAATCAAACGAATTCCTTGAAACTGAACGATGAATTGCAGATAAACCAAAAATATGAGCACAAATAAGACAACTACGAGCCCCAAAACTCCTAAGAAATGCTGCTGAAGCAAGTTTCCAAGATTATTATAAGAAACATAAGGAATTCCACTAACTCGCATAATAAGCTCAGAAATGGATTCTAAAAGTGGAATAATAACAAGTGTGATGACTATAGTTGCCCCAACAAAAATCGAAAGATATTCAAACCAAAACTTAGAAAACTCTCGCAAATATTTAAAAATCAAGCCAAGTGGCCGATTAGCATTCTTTTTCTTCTTAGCTTTTTTTCTCACCATACTCCTAAACTTCCCCATACTTTCTCTAAACAGAAGAATAATTTTCATTACATTATATCAAATTTATAAAATAAAAAATGCTTAAATTTAAGTTATAATAAATAAAAGTTTTATTTATTATAACATATTTGAATTTCCCTTTTTCGGCAATTCCCTTACGATTTAGTAAGTTTCAGCATTATTACTGGGATTTTTAGCTTATTTATACTATAATCTAAGTATATTATAAGTTTTGACTTTGAGTAAAGAGTCATTATTACTACTGGAGGACCTATCAAATGGAAGATTGTATTTTTTGCAAAATTATCGCTGGTGAAATTCCTAGCACCAAAATTTATGAAGATGATGATGTTCTTGCCTTCCTTGATATCACTCAAACAACTAAAGGGCATACATTAGTGGTTCCCAAAAAACATTATCGCAACATTCTTTCAATGACAGGTGAACAATCAGCTGAACTTTTCAGCAAAGTCCCTTTTATTGCCAACAAAATTGTTAATAATCTTCATGCTAAAGGGATGAACATTTTACAAAATAATGAAGAAATCGCTGGTCAAACTGTTTTTCATACTCATATTCACCTTATTCCTCGTTTTGATGAAAATGATGGTTTCGTTGGAAAATTCACTGCTCATGATTATGATTTAGCTGAAATTGCTAAAGAAATCAATGGCCAATAAAAGGATATTACTATGATTGAATTATTTAAAGACTTAAAAAATATCATTGGCGAGTTGTCAGAAGAAGTCAACACGATGAAAGTAAATGTGGAACGTGTTCAAGAAGAAGGTATCAAAGCCGAAAAAGTTGGAAAAGATATTCAAAAAAAAGTAGATGAATTTCAAATTTCCATCCAACCTAGAGTTGAAAAAATTAATGAACTTGTTAATCAAATAAATAAAAGAGTTGAATAATTTCAACCCTTTTATTTTTTTGATTTTTCTTGATGTTTATAAAACTGTCTCCCCCAGAAAATCCCCAATAATTGGGACAAGACAAAACTAACAACTATGACCAGCATTTTTTCGACATCATGATGTTGAATGTAAGTAAAGGTATGTTGTGAAAAATATAGAATACTTATGAATATAATATTAATAATATTCATTCCAATAATTCGCCAATATCTTCCTTTGGTACTTTCCCAAAAACTGATAAAAAGAATGAGAATGGTAACGACCTCTAATCCAATCAGCGTCAGGTTTAGAACTTGAAAAAGATAGGCAATTGCAAAGATAATTGTTGTATAAGCCCATAGAAATAATAACATACCTCATTCTAGCATGTTTTTTTATATTCTACAATAAATAAAAAAAGAGAAAAATATTTTTCTCTTTTTTTATTGTTATTAGAATGATGCAGAATCAACTTTAACACCAGGACCCATTGTAGTTGTAACAGAAAGGTTTGTGATGTAAGCTCCCTTAGATGCAGCAGGTTTAGCAGCTGCAATTACAGAGTTCAAAGCTTTAAAGTTTTCAACAAGTTTTTCTGTATCGAATGAAACTTTACCGATTGGAACATGAACGTTACCAGCTTTATCAGCACGGTAGTTAACTTTACCAGCTTTTGATTCTTCAACTGCTTTAGTTACATCCATAGTAACTGTACCAGTTTTAGGGTTTGGCATCAAGTTACGTGGTCCGAGGACACGTCCAAGACGTCCAACAACAGCCATCATATCAGGTGTTGCGATAACAACGTCGAAGTCCAACCATCCACCGTTGATTTTAGCAACGAGTTCATCAGAACCAACGAAGTCTGCACCAGCTGCTGTAGCTTCTTCAGCTTTCGCACCTTTAGCGAAAACGAGAACACGAGCAGTTTTACCAGTACCGTTTGGCAATACCATTGCTCCACGGATTTGTTGGTCAGATTTTTTAACGTCGATGTTAAGGTTGTAAGCAACTTCTACAGTTGCATCAAATTTTGCAAATGAAGTTTCTTTTGCAAGTGCTACAGCTTCTTCTACACTGTATAATTTAGTTGCGTCGATTTTTTCAATCGCTGCACGCAATGCTTTACTTTTTTTAGCCATTTCTATTTTCTCCTTGTGGTAATATCGGTTGTCTGTCTTCCTTGTTGCGTTTAAAAGTCCGCTCTACTGCGCTCAAAGGCAGATATTTTCTCGCTCCGCGCCACTTCAGATGAACTAATAGTATTTTTATAACAACAAGAGTAACAGCCTTCCACTAAATGTGTGGATTGCATGTGTGACTTTTTCTGAATTTACAATATGTAAATCTCGAAAATTTACTCGAAGTACGAGGCGACAGGTTCCGAAGCCTACCTAAGTAGGTGAGGGTTCTGTCAACGAAGTAATTCGTCTAAATTTTTAGTCAGTAACAGTGAATCCCATAGATTTTGCAGTACCTTCAATCATTGACATTGCAGTTTCAACTGATGACGCATTAAGGTCAGGCATTTTGAGTTCTGCAATTTCTTTGATTTGTGCTTTTGTAACTGAAGCAACTTTTGTTTTGTTAGGTTCACCAGAACCTTTTTGAACGCCTGCTGCTTTTTTCAAAAGAACTGCTGCTGGAGGAGTTTTTGTGATGAATGTAAATGATTTGTCATCATAAACTGAGATAACAACTGGGATGATCATACCAGCTTGGTCAGCTGTACGAGCGTTGAATTCTTTTGTGAATCCCATGATGTTAACACCTGCTTGACCCAAAGCTGGTCCAACTGGTGGAGCTGGTGTTGCTTTACCGGCAGGGATTTGTAATTTAACGAGTTTTTCTACTTGTTTAGCCACGATAAATTCTCCTTATATTTTGTTTTCGTGATGTGGTATGATGCTGTATCTTACAGCTTCCACGCCGTGCATGTGAAAATTCACATACTTGAGTATTCTATCAAAAAAAGGGTGCTCTGTCAAGCACTCTTTGCTTTATAAATCTTGTTTTCTGATAAGAGAGAGTCCGAGCAATCCAAAAGCAATTATTTCAACTACTGAGAAGATAATCCCAATCAAACTGGTATTTGACATCATATTTTGACTATCAGCCGATACTATGTTTATTGAGCTAGTAAGGATGGTGAGGACAATCCCAATTCCCATTGCAATCCCTAAATAAATAAAAATCCCCCAGAATTTGCCTCGTGTCATAATCACAACGAAAAACAAGACAACAATAGAAGCTAAAGCACCAGCAAATGAATTTAGTAAGACCATCCAAACGCTGCTAAGTGAAAGAGAACGAGAGACCATACTCAAAAATTCACTTAATTGTCGGACATAGACACCTAAAATTAAGAAAAAAGGAACAATCAAAATTGTAAATAAGGCTAGTAAAGTCGAAAGAATTGTTGAAATTAATTTGATAAAATAATAAGTTACTCGATTTACTCCAGAAGCAATCATTAGCCCTAACGCTTTATTACTATAATCAACTGATAATAGATGGAATGGATAAATGATTTGAAAGGCCCAAATTCCAAGTCCTAAAGCCAAAGTAAAGAAAATAGTTAAAGCCGCTAGAACTGCTGTCCCGGCACTATTCTGACTGTATCCAGAGACTGTTTCTCCAATGAGATTGATGATTAAAATTGAATCAATTAATGCTAAAATTGCCATAACCCCAATGACAATCAACCAGCTTTTATCTCGAAAATTTCTGTAAAATTCCATTTTAAAAATGTTTTTTGCGTTCATCAGTTACTCCCTTTTTTGATAAATTCAGCAAATTTTGATTCTTTTTTTATGCTATCAAAGTTTACCCCTTCTTCAACAGCATGACGAAATGCAATTTGAAAATCTTCGGGACTGCTGTCAAATTTTACTGTATTTTCTTTAATTTCCGCCTGAACACCAGCCTTTGTCAAGAAGCTTTCTAAGACTTGAACATTTGTTACAGAAACCGTATAAGTCAAGATCTCTTGTTGATTTTTCAAATCAAAAGTAGCTGTGAAATTTCCATTAGCCAGAAGATAAACTTTATCGCAGATTGTTTCAATATCTTCTTGAACATGGCTAGAAATCAGAATCAAACGTCCTCTTCTTTTGAGTTCAAGCAAATAATCTCTAAACCAATCAACAGATTTTGCATCAATTCCTCGAAAAGGCTCGTCGAAAATTAAAATTTCCGCATCATTCATAACCGAGATGAGTAGAATTAACTTTTTCTTCATTCCAAGTGAATAAGTGGCGACTTTTTTTGATAACATTTCAGGAGTTAAATCTAATTTTTCAGCTAAATCGAGCGCTTTATCCTCATCAAACTCTCCTCGTAAACCACCAAAGTAGTGGAGATTGAATAAACCTGTGTAACTCTTGTAAAGTTCCATATCATCAAGCATGATACCAACTTTTGTGAGCAATCTTGGATTTTCTTTGATTTCTTGACCATCTATTTGAATATGACCCTCATAATTTGTAATAATATTGGTCAATGTCTTGAAAAAAGTTGTTTTACCAACACCATTATTGCCAACAACTCCATAAATCTGCCCGGACTCAAAGACCCCTTCATTAATAGACAAAATTTGTCTGGACTGATATGAGAATTTAAGTTCTTCTACTTTAATTTGCATAAATCTCTCCTTTGTGCCCATTATATCATTTTATTATTTTTTGTTAAGAAGAATTTATGGTAATCATTAAGCTTCTAAATAACTTTCCCAAATATTATCAAACAGGGTAAGATTAAAGTAAAATGGGGCTTGGGTTTCTAAATAAGTCGAAATTTCATCGAAATCTTTAGACTGTTTTGGAAAAAGCGGGTCTTGAAAAACTAAATTTGCAAGACGAGTTGCATCATCTTTTTCTACTGGTGCGCGATGGCGCATAAGGTAATTATAAAAAGTCATTTTCTCTTTCTATTATCATTAAGTCGGAAAATTTATTATTTTTCCCATTGTTTTTCCAAAAAATCATGACGAATTTTACTTGATTGGGCATAATCTTCTGGATTTTTTTTGTAAAATCCTTGATGGTAGTCTTCTGCTGGCCAGAATTTTTGAACGGCTTCAATACTTGTCACAATAGGTGAATCAAAATTTCCGCTGGCTTGCAATTGCGCTTTGCTTTCTTTGGCAATTTTTTCTTGTTCTTCGTTTTCAACAAAAATGACTGGACGATAGTTATCCCCACGGTCTTCAAATTGACCAAAAGCATCTGTTGGGTCCGTGAGTGTCCAATAAAGTTCAACAAGACTTTGATAGGTAATTTTACTATTATCAAAAATAATTTCTACTGCTTCTGTATGACCAGTCAGGTGTTTTTTTACTTGTTCATAAGTTGGATTTTCAACATTTCCACCTGTATAGCCACTTATCACAGATAAAATCCCTTCTCGTTCTTCAAAAGGTTGAACCATACACCAAAAACATCCACCTGCAAATATTGCTCTTTCTGTTGCCATTATTTCTCCTTCACTTTGTTTGTCTTGTGAAATATTATAGCATAGCTCAAAAAAAAGTAGCCAATTAAGCTACTTTTTTACTGACAGAAATTTTTATAAGTCATAAGACTGACAGAATTTACTGACGAATGCTTTTAAATTAAGCTTAGTATTTCTAAAGAAGCTGTCAGTAAATTATTCTCCGATTAATTCTGTTCCCTCTGGACTTTGTTTGATTTTTTTAGCCTTCATCAAACCACCAAGCGCTTTTTTGAATTGTCCTTTTGAGATTCCAAAAGTTGCTTTAATTTCATCTGGATTTGATTTGTCATTAAATGCCATTTTCCCGCCCATTGATTGAAGATAAGCTAAAATCATTTGGCTATCAGCATCAAGCATTTCATAAGCACGTGGTTTTGCTGACAGATTTAGACTACGGTCTTCTTTTCTAAAACCAATAACACGAACTTGAAGTTCTTGACCGACACGTGGAACTGAGAAACGTTCATTTGGATGAATAAATCCTAGCATATTGTTGTCAGGCAAATAAACAAATGTTCCTGATTCTTTATTTCGATAAACAATTGCTCGTAAATCTTGGTTTTGCATGTTGTCATAAGCAGGGCCTGCAAGATTCCAGAAATCTTCATGCCATGCTAAATGACCCCAAATTCGCTCTTTTCTGTCAATAATTAATTTCACATAAAGTTGGTCACCAACTTTTGGCCATTGGTCTTTTTCGAGTGGTAAATCATCAAGAGAGACGACCACATCTTTTCCTGGTAAACCTGTGTCAACAAAGGCACCAAGGTCCTTACGAACAGCTGTTACCGTTCCCCAACCATAATGCTCATTTGTTGCTTTTTGTTCCAAAGTCGTCAAACGACGATGATCATCTTTATCCACATAAACAAAACCAGTCACCACATCGCCAACCGTATGTTCACCTTCTGTTTTATCTAAACGTAATAAATCTTCTCCCTTTTGGAGAAAATAGAAACGTTCACTTTCTTCCACGATTATCGCGGAGATTGTTTGTCCAATAATACTCATTTGTTCCTCTTTATAAAATGTGATTGAGAGACTATTTGTCTCTGTTTAATTGATATTCCCTTCGTAAATCCGTGATTTTTCACCCCAAGGATGATAGCCGTCAGCTAGATAATGAAAATCAAAGTGCTCATAGAAATCAGCAAAATCGGTTGCAAGATAAAGTTTATCAAAATCAAAAGTTCTGCAATCTTCTTTTACTGCTTCAATCAACAGACCAGCAAGACCTTGATTTCGAAATTTTTCTTCAACATAAAGTGCACAAAGCCAAGGATATAAGTCCATTCGACTAATAAAATCATTGCTAATCAGTCCACACCCCGCAATAATTTTTCCTTCATCAACAATCAGATACCACTGAGGAATCTTTTTGTTACTCTCTAAACTATGCTTCAAACAGTCATCATATACAGGGTTACTGTCTGTATTTCCCCATTTTTCCTGAAAAAATCGAATTGCTTCTTTGAGATAAGACGGTTGCTCTCTAAGTTTGATTAGTTCTCTCAAATTTATCCATCCTGACAGATTTTTGATGTAAAAACGGCTCAATGGAGCCGTTAATGCTTTTACAGATTACTTTATTTGTTAGATTGTTCTACTTAGATATCCAACAATTCTTTTTCTTTAATTGATGCAAGACGGTCTGCTTCTTTAACCGCGTCATCAGTCACTTTTTGAATGTTGTTTTCAAGATCTTTAAGATCATCTTCAGTGATTTCTTTTGCTTTTTCTGATTTCTTAGCAGTGTCCATTGCATCACGACGGATATTACGGATTGCTACTTTTGCAGATTCAATATATTTACCCATTTCTTTGACAAGTTCGCGACGGCGTTCTTCTGTCAACATTGGGATAACTAAACGAATCACAGAACCATCATTTGCTGGTGTAATCCCAAGATCTGATTCATACAATGCTTTTTCAATATCTTTCAAGATTGATTTATCAAAAGGAGTAACCATCAATACGCGCGCTTCTGGAATTGTGATTGACGCTAATTGATTGAGTGGTGTTGGTGCGCCGTAGTAAACAACTTGAACACGGTCAAGAAGACTTGCGTTGGCACGACCAGCTCGGATATGTCCTAAATCACGTTGTAAACTTCCTAATGATTGTTTCATCCGGTCTTGAGCTGTTGTAACAATTTCGTTTGCCATTTTATTTCCTTTTTCTACTTTTAATTCTTCTATTTATTTTACTGACAGAAACTTTGTCAGAGATAAGCGTTAGTATTTTAATGATTACAGTTATGCTAGTATTTCCATCATAGGATAGTCGTTGACGCTTCAGCGTTTACGAATATGCTAGTATTTCCATCAGTAATTTTTTAATGAATAAATTTACTGACAGCTTTTTTTGTAAGTAAATCTTATTCAACCGTTGTTCCGATTTCTTCACCACGAACGACACGTGTAATATTTCCAGCTTCATTCATGTTGAAAACAACAAGTGGAATATGATTATCCATTGACATTGTTGAAGCCGTACTGTCCATTACTTGCAAGCCTTTGGTAATAACATCCATATGTGTCAAATGTTCAAATTTAATAGCATCAGCAACTAATTTAGGGTCAGCATTATAAACACCATCAACACCATTTTTAGCCATTAAAATGACATCAGCATTAATTTCCGCAGCACGTAATGCAGAGGTTGTATCCGTTGAAAAGTAAGGCGAACCAGTTCCCCCAGCAAAAATGACAACACGTCCCTTTTCTAAATGGCGTTCAGCACGACGACGAATATAAGGTTCAGCAACAGCTTTCATCTCAATGGCTGTCATCACTCGTGTGTCAACCCCAATATTTTCAAGAGCACTTTGAATGAACAATCCATTTTGAATTGTTGCAAGCATTCCCATGTAATCTGCCTGAGCACGTTCCATTCCGGCTTTCTCACCAGTAATTCCACGCCAAACATTACCACCACCGCAAACAATCGCAAGTTCTGCGCCCAAATCATGGACTTCTTTGAGTTCTTCAGCGACAGCTTTTGCTGTTTCAGGGTCAAATCCGAAACCTTTTTCGCCTGAGAGGGCCTCTCCCGAAAGTTTTAACAGTACGCGTTTATATTTAATTTCAGCCATATTGCACCTATTCTATTATATTTTCTCTATTTTACCATAAAATGCTCACGAAAAAAAGACTAATCAAAGCCTTTTTAGAAACTATCATGATGTCAATAAACCCAGATGTCCCAACAACTGAATAAGTAAATAAATCACAAAAAGAATCCCCGCAATCCAAAAGATTAAATTAAGACTTTTAAAACCTTGCCAAATTGGGTGCTTGATTTCTTCTAACTCTTTCAATTTTTCCGGGTCCAGACTGTCAACATGTTTAAGACTGTGTTTCCAAAGCATTTCAGCAGGAATCACCGATTTATTAAGTAACAAATCTCCATTAGGTTCAATCTTAATCTCATTTCCAATCCATGAAACCATTCCCCCAAGAAACAAGTTTGCGCCATACGTCTTTTTTAACTTACTCACATCAAAAGGGTTCATCAGCAAATCAATTTGCTCATGAACAGGATAATATCGAACTTGTCCATTATCAAATTCCAAACGTAAACGCACTCCTGGCAACATTTCAGCTTTTGTAACTTTTGGTAAATCCTCCATAATCTTCCCTCCATTCACCCTAATTATAGCGCTTTCTTTTATAGAAGACAAACCATTTGTCAAAACTTTACTGACAGCTTTTTCATAAGTAAAAAAATTTACTGACAAATTTCTGTCAGTAAATTTTATCTAATTATTTAGCAGCTTCAACATCACGAGCAATAACCAATTCTTCGTTTGTTGGCACAACAAGTACTTTCACTTTAGACTCTGGTTTAGAAATGATACCAAATGCTCCACGAACATTTTTACTTTCATCAATTTCCATGCCAAACCAAGAAAGTCCATTAACTACATCAGTCCGAACAGCTGTATCATTTTCACCAACACCAGCCGTGAAAATAAGAGCATCAGCCCCATTTAATACTCCAAAATATTGGGCAATAAATTTCTTGAGACGGTCAACATACATTTCATAAGCAAGAATCGCTTTAGGATTTCCTTTAGCCACAGCTTCTGAAAGATCACGCATATCACTTGAGAGTTCTGACACCCCAAGAACTCCAGATTCTTTATTGAGAATGTCAATCACATCTTGAGCATTTCTAAGGCTTGGGTCGCTCTCTAACATATAAGGAATGACTGAGGCGTCCATTTCACCTGCACGTGTTCCCATCATTACACCAGCAAGTGGTGTAAATCCCATTGAAGTATCAACAGATTTTCCAGCTTCAATTGCTGTAATTGAAGCTCCATTTCCGATATGAGCCGTAATTAGCTTCAAATCTTCCAAAGGTTTTCCTAAAACTTTTGCCGCTTCTTGGGCGACATACATGTGTGACGTTCCATGTGCTCCATATTTTCTGATTGAATAATCTTCATAATATTTTGTTGGAATAGGATAGCGATAAGCCTTTTCTGGCAAAGTACTGTGAAAAGCAGTGTCGAAAACAGCAACTGCAAGTGCATCTGGTAATAAACGTTGAAAAGCTTCAATCCCTAAAACATTAGCAGGATTATGCAAAGGAGCTAAAGTTGAAAGATTTTTAATCTCAGCCAAAACCTCAGGACTAATAACCGTAGAAGTTTTGAAAAATTCCCCACCTGCAACAACACGATGGCCAATTCCTGTGATTTCGCGGAATTCATGAATTAATTTAAAGTGAATTAATTCATCCATTAATAACAAAACAGCTTGACGATGGTCAACAATTTCTTGTTTTCTAACGTGTTCTTCATTGTTAAATTTAGTTGTTGAGATTGAGCCAGACAAACCAATACGTTCAAAAATTCCTTTAGCAATCACGGTTTCTTCCGGCATTTCGTAAAGTTGCCATTTTAATGACGAGGAGCCTGCATTGACAGCGAGCGTTTTTTCCATACTTACTCTCCTTAATGTATGCGTTTTATTCTTAAAATTATATCATATTTTATGTCTGATTTCATTTCTCCTCCCTCAAGGATTCCCAGAACTTATCATTTTATGTCATTTTAAAAATAAAAAAGATTTTGTTTTAGAACAAAATCTTTTAATTAATTATTTTTTAAGTGCTTCAACATCACGAGCAATTACAAGCTCTTCGTCAGTTGGAATCACAAAAACTTTTACGCGTGAATGAGGTGTTGAAATTTCTCCCTCGACGCCAAAGACATTTTTCTCAGGGTCAACTTCAATTCCAAACCAAGTCAATCCAGAAAGAATTGCTTCACGAACAGGAACCGAATTTTCACCAATACCAGCGGTGAAGACAAGAGCATCAGCCCCATTCAAAACGGCCAAATATTGACCAATAAATTTTTGAATTCGGTCAACATACATCTCAAATGCAAGTTTTGCATCAGCATCTGTATCTTTAGCAGCAATGATATCACGCATATCTGATGAAATACCAGATACACCATAGAGACCAGATTCTTTGTTCATCATATCAACAACACCTTGAGCATCTTTTAACTCAGAGTCATTTTCAATAAGGTATGGAAAAACAGAAGGGTCCATTTCACCTGTACGTGTTCCCATCATCACTCCAGCAAGTGGTGTGAATCCCATCGAAGTATCAATTGATTTCCCACCTTTTACTGCTGTCAGTGATGCGCCATTCCCGATATGAGCAGTGATAATTTTAGTTTCTTCAATTGGTTTTCCAAGTAATTTTGCAGCTTCTTGTGAAACATACATGTGTGAAGTTCCATGAGCCCCATATTTACGGACAGCATAATCTGTATAATATTTTTTAGGCAATGGATAACGGAATGCTTTTTCAGGCATAGTTGTATGGAAAGCTGTATCAAAAACTACTACTGAAGTTGCATCAGGCAGTAAGTTCAAAAAAGCTTCAATTCCTGCAGCATTTGCTGGATTATGCAAAGGAGCAAGAGCTGACAAATCTTTAACTTGTTGCAAAACTTCTGGTGTAACAACTGTTGATTTTTGGAAAATTTCACCTCCAGCAACCACACGATGTCCCACACCAGTAATTTCAGTAAATTCCTCTACTATTTTCAATCGTTTTAAATCTTCAAGTAAAACTTCTACTGCTTCTGTATGATTTGGAATGTCAAAAACGCGTTCTTCTTTTTGCTCACCAAATTTGACGGTCACAATCGAATCTTTCAAACCAATTCGTTCGATTAATCCCTTGGCAAGAACTTTTTCTTCTGGCATTTCATACATTTGCCATTTCATAGATGATGAACCAGCGTTAACTGCTAATGTTTTGGTCATGTTTAATAAACCTTCCTTGAATTTGAAATACGGTTAAATTATAACACAATTACAATTCCTTTTGTGTTTTTCGGTCATGATTCACGAGCTTAATCCAAGATGTAGTTTTTAAAATAAAAAACGTTTTCAAATTCAATCATTTTCATACACTTTAACCAAAAAAATTACTGCCAGAACCTGTCAGTAATTTCAATCTTATAATTTTACAATTTTTGTAAATTCTTCCATAAAGACTTCTAAACTTTCTCTGTCTGTCAGTGAAGACAAAGGGTGAGCAAAAGTTGCATGTGCAGCCGGTCCCTTTTTCAAAACATAAATCGCCTTAGCATCAGCATTAAAAAGTGATTTTGGTAAAGTGATGACAGCCATCACACTTCCATGTTTACTAATCCACTCCTTTAATAGTGGTCCTTGAGGACTTGTCAGTAAATCTTCTGGAGCTAGTAAAATGGCAAAAGAACCCTCTTTTAAATAATTAAATGATTGCTCAATCAAAAGATGATGAGCAAAAGTATGTCCGTCAGTAGTCGCAACTTCAAAATTCTTTGCAACTTCATCATCTGGATAAAAACCAATTGGTAAATCACTGACAACAACGTCAGCAGGTTCCATCAAACGCTTTTGTACTGCATCAATTTGCATGAACTCAGCCTGACTCCCCATAATTTCAGCCATTGAAGCAGACAAATCTAAAAGTAAATCATCAACTTCAAAGCCTACATAATCAACCTTTTTATTAAGATTAACCAAAAGCGTTTCAGCAAGATTACCCATACCAGACCCAAATTCAATTAAACGAAGTTCAGAATTTTTATTAAGATGTTCAATAATGAAATTAAAAATTAAACCAATTGCATCTGGAGTCATTGCATGATTGGGCTGAAGTGGTGCGACTTGTGACCCTTTCAACAAAACAAATTGAAAAAGTTTTTGCCACTCCTTATTTGATAAATTTAACTGACGAAGTTTGTCATTATTTACTGACAATTCAACAATTCCTTGGTCAGTATCATCTAAAAAAGCAGCATTTTGTTCTACAAAAGCATCATAAAAATCTGTATCCAATTTCTCAGATAGTAACATAATATTTGCAACAACTAGCTCAAAACCTTGAGCCACTTTTTCCATATCCATGTTTTTTCTCCATTTCTACAAAATCAAAATAAAACTGCCAAACTTTGACAGTTTTATTTATTGCTTAATTATTAATCAAGCAATCATTTATTTTTTTCTTTTTCGACTGTCCAACTTTTCCAATTCCATCCAAGCTCTGACCGTTACGACAAGCATCGCCACAATACCGATAATTTCTAAAAGTAATGACCGATGGCTTACCGCCTGTGCCACAGCAAAAGCAAGAACTAGAACTCCAACACCAGCAAAGAAGAAAATGTCCATACTCCGCCGAACGTCTTTGGGCATCATGAAAATATACGCAAAGGCAACTAAAATCAACAAGATAATATAGAACATTTTTCTCCTTTCCAAGTTATGACAAGAACTAACGAAAAATCAATTTATTCATCATCAAACTTTCAATAATTGAAAATCAAGTTTCTCTATTTGATTAAACTTATTTTTTCTTCTTAGTTGATTTTTCACGCATTGCTTTATCCAAAATTTGTTTACGCAAGCGGATTGATTCTGGAGTTACTTCCAAGTAATCATCATCTCCAAGGAATTCCAAAGATTCTTCAAGTGAAAGAATTTTTGGTGTGTTCAAAACAGATGTAGAGTCTTTATTTGAAGAACGAACGTTTGTTTGTTGTTTCATTTTAGTGATATTTACAGTCAAATCATTATCACGACTGTGTTCACCAACAATCATCCCACCATAAACTTCAGTACCTGCATCAACAAAAAGTTGTCCACGTTCTTGAACGTAACCCATTGCGTAAGAAGTAACTTGACCTGAATCCATAGAAATCAAAGAACCACGGTGACGTCCACCGATTTCTCCCTTAACAGCTGGAAGATATTGATCGAAAGTATGGTTCATAATTCCGTATCCACGAGTCATTGACATGAATTCTGTTGTGAATCCAATCAAACCACGTGCAGGAACAAGGAAAATCAAACGCGCTTGACCGTTACCAGTGATTTGCATATCAAGCATATCACCTTTACGTTCAGAGAGCGCTTGGATGATTGAACCTTGGTATTCTTCAGGAGTATCGATTTGAACACGTTCAAATGGTTCGCAAGCAACACCATCAATTTCTTTGATGATAACTTCAGGACGTGAAACTTGAAGTTCATATCCTTCACGGCGCATTGTTTCAATAAGAATTGACAAGTGCAATTCACCACGACCAGAAACAATCCATTTATCAGGAGATTCAGTGTTTTCAACACGGAGTGAAACGTCAGTTTGCAATTCAGAAACCAAACGTTCTTCAACTTTACGTGAAGTTACCCATTTACCTTCGCGACCAGCGAAAGGTGAATTGTTAGCAAGGAAAGTCATTTGCAAAGTAGGTTCGTCAATGTGCAAGATTGGCAATGGTTCAACGTGATCTGAAGGTGTAACAGTTTCCCCAACGAAGATATCTTCCATACCAGACAAAGCAATCAAATCACCAGCTTTTGCTTCTTGGATTTCTTGACGGTCAAGACCGAAGAAACCAAAAAGTTTAGTAACGCGGAAGTTTTTAGTTGAACCATCAAGTTTAGACAAAGTAACGCTGTCCCCAACTTTGATTGTTCCACGGAAAACACGTCCAATACCAATACGTCCAACATAGTCATTGTAGTCCAAAAGTGAAACTTGGAATTGCAAAGGTTCATCAGAGTTATCAACTGGGCCAGGGATATGGTCGATGATTGTATCAAAAATATTTGCCATTGTGTGTTCTTGATCAGCTGGATTATCAGACATTGATGAAGAACCATTGATTGCTGAAGCATAAACAACTGGGAAATCCAATTGTTCGTCATCAGCACCAAGTTCGATGAAAAGTTCAAGAACTTCATCAACAACTTCAGCTGGACGAGCAGATGGTTTGTCAATCTTATTAACAACAACGATTGGAGTCAAGTTTTGTTCCAAAGCTTTTTTCAAAACAAAACGTGTTTGAGGCATTGTTCCTTCATAAGCATCGACAACGAGGACAACCCCATCAACCATTTTCATAATACGTTCAACTTCTCCACCGAAGTCCGCGTGACCTGGTGTGTCCAAGATGTTGATACGAGTTCCGTTATATTCAACTGCTGTATTTTTGGCAAGGATAGTAATCCCACGTTCTTGCTCAAGTGCATTTGAGTCCATCGCACGTTCAGCTAATTCTTTACGAGCATCCAACGTTTGAGATTGTTTTAAGAGTTCGTCAACCAATGTAGTTTTACCATGGTCAACGTGGGCAATAATAGCGACGTTTCTAATATCTTCGCGTAATTTAGTCAATTTTATCATACCTTACTTTCGTATATATCTAACCCATTATAGCACACTTTTCTAAAAGCTGTAAATGCACACGTTTACAAGCCTAACAAAGATTTTTTTACTTCCAAAATGAAAACCCCAAAGAAAAATTTCTAAGGAGTTCTTTATTTTTTTATAATTAATAAAATCAGTAAAAATGATTATGTTGTTAACATTCTTTTATTCTTAAACTGTAGAGAAAGAGTAAAAGAAAAGCAACTAAACCAAATAGAACAGCAATAATATATCCAGCTCCATAAAAGGTTAGAAAGATAGAAAGTTCAGCCCCAAAAGTATTCCCAGATAAACTATGATTAAAAATAATCATAGACGGAAAAGCTATAACTAAGAAACTAATGTAAAAAATAAGACTAGCAAAAGAAAAATCGACACTAAAATTTATTTTCCTATAAATGAGAAAAAGTGATATAAGCAATACCAAACCCAAAATGAAACTATAAAAAGGGACTTGATGAAAAAGAAAATAAAAGAAATTTTCTCGACTTTTTTTATAGTCAAAATTCGTATTCAATTTAGCCTGATTTACCGTTGCAGGAAGAAACATGGTTCCTATCCAAATGATGAACGCAAGAAATACTTGCCAAATTTTTATTTTTCTTACCCACATTTTAATCTCCCTTTTTATAGGCATCAATACAAACCAAAACATTAAAAATTAAAAACAAAGCGAAACTGATAAAATAGCCAAAACTATAATCTCCTAGCACCATCAGTCCTCTTTGTATTCCACCAATCAAAAATTGACTAAATGCGAGACCACCATAAGCTCCAAATATAGCAATTGTGATTAAAAGCGGAATGACTTTTTTATATCTTACATACCGCTCATTTATTGTAAAATAATTAACCAATAGTACAATCAAAACAACGAAATAGAGCCGCAAACCATATTTAACAACATATTGAAAGCCCAAAAGTTGAGTATTCTCAAAGTGATTATTAGTCGCTGGAAAAAAAGGAAGAAAGAAGCTGAGCAACCCTAAAATAAATGTAAATACTATATATTTTTTCATATCTATCTCCTAACTAAATTAATAAGAAAATACTAAATTATTAAGGGTTACTGACCATTTAGAATGAGTTCCTCTTTTTAGATTAACTGTATAACCTACTTCCCCTCTTGAACCAGGAGTATTCGAAACAGCTGTATAACCTGTTGATACACTCCAAGACGCTGAGGTGCCTTTTCCCCATGTATGGTCTTGCGACGGATGATATTTTTGTTGTACTCTTATACTAGATGAGGTTACCTGAATTGACGAATCAGCAATCGTGTAGCCGCCCGTAACTTTATAAATATTCAACTTATTATCATTATGTGAACCCGTTACTGTCCAGTAAATTTCTTCTTTAATCTTTACGCCATATGTTGAATCCCATTTAGATGTTGTTGAAGTATCATAAGTTGTAGCAGATACCTTAGTGCCAAAAAAATTCCCCAATATGTTTATAGCCAAATTATTATCTGAACTTGCTTTATCATTACTAATAACTTGAGCTTGAGATAAATCAGCAGTATAAGTTGTCACTCCTTTTGTATTGTCTCCACTATCAGTAGTTACTTGACTATCCACCGTTACAGGCGCTGTCAAATTACCACCACTTGTACTCTCTAGCTTCACGGCTCCCTTCACAACATATTTAACTTGCTTTTTCGTATTCATAATAATTTTATCTGCCTTTTTAGGTATATTCAAATTAACTTTTCCATTTTTAGACACATCAACATTAGGTGCTAATGCACCATCTGCTTTTACAGCAAATCCAGTTGCAAATAATACACTGACAACAAGTATGCCAATAATAATTTTTTTCGCATTCATAACTAAATCCTCTTTTCTTAGCCTGTAAGTTACTAATCTAAGAGCTAGTCTTTAAATTATAACTTACTTGATGTTATATTTTTCATTAAAAAATTACCCACTTTCTTTTTGCACAATATATCTTTGAGTTGATATTGAACTTTATTAATTTTCCATTGGTCCTCCCTCTCTTTCAAGATTTATTTCTATCATTATTCATACTTTAATCGTAAGCCTTTTCATTTTCGTTTACAATATTTTTTTGCGCAATTTCATCATTTTTGTGACGAAATCAATTTTTTTGTGATGAAATTGATATTTTCATTGTAAAAAGTAAAAATCCCCCCAATATATTACCTCATCTGGACAATTCAACAACCTCATCTGCCATTTCCCAAATAACAGGATTATGCGTAGCGATAATAATAATCCGATTTTCATTTTTCATACTCAAAAGCAGTTTCATCACTTCTTCACTATTCTCAGAATCTAGTGCTGCTGTTGGTTCATCCGCCAAAATAACCGGTGAATCTTTCAAAATCGCTTTAGCAAGTGCTACACGCTGTGCCTCACCACCTGACAATTCATAAATTTTTTGATTGAGTTTTAAATAGGCTACATTAACTTGTGCCAGAGTTTCAAGCTTTTTTTCTTGTTTAGTTTTCTTGGATAACTTTTGATTAATCAATCCCAAATCCAAATTTTTATCAATCGTTTCATTTTCAATCAATCCAAAATTTTGAAAAAGATAAGACAAATCATTTAGAAAATAGGAATGTTTCTTGATTTTTGATAATTCTTCTCCCTCATAAAGAATACTTCCCTCGTAGGATTCAAGTTTAGCAATCATATTCAGTAAGGTTGTTTTACCAGAACCTGATTGACCGATAATGGCATAAACTTTCCCAGCTTCAAAGGTTAATTTAAAGTTATCAAAAACCTTTCTATGTAAAAATTCTTTAGTAATATTAGTTAATTCAAACATCTATTCTCCTTTCAAACTATTTATTTGTCCATTTTCAAAATTCTTCATTTGAACAAGTAGGATAATGAACGAAATAAACCACAAAGCACTTACAACAAAAAGAGAATATAAAAACTCATTGCTGATTATTGTCAATGTTGGTAATAAAATCACAAGTAATCCTAACTCTACAAAAATGAACCGACGATGAATTCTCAAGTTGGGCATTCCAGAAATAAATTTTATTATGATTGTTCTTCTGAAATGAGTAAAGTAAAGGACATGGAGTAAAATATAGAAAAAGCTAATGACAATAATCGTTATAATGGCTGATATGATTGCCATACTTAAACTCTCTTTTACAAGATTTGTCTGTGCTTCATACTGTCCATAGGCGTTAACTAAAAAATGAACCTTATCGTATAGTCCCAACTCTTTCAGCCTATTAAGCGTTTGTTCTTTACCTTTCACAAAAAAGTAATCATTATCCCCTGCCCATGATATGCCCGTTTCTTCTCCTGATGATTGCGGTATTATCACAACAATAATTGGGTCAGAAATTTCTTGTTGTGTTGTCATTTTCTCATAAGCGACATTATAAATAAAACGTTTCTCGCCATTTGGTACTTCTTCAACGTATTTTGCCTTCATCTTAGTCTCTTTTTTACCGTTTTGTGTGGTTTCCGTCAATGATTTATTATATTTAGTGATAAGTTTTTGACGGTTTTTCATTTGATTTTTTGGTATCAGGAGTCCATATTCTCCAAGTTTAAGATTAGAAAAGTCTTCTTTAACATTTATATGTTGTGCTTTCAGATAACTTGGTGTGACGATGAGTTGTTTGTCGCTACTTTCTTCTGGTCCAGCAAATAAATCATGTCTGACGAATATCGCATCATCTTTTGTTACCTCAATATTATAAAAGTTCCACCAAGCTTTTGCTTCTTGATTACTTACTTGCAGATTAATAGAGGCATAGGGAAACGTATAATAATCTTTTTGCTGTTTCCATTTATCTAAGTCGGCTTCCTGATTTTTTAATTCGATTTGATTATAGTGAATTCCTGATAGGCTTGTGACAAGGACAATACTCACAGCAAATTGCATCAAAACAACAAGAACCATCAAAGCTGTTGTCGGCAATTTTCCTTTGATAAGTGAATTGAGTTGACTCCGAGAGAGGATAATCATGATTATTGCACTTACTAAGCATGACAGTAGCACAAATATCAAAGAAGAAAAGAAGATAGAAAATAAAGCAAAAATGTGAAGCGACAAGTTGCTTAGACCAGTTATGAGCAAGTAACTAGAAGTCCCTATCATAGCAATAATCGTCAAAATTGCGATAAACTTCATATCCCGAATACTATCTGAAAACACAGTATTCAACAACGTCTTCCCAGACAAAAGTTCTATTCCTGATTTTCGTAACTCTGAGATTCTTACAAAAATAGCTAAGCCGACAAAAGCCAGAAAAATACTTATCAATAAGGTTACAGCTTGTGGATTACCGTAGATGTTGTAATATTCCTCAAGTAGAGACATGTTTGGAATATAAGATGCTGTTACATGAAATTTTTGACTTAAATATTGACTAAACTCCTCAGCTTCTTTCTTTCCAGAAAAAACGTTGTAAGTCCCAAACATACCAAGCGGGTCGTACTCCTCTCTTTTCTCTTTTGGAAGTAAAGACATATTATTTGCAAGTTTTCCTTTCCCAAAAGTCATATAAGTTGGTTTAAACTCTCCTGAACCGCTAGGTGTGACAACATCCATAATGATAAAGACATCATGTTTTCTTGCATAATCATCCACATCTTTGATAACTTCACGAGAACTAGGTATATTTTCTGGATCTTGCTTCTCATTATTTGCAATAAGAACAGCCTCTGGCAATCTTTCTGCGATAATTTGCTGACCATTTTCTTTTATATTAATAATATAAAAAACTGTGACTAGAACAATCGTCACAGCCAAAAAAATATATTTTATTTTTTTCATTGCGGCCCCCAATGTTTGCTTTTAACTAGACCATTGTTGTGGAAGAAAACCACACTTTCTCCCCAACGAGTATTCAACCAGGCATAGGCTTGCTGATTGGCATGAGCTTCTCCTGCTATTGTCCCTCCATATCTAGTCCGAAAAGCTACTTCTGCCCAATGATTTCCATAGTTATTCCAATAAGCAGCGTAGGCTCCCATACCATACTTTTTGTCATTTGTTGAGCCTTGAGAATAAGTTGAACGATTAACAGCGAATACAGGGCTTACTTGAAGGAGCGTTCCGCCGAGAGTCGCAAGGATAAGTGTTGAAACAAGTAATTTTTTAGTTTGCATTTTTCTACTTCCTTTCTAAAAATTTCTAATCTTTTGTAGAACTTTTTAAAAATTCTACTACAACAAAATTTTTTGTCCCTCCTTTCCTCACTTTGATTATGTATGAGCTTTTAGTTGATTGCATTTGTTTAATAGTTTTAAATCAATATTAAATCTTATATTTTGATTGTAAACCTTTTCATTTTTGCATACAATCTTTTTTTGCATAATTTCATTATTTTTGTGACGAAATTGAGTTTTCTGTGATGAAATTGCGTTTTTATCAGGAAAAAACAAAAATCACCCTAAAAAAAGAGTGATTATTTTATTCGTTTTGAATGTTTTTGGAGTTCCTTTAACTCTTTTTTGCAAACCATTGGTGCTTTGACTTTTTTCAAACTTTGTACAAAGCATAGCGTCAATCCATCTTCTTCTATTCGACGAATTTTATTTGTATCAACGAGTAAACCGCGTCCAAGTGCAAGTAAATTGGGAATTTTCTTTTTTACATCAGAAATCGTACCACGAACTAAACATTCATTATCTTTTGTGATGGCTCTAAGATAATTTCGATGTGTTTTGTCCGCTTCAATATATAAAAGAGAATCTATCGAAATTGGATAACCACTGATTTCGACAATATTTAGCTCATTTGTAAAACAGTAGAGCAACACTTTTTTAATCATTTCTCTAACTTCAGTATCAGCGTCACTAGCCACAGTCATTTGAGTCCATAACGGAGAGGTAGTAAAGTTCAATAATTCATCTTTTAAGTCACGATTATCAGTATAGATAAGAAAAAATGCCTTACTTTCTAACTTTTGCATTTTTTTCAGTATTTCTAACTCTTCTTTTTGTGCAATTTTTATAAAACAAGTCTTAACTTCTTCAAGATAAATTTGAAGATATTTATAGATATCTTGATGATTATAGAATACCATTGTTGCGTCAACCTTGTCTTTTATCCCGAGTTCTTCTTCATTTTCAAGAACAAATCGCTCCAAGCGATTTCCTGCATAAAAGTCCGCACCAATCAAAATTCTATTCATTTTTTTACCTTCAACAAGTAAATTTTAACTATAATCTTATTCCAAAAACATCATTACCATTAAATATCTTTTTAGTTACGTTTTCAAATTATATTGTATTATACCATTTTCTAAGCAAATTCTGCACTATTCTCTTTCTTTTACATATAGCTTGGACTTGAAAGCCTTTATCAAATACGGTAAAATGTAGTAATGAAAACTCTCTATGACGTGCAAGAAATGCTGAAAAAATATGGATATATCAATCTTTTTCCAGATCGTTTGGATGCGATTGCTTTTATGCAAATTGAATTAGGAAAAATGCTTGAATCAGGAATATTTCAAAAAAGCGACCATGACTATTTGACTGCTCGCTTGATTTTGGCACGTGAAGAGAGAATTGAAAAGAAAAAATCTACGACCAATAAAAAATGATTCTTTTTTTATTGTCAGATTGGAGAAAAAAAACATGACTGCAAGTAAAATTATCGGTATCGACCTTGGTGGAACTTCAATTAAATTTGGAATTTTGACACTCGATGGTGAGGTTCAAGATAAATGGTCTATCCCGACAAATATTTTAGAAGATGGAAAACATATCGTTCCTGATATTATTGAATCAATCAACCACCGTTTAAGCCTTTATAACTTGGACAAATCTGAATTTCTTGGAATTGGAATGGGAACACCGGGTTCAGTAAATATTTCTGAAAGTACTGTCAAAGCTGCTTTTAACTTGAACTGGGCAGATACTCAAGAAGTAGGTAAACCAATCTCTGAAGGTGTTGGTCTTCCTTTCATTTTGGATAACGATGCTAATGTTGCTGCTCTTGGTGAACGTTGGGTAGGGGCAGGTGAAAACAATCCTGATGTTGTTTTCATTACTCTTGGAACTGGTGTTGGTGGCGGAATTATCGCTTCAGGTGAGCTCGTTCATGGTGTTGCCGGAGCTGGTGGCGAAATTGGCCACATTTGTGTTGACCCTGATGGTTTTGAATGTACTTGTGGAAATCGCGGCTGCTTGGAAACAGTAACTTCTGCAACAGGTATCGTTCGTTTAGCTCGTAAATTCGCTGAAGAATACGAAGGTGATTCTACTATCAAAGCAGCAATTGATAATGGTGATGAAGTGACTTCTAAAGACATCTTCTTTGCAGCTCAAGAAGGAGATCACTTCAGCTTATCCGTTGTTGATAAATTTGCTTATTATCTCGGTTTTGCTTGTGCAAACCTTGGTTCCACTTTGAACCCTGCTTCAATCGTTATCGGTGGTGGTGTTTCTGCCGCTGGAGAATTCTTACGTGAAAAAGTTGAAAAATATTTCACTAAATATGCCTTTTCAACGGTTCGTAACTCAACTAAAATTAAACTTGCTGTCCTTGGAAATGACGCTGGAATTATCGGTGCTGCAAGTCTTGCTCTTAAATTTAAAGGAGAATAATTTTGATCATTATTATCATTGATATCATTCTTGTTTTAGTAATTATCGGAATGTTTGTCTATCCTCGTTGGAATCTTCGTCGTAATGCTAAACTTGTTGAAGAAGCTGAGTTTGCTCGTTTAATGCCTACCTCTCAATTAATTGATATTCGTGAAGCAAAAGATTTTCGTATTAAACATATTCTTGGTGCACGTAATCTTCCTGCTGGACAAATTGACCAAAGTTTAAATGCCTTAAGTAAACATAAACCTGTACTCATTTATGAAAATGGTCGTCCTGTTGGCGGAGCAAAAGTTGCTAAAAAACTAAAAAAAGCTGGCATTCCTGAAGTTTATATCCTTAAAAGTGGTTTGAATTCTTGGAATGGTAAAACTAAATCTGGTATCTAATTACTAATCGTCTTATTAGTAAATTTCAAATAAAAAACTCTCTATCATTAACTGACAGAGAGTTTTTTATTTATAAAGTAATTAACCTACTTCGGCTTCAATCATCCAAAGTGTTTTTTCAATATCTCCAAGAGCAGTCGTATATAAGTCAACTGTCACATCATCACCATCATTACCAGCAATTTTAATGCCATCTTTGAAGAGTTGAGTCAAATATTTGTAAGCAACAATTAATTCTTTCACACGTTCTGAATTAGATTTTCCCCAAACGGCGGGAGTCATTTCAATTTTAGAATTTTTATCAAATTCTGCTAAAGTTGAAACTGGAGAACCACCAATAGTGATTAGACGTTCTGCAAATTCGTCCAAATGTTCATCCAATTGATCTTTCAATTCATCCATTTTTGGGTGTAGGTAAAGAAAACCCGGACCACGCAAATACCAGTGGATTTGATGAACAAGTGCTGATGCTTTTGATAAATCAGCAACTGTTTGATTTAAAACTTCTTGTGTGTGTTCATTTGACATAACTAACCTCCATTTTTTAAATATTAAATGTCATAAAGAAACTTAATATTAACTTTTCTATAAATATATTATAAACCAATGAGATTTTTTTCTCAAATGATTTACTTATTTTCTTTTTTCGCTATATTTAAAGTTACAATTCTTCATTTATTTCGTATAGATTAGTATGGACATTTTATTTATATTTGTAATTGGAAGTATTTTTGGCTCCTTTTTTGGCTTAATAGTTGACCGTATTCCACTAAGAAAATCAATTATTTTTGGACGCTCACATTGTGATTCTTGTCAGCAACTTTTAGCCTATCGTGATCTAATTCCTATTTTTTCTCAAATAAGCTCTGGCTCACATTGCCGTTATTGTAAAAGTAAAATTCCATATTTATATGTTTTTTTGGAGTTCTCATCAGCTTTAATTTTTGTTTTAGCTTGGGTAAATTATCTTAAACCTAGTCAATTTTTACTGATTATCCTTTCACTAATTTTATCTGCTTTTGATTATCGTCAGCACAGTTTTCCTTTTGTTATCTGGTTTATTTTTGCACTCAGTTTTATTTTAATATTTCCTCTTTCTCCCCTTTTCTATTTTTGGCTTATTTTAGCCGTCTTAGCTGAAAAATTCAATTTAAGAGTTGGCAGCGGTGATTTTTTATGGTTTTTTACCGCTTCATTTTCTCTAACTTTCTTAAACGAAATGCTGCTCCTTCAAATCGCTTGTTCACTTGGTATCATTTATTATCTAATCACAAAAAAACGAGCTGAAATTGCCTTCATCCCGTTTCTAACTATTGCATATCTAATGTTGCTTTTTGGACACCAAATTCTGTCACCGTAACCCCTAAGAGCCTTACTCCTAAACTTTCATCATATTCAAGCTCTTCAAATATCTCTTGTGCTACTTCTGCAATTTCTTCTGGACTTTCTAACTTTTCTGCTAAAGATTTTCTTTTTGTCAATGTTGTAAAATCAGAATATCTCAATTTTAAAATGACAATACTTCCTTTTAATTGATGACTCTTTAATGAGTCGGAAACTTTGCCAGAAATTTTACTCAACTCTGCTTTAATATCATCCGGAAGATATAATAGTTTACCATAAGTTCGTTCTTTTCCAACTGACTTTCGCTCACGATAATTTTTGACTTTCGAGTTATGTATTCCATTGGCCTTTTGATAAAGCTCCCAACCATAAACTCCGAATCTTTCAGCTAAATCAACTGGGTCTGCTTTTTGTAAATCTCCCCCATTAAAGAAACCTAGTGCGTGCAATTTAGGAACTGTTGCTTTTCCAACACCATGAAATTTTTCCACCGGTAATTTTGCTAAAAATTCTAATGCTTCTTCTGGCATAATTAAGGTTAAGCCATGGGGCTTTTCATAATCAGATGCAATTTTCGCTAAAAATTTATTATAAGAAACTCCTGCAGAACAGGTTAAACCTAACTCAACAAATATATCATGCTGAATCAACTTAGCAATTTTAATTGCTGATTGAGCACCGATTTTATTTTCTGTTACATCTAAATAAGCCTCATCAATTGAAGCTGCTTCAATATCATCGGTATAACGTTTAAAGATTTCACGAACTTGTTTACTTACTTTTGTGTATTTTTCATAGTTTCCTGAAATAAAAATAGCTTGTGGGCAAAGATCATAAGCTTCTTTAGCACTCATTGCCGAATGTATTCCAAAAGCACGCGCTTCATAAGAACAAGTTGAAACCACGCCACGTCCACCTGTCTGTAATGGATTTCTGGCGATAACAACCGGCTTACCTTTTAAACTCGGATTATCACGCACTTCAACAGAAGCAAAAAAGGCATCCATATCAATATGAATGATTTTTCGCGAAGTGTCATTGATGAGTGGGAAAGTTAACATATTGCTATTATACAAGAATTAGTTTTCAGACTCAATAGATTGATTACAAAAAAACTCTTAACAAGTAAGAGTTTTAATTTATAAATCAATAATTTGATATTCATAACCCTGCGACTTCAAAATTGTAAAACAAGCATCCATCGCAAAGAAAATAGTTTTGGTATTATCATTAGGATGAAAAGTTTGAATTTGATAGTCATCTAGCATTTGTTGGTCAAAATAAATATGCATATTATCATAATGTTTACCAACAAGTCCAAAAAGAGAAACAATTCCGGAGTTTAATCCAAGCATATCTTCTAGTCGTTCTTCCGAGACAAAGTGAAGTCTTTTCACTCCAATAATTTCTCCCAAGCGATTCATATCAACCTGTTTAGCATCATCCATAATTATCATATAGAACTGGGTAGACTTTTTATTGGCTAAGATTAAAGTTTTGGAACGACAACCTTCATAATCTTTAATGTAGTTATCCGACTCCTCAGTTGAATGACTTGCTGGATGTTCTACTATATTATAAGGAATTTCAAGCTCAGCTAATAATTCCTTAACTTCTGAAAAAGTTCTCATCAATTCTCTCCTTTATTCACTTTTAGAAAAATACCGATAAAATTAATTTATATAAGACAACTTATTTTTATATTTTGTTTAGTAGCCTAGTAATCCCCGAAGATCTAAAGCTGTTCCTGATTTTGCGCCACAAATCAAGACCAGAATTGCTAAAACTCCTAGTAAGGCCACAATGAACATTCCTGCCCATTCCTTGACTGATATTGCTTGTCGACTTTCTTTTTTCGCTTTAATAAATAAAATGAAACCAATCGTATAAAGAATCATCGCCAACCAAACATATTGCCAACCTGAAAGATAAAGGGCCAGAGCTTGAAAAGCAAAGGTGAAAAATCCTATTGATATATTTTTAATTGAACCTTCTTTAATCCCAATTTTAAGAAGATAAGCTCCAACCAAAGCATAACAAATCATAATTACAGCTGTTGCCATATAAATAAAGACATTATAAGCATTGGCTACAAAATATGTAATGATAATAAAGATTTGAATCATCAGCTGAGTAATAAGCAAAGAATTACTTGGCGCATGATATTTATTCAGCTTACCAAACCAACTTGGCAATAGTTTTTGCTCTGCCAATTGTTGTGTCGCCTCAACTGGTAACATTGTCCACGAAAGCCAAGCTCCTAATAAGGAAATCATTAGTCCAATTGCCATCAGACTTCCGCCCCAGCCACCGACCATCTCGTTAAGAATATAAACTAAGCCTGGTGCTTTAACATTTGCCAAACTTGCCTGGTCCATATAACCATAAGGAAGTAATGATAAAAGGACATAAATGACAAGCAAAACTGCTAGACCAATAATTGTCGCTTTAGCTGTATCCGATTTTTTCTTTGCCCGATTTCCCATCATCGCTGCGCCTTCAATCCCGACAAATACCCAGACCATGACCATCAGCGAGCCTTTAATTTGATCAAGGAGTCCACCAGCAGTCATCGCATGCCAAACTAGGCTTTTGACTGACCCATCCGCAGCTAGGTTGCTTGTGAAAGTTTGCCAAAAATGTTGAGTGAATACATCAGCTTTAAATAGGATAATCCCTGTGATTGAAAATACAACTAAAGGAATGAGCTTTGCAATCATAACAACCGCATTTACAAGGGCGGCAGTTTCTACTCCTCGGTCAACTAGAAACATTAAAATCCATGAGATTATTGAAACAATAATTACTGATAAAACAGTCAACGAACCATTGGAATTAGCAAACTTGCCAGGGAAGAAATAGTCAGCAGATGTCATCATTAAAACTGCAAAACCAATTGTTCCAGTCCAAGCTGAAATCCAGTAACCCCATCCTGATAGAAAACCGATAAAGTCTCCAAACCCTTCTCGAGCATAATCAGAGACTCCCGAAAGTTTGGGTCTAATTGTAATCAGTCGATTAAAACTCAAGACAAGCATGAAAATCCCAAAACCAATAAAGAGCCATGAAATCATGACTCCACCGGGTGTTGAACCATTGGCGAGGTCATTAGCAAGATTGAAGACTCCACCTCCAATTGCTCCAGAAATAATAATTGCTAATAGTGCAAAAAGGCTAATCCCTTTTGTTTTCTTGTTTTCCATTTACTCACTTTCTACTATTTAATCATAAATTTCCTATAATTAAATTTGTATAATATCATTTATAAATATAAAAGAGTCTCTTGAATATAGAGACTATTTTATATTCTTCAATTATAATTATACTATCAGTTCTTTATTATACACTTTTTATACACTTTAGTAAAACAGAAATGTATTTTATAAAGAATATATCAAACCTGATATTCTCTCAAAAATTCAGATAAGAGTTTAAGGCCTTGACGTAAAGTTGTTTCATCTGTACAATACCCAATCCTAGCATAGCCTTGTAAATCAAAACGATTTCCAGGAATAATTAGGACACCTTTTTCACGAAGAAGTTGGATTGCAAAATCTTCAGTTTTTGTCGGATCAAGTTCTTCAAATTTAACAAAACTTACAGAGACTGCATTGGGATAAACCATTGAGACTAAAGGTTCATTTTCCACCCATTCTTTCAAAATTGATAAATTACCTTTGACAATTTTACGAGCGCGTTCAAGTACTTTATCTTTATGTTTCAATACTAAAGCCGCTACGGCGTCATCAAATACTCCGGTACAAATCAAGGTATAATCCCGGATTTTTCTAAATTCATTACAAAGGTCACGGTCTTGAGTGGCTACCCAACCCACACGAATTCCTGGTACAGAATAAGTTTTAGAAATAGAGTTAGTTGATATTCCTTTTTCGTATAAATCAGCAATAGGTGAATAAGGCGTTTCTTCATCTAGTGGAAGATAAACTTCATCACAAAGAATATAAGCATCAACACTGCGTGCAATTTCAACCACTTCTGACAAAAATTTAGGACTCATGATTGCTCCAGTAGGTTGGGCCGCATTGTTTAAACAAATAAGTTTTGTATTACTTTTAACTAAACGACGTAATTCTTCAATTTGTGGCAACCAATTATTTTCTTCTTTAATATGCCAATAATCAACTTGGGCACCTAATGTTTTAGGCCAATCATACAGTTGTTGATAAGAAGGATATTGAGCAATCACATGATCGCCTTGACCAATTAATCCTAAAATTGTAAGGAAATTTGCTCCGGTAGCTCCATTTGTAGATAAAATATTATCCTCTGGCACTCTTTTATAAAGTTTTGCCACTTCTGATTTAAAGGCTGGTGAACCCTCAATCCAACCATAACTGAATTTTTCTTTCATCATCTGTGACATAAAAGCTTCGCCATTATCTTCTTCAAAGGCCAAAACTTCTTCCAAAGATAACGAATCAATGGTTGACTGAGCAATATCAATCGTTGCAGATTTTTCCCAAACATTGAGCCAGTCTTCACAACCAAATTGTACAAGTTCCATAAGTTTTATTTGCAAATTTAAATATTTTTTTAAGAAAAATCATTTAAATTTGTCTTCCTCTCTTTATTTTTTTACTGACAGATTTAGTAATCATTTTACCTTAATATTTATCGCTGATACTTACATCTTGTCAGTAACTTTATCAATATAAATCGTTTACATGTTAATTGTACAATAATTATTGATAAAATATCGGAAAGTTTATCGATTTTTAGACTACATTTATAAAAAAATGCTACATCAAAAATGTAGCATTTTTATCTTTAAGGAATAATCTTTGTTCCTGAATCATTATTGAGGAAGTCTTCAAGATTTTCCAAAGAAGTAATTGTTGCAGGACGTCCTGTACGAGCAACAAATTCCATTGCTGCTTCGACTTTCGGAAGCATTGAACCAGCAGCAAATTGACCTTCTTCAATATAAGCTTTCATTTCTGCCATTGTTACTGTTTCTAATTTTTTCTGATTAGGTTTATTGAAATTAACAAAAACATTATCTACCGCAGTCAAAATCAAAAGATTATCTGCTTCAACAAGTTCAGCTACTTTCGCTGCTGAAAAGTCTTTATCAATAACAGCTTCAACCCCTTCATAACCATCCTTAGTTTCAATGACAGGAATTCCACCACCACCAGATACAGTCACCAAAACACTTGATGAGATTAGTGGCTTAATCGCTTCGGCTTCAACGATACGTGTTGGTTTAGGACTTGGAACTACTCTTCGATAGCCGCGACCAGAATCTTCAACAAATACCCAGTCGGGGTATTGAGCTTTCATTTCTGCCAATCCTTTTTCATCGTAGAATGGACCAATTGGTTTAGTAGGTTTTTCAAAAGCTTGGTCATCCTTATCAACAACTGTACGAGTCACTACAGAGATGACTGGAACACGTTCCATATGATTTTTTATCAAAGCTCTTGTAAAAGCTTGCCCCATCCAGAAACCAATTTGTCCTTGAGTCATTGCAACAGCTGTATCAATTGGCATAGCTGGATTTTTAGGACTATCCGCTGCTAATTGTTGCAATAAAAGATTTCCGACTTGTGGTCCGTTACCATGAGTGACAACCATTTCCACATCATTATTTCTAATAAGAGGAATTAATTGTTCTGCTGTTGTTTCAAGTGCTTTTTCTTGCGCTTTTGCTGTTGGGTCATCTGTTAAAATAGCGTTACCACCTAGGGCTACGACCATACGTCTTACCATGAAATTATTTCTCCTCTATCTTTTTTCTTATTTAAGGAACAATTCTTGTTCCACTACCAGATTTGACAAAATTTTCAACATTGTCAAGGCTAGTAATTGTAGCAGTCTTACCTGTTCGTTCAACAAAGCTGACAGCTGCTTCGACTTTTGGTCCCATTGAACCTTTTGCAAAGCGTTCTTCGTCAACATATTTGCGCATTTCAGAAACTTTGACTGTTTCCAAATGAACTTGGTTTTCTTTCCCATAGTTCAAATATACGTCACCACCGCTTGTTAAAATCAAAAGCTCGTCTGCTCCAACCATTTCAGCCAGTTTAGCTGCAGAGAAATCTTTATCAATTACGGCTTCAACACCTTTATAACCATTACCATCTTTAATGACGGGAATTCCACCACCGCCAGAAGCAATCAATAGACTACCAGATTCTAAGATTGGTCCAAAAGCTTTAGCTTCAATAATTTCAAGTGGTTTAGGACTCGGAACAACTCGGCGATATCCGCGACCAGCGTCTTCCATTAATTCCCAATCAGGAAATTGCTTCTTAATTTCTGGCAATTGTTCTTCTGTGTAAAAAGGACCAATTGGTTTACTAGCATTTTTAAAAGCTGGATCATTTTCATCAACCAATGTTTGAGTCACTGCTGAAATAACTGGATAACGCTCCAAGCCATTATTTGCCATTGCTCTTGTAAATGCTTGAACGGTCCAAAAACCAATCTCACCTTGGGTCATTGCTCCAACTGTATCCAATGGCATAGCTGGATTTTTTTCACTATCTGAACCTAGTTGTTGTAAAAGTAAGTTCCCAACCTGTGGTCCATTTCCATGAGTCACAACCATTTGCCGGTCATTATCTTTAATTAATGGCATCAATTGCTCAGCTGTAACTTCAAGTGCTTCTTTTTGAGCCTTCGCTGATGGGTCTTTCGACAGAATAGCATTCCCACCAAGGGCTACAACAATACGTTTTACCATTTCTGTACCCCTTCGCTTAATTTTTTATTTCTTTTTTGTTAATATCGCTACGAACGACGAAGTAAACAATAAATGTCACTACAATCAGTGGAACAACAGCAACAAGTAATGTATTACCATCAATTCCAAGTGCATCTTGCAAGCCAAGCCAGTTTCCATATACTCCAAAAACAGCAAGGATTCCTAAAACTGTTAAAACAAAAGTTGCAATTAATTCTGCTGTGGACATTTTAGTGCCATATTCTTTTTTGCCCAAAGCATAAAGAATGAAACCAACAGCATAGAGAATTAATGAAAGCCAAACAAATTGCCAACCTGAATAGTACAATGCTAAAATTTGGAAAGCAGCTGCGATGAAACCAATAATAATGTTACTTGTTTTCTTTTCTTGAATCCCTAATTTAAAGAGGTATAAACCAACTAAGGCGTAACAAATCATGATAACAGCAGTACAAAGGTAAACAAAGACATTGTAAGCATCAGCTACAAAATAAGTAACAATCAAGAAGATTTGAACAATTAATTGTGTCAACAAAAGTGAGTTTTTAGGTGCACCTTTGTCATTAAGTTTACCAAACCAACTAGGAAGTAACTTTTGTTCTGACAATTGTTGTGTTGCCTCAACTGGAAGCATTGTCCATGATAGCCAAGCACCTAGAAGTGAAATCACTAGACCAATAGCCATTAGTGAGCCACCCCAACCACCAACCATGGCGTTCAAAATATGAACTAAACCAGGTTGTCCTGTGTTTGCTAACTCTTGTTGACTCATAAAACCAAATGGTAATAATGAGAGCAAGATATAAATTACTAACAAGGCAATCAAACCAAGAATTGAAGCTTTACCGGCATCTGATTTACGTTTTGCACGGTCACCCATCATAGCAGCACCTTCAATACCGACAAAGACCCAAATCATAACCATAAGTGAACCTTTGACTTGACTGAATAAATCTCCGCCAGTCATATTTGACCAAGTTAAACTTTTGATGACACCGTCAGCATTTGTATTCGCAACGAAATTTTGCCAGAAGTGAGCGCTGAATACGCCAGCTTTAAATGTTACTATTCCAGCAATTACAAAAACGAACAAGGGAATCAATTTTGCAACGAGGACAATTGCATTAATTGCAGCCGCCCCTTCAACACCTCGCATAACGAGTAAGGTCAATCCCCACGAAACAATTGAAACAACAATTACTGACAGAATGGTCAAAGAACCATTCTTAGCTTGAAATACGCCGGGGAAGAAATAGTCAACGGAAGTCATCATCAAAACAGCAAAGGCAATGTTACCTGCCCAGGCAGATAACCAATAACCCCAACCTGAGATGAAACCAACCATATTACCAAAACCAGCACGTGCATAATCTGATACACCTGAAAGTTCAGGTTTATTTACCACCAAATGATTTAGTGATAAAACCAACATTAAAATACCAAAACCAATAACGATCCATGAAATGACAACACCACCAGGTGATGCATTTGTTGCTAAATCGTTAGAGAGATTGAATACCCCACCACCAATTGCTCCAGAAACAATAATCGCAACTAAAGCAGCAAGGCCAATTCCTTTTTTATTTTCTGCGTCCATATCAATCCTTTCAGTGATTTCAACCGTCAAAACAGTCTAATTTTATCTTAGACTGCTTTCAACGACTTAAATCAAAATCTATCAGTTTACTGACAGCTCTGTCAGTAAACTGACAAATTATCTATTTTAATTATTTAAAATCTTCAGGAACTGCTGGGATAAATAAATTACCCAAAGTTGCAGCCATGATTGCTTTGATAGAGTGCATACGATTTTCTGCTTCTTCAAATTGGCGAGCATATTTAGAACGGAATACTTCGTCAGTCACTTCCATTTCTGTCAAACCATATTTTTCTTTGATTTCTTTACCATATTCAGTTTCAGTATCATGGAATGCTGGTAAGCAGTGCATAAAGATCAATTGACCATTGTCAGCATTTCCAGTCATTTTAAGCATATCCATTGTGATACGGTATGGAGTCAAAAGTTTAACACGTTCTTCCCAGTTAGATTCTCCCATTGATACCCAAACGTCTGAGTAAATAATGTTTGCGTCTTTAACACCTTCTTCAATATTTGAAGTTGCAAGAGGTTTAGCACCTGATTTTTCAGCAAATTTATTTGCAATATCCATAACTTCTTTAGAAGGATGAAGTGAATCTGGAGCAACAATATGAACATTTACACCAAGCATAGATCCAGTTACGATAAGTGAGTTTGCCATGTTGTTACGACCATCACCTACGTAGACTAATGTCAAACCTTTAAGATGTCCAAAGTTTTCTTTAACAGTCATAAAGTCTGCAATCATTTGTGTTGGATGCCAATCATCTGTCAAACCATTCCAAACTGGAACACCAGAGTATTTTGCCAAATCTTCAACTTCTTTTTGAGAAAATCCACGACGTTCGATAGCATCAAACATTGAACCAAGCACGCGAGCTGTATCTTCTGTTGATTCTTTAATTCCCAATTGAATATCGTTAGCTCCAAGGTATTCTGGATGAGCCCCAAGGTCAATTGCAGCAGTTGTAAAGGCAGCACGTGTACGAGTTGAAGTTTTTGCAAAGAGCAAGGCAATATTTTTACCTTCAAGGTAGTGGTGAGGAATATTTTGTTGTTTCAATGCTTTCAAATGAAGACCAAAATCAACAAGGTAGTTAATTTCAGCTGGTGTGAAATCTTTTTCAGCAAGTAAGCTGCGACCTTGGAATACTGAGTTTACTTCTGCTTTTGTAATAAGTGGTGATGTCATTATTTTTTCTTCCTTTTTCTATTTTTATTATATTTAATGAATTTTTTAAATTACATTAATCAGCTAGTGATTCACTCTTTCCTAAATAATTTAATTATCAAGCGAATCTACGAAATTATAAGTTTAAAGTTTCTCTTCCTAAGCTATCAATGAACTTACGAAGATATTTTTAAATCTTTAAGATTACAAATCTTCACGCCAAAGTGGTTGTGACATACAACGTGCACCACCACGGCCACGACCAAGTTCGCTTGAAAGAATTTCATGAACTTTGATTCCATGTTCTTTCAATAACTCAATAGTTACATAGTTACGGTCGTAAGTAACGATTTCGCCGGGTGCGATAGCAAGTGTATTTGAACCATCATTCCATTGTTCGCGAGGAGCTGCAATTGGATCACCTGCACCACATTCAATTAAGTCAAGTTCTGAAAGATTCAAGACTTTCTTGAGTGCTGCTTTAAGGTCAGTTAAATGTTCAATTTCAACTTCGTCATCTTTACCAGGACGAAGAATGAAGACATTGATATTACCAGCACCATCCATAATTCCTGGGAAGACAGTAAATTGATCATGGTTAATCATTGTAAATACTGTATCCAAATGCATCATTGCATGGTTATGAGGAATTTCAACCGCAAGTACAGTGTCAAATGTTGAAAGTGGGTTTGCAAACAACTCTTTAGCAAGATTTTGAATTGTTTTAGATGAAGTACGTTCTGAAACTCCGATAGCTACTGTTGTCTTGTTAAGAATTAATTCATCACCACCTTCGATACGAGTGGTATGGTTACGATCACGCCAGATTGGAGTATCTTTGAAACGTGGGTGATTAGCCATAACATACTCTGTAATCAAGCTTTCAGGTTGACGAGCTGGGAAGGTCATTTTATTAATGGTCATTCCGACACCCATTGAAGCTTGTGGGTCACGTGTGAAGTAAGCATTTGGTAATGGATTGAGGTAGAAATAATTTTCTGCATCAGATCCTGCCATATCGCTAAGTGCTGTACGTTTGATATCCAATTCATTTTTACGAACGCCAGCATAGATTTTTTCGACCATATCTTTTGTTGACATTGAAGTCAAATATTCAGTCAAACCATCATATGTGCGTCCTGGACGGTAACCCGCTTCGTGTAATAAGTGACTTAAGAATTCTTCTTTTGTTTCAGATGATTTTTCAAAAACTTCTGTTGCAAGATTTTCGATATAAACAGTTTCTGCACCATTATCACGCAAAGTTTGAGCAAAGAAATCATGCTCTTTTTGAGCAATTTTGAGATATGGAATATCATCAAATAAAAGTTGTTTCATTGTGTCTGGGGTAATATTTTCAACTTCTGCACCTGGGCGGTGGAGGAGGACTGATTTTAATTTCCCAATTTCTGAGTTAACATTAATTCCGTTGTTCATTTTGGAGTATCCTTTCTGATTTCGATTCGGTATTATTGGAATCGTTTACAAGGAAATTATACATCTATGCATATTTTTTGTCAAGCACTTATGCTACACTTTACAAAGGTTTATTCATTTATACATGTTTTTCTATATTCTGACAATTTCACGTTTATTCATTTCTTTTGTTATCATGCGATTCTTAGGCTTTTATTAAAAAAGCTTATTTTACAAAAGTATTTTAAAAAGGCAACAAAAAAATCTCTTATCCTAAAGAATTAAATCTTTTTGATAAGAGATTAAGTGAAAAATTTATTTTTTACATATTTTCAGGTGCAGCAACTCCAAGAAGACGCAATGCTTCTTTCAAGACGATTGAAGTAGCGCTAATCAAAGCTAAACGGCCATCTAATTGAGCATCATCTTCTAAAATGCGAACATGAGCATAATATTTGTTAAAAGCTTGTGCAAGCGAAATTGCATATTTAGCAATAACAGATGGTTCATAATTATCTGCAGCACGTTTAACAACATTTGGGAATTCTTTTAACGCTTTAACAATTTCCCAAGCTTCAGCGTCAGAAACTGCGAGAGAAATATTATTAATATCTACCTTACGGTTTGCTTTACGTAAAATTGATTGAATACGAGCATGTGCATATTGAACATAAGGGCCTGTTTCCCCTTCAAATGAAACCATTTCGTCCAAGTCAAAGTCATAACCGTTATTTCTATCAGTTTTTAAGTCATAAAATTTAACAGCACCAACCCCAACTTGTTTGGCAACTTCTTCTTTATTTTCCAAATTAGGGTTTTTGGCTTCAATTTGTTTTTCAGCACGATCAACTGCTTCGTCAAGTGCCATTTCCAATTTCACGACATGCCCTTTACGAGTTGAGAATTTTTTCCCACCTTGAGTTACCATACCAAATGGAACGTGCACCATATCGTCAGACCAATCATAACCAGCTTCTTTCAAAACTGCTTTTAATTGTTTAAAGTGATTGGTTTGCTCGCCACCAACAACATAAAGAGATTTCACGAAATTGAAAGTTTTTTTACGGTAAGCTGCTGTGGCAAGGTCACGTGTAATATAGAGTGTTGCACCATCTGTTTTCTTAATCAAAGCTGGATTGAGGTTATATTTTTCAAGGTCAACAATCAAAGCACCTTTTGATTCGTGTAAAAGATTTTTACTTTCTAAATCTTCAACAATGGCATCCATTTTATCACTATAGAAACTTTCACCCATGAAGTGGTCAAAACTTACACCAAGTTTTCCGTAAATGCGGTTAAATTCAATCAAAGAAACATCTGAGAACCATTTCCAAATGCGAAGTGCTTCCTCGTCGCCTTGTTCCATTTTAAGGAACCATTGACGTCCTTCTTCATCGACTTCTGGATCTTCTTTAGCTTCAGCATTGATTTTGACATAAAGTTTCAAGAGTTCATCAATCGGATTAGCGGTAATTGTAGCTTCATCACCATATTTCTTGTAAGCTGTAATCAAAAGACCAAATTGTTTACCCCAGTCGCCCAAGTGATTGATTTTGATTGGCTGATAACCCAATTTTTCATAAATTTTGGCGATTGAATCCCCGATAACAGTTGAACGTAAATGCCCAATTGAAAAAGGTTTCGCAATATTTGGCGCAGACATGTCAATCGGAACATTTCCTCCTTGACCAATATTTGCATCACCGTAATGTTCACCTTCAGTCAAAACTTCTCGAATTACTTCTGAGGCAGTTGCATTTTTATCAAGGAAAAAGTTAACATATGGTCCTACTGCGATAACTTTCTCAAAGCCTTTTGTATCTATCTTCTCAGCAATTTCTCCAGCAATGATTTGTGGAGATTTTCGGAGAGTTTTGGCCAATTGAAAAGCTGGGAATGCTAAATCTCCTAAATCTGACGATTTAGGTTTTTCGATAATAGCCGCGATTTGTTCTACTCCAAGAACACCATCGATTGCAGCAGACAGTGCTTGGCTTACTAATTGTTTTTCATCCATTCATTAATTATACAGAAAAAACACTAATTTTGTCAATATATAGTCCATTATATGGTATAATTATGCTATGAAAAGAGATAAAAGATTAGAAATTATTAAAGAAATTGTGACAAATAATAAAATATCGACTCAAGAAGAGCTTCAATCTCTATTATTAGAACGCGGTGTAGAGGTAACACAAGCTACTTTATCAAGAGATATCAGAAAATTAAATATTATAAAAAAACGGGATAAAGGAGAGAGTTTTTACTCATTTTTGACTTCTGGCAATTCCAAAATTAATTCTGATTTACAGTTGTATTTTTATAATTTTGTTATTTCAGCAAAATCTGTCGGAGCTTTAGTGGTTATTCGGACAAAATTGGGTGAGGCTGATGTGTTGGCGAATGCTTTAGATGACGAACGTGATAGTCGGACAGATATTTTAGGTACAATTGCCGGAGCAGATACTCTGCTCGTTATTTGTGCGTCCGAAAAAGCGGCAAATATTCTTACTGCGGAAATAAAGTATATTTTATTAGGATAATTTTTAAACAAATTAAGGTTCGTTTAAGCGTTTACATTTATACTCATATTACTCCCTAAATAATTTCTTCATAAACCCCTTTGATTCAAGTCGCTCTCCCGTGACTTGAATTTTTTTACTGACAAAAATTGAATAAAAAAAGTACTGACCAAAAAGCTGTCAGTACTTTTTTATTTTATTGTAAGTTAGTTGAGACTTGGCTAAGTAACTTTTCAAAAGCAAGTTCATATTTTTGAATATTTCCTGCTCCCATAAAGACGTAAACCCCACGGTCATGGTCCAACAATGGCGAAACATTGTCAAGATCAATTACTTTGGCTGGTTTACGAACTTTGTCAGCTAAATCTTGTGCCGTAATTTCATGATGGTCTACTTCACGTGCTGAACCGTAAATTTGAGCAAGGTAAACGGTATCCGCATGGTCAAGCACCTCTGCAAATTCGTCAGCAAATGCAATTGTTCTAGTAAAAGTATGAGGTTGGAAAACAGCAACGATTTCACGATCAGGATATTTTTGACGAGCAGCATCCAATGTTGCTTCGATTTCAGTTGGATGATGAGCAAAATCATCAATAATGACTGTCTCACCAACTTTTTTCTCAGTGAAACGACGTTTCACTCCACGGAAAGTCAACAAGTGGTCTGCAACTTCCGTCATATCCAACCCAAGATTATGACAAACGGCCACAACTGACAAGGCATTCAATACATTGTGTTTACCATAAGCTGGAACGACAAAATGACCAATTTTTTCACCGCGGAAATAAGCATCAAAAGATGAGCCACGTGTGCTTCTGACCAAATTTTCGGCACGATAATCGTCATTAGCCTCAAAACCATAATAGTAAATAGGCGCTTTGGCAGTCAATTTACGTAAGTTTACATCTTCCCCGTAAGCAAAAATACCTTTTTTGATATTATTTGCATAATCTTGGAAAGCTGAGGTGACATCTTCAATTCCTTCAAAGTAGTCAGGGTGGTCAAAGTCAATATTTGTCATAATTGTATATTCAGGATGATAAGGCATGAAATGACGTTCATATTCATCAGATTCAAAGACAAAATATTCACTTCCCTCAATCCCACGACCAGTTCCGTCACCAATCAAGTAAGAAGTGTCCACAATATTAGACATCACGTGAGCTAACATTCCTGTTGTTGAAGTTTTACCATGTGCACCTGCAACCCCGATGCTAGTAAAATCTTCCATGAAATGTCCCAAAAATTCATGGTAACGTTTGAATGGAAATCCATTTTTATGGGCAAATGCAATTTCAACATTGTTATCATCGCGAAAAGCATTTCCAGCAATCAATTCAAATTCGGGCTTAATATTTTTTTCGTCAAAAGGCAACAGCGGTACGCTAGCTTGTTCAAGACCACGTTGTGTGAAAAAGTAATCTGTTGAGTCCGAGCCTTGAACTTTCTTTCCCATTTGATGTAACATTAGCGCAAGTGCACTCATGCCTGAACCTTTAATACCGGTAAAATGATATGTTTTTTCCATGATAAAATTTTCTGTCAGTAATTCTACTTCTTTATCAATCACTGACAGAAATTTCCCTTCTTTTCTTACAATTATTTTTTTTATTTACTTAAATTTTTATGAGCTCAAAGACACACAAAATAACTGACAAGTGATATCTCCAAAGTAAATTTTACCATAATAAAATTTAACTTCTCTGTCAGTTTTTTCATTTAAATTTGAAAATTAAACGATTCCACGGTCAAAGATATTTTTCCGCTTATTTTCAAAATAACTTCCTTTTTGTGTGTCATTAGCAGCGGATCCATGTGGAACTGCCTTCTTCATTCCACCTTTAGCGACTGCATCAGAAACGTTCATTCCTTGATTTTTCATATCCCGAATTGGGTTATCATTAGCTGAAGGTCGCTTATTCAAAATTGCGGATGTTGAACGACGAACCGTGATATCTTCCTTGTCCCGCTCCAATGGTGAAACATACTGTTTAGGAGGCTTTGGAAGTGTTGCTGCTGCACGTTTTGCCCGTTCTTTTGATTCGTCAACGCTAGTTTTCTTAGGCATTTTATCATAGGAACTTACGCCGTCATGATTAGAGTTTAGCGGACGATGCTGTGTGCTAAAGCTTGTTTTAGCTTTATAAGGTTTGAAACTCTCAGGTCTCTTGGCATCAGTTTTTGGCTTATTATTTTCAATTGAAGCTTCATCCTGAAGGCTGGGATTTCTTGTCAGCAACTGCTGGTTAGTAAAAATTACCCGAGTATCTTTTTGAAGTGCTTCGTCATCACCAATAACTGGAAATACCACTCTTCTTTCTACCATGTTTTGCCCTACTTTTTTATAGTTTGTTTAATTTATTAATTACATTTTAACTCTTTATGAAGATGATGAAAGTTTATCAAAGAATATTGAAAACTCTTGTCTTTCCTAGCTTTTATAGAATTTTTCTTCCACTAGATAAAATATCAAACCAAGATTTAGATTCTAAGATAACCGTTTCAATATCCATTATAGCTTAATTTCTAAGTTTTTTAAAGCTATACTCCAAGAATTTCACGAATTTCTGCTTCACTAAGGACTTTATCCACTGTATCGCCTTCTAAAACATTAGCAATTAAATCCTTTTTACGCTCTTGGATTTCCATAATTTTTTCTTCAATTGTGCCTTTGGTAATCAAACGAATGACTTCTACCGTATTTTTTTGTCCCATCCGATGGGCACGCGCAATAGCCTGTTCTTCAACAGCTGGGTTCCACCACAAGTCAACCAAAATGACGACATCAGCACTGGTTAAATTAAGCCCAACCCCGCCGGCTTTTAGTGAAACTAAGAAAGCATCACGACTACCAGCATTGAAGGCTTGAACCATCGAAAGTCGATCTTTAATTGGAGTAGAACCAGTCAGTTTATAAGCGGTCATTTCTTGTTCTTCCATCAATTTTTCAATATGTGGAAAAACTTTTGTAAATTGAGAGAAAATCAAAGGACGATGGCCTGAATCTTTAATTTGCGCCAATAATTCTCGTAAACGTTCAAGTTTCCCAGAACTTCCTTTATAGTCATCCATAAATAATGCTGGTGTATTACAAATTTGTCTAAGTCGTGTAATTCCTGCCAGAATTTCAATTCTTGAACGTGATAAAGCCACACTATCCATTTCTAAAACTTGTTTTTGCATCAGTTCGAGTTGTGCTAAATAGATTACTTTTTGATCATCAGCTAATTGGTTATAGACCGTAATTTCCATTTTTTCTGGAAGTTCTTCAAGCACATCTTCTTTTTTACGACGCATAATGAAAGGCTGAATCAATCTTGAGATAACAGATGGTTCCATCTTATTGAATTTTTCACGTTTTGGTAAAAAGCCTGGCATCACCACTTGGAAAATGGCCCAAATTTCTTCAATTCGATTTTCTAGTGGTGTTCCTGAAAGGGCAAAGGTATGTTCAACATTCAGAGCAGATAGTGATTTATTGGTTTTACTACTATAATTTTTGACAACTTGAGCTTCATCCAAAAGTAAGTAATTCAATTTTTTATCCTGATAGTCTTCAAAATCTTTCAAGAAGCTACCATAACTTGTGATATATATTTGATGTTTTTCTTGAATTTCTTTACTTCGCTCGGCTTTTGTCCCGTCAATAACAGCAAAATCAATCTCATCAGTAAATTTTTCAAATTCACTTGCCCAGTTATAAGTAAGACTAGCTGGTGCGGTAATTAGAACACTCTCATCTTTTTTCAGATTAGAAAGAATAAAAGTAATCGCTTGTACTGTTTTACCTAATCCCATGTCATCAGCAAGAATTCCTCCCAAATTATAATGAGAGAGCATACTCATCCAGCGAACACCCGTTTCCTGATAAGAACGCAAGGATGCCTTAATATGTTCTGGTTTCTCGTAAGGAAACTCTTCAGGATGCGTCAAGTGTTGATAGAGTGATTTAAATTTTTCAGAGAAGGAAGCTCCACCAATATTTTCAAATATTTTAGAAATTTGGAAACTTCGATTAATATTAACATGCAAACTGCTTCCTTGAATAACAAATTGGTCGTCAAGTTCATTTAATGCAGCTTTCAAGCGGTCAAATTTTTCATTAAAATGATAAAATTTCCCACTTTCACTGATATAAAATTCAGCGTTTTCTTGTAATTTTGCAATAACATTTGCAAATTCACCATCTTCAACCTGAGGAATATCAAAGGAAATATCTAAGAGTCCTCCCTGACTATCAATATGAATTTCAGGAACTTCATCCATTCTCATATTTCTTAAAGTTGGCGACAGTTCAATCTGACCAAGTTTTTGAAAAGCAGGTAAGATTTTCAAAAAGAAATTCTCTGATAAATTTTCTGGAATATTTAATGACGAATTAAAAGCCTTAGCAAACTGCAAACGTTCCATCAGTGCAAAAATCTTTTGCTCTTTACGCAAATCTCTTGAAAATTCTAGGGTTTCTAAATCGTGGAAACTATCTATTGAGAAACTTCCATAATCAAAAGTCATTGCCAAACTAATGGTCTGATCTTCCAACAAATCAAAAGTAAATTTAGCATCAAAAGGTCTGACAACAAAATGGTCTGGCGCTTCAATCTCTCCCAAAGTTGATAATTGTTGAAGAGCCTGAGCTAATTTGTCCTTATCAGCATATGAAAATTTAATTTGTGATTTTTTGGCAAATTGCTTATCTAAAACAAGGAGCAGACGCCGTTGTTCTTGATTGAGTTTATAAAATACATTATTGGCATAAAGAAGTGAATAATCATAAAAATTATGATAATCCTCACTGTAGAGTTTCAACTCGATATAATCTTGCTGACTTTCAACCTTAAATTTAAAAATCTCCGAATCATTATCAAGGGCTATAAATGTAAAATAATTGACCGTTCTACCTGTAATCTGAAGTTGATAATTCTCTAAAGCTGAAACTAAGTCCATTGCTTCTTCAAGGAATAAAAATGGAATATTAAGATAACGCCCATTTTTTATATATAAGGATTTGGTAAGTGCCTCATCGGATTTACTATCAATTTTTAAAAGAAAAGTTAAAAATTCTTGACTTGCTTCATCAAAATTATCAAAAAAGAGGTCAATATAGTGTAGAGAACCCAAAGAATACTGACTATAATTTTTTAAAGCACGTAGAAAATAAGGAATATCTTTAATAACGTATGAGCGGCCCAAATTTTTACTTCTTAATTTTAAATCAAAATACAAAAAATAATCCATTGAAAAATAATCATAAAGCTGACTATTATCCTCAATTTGAACTTCGATAGAATATTGGTCTGTATTGAAATTTAATTGTGTCTCACCATTTACAGCATCTAAAAAAGCAACATTTTCACCAAAAAGCGCTCGTTCAGCTCCTTTGATTTCTTTGTCTTTTGTTTCCTGACTTCCTTTATCTTGATTTTTTAGATACTCTTCTATCGCTGCAATATGTTTGCAATAGCGGTGGTTTTGTTGAAAGACTGCACAAGTACAACTATCTTGCGCGCCATCTAGGTCATAACTTACCTCTTCACCATCAATTTCTGCTGTTAGTTTAAAATCAGTTTCGATTGGGTCATTTAAGAAGCCTTTCGCATAGAGGGCGATTCCCTCACTTCGCACTCGTGCCGGCATCATTCTACTCATATTTTTATATTTTTCCTCGAATCAATTATTTCAAAATTTTGCGTATATTATACCATAATTACCATTTTTTTGCTAGAGTTTTCCTCTTTCTTATCAATTTTTTCAATAAGAGCTGTTTTAGTAAAGAATATCCTCCTGTTTTTATTACTTATTCGGTGTCATGGTTTTGACTGATAATCTTATTATAACAAATATTAAAAATACCGACTAGCTGTCAGTATTTTTTAATCATCATTATTTACAAATATATTTTCTACTTTCCACGATACTTTTTCAATAAGTAAGCTGAGATAATAAGTAGTAACCCAACTCCTCCTACACCGATTGCTCCAAGAGCAGGGAGTTCTATGTTCGGCTTATTTGTTTCTTGCTTATTCTGCATCTCATTATTTTCTTCTTTTTCCTTCTCTTTTTCTTCACTTCCTCCTTCCGTTATTTTGTAATTTGCAAATACTATCCCTAATTCATCTTCCAAATCCCCTTTATATTCTTTAAAGTCTTCTAAACTTCCAAACTCTAGGATTTCTGGATGAGTTTCCGAACGTTTGGCTAATCTAATATGAATGGTAGCTTTATCTGCATATCCTTGTGCCTTATCCATGTATGCCACAATAACAGTGTTGGTCTTTTGATAACCTGTAGGCACCTCCTCTTCACTTATGATATAAAGATTACCTCTAGCCATATGGTCTAAGGTTCTAGAACCCTTTTCAGTAGAAAGAGTGGCTCCTGCTTTGGCATCAATAGAAGTCTTACTACTCGTTGAAATATCATTCCCTGACAAGTCCAAAGTGTCAAGATTTAAACGCTCAAGGCTGTCAAAATCTTGAGTCGGTTCAAACTTCTCAACCCACCTTAAAGCAAATTGAGTGTCCATTGGTCTATTACTTTCTCCATCAACTTTTTTTATTGTAAAACTATGAGTAATATTAGAATGAATCTCAAAAGAAATCAAATATGCTGAGAGTTTTTCTTGGAAAGATGAGTCACTTTTTACTTTTTCGACCTGAGAATCAGTACTCTCTAATGCTTTGAATTCTGGGTTCTTTGTTTTAATAAGCGAAACGACACCGAGTGTGCTGGGTGTTTGATTAATACTTTCTAGTATTGATTCATCTGGGGTTTCAAGTAAATCTCCACCATCAATTTCAATGTTATTATCTTCTTCATGTTCTTTAAGTTCATCCATATTTGGTGTTGTGATTATCCATTGGGAGGTTTCTCCAAAATTTGGAAATAATCCAATCGAACTTTTTTTAACCAATTTATATTGAGTATCATACTCTAAACTAATTGGAGATGTACTTTCTTGAGTATTATTTTCATTGTCAATAACAGTCAACTTGCCATCAGAATTAGATTTTAAGGCTATTGTTTCTCCTGTAAAGTCATTATTAAATGTTTTTAGTATTCTATCAAAACTATTGATACTTTTTACGGTTTCCGAATCAGTAGACTTCCTGCCTAAGCGAGTCAATTCAAAACTTACTCCAGATAAAGGGGAGGCAAAGTCATCATCTATCTTGTCAACTTCTAATTGTAAGGGCGGAACGGCCTGATTATAGAAAATTAGTGTGAGATGGAAATCACCATTTTCTTCTTCATTCAATACTAATCCATTTTTTCCACTTTCATTTTCATCTAAAAACGGAATATCTATACCCTCACTACCAATAGCAACAATGCTTCCATTAAATTTGACTCGGAAAAAGTGAACTTCATCGTCTCTGTAATATCCATTTGGGCTAACACTTTCTTGCAAGGCGTAAAGACCGGGTAATAGATTATTTGTGATTTCAAGGGGGTTAAGTTGGGTCAATTCATCATCTACTGATTCTATCTGATATAAATTAAAAACTGATCCATCAAGTTTTTCTTCTGAATCAACCGCTCTTTTATCAATTGTAACAGAGTTTCTAAATTCCTCTACATTTATATCATTAGTGATATTGAGACTAATCATGAATTTATTATAGTGTTCATCTAAAGCGATTTGCTCTCCATCAACTTTTATTATAGGCTGCCCATTTTCAAGCTCAGTTTTTATTTTCCATGGTCCTTCCAGTGAGTGACCGGGCGATTTTATTTCGTGGAGTTGATATTCTTCTCCGTAATTTAAACGGGTCTTATCAAATAAAATTTCACCTTTTTCGTTCGTTACTGCCTTGTCAATTTCTTCTCCTTGACTATTTTTAAGTACAAATTCCACCTCTGACAATGGTTCATTATCATGGTTAGATATTTTGATTAGCTGTAATCTAAACTTCTCTATGTTAGCAATTGTAGTTTTGTCTTCCCCAATTGTTATCCAATCATATATTTCGCTATTAGGAACAATCTCATCTTTTATTTCATAAATGAATTCTTCGCCCAAAATAGAATACTTAGGTAAATTTTCTAACTGACTCCGCCATTCATCACCCTCCTGAAGCGTAACAGTCTTGGTCCAATCAGATGATATTTGAGCACTTCTTCGGCCTATAAGCAGCTCAACATTCTCAGGTATATTTTCTGAATTAGCTAACCATTGTTTTTCAAGGGTAAGATTTATTCCTGATGATTTTGCTGATGGTACTCCAAAATTTACTTTATTATCTGGGTTACTACCGTTTGGAGTCAACGTCGTTTCTCCATTCATTTGATACCAATAATTAGTTTTAAAATCATCGGTTTCAGTATTTAATCGAACCTGATAATGAATTTGAACTTCTTGATTTTTCCCAATATTAAGATTTGAAATTTCTAATCCTTTTTCGTTTATCTTACCTGTTGGTAAATTATCAATTGAGTCTTCTCCGACACTAGTAATTTCAAACTTTGTATCCTTATATTCAAACTGAGCACCTAGTGGGTCGAGAATCAATCCATTTGTAATTGTGTTAAATCGACTTAAAACGACATTTGCTTGACTTTTTAAATAATCAGTAATATCATTTGCACTATTTGCATCTTGGTATAATCCTGTCGTAGCTATTAGACTGGTCCGACTTTTGACTTCTTCTTGACTCAGATAGCTTCCATCATTCCCAAGTTGAATTCCAAGTGTATGAATTTCTGAAATCTTTTGTTTAGAAATTTCTGCCTCTCCTAATGTTGCGGCCCAGGTGTCCCGAATTTCGATATTACTTCCACCATTTATATCTTTAACAGAATATGGGCTTTGAATCTTAGAAGTGTTTCCTGGTTCATCTCGGCTTTCAGCAAAGCTTTGACCATAAATGACATTATCAACTTTTGAGGCAGAATTTACTTTGTAACTAAACGTCGGAACACCATCAGTCATCAAAATCATCATTTTTTGATTATCACTGGAGTCCTGTTCAAGCATCTCAGTTCCCTTGCGAAGTCCCAATTGAGTAAAAGTTCCACCTGAAAATTGTGGTGCTAATGCTTGATTAATTGATTTAACATGGCTTTCTGATGATACTTTATCTATCGGTACCGTGATATATCCACTAGCTCCCGTTACATAATTCCCGGGACTAGAATATCCAACAATTCCAACATTGACATAATCTGCATAAGCAGTGTTTTGAATCGTTGATAAAAAATCACTCACTCCTTGCCGAACAGCAGTTTCTTTTGCCCCTTGCATCGAGCCTGACATATCAATTACCAAAACAATATCAACTGGTTTTATTGGGTTTTGAACATTTCCTCGAACATTTAAATAAACATCGTATAAGCCTGGTGTTTCTGTTTCTTTTGCATATTTTCTTAAGGCAAAATCGACCGGATTATTAACTCCAGCGTATTCAATATACGAATTTTCTAAATTTGTTGCTTCTCCGTTCCAACTATTGACTCCATCCCACTGTGAAGAAAAAGAATTCCAGCCTTGATGATTGACCACTGTTGTATTTCCCGTAGGTATCCAAGAATGATTTGGAGAAATTCCTGTCTCATCTTGTCTATATTCAGGAGAAATATTTTCATAATTTTGCGCTAAATCATTAAAACTAGCCTTTATCCCAAAGTTTGAAGGGTAAGAAAATGCTAATTGTGAATCTTTTTTTAATTGACTAACAGTTTCTTCTTGACTTGACTCGTTATTTAATACTTCTTCTGTATTTTTATTATCCTTCTCTTTTGAATCTGCTTTATTATTTTCTGGAATATATAAGCTAAAAATTGTTGATTCATTCTTCGCTAAAATATCTTCACTGATGACTTCTTGCTCGTTTTCAATGAGTTTAGCATCTGCCTGAATTTCTAAGTTTAACAATGAAATAGAATTGTTAGCTCTAAGTACAATCTTTCCTTCATTTTCTTTTTCAAAATCTGAAATTATTGTGTTTTTTTCTTTAAGTGTCCAGCTTTCATTTTCCTCTATTTCAATAGGCTGATTCCCTTCAAAAGAAAACTTTAACTTTAATTCTTTATCATTTTCTGTTTTATTTATTCTATAATCAATTTCCCATTCGTATTGATTTTCTAAAGCTCGCATACTATATGAGATATTGAATGATTCATCATTAATAAGCTCAACTTTATCTTTATAAATTTTTTGATTTTCTGCAAATACTTGATGACCTTGCAGTAAGTTTGGAACAAAGTTTAGAACTAAGATTATTATACTTAAACAAACCGTCCATTTTTTTATCATCTATCATTCCTTTCTGGCGAATTTCATATTTATCGAAGTTATTTTGGTGGAATTCTACTCCTTTCTATTTTTATCCATACTTTATATTTGAGTTTTAGATTAAATCTTTTTGATTTATAATTTTATTATTTTCACAACCATAAACTCATTTTACATAATTATTATCTCATATTGTTCTTATTTTCCAAATTGAAATACATTGTTTTATTTTAGTATTTATAAAAGTACATTCGCTAATATAATGAACAGAGCCTATAAATTCATATTTAACGACTAATAATACACTGATTTGACTTTATTTTTTTATAATCCCTATCTAACAAAAACTAATTTTATTCTAATTTATTCTTTTATTTTAATCTATATAAAAAAGACATTAGAGCTCTCTTCTAATGTCTTTTTATTCTAATATTATTTATTTTATTCTTGAATCAATTTGCTAAATGGAATCAAACCTTGAGTTTGATATTCTTTTTCAAATTCAGCAGAATCAAGTTGCAATTGTTCAACAGGTAATGGACGATGGTCAAAGATGTTGACATTGATGACCGTTGGACGATTCGCTTCTTTAGCTTTTGCAAAAGCTTCTTTTAATTCTGACAAATTATTAACATCAAAACCTAAAGCTCCCAAAGCCGCTGCAGAAGCGCCAAAATTAGCACCTATCAAATCAATTCCTGAGTGTGGTTGTTTGGCATCATCTTGTTCCGCTTCTATAAATCCAAGGCTCTTATTGGTCAAAACAACATTGATAATTGGTAAGTTATATTTGACCTGAGTAAGAATATCAGGCATTACCATTGCCCAAGCTCCGTCACCAGAAATTGACCAAACTTGACGGTCTGGATATTGCGCTTTCGCACCAATTGCTGCAGGTAGAGCATAACCCATTGTCGCATACCAGCCACTTGTTGTGAATTTTTGATCCTTACTTGTATCGAGAAGTCTCATTCCATCAATTGTGACATTTCCTACATCAACTTGGAAAATGGCGTCATCAGTGGCCATGTCATTAATGGCTTTAAAGACAGGTTCTACTTCCAAAGGTGAGCTGTCAATGACTGAACGTTTTTCAAGCCACTCTACCCAATTTTCTTTGTCTGCTAGTGCTGCGCGATACCAATTTGTTTCTGGAAGTTGTTCTCCCACTTCCATTAATTTCTTAATTGTCAGCTTGGCATCTGCCAAAATAGCTAAATCTACTTGATGACGACGGCCAAATTTAGTTCCGTCAATATCAACTTGTATGTATTTAGCATCTTTAGGAATAAAGAAACTTTGGAATGGCATGTCTGAACCTAAGAACAAAACAGCATCTGTGTTAGAAGCAATTTCTACCCCAGGTTTAGAGGCCACTCGACCAGCTGACCCCATGTAAGCAGGGGCATTGTCAGGAACAATTCCTTTTCCTAAAGCAGAACTCAAAATTGGAGCATGAAGCATTTTAGAAAGTTCTAAGATTTCCTTGCGGGCTCCTCTTGTTCCTTGACCAATATAAATCAAAGGGCGTTTTGCTTCTTTTAGTATTTTCCAAGCTTCTTGGATTTTTTCAGCCGCAGGTTCTAGTGGCAAAGGTTTTTGATATAGATTAGCGCTAGAAACATAATTATCTTCAATTTCTTGCCAACCTAAATCTTTGGGAATGGTAATGACAGCAACACCACGTTTGGCATAGGCTTGACGAATCGCTTCATCAACTACTGCTGGCATTTGTTCAGCGGTCATTACTGTTCTGTTATAGACACTAACGTCAGCAAACATTGGATTTTCATTTAATTCTTGGAAATAATTAGTGTTCATTGCACTCGTTGGAACTTGACCAACCAAGGCAAGTACTGGAACATGGTCATATTGAGCATCATATAATCCATTTAACAAGTGAACAGCTCCTGGTCCTGCTGAACCAAAGGTTACTCCGATTTCTCCGGTTACTTTTGCTTCCCCAACGGCTGCTAAAGCACCCACTTCTTCGTGACGAACTTGAATGTAATTTAATGTGTCTCTTCGGTTATATAATGCGTTCATTGTCGAATCAATTGACCCACCGGGTAAACCGTAAATATTTTTGACACCCCAATCTTCAATAACTTTTAACATTGCATCTGATGCATTTATTTTTGTCATGATATTCTCCTTGATGTTAAATCTATCAACTACTAACTACTTTGAAACTACTTTATATACTAATTTCTCCTTTCGCCGTAAGTAAATAAATTACTTTTCAAGTAAATTGTAGGTCAAAAAAATCTAAATGTAAACTATTTGAGTCCAGCCATTTATTTTTTTAGTCTGTCAGCAATAACTAAAAAAGAACTGTAAACTAAACAGTACAGTTCTTTTTATTTAAGTCTTAATCTAAGGTCAAATGGCTGATTAAAAATTTTATCAAAAAGTCACGTTCTTCAATCCATTTTTCTCGATTATCTTTTAAATGGACACGATTTGATAAGAAAACAACTGCTTTTTTGATGCGAGGATTAATTAATAGAAAAGTTCCGGTATAGCCAGTATGAAGCAACCAATCATCATTTGGCCCGAGTAAGTCCCAAGCCAAACTTCTTTTTTTATCTCCATCAGCATAATTTTTTGCCAGCTTTAAATATTTTTCTTCTTGAAAATAAGCCTGACTGAATAAAATTAGATCAGACATCGTTGAAAATAAGCCGGCTGAGCCACAATGATTTTTTAAAACTTGAGCTTTAGGGTCATGAACTGTTCCTACTGGGATATTTTGACTTGTTGGGACTGCATTTTCTACTGGTCCAAAACTTGTGTCAGTCATTTTCCAGTCTTCAAATACTTGTTTGTAAAAGATTTTATCCAGACTTTCTCCATAATATTCTTCTAATAAAAAACCTAGTAAAATAAAATTAATATCTGTATATTTGAAGGTCTTATTGTCAGTAATTTTAATCTGATTAATTGCTTCTGTCAGTTCTTTTGCGTTTAGCTTATCTCTATTTTTTATGAAAGGATCAATACCAGAAGTGTGTGACAGTAATTGCCGCAAGCTGACGCTTCTGTCAGTAAATTTAGAATAATATTTTTGAAGAGGGGCATCAATTTCTAACTTTCCTGCTAGGACAAGATTAATGACGGCTGTTCCGGTGCCCACTACTTTTGTCAAAGAAGCTAAATCCCATTTTTTTCCCTGAGTGAGCTTGATTGTTTTAGGATAAATTGCTGAATTTCCTAAAAGATACTCATCAACTTTTTCTCCTTCAATAATTGCGAAATTGACACCTGGGAAAACGTCACGCTCAATATAATCTTCGATTATTTTTAAAAATTCTTGTTGATTGTTCATGTTTCAACCTTCGTTTCTGATTTACTTTGAGTAAAAAAACTTGTCAAAAATTAACAAGTTTTTTTAAAATTATTATTTTACAAACCAAAGTTCTGCATGGTCAGGAACTTCTAATGAAAAAGTTTTAGCTGAGCCATCCAAATATGTTCCGTCCACATCAGAAAATTGATGAGCAAAATCTTTCAAATCAAAATCTTTATCAATCATGAACACTAAAAACTCAAGGTCAAGTACTTCATCGGTTCCTGCAGCTAAATCTTCGCTTTCTTCAACACTAAAAGTCAAAGTTATAAAAGGAAATTCAATTTGGTTATTGATTGCTTTAAGACCAAAAACTGATTCATAAAATTCAATAATTGATTGGTCAGCAACATTCAAATCCATTGCTATAATTTCAAAATCTGACAAACCTTTAAAAGTTTTATCTTTCTCAAGCTCAATTTCTGATTTATCAATTTCTGTCAGTGATGATAAATCTGTCAGTAAATCTGATGCTACCCAAAAAAGTTCTGCTTCAGGCGAAAGCGCTGAAAAAGCAAAGCCATTTTTTCCTTTATAGACCTTAGAAATCTTGTCCAAGTTACGAACAATTAATTGCTCAATCTCAGATGAATTAGCTTTGATCACCGTTTGCCCGTGTTTTTTCAATCCTTCAACAGGACGAAAACCTGGTGATTCTTCTAATTGAAACCGATCTTTTTTCGCTTCATGCCCACCAAGCCATACCATTGCGCCTTCTTCTACCAAGACCTTAAAGCCAAGCACTTCCCGGTAGAAATCTAAATTTTCTTCACGGTTAAGCACACGATAGACTGGTTGAAAAGCGGTAATATGATTTATAATCTCGCTCATTTTAGCCTCCATTGATTACATTTACAAATAACTATCTCTTATTTTCGCAAATTTCAAGGAAATTATCAACGATTTATATCTTTTACTTTTTCTTTCTACATTTTGTGTAATTTTAAAATCTCAATAAAAAAACTCATAGTCGTTAACCATGGGCATTTTTAAGGATAGTTTTAAGTACATATCTAGGTACGAACAAAGTTAGACTGACCTTTTAGTGTGGTTGCCAGATATGCACATTTTTGAGGTAGCTCTATTTTACTACAATTTATTCAAGTTCAGATTAACAAAAGTTATCAACAAAAATGAAATATTTTCTTCTGCTGACAGCTATTACTATGCTATAATATTGACATGTTTAATATAGAAAAACTTCAATCATTAGCCAAATATCGTTGGGTAATTGTAATTATTTTGGCGCTACTTTTTTCAGCCCTATCTGTCAGTATTTTTCATTTGCCATTTTTAATGACAGCTCTCGTATTATCGATTGTTGGATTAATTTTTGCTTATCACAAATCAGTTTGGTTGGTGCTCTTTATTTTATCTAACTTACCAATGCTTGCGACAACCATTTTTGCTTATCAGCACCATTTCACAACCTTAGATACCGTCATCTTTTTCATTATCTTTTTACTTACGATTATTTCTTCTTATCTAATTGCTCGTAAAGCTGAACTCATCCCTAAAATAAGTTGGAAATATTTTCCTCCTTTAAAAATAATAATTGGTTTTGCTTTGCTTTTTCTGGTCTCTATTCTGACAGGAATTTTTGCTCAAATTATCAATCAAAGTCCAACAACCAGTAATCAAGATTCACTAAATGAGCTACAAAAAGTGATTCCAATTGCTGTCTTTGCGACCCAAACGCTTGCTGCTGGTTTTTTAGAAGAACTTGTTTATCGGGTAGGAATTTTTGAAGTCATTTTCAAAAATCAAAAATATTTTGCTTTTTTAACGGCATTGCTCCTTTTTGCTTACATGCATGGTCCTACTGACCTCTATAGCTGGTTAACTTACGGTTTAATGAGTCTTGTGCTTACCAGTCTTTATGCTAAATATCGCAATTTTTATCTTAACATGAGCGTCCATCTCCTTTGGAATCTCTTTGGACTGGTCATTGCTCTTATGATTAAATAAAAAAATTACTGACAGAAATTCTGTCAGTAATTTTTATTTTAATAATTAAAATTTGTAAATCATTTTAGCCAATGCAACTGCTGCAAGTGCTGCAAGAATTGGTGCTACAACTGGAACCCATGCATACCACCATTTAGATGAACCTTTAGCTTCACCCAAAACTGATTTTGGCAAGAGGCTGTGAACCAAACGTGGACCAAAGTCACGCGCTGGATTCAAACCAGGACCTGTTGGACCACCAAGAGCGACTACAAGTCCCATAACAAGGAATCCTAAGAACAAATGAGCAATCATTTTAGAAGCAGAAGCTCCTGATGCTTGAACCCAAATTTGGTTCATAATATCTGATGATGTAATATCTGCTCCTTGTTTTTTCAAGTAGTCTGTCATCCAAGAAATTGATTGGCTACCAAAGAAGATGTTAGTTGCCGAAACTGCACCAAAGAACAAGACGAATGAACCAAGAAACTCATTTAAGAAACCATTAACTGTAGCTCCGAAACGCGTTTTTTCATCGTTATCATCAACATTATCAATTGTTGAGAAAGTTCCAAGAATAGCATTTGGATTTTGTGTTTTAAGATAGTATGGACGGTAAACCATAACAATCAATAATTGCCCAAACATCGCACCTAAAACTTGCGCAATAATATATTGAGCAACATGTGCCCAAGGAAAAAGTCCTGAGGCTGCAAGTCCAAGTGTGAAAGCTGGATTAATTTGTGAAGTAACATTACCTAATGCAACTGCTGGTAGCATTACACCAAGTCCATAACCCCAACCAATAATCATCCAAGATTGTGCGTGAGCTTTTGTACCTTTAAGTTCGACGTTGGCAACCGCACCATTACCCATGATGATGAGTAGTGCAGTTCCGATAAATTCAGTGATATATTTCACTGTCCATGTAACATCCATTTTTTATGGAACCCTCCAAAATTTGATTTTAATATAATAACCTCAGCTATTATATCAGAAAAGCGCGCTTGCTTCAAATATTCATTGGAAATTAGACCCTTTTAGTCTGATTATTTACTGAAAATTTGCTATAATTAAAAGAATTATCATGCTTTTTATGGAGGACTTAAGATGCGCTTTAATCATTTTTCAATTGTTGATAAAAACTTTGATGAACAACTAGCAGAACTTGATCAGCTTGGGTTTCGTTGGTCTGTTTTTTGGGATGAAAAGAAAATTTTAAAAGATTTTCTCATTCAAAGTCCTACTGATATGACTGTTTTACAAGCAAATACTGAGCTAGATGTCATTGAATTCTTAAAATCCTCTATTGAATTAGATTGGGAAATTTTCTGGAATATTGCTTTGCAACTTCTTGACTTTGTTCCAAATTTTGATTTTGAAATAGGAACAGCAACTGAATTTGCTAAAAAACTTAATCTTCCACAAAGGGATGTTGAAATGACAACTGAAACTATCATCTCTGCTTTTTACTATTTACTTTGTAGCCGTCGTAAAAGCGGGATGATTCTTGTTGAACATTGGGTTTCAGAAGGTCTTCTTCCTTTGGATAATCACTATCACTTTTTCAATGACAAATCATTGGCAACTTTTGATTCTTCGCTCCTTGAACGTGAGGTCGTTTGGGTTGAAAGTCCAGTTGATACTGAGCAAAAAGGAAAAAATGACTTAATTAAAATTCAAATTATCCGTCCAAAAAGTACCGAAAAGCTTCCGGTTGTGATGACCGCAAGTCCTTATCATTTGGGAATCAATGAGAAAGCTAATGATTTAGCGCTTCATGAAATGAATGTTGATTTGGAAAAAAAGGACAGTCACAAAATTCATGTTCAAGGAAAGCTTCCACAAAAACGTCCGTCTGAAACCAAAGAACTTCCTATTGTAGATAAAGCACCTTATCGTTTTACTCATGGTTGGACTTATTCTTTAAATGACTACTTTTTGACGCGTGGTTTTGCTTCTATTTATGTGGCTGGTGTTGGAACGCGTGGCTCAAATGGCTTCCAAACTTCAGGCGATTATCAGCAAATTTATAGTATGACTGCTGTCATTGATTGGTTAAATGGCCGAACTCGTGCCTATACTTCTCGTAAAAAGACGCATGAAATTAAGGCCACTTGGGCAAACGGAAAAGTAGCCATGACAGGAAAGTCATATTTAGGAACGATGGCTTATGGTGCTGCTACTACTGGAGTCGATGGACTTGAAGTCATCTTAGCTGAAGCTGGAATTTCTTCTTGGTATAATTACTATCGTGAAAATGGTCTTGTCCGTTCTCCTGGTGGCTTTCCTGGTGAAGATTTAGATGTGCTTGCCGCACTGACTTACTCACGAAATCTTGATGGTGCTGATTATTTAAAAGGAAATGCTGAATACGAAAAACGTTTAGCAGAAATGACCACTGCTTTAGACCGTAAGTCTGGTGATTATAATCAATTTTGGCATGACCGAAATTATTTAATCAATTCTGACCAAGTTAAAGCTGACGTCCTAATTGTTCACGGCTTACAAGACTGGAATGTTACACCCGAACAAGCTTATAATTTTTGGCAGGCTCTGCCAGAAGGTCATGCCAAGCATGCCTTTTTACATCGTGGGGCTCATATTTATATGAATTCTTGGCAATCCATTGATTTTTCTGAGACAATCAATGCTTATTTCTCTGCCAAATTATTAGATAGAGATTTAAATTTAAATCTTCCACCCGTTATTTTACAGGAAAATTCTAAAGATCAAGTCTGGTCAGCTGTCAGTAAATTTGGGGGCAATGACCAGCTCAAACTCCCTCTTGGGAAAACGGCGGTTTCTTTTGCTCAATTTGATAACCACTATGATGATGAAAGCTTCAAAAAGTATTCTAAAGATTTCAATGTCTTTAAAAAAGATTTATTTGAAAATAAAGCTAATGAAGCTGTCATTGATTTAGAACTTCCTTCTGAGTTAACAATTAATGGTCCAATTGAACTAGAAATCAGACTAAAATTAAATGATAGTAAAGGACTCTTATCTGCTCAAATTCTTGATTTTGGTCCCAAAAAACGGCTGGAAGATAAAGCAAGAGTAAAAGATTTTAAAGTTCTTGACCGTGGCCGAAACTTCATGTTAGATGATTTGGTTGAACTTCCTCTTGTCGAAAGTCCTTATCAGTTGGTCACTAAAGGATTTACCAATCTCCAAAACAAAGATTTACTGACGGTCAGTGATTTAAAAGCTGACGAATGGTTTACGCTCAAATTTGAACTACAACCAACGATTTATCATTTAGAAAAAGCGGATAAACTTCGGGTCATACTCTATAGTACTGACTTTGAACATACAGTTCGTGATAATCGTAAAGTGACTTACGAGATTGATTTATCTCAATCCAAACTCATTATTCCTATTGAAAGTGTGAAAAAATAAGATGGCAATTATTGGAATTCTTGGAACTCCTTACAATACAGTTGAACAATCCCCTTTTTGGTGGAACAAAGTAAGCTATACTCGTCAATCATTTATTGATGTTTTTCAGGATTTAGGTCATACTGTGATTATTCTTCCTGTTGACAAAACCGAAAATATAAAAAATTACCTGACACTGGTAGATAAAATTGTACTGACTGGTGGGGCAGATGTCAGTCCTTATCTCTATGGTGAAGAGCCTAATGCTAAATTAGGAACAACTGATCCGATTCGTGACCGTTTTGAGCTTGCCACAATCAAAGCTGCTCTAGAAGCAAATAAACCTATTTTGGGCGTTTGTCGTGGCCTACAGTTACTCAATGTTTATTTTGGCGGAAGTCTTTATCAAGACTTGAGTCAAACTTCAAGTCAGATAAAACATCTCCAAAGTCCAACACCACAAGAAATTCCAACTCATCATATTAGTGTTGAAAAAGAAAGTGCCTTGGGCTTCTTGCCTGAAAATTATATGGTTAATTCTTTCCATCATCAAGTCATTAAAGATTTGGGCCAAGGCTTGACGGCCATTGCTCATGGAAACGATGGCTTAGTTGAAGCGATTGAAAATAAAGAAAAACATGTGCTTGCTGTCCAATGGCACCCAGAATGTACTTGGGAAACTGAGCATTTTGATAAGAAAATTTTTGAAATTTTCGCTAACGGAACCATATAAAAGTTAAAAAACCGTCATAAATTTTTTTTATGGTGGTTTTTTTAAGATTATGTTAATATTATGTCTATATTAAAAGTCAGCTCACTCGTAACCAACTTCCAAATTTAAAATAAAAACTGAGCTGACAAAATTTCTGAGGAGAAATTGATATGAAAAAAATAAAATTGTTGACTCTTGCAACAGTTGGAATTGCCTCAATTGGCTTACTTACTGCTTGCTCGTCAAAAGATAACTCATCTTCTAAATCAACAGATAAAGTAACAACCGTAACTGTTGCAACTTCTGCCGCTTCTGTCCCTTATGAATACAGCGAAAATGGCAAAATGACGGGGTTTGAATATGATATTTTAAAAGCTGCTGACAAAGACATGAAGGATTATAAATTCGACTTTAAAGTCTATGAAGATAGTGCGATTTTAGCTGCTTTAGACGGTGGTCGTGCACAAATTGCGGCAAATAATTTTGGTAAGACAAAAGCACGTTCTGAAAAATATCTCTTTAGCTATCCTGTTCGCCAAGGAATTGATGCAATTTTCTCAACATCTAAAGAAAATATCACAAAAATCTCTCAACTTGCTGGTAAAACGACAGAAATTCCTGCTGGAACCAACTATGGTGATATGTTTGAAAGCTGGAACAAAAATCATCCAGACAAAAAAATTAATGTTAAATACAGCCAACGTCCTTTAGCTGACCGACTATCTGCCATTTCTAGTGGACAAATTGATTTCTTATTTGCTTCTAAAGCACCCGCAGAAAATTTGATTAAAGAACATGCAATCACAGGTTTAGTGGATACTGTTCCAACAGACTTGGATAAACAACCAGAATTTAAAACTTATGATTACTTTATCCTTGATAACAGCCAAAGCAAATTGCAAAAAGATTTGAATGTTGAACTCAAAAAACTTTATGACAACGGCACACTTAAAAAACTGTCAGAACAATATTTCCATGACAGCCATATTCCAGCTGCTGACCAATTCAAATAATTAAAAAACTCGTCAATGACGAGTTTTTATTTTACTGACAGCAATCTTTTTATAAATAAAAATTACTGACAGAATACTCAAAAGCTAAGCTTTTTTCTGTCAGTAATTTTTTGATTAATTTATTTATTTAAAGCAGCGTCCAAATGAGCCAATACTTTTTCTTTTCCAAGAAGTGCAATTGTTTCTGGTAATTCTGGACCATGCATTGAACCTGAAGCTGCAATACGAATTGGCATCCAAAGCATTTTACCTTTTACGCCAGTTTCTTTTTGAGTCGCTTTAAAGAGTGGGAAAATATTTTCCACTGTAAAATCATTTTCAGGAAGCTCAGCCAATTTTGCACGGAAAGTACTCAAAGCTAATGGTGTTGTTTCAGCAGCCAACATTTCACGAGCTTCATCAGTCAATTCTGGGAAATCTCCATAGAAAAGGTCTGTTAATTCAACAATTTCATCTGCTGATTTCATTTGTGGTTGATAAAGTTTAACCAGTTCATCAGCACGTTCATCAAAGCGATTAGCAGCAACAAGGAATGGTTTTGTCAATTCAAATACTTTAGCAAAATCAGCATTTTTGATGTATTCATTATCCAACCAGTCCAATTTCTTTTGGTCAAAGGCTGCTGGTGATTTAGACAAACGATGTTCATCAAAAAGTTCAATTAATTCTTCACGAGAGAAAATTTCTTTTTCTCCGCCAGGATTCCAGCCCAAAAGTGCAATAAAGTTGAAAATGGCATCAGACATGTAACCTTTTTTACGGTAGTCTTCAATAAACTGAAGTGTATTTGTGTCACGTTTTGATAATTTTTTCCCAGTTTCAGAATTAATAATCAAAGTCATGTGACCAAATTGTGGTGCTTCCCACCCCAAAGCATCGTAAACAACTAATTGTTTTGGTGTATTGGCAATATGGTCATCTCCACGGATAACATGTGAGATTTGCATATCATGGTCATCAACAACAACAGCAAAATTGTAAGTTGGGTAACCATCACGTTTTTGGATTACCCAATCTCCACCGATGTTTTTACCTTCAAATTCAATGTCGCCTTTAACAATATCATTCCATTTATAAATTGCTTTTTCATCAACAGAAATACGAACAACTGGTTCAATATTTTGCGCTTTGCGCTCCGCGATATAAGCTGCTTTTTCGTCATCGCTCATGCCAGCATATTCGTTAATATAGTGTGGAGCAATTCCTGCCGCTTCTTGTTTCGCATGGTCAGCTTCAAGTTCTTCTGGCGTTTTATAAGAATAATAAGCTTTTCCTTCAGTCAACAATTGGTCAATATATTTTTGATATAAAGGCAAACGTTCTGATTGACGGTAGTTTTCATGTGTTTCAGGACTTTCATCCCAATCCATTCCCAACCAACGAAGGTTTTCAAGTTGTGAACGCTCACCATCTTCTACGTGACGTTCACGGTCTGTATCTTCAATACGGATGATAAAATCTCCCCCGTGATGACGGGCAAAAAGATAGTTAAAAAGGGCTGTACGAGCATTCCCGATATGCAAAAGTCCTGTTGGTGATGGTGCGTAACGGACGCGGATTTTTTTATTCATATTAATCCAATTCTCCTCATTAATTCGTTCACTTCTTTTCTGTAAGAAATGAATCGTTCTTGGTTTTAAATAGCCTAAACTACTCTAACAATCACCTCTATTTTACCACAAATTAAGAAAGCATGCCGACCTAAAATTCATTTGTAATCTATCATTGACAAATTTAATCTAAGAATTGAAGAAATCGTTCATCCCAAAGATGGTTTTCATAAAAATCAACGATTTCTTTTGCTGACAGCCATTTACTATCAAAAGTTGAACTTGCCCCTCTTTGCATCCAATTTTGATAGCCCAGACCATGAGCAAAAACAAGCGTTGTGTTAACACAAAATTCAGTTTGAGCACCGCAAAATTCAATCGATTTTACTGACAAGTCTGTCAGTAATTTTTGCAGTTCCGTTTGATAGAAACCATTGGCATGCGTTTTTTCAACATACTTGTCAGTAGATGCTGTCAGCAATTCTGGAATCATTTGCCAACCAAAACTTTCTTTTATCAGTTCATCATCATTATGCTGGATAAAAATAATCGGTTTTTTAGCCTTTCGATAAGTAAGAATTCGTTGATTAATTTGCTCAATTAATTCTTCTCGCCGATAAATCCCCGCACATACCTCATTTTGCATATCAATTACAATCAAAGCATCACTTGTTTTCATCTTTTTATTCCTTTCAAAAATTGATTTTCTTAGCATTAGTATAAGACAATCTCTCCAGAAAACAAAGAATTTACAACCAAAATCAAAATAACACCCCAAAGAATGTTATTTTTGTAGTAATCTTTTATAATTTTCTAGTTGAGAGACTCTTCCTCAATAAATGAATAACCAATTGCCTTTGTGGCAACAAAAGTAACTAAAGACGCGATAATTAATGACATCGTGGTATCCGATAAGAAATGTGCACCAATTCGGACCCGAGCAGCCATCATTAAAAGTGTGAAAACAAATCCGCTGTAAGCCAAAATCTTTTGGCCTTTAAGATTTTTTCTGTCAGCAAAAAATGGTAAAAAGAGTGCTGCAGCCGCTGCGATTGTATGACCTGACGGGAATGATTGATGACCTGTTTGACCGTTCAAATGCCACCAATTAGTGAACGTTCCTTTGGTAGAGGAAACAATTTCCTTAACCTCATAAGGGCGAAAACGCCCCCAGTTAACTTTCATCGTATTGACAATTGAGTTGCTGACATAACCGACGGCAATCCCAGCAATCGCCACAATAATCAATTGACTTAATTCTTCGTAAGTTTTCTTGCTCAGCCATCTATAAATCAAAAATGTCCCGATGACCAGGATAATAAATGTAAAAAGTGCTTCAAGTCCGAAAGAATAAGTCGCTGTGGCTCCAATGCTGTTATTTGCCGCACCCAGTGGTTGATGATTTTTGATGTTATGAAGTGTGGTCACACCGTAAAACATCCAGCCATCAACCCAGCCCCATGCTGACCAATAAGCAAAGCCAAGTCCAGAAATCGCTAAAATCCATTTTGTCAGTTGATTATCTTGCCTTAGACCATAAATGAAGATAATTTCCGCTGAAATAAAAGGGATAAGCGCTGACGGAAACATTCCAAATATCTGAAAAAGATTACCCAAAATTGAATTTTGATCCATAACCATTTTAGAAATTTGCAAATCCCCCAAAGACGCAATAATTAATAAAAGAGCTGAAATTCCAAATAAAATTCCTAGGAATTTTTTTCCGCTTGTGTTCATAAAACCTCCATTGGTTTGATTACTACCCTTTCATTTTATCCCATTATAAAAACTCTAATGTAAACCCTTGGTAAATTTCTAGTAAACCCTTTGTTAACCTCATCTTTTTATATAAAACCATGGATTATATAATCTTTTAATGACAAATAATGGTTTTGGATTTTCTTTCTTCTTAGTCTATGTTAGAATTAATTGTATGAATGAAATTACTTATACTCAAATTATGCCAAATGATATAGATGATGTCATCCGTATTGAAAGAGCTACTTTCTCAGAAAATGAAGCCCTCTCTGTAGAGTCAATGATCGAAAGAATTAACTTAATTCCTGATAGCTTTATCGCAGCAAGAAATAGTGAAGGAACTGTCGTAGGTTACGTTTCTGGTCCTGTTACAGAAGGTCGTTACTTAGATGATGAATCTTTTGAACGTACCGAAGCCAATCCCAAAACAGGGGGTTTCCAAAAAATCATCAGTTTAACCGTTGACCCTGATTATCAAGGCTTAGGAATTGCGACAAACTTACTCCTTTTACTTGAAAAAGAAGCCAAATCGAAAAAACGTTTGGGAATCAGTCTTACTTGCCATGATTATTTAGTTCCCTATTATGAAAAACACGGCTTTACTGACGAAGGACTTTCCGAGTCAAAATTCGGTGGAGAAACTTGGTACAATATGGTCATGGAATTTTAAAAAACAAAAGTTACTAACAAACCTGTCAGTAACTTTTTTTATTGATAAATTCTCAATTTTACTGACAGACTTATCAATAAAATCTATTTATTACTTTTGAGCAAAATAATCATTCAAATCTTGACGATATTTATTTCGCCAATCCTCTTTATTATCACTTAATAATTCATCAGCAAAAGTTGTAACATCATCGCCCAGAACCTCTGCTGGGCTTCTTCCATCAACTACTGCCAGTTCAAATAATTCAATAATATCATTAAAAATATGCCAATCTGTTGCCCCCATTTTGAACATATATTTTTGAATTGAACGATAAGCCTGATAAAAATCTTTAGGTAATTTTTTAGCTCGATTTTGCATGGCTTGCCAGTCTTTTTTTTCAGCAAGAAGGTCACTAATTTTATCTAAAACCATTTTTCAGCTCCTTATTAAGTTTATTTTTTTGCTTTTTTTCCCAACTATTATCATCCACCATCTCATCAATAAACGTCGCAACATCTGGACCAATTAAATCAGTCAATTCTTTGTCTTGGATTTTAGCTTCTTCAAGTAAATCAAGAACTTGTCCAAAAATAAATTTGAAATCTGCCCATTTCGTTATCCCAGAGTGCCATATATATTTTTTTAATTCCTTATAATCTTCATAATAATTCTCTCCAAGTTTCTGAGCACGATTTTCAAATTCGCGAAATTCTCTTTTTTCTTCAAGACCAATCATTCTATCAACAATATTTCTATGCTCCGCCATGATTTTCTCCCTTCTGCTCACTCAATAAATTTTGATGACGTAAAAACTCCAATTTTTCTGAAATAAAAGCCCATTTTTTCCAAAAATTTCCTCGCTCAATTTGCCCTGCCTCATTTAAACAATACCATTTTCGAGCGGGTCCAAGTTTTGAAGGCTTTTTTCTAATCTCAACATACCCTTTCTTTTCAAGACGCATCGTAATCGTATATACCGTTCCTTCTACAACATCTTCAAAACCAAGTTCTCGCAGTTTTTGAGTAATTTCATAACCATAAGTTTCCCCTTGACCAATGATTTCTAAAACACAACCCTCAAGAACTCCTTTCAACATTTCTGTAATTTGATTCATTTTTTCCTCCGCTATTTAGTAATACTAACTACATCTATATAGTAATACAATATAGCTAAAATGTCAATATTTCCCACTTTTATTAAAATAAAAAAACTGCTAGAAAGCAGTTTTAATAAATTATTTTTCAAAATTAATAACTTTAGTTTGACCTTTAAAATTTTCATAAAGGACCGATTCAATCCTTAAAGCAATAATTGACATATTCTCCGCATTTTCATGAAGAGATAGGATTAATTCTTCTTTTTTCACAATTTCTTGAGCTTTAGCCTCTTCTAAGATTTCTGCGTGAACCCGATTTGAAGACAAGCGCCCTCCTTTTTCCAACTTATCAAACCAAGTCGTAAAACTCACTTGTGAATTTCTTTTTAGATCACTAATCTTTGAAGCGTTTTTATCCGCAACCATGTAGAAAATATTTTCCGCTTTTTGAGCTTGAATAAAACTCATAATCGTTGTTGAACTCTTTGAATTTTCATCAGTCACACTTAAAGCAAGGTAGCCTGGAAAGTCTTTTAAAAGATAAGCAAGTTCATTTTCTACAGCATTCGTACCAACAACATTAGCCTTTTTATTAGTTTTAAAAATTGTTAAGAGAACAAGTGGTAAAGTAAGAAAAACATAAGCAATGATAAGTCCTAAAACAAATCTTAACCAATAATTTCCAAAATTCATTTCTAATATCAAGGCAAAAACAGCTAGAGAAATTAAAAAAACTACAAACAATTGAATAAAACGTTTTAAATACATATTAAACTCCTAAATACTCAAAATTCATTTAAGATAAAAACCGATAAATTATCGGTTTTCTTCTTTATTTTTTTACTAAATCAGCAAAAATCATTCGACCAGCACTTGTTTGTAGCACCTTAGCAACTTCAACAGTAACTGTTTTATCAATCAATTTTGCAGTATCTTCAATGACAATCATTGTTCCATCTGGTAAATAAGCCACACCTTGTTGACGTTCAGAACCAGCACGAATAATTTGTACGTTAATATGTTCACCCACAACAAGTTGTGTTTTCACAGCATTAGCAAGGTCATTAATGTTAAGAACTTGAACACCCTGAATTTCAGCAACTTTATTAAGATTAAAATCATTCGTCACTAATTTTGAGCCAGTAGAACTTGCATATTTAAGAAGTTTAGTATCAACTTCTCGAACATCTGGAAAATCAACTTGAGAAATTTCAACTTGATCAAATTTAGTCAATTCATTAACCAAATCCAAGCCCCGACGTCCTTTAGCCCTTTTCAGTGGGTCTGAACTATCAGAAATTAATTGTAATTCTAAAATCACAAAATTAGGAACAATAATTTTATCTGAAATGAACCCTGTTTTAATTACATCTAAAATCCGGCCATCAATGATTGAACTTGTATCCAATAAAATACTATTATCACTCTTAGATTCACTGACAACTTCCTCAGCAACTTCTGCTGGTTCAGTTGCCATTGCTTCACGGCGCTTACGAAAAAGCACTCGAGCAATTTCGTCTCCTCGTCGATCAAACAAAACATATCCCAAATAAATCATCACCAAAACAAGTATGAATGAAATGATATTACTTAAAATAGGAACATTTAAAAATCTTAATGGAATACTTCCAATAACCCCAACGAGAAGACCAAGAACAATCCCAATAATATTGAAGACCATTTTTGACATATTCATTTTGGAAATTCTAGAATCTATTTTTTTCAACCCATTAAGCATTGAACCGGCAAATATAAATGAAAGAATAATAAAAATAATTGCACCAATCACACCGTCAACAGCTTCGTTCTGCAAAATCCCTGTGTCCCAACCAAATACCTTTAAAATTGATGGTACAACAGCAACACCTAGCGATGCTCCGATGACAGTCATAACAAGATGAATAATCCAACGACGCATATCTTTTCCTCCTTTTAGAAAATGGATAGGCTTACAAGAAAGCCCTGTGTCAATTATACCACACGCTCCTTTAATATTGCTTATCCAAACACAAGAAATCTATTTAATTTCTCATGCTATATTTATTATTTTATAACTTATATCCCTCATTAGCGATCATTTAATTTTTTATTTTAAATAGAGTACATTAGATGATCATTGTGCTATAATGACCTTATCTTTTACAGATTATGAAGGAAAAAATTATGCTTAAATCCGCAGTCCATTCTAAAGAAAGTTTACTTGTTGCTCTATTACTTGCCATGAATACAGGCTTTGTTGATGCCTTTACCTTTTTTCATTTTGACGGCCGTTTCGCTAGTCTCCAAACTGGGAATTTGATTCAAACTGGAATTAATTTAGCCCATGGAAATCTAGAGAAAGCTTTTCAATTTATTATTCCAATTTTATTTTTTGCACTAGGTGCACTTTTCAAGACCTTATTCACCAAATATAAAACCCAAAATAATCAAAGTGAAATTGAATCCCTTCTCTTCATACAAATGATTGGTATTTTACTTATTTCTCTCGCCTTCGCTACTTTTTTACATTTATCAGCCTCACTTTTTGTTGGAATTCTCTCCTTTTTTATGGTTATTCAAGGTGATACCTTTACTCGAGTCAGAGGACTTCCTTATGCTAATATCATGTCCACAGGTAATATCAAAGCTTTTGGAACAAATCTAGGACAATATTTAGTTTCTAAAAACACTAAGGACTTAAAAAATTCACTCATCTTCTTATCTCTTGCTTTATCATTTGTTGTGGGAGCCTTTATTTCCTCTCTTTTAAGTTTATGGTTAGGTGATTTTACATTAATCGGCTCTAGTCTATTAATTCTATTAGCTTATTATTCTTATAAGATAAGTCATTCATAAAAAGCAAAGGCTATTTTCATTAACGAAATAGCCTTATTTTTATATTAGTCAAAGACTAGTTTTAAACATTCAGTTAAAGTTGTCACTCCAATCACTTGAATCTGTTCAGGAATATCAATCCCTACAATTGAATTTTTAGGAGCATATACTTTTTTAAATCCTAGTTTTGCAGCTTCATTCAATCTTTGTTCAATTCGGGTCACCCGGCGAATTTCACCTGTTAAACCAATTTCACCAATAAAACATTCACGCGCGTCTGTTGGAAGTTCTTTATAACTTGAAGCCACAGCAACCGCAACCGCGAGGTCAATGGCCGGCTCATCCAATTTTACCCCCCCTGCAGATTTGAGGTAGGCATCTTGATTTTGCATCAAAAGCCCCGTTCTCTTCTCGAGCACCGCCATAATTAAACTTACACGGTTAAAATCTAGGCCTGAGGTCGTCCTTTTAGCATTTCCAAACATTGTCGGTGTCGTCAGTGCTTGTATTTCAACTAATATGGGCCGTGTTCCCTCAAGGGCACAAACAATTGCAGATCCAGTTGAGCCCTCTAAGCGTTCTTCTAAAAAGACCTCTGAGGGATTAGTCACTTCGACCAAGCCATGGCCCTGCATCTCAAAAATTCCAATTTCATTAGTTGAACCAAAACGGTTTTTTACAGCACGAAGAATTCTAAATGTATTATTTCGCTCCCCTTCAAAATACAGCACCGTATCAACCATGTGCTCCAACATCCTTGGCCCGGCCAGCTGTCCTTCTTTAGTCACATGGCCAACAATAAAGGTCGCAATATCATTCGTTTTAGCAATTTGCATCAATTCTCCAGTCACTTCACGAACTTGACTTACAGAGCCTTGAGTTGATTGAATTTCTGGTGTCATAATTGTTTGAATGGAATCAATAATTAAAAAGTTAGGTTTTAAACGCTCAACTTCTGCACGAATCGACTGCATATTTGTTTCAGCATAGAGATAGAAATCTCGGTCAATATCTCCTAAACGTTCGGCTCTTAGTTTAATTTGTTGGGCTGATTCTTCACCACTCACATAAAGCACACGACCTCTAGAAGCCAATTGGGTAGAAACTTGTAAAAGTAAGGTTGATTTACCTATCCCAGGGTCTCCCCCAATCAGAACTAATGAACCAGGAACAACACCTCCTCCTAATACACGATTAAATTCATCTAAGTCAGTTTCAATCCGAGGAGTATCAAATAATTCAACTTCATCTAGCTTCAATGGTTTTGAACGTTCGCCAGTCATTGACACACGTTGATTTTTAACTTCTTGGACTTCAACTTCTTCAACAAAAGAAGACCATTCGCCACAGTTTGGACAACGTCCTAAGTATTTTGCAGACTTATAGCCACAATTTTGACAAACAAATGATGATTTTTTCTTCGCCATTTTCCCTCCACTTATTCATACGTAAAATTTATTAAAATGTAACAAAACAGCGGATAATCCGCTGTTTTATTTGATCAAGGATTTTATTCTTTTACTATTTTATCATATTCCAGAGTGTCTGACACGAATCTTAGATAAAAATAATTGTAACTTTTTTTCTTGATTCTCAATGACCATACCTGATGAGCAAAGCAAAGCATTTCATCTATCTTTATTACTATTGTAGAAATTTATACTTTAATATTCGCCTATATCAAAAATAAAACTCTTTATTTTCAATATTAATCTTTAATTCTTATACCATTATGTTAGTAACTAAAAAATCTTATTTTATAAATAAGACCTCTCATTTTAAATATATCTACTGTAAAAAATATGCCATTGAACAGAATCGAACTGTCGACCTTCACCTTACCATGGTGCTGCTCTACCGACTGAGCTACAACGGCTAAAATAAATAAATTGAGTGGTCTGACTAGATTAGAAATTTAATCTAATCAGACAGAGCTAGACTATAAGCAAGGCTGATGCGAAAGAGAGTCAATCACAACTCAACACATGCACCCACAGAAACCCCCGCCAACATCATAACACTCAATTTAGTATTTTATTATTACTTCAAGATTTAATACAATTAAACCAATTCAATGATTGCCATAGGCGCAGCATCACCACGACGTGGTTCTACTTTAAGGATACGAGTGTAACCACCGTTACGTCCTTCGTAGCGTTTAGCAAGGTCGTTGAATAATTTTTGAAGGGCAGTTGGGAAAGTTTCAGTTTCTTCGTTGAAATCTTTAATTGCGATTTCATTACGTACGTAAGCAGCTGCTGCACGACGAGCTGAAAGGTCACCTTTTTTACCAAGCGTAATCATTTTTTCTACTGTACGACGAACTTCTTTAGCGCGAGCTTCAGTTGTAACGATAGTTTCGTTGATGATCAAATCTGTAGTCAAATCACGAAGCATAGCTTTACGTTGTGAAGATGTACGTCCGAGTTTACGATTGCTCATTTGTTTCCTCCTATATTATTATTTTCTTTTTTTAAGGGAAAGTCCCAATTCAGTCAATTTAACTTTGACTTCTTCTACTGATTTGTGACCGAGGTTTTTGACTTTAATCATGTCAGCTTCGCTCATTTCAACAATATCAGCAACAGTGTTGATACCTGCGCGTTTCAAACCATTGTAAGCACGAACTGAGAAGTCCATTTCTTCAATAATTTTATCGAGCACACGTTCTGTTTTAACTTCATCTTTAACAACAAGTGTTTCGGCTTCAGCTGCAACTTCTGAAAGATCAACGAACAAGTTCAAGTGGTCTGTCAAGATTTTAGCTGAGAGTGACAAAGCTTCGTCAGAAACGATAGTACCGTTTGTAGTAATTTCAAGTGTTAATTTATCGTAGCTAGAATCTCCACCAACACGGGCAGGTTCTACTTGATAATTTACTTTACTTACTGGTGTGTAAATTGAGTCTACAGCAATTGTGCCAATTGGCGCTCCATCGACTTTATTTTCGTCAGCCGGAACATAGCCGTATCCTTTTTTAACAGTCATTACAGCACGCATTGAGTGACCTTCAGCAATAGAGAACAAGTAATGGTCTTTGTTGACAATTTCAATGTCGCTATCAGTTAAGATATCACCAGCAGTAACATCCATAGGACCAGTTACGTCAAGTTCGATTTGTTTTTCAGACTCTACGTATGATTTGATGGCAATTCCTTTAACCGCAAGAACGATTTGGATGACATCTTCACGTACGCCAGGGATTGTTGCGAATTCGTGTTGAACACCTTCAATTTGAATTGAAGTCACAGCAGCACCAGGAAGTGATGACAAAAGGACGCGACGCAGAGAGTTACCTAAAGTTGTACCATAACCACGTTCAAGTGGTTCAACAACGAATTTACCGTAATTTTCTGATTCGTCAAATTTAGTAATTTTTGGTTTTTCAAACTCAATCATGTATGTTCTCCTCTAAGCGAAAAGTGATTAGTGACAAGAGCAACTAATTATACACGACGACGTTTTGGAGGACGTGCACCATTGTGAGGTACAGGAGTCACATCACTGATAGATGTTACATTAAGACCAGCTGCAGCGAGTGCGCGGATAGCTGATTCGCGACCTGAACCAGGACCTTTAACTGTAACAGATACAGTTTTCAAACCTTGCTCTTGAGCAGCTTTAGCAGCAGCTTCTGAAGCCATTTGAGCGGCGAAAGGTGTAGATTTTTTAGAACCTTTAAATCCAAGTGCACCAGCTGATGACCAAGCAAGGGCGTTACCATGAACGTCTGTGATCATAACGATTGTGTTGTTGAATGTTGATTGGATATGAACAATTCCAGATTCAATATTCTTTTTAACACGACGTTTACGTGTAATTTTTGCCATTTTAACTCCTTTCTATTTAATTATTTTTTCTTACCTGCGATTGATTTAGCAGGACCTTTACGTGTACGAGCGTTGTTCTTAGTGTTTTGTCCACGTGTAGGAAGTCCACGACGGTGACGCATACCACGGTAAGAACCAATTTCCATCAAACGTTTGATGTTAAGTGACACTTCACGACGAAGGTCTCCTTCGAGTTTCAAGCCATCGAGTTCACGACGGATTGCATCTTCTTGATCTGATGTCAAATCTTTTGTACGGATATCTTCTGAGACACCTGCAGCTGCAAGTACTTTTTTAGATGTTTGAAGTCCAACACCGAATACGTATGTTAATGAAATAACAATGCGTTTTTCGTTTGGAATATCAACTCCAGCAAAACGAGCCATATTTTTCTATTTCCTTTCTATCCCTGACGTTGTTTGTGTTTTGGATTGGCAGGGCAAATTACCATTACACGACCGTTACGACGAATAACTTTACAGTATTCGCAGATTGGTTTAACTGATGGTCTTACTTTCATTGTGTCTTCCTTTCTATGGTTACTGTGCATCATGCACTCAATGAATGTCCGGATTACTTAAATCGGTAAGTAATTCGTCCGCGTGTCAAATCGTATGGTGAGAGTTCAACTTGAACCTTGTCTCCAGGCAAGATACGGATATAATTCTTTCGAATTTTTCCTGAAATCGTCGCCAAGACTTGGTGACCATTTTCGAGTTCAACCGTGAACATCGCATTCGGCATGGTGTCAACGACTTTGCCGTCTACTTCAATTACATCATCTTTTGCCAAGCAAAAGTACCTCCTTAGAAATTTCCCGAAAGATATATACTATATATATCTAAAAAGTCGGACTTATGTATTTTAGCATTTTTCAGCAACAAATGCAAGTCTTTCTTTCAGAAAAGCCTTTATTTTTCTAGCTTGAGTACAGGTTTAATTTATTACTCGCTTTCAAAGCTGTTCATGGCAATGTTTTCGGGTGTTTCATTTTTATTATTTTACTGACAGAGAACCTGTCAGTAAAATTTTGTATTCTGATCTTGTTATTTTATTAAAAAAACCTCTGTCAGAGGTTTTTATTTTTATTATCCTAAAACTTTTTTAATATCTTCTGTTACTTGGCTAATTTCTTGTTCACCTTCAATGTTTTTAACAAGTCCAAGTTCAGTATAGTGTTCAATAATTGGAGCTGATTCTTTAATATTGACATCCAAACGATTTTTAACTGTTTCTGGAACATCATCCGCACGTTGATAAAGGTCATGACTACCACAAACGTCACAAACACCTTCAACTTTAGTTGGATTAAAGATTTTATGATAAGTTGCTCCACAGTTACGGCAGATGTATCGCCCACTTAAACGGTCAACCAAAATATCTGGGTTAACACCGATATTTACAACGGCATCAAGTTTAATTCCGAGTTCTTCAAGCATTGTATCAAGTGCATGAGCTTGGTCAATCGTACGTGGATATCCATCAAGCAAGAAGCCTGAAGCTTTGATATCATCTTGTGCTAAACGTTCTTTAACAATTCCGTTCGTTACTTCATCAGGTACGAGTTCACCTTTATCGATGAAAGATTTAGCAAGTTTACCCATTTCAGTTTCGTTTTTCATTGCGGCACGGAACATGTCACCTGTTGAAATGTGATTTACTCCATAATTTTTAACGATGAACTCAGCTTGAGTTCCTTTACCAGCTCCTGGAAGTCCCATGATTAATAAATTCATTTTGTTTTCTCCTGATTTTAATTTATAAATTACTGACAGAACTGTCAGTAAATTGCAGATGTTCTCTGTGATTTTACCTACACTATTTTAGCGTATTTTTGCTAAAAAATAAAGAAAAACCTTGTCTAATGACAAGATTTTATTTTGTTTCAAGTGGATTATCCATAAATCCTGCATATTTACGTTTGAGTAAATATCCTTCAAGTTGTTTTACTGCTTGTATAGCAACTTGAATCAAGATTAAGAGTGATGTTCCTCCAAGAGCGACAATTTTTGGAAGTCCCCAAACGTTTTGGGCGGCAATTGGAATGATTGAAATCAAACCAAGGAAGAGCGCACCTACCGTTGCAAGACGCATCAAGAGACGTGATACATACTTTTCGGTTCCTTTACCCGGACGAACAGATGGAATGTAAGAACCTTGTTTTTGAAGGTTTTCAGCCATCTTTTCAGGATTGACCTGAACGAATGAGTAGAAGAATGTAAAGAGCACAATCAATAATGCGTAGAAGAGCATTCCTGTCCAAGTCGTATATGACAAGGCGTCTTGTAAAGTTGACAACCAACCTACATTACTTCCTTGCGAACGTTGCAAGAATTGCAAAATCGTAGCTGGAGCAGTTGTAATTGAACCAGCAAAGATAACTGGGATAACCCCAGCTGGATTGACACGAAGTGGCAAATAAGAACTTGTTGGTGCACCTTGAGTCAATTTAGTATATTGAATAGGTACTTTACGTTCTGCTTGTTGAACAAAAGTTGTTACATAAATAATGATAATTGCTGACAATACTAGACCAATGACAAATAACCAAGACATTGGAATTTCTGAAGGTCGAACGTTTAAGAATTTTTCATCATAAACAGATTTGACCGCCGATGGGATACTAGATACAATCCCAGCAAAGATAATTACTGAAACACCTGAACCAAATCCTTTTTCATTAATTTGTTCACCCATCCAAGTGACAACCATTGAACCAGTAGTCAAAATTGCACCAATCATCAAATAGCTTTGCCAATTTGGATTTTGCACAATATTTAACGAGCTCATGGCTTGGAAACCAGCAGTAATCCCGATAGATTGTGCCATAGCAAGCACTAAGGTAATGTAACGTGTCGCTTGATTCAGTTTACGACGTCCAATTTCCCCTTGTTTTGACCACTCAACAAATTTTGGTAAAATGTCCATTTGCAACAATTGAACAATGATTGAAGCAGTAATATAAGGCGAAACCCCCATTGCAAAGAGTGAATAGTTTTGCATTGCATTACCAGAAACCAAGTTCATCATGTTCAAGAAAGGAAGATTACTTACTTCTGTCAAGTTTTGAACGTTGACGCCAGGTACCGTAATATGAGCACCTAAGCGGAAAACAAAAAGGATGAAAATCGTAAAGAGAATTCTTGCTCGGACGTCCTTGACCTTAAAGGCTTCCTTAAGCGTCTTAAAAAACATAAAATCTCCTTAAAGCGTTTTAGTTGTAAATAGACAATAAGCGGTTGAAAATTCAACCGCCAATTGTAGTGTAAAAATTAAGCTTCTTCTACAGAACCACCAGCAGCTTCGATTGCAGCTTTAGCAGCAGCAGATACTTTAGCAACTTTAACTGTAAGTTTTTTAGCTGTCAATTCACCGTTAGCAAGAACTTTAACACCTGATTTAACGTCCTTGATGATTTTAGCAGCTACAAGAGTTTCAGCTGAAACAGTTGCTCCATCTTCAAGACGGTTCAAAGTTTCAAGGTTGACAATAGCGTATTCTTTACGGTTAACATTCAAGAAACCACGTTTTGGCATGCGACGGAACAATTCTGTTTGTCCACCTTCAAAACCAGGACGTACTCCACCACCTGAACGAGATTTTTGACCTTTTTGTCCACGTCCAGATGTTTTACCGTTACCTGATGATGTACCACGACCTACGCGATTACGTACTTTACGACTGCCTTCAGCAGCTTTCAATGAATGAAGTTCCATTTTTTTCTCCTTATTTTGTACCTTGCTGTCGCCTATTTTCCATGTAAGGAACGTGAAAAACAAACTCGCCGATACGTTAATATATTTATTGGCCTGATATCAGACTTCTATTATTTTACTATTTTTCGATTGGAATTACAAGCCATTTCGTCGTTTGCAAATATATTTTATTATTCTAAAAAATAGCAAATAATCTTTTTTAAATTACTCTAGATTTCTGTCAGTAAAAAAACAATCCTGTCAGTAAAGACAGAATTGTTTTTTTTAATATTAATTATGCTTCTTCAACTTTTACCAAGTGAGAAATAGAGTTTACCATACCAAGAATAGCAGGTGAACCTTCTTTTACTACTGAGCTGTTGAGTTTACCAAGACCGAGTGCTTTAACAGTTTTGCGTTGAGCAGGGATACGGCCGATTGGTGAGTTTACCAATGTAATTTTAATTTGAGCCATTTTTTCCTCCTTAGGCGAAATCTGATACAGATTTACCGCGTAATGCAGCAACTTCTTCAGCACGTTTCAATTGATTCAATCCATCAACAGTTGCACGAACAACGTTGATTGGTGTGTTTGAACCAAGTGATTTTGATGTTACGTCAGCAACACCAGCGAGTTCGAGGACGGCACGAACGGCACCACCTGCGGCAACTCCAGCACCTTCTACAGCTGGTTTAAGGAGGATTTTACCACCACCGAAGACACCAAGTGCTTCGTGAGGAAGTGTAGTACCTACCATAGGAACTGTAATAAGGTTTTTCTTAGCTGCTTCGATTGCTTTACGGATAGCTTCAGGAACTTCTTGAGCTTTACCAGTACCGAAACCTACGCGACCGTTACGGTCACCAACAACAACAAGTGCTGCAAAGCGAAGACGACGTCCACCTTTAACAACTTTAGTAACGCGGTTAATTGAAACTACGCGTTCTTCAAATTCGCTTTGTTCGCGATCATTTCTTCTGTTTTCTGCCATGTTTAATTACCCCTTTCCTTAGAATTTCAATCCAGCTTCACGAGCTGCTGTAGCGAGTGCTGCAACACGTCCGTGATAGAGGTAACCACCGCGGTCGAAGACAACTTCTTCAACGCCTTTAGCTTTTGCAGCTTCAGCAACGAGTTTACCAACTTCTGCGGCTTGTTCAGTTTTAGTACCAGTCAATTTAAGTGATGAAGCTGATGCAAGTGTTGTACCAGTTACGTCATCAATGACTTGTGCATAAATGTTTGTGTTTGAACGGAAAACGTTCAAACGTGGAGTTTCAGATGTTCCTGAAATTTTACCGCGTACACGTGTGTGACGTTTTTGGCGGAGTTTGTTTTTATCTGGTTTAGAAATCACAATTCTACCTCTATATTATTTTAAATTTCGATAGTTTTTGCCATCGATTTTCTTACTGACAGAATTACTAGAATGCTGTCAGCAAGCGGGGAGTTTTTGTCTGTCTAACAAAGTTAGCATTGACAAAATACTGGCAATTTGACAAGTCAAACCACCAATTACGGATAACATTTTTTGCTAAATGAATGTCCAAGTGAACATTATTTTGACAAAAATTATTTACCAGTTTTACCTTCTTTACGACGAACGTATTCACCAACGTAACGGATCCCTTTACCTTTATAAGGTTCTGGAGAACGACGGCTACGGATATAAGCTGCTGTTTGACCAACGGCTTCTTTGCTGATACCTTCAACAACGATAGAAGTTGGAGTTGCAACAACAAATTTGATGTTTTCTGGTGCTTCAACTTCGTCTTGGTGAGATTTACCAACTGACAATACAAGTTTAGTTCCTTGTAACTGTGCACGGTACCCAACCCCGATCATTTCAAGTGCTTTAGAGAAACCAGTTGAAACACCTTCTACCATGTTAGCAAGAAGGGCACGAGTAGTTCCGTGGAGCATTTTCATTTCTTTAGTGTCGTTTGGACGTTTTACAGTGATTTCGTTTTCAGCGATATCAAGTGTGATGTTTTCGTTGAATGAACGAACGAGTTCACCTTTAGGTCCTTTGACAGTGACAGTTGCACCGTTTACTTCTACAGATACGCCTGCAGGGATAACGATGACTTTGTTACCAATACGTGACATTTTTTTCTCCTGTTAAATTATCAGATTTAATTCAATCTGTTTTCACGGGTTTTAAATCAAAATTTGATTTAAAAGAACTTTTATTTTACTGACAGGCATAAAAATATTTCTGTCAGTAATTTTGACTTACGAAAAATTCGCTTGTCGGTTTAATATCATCAAAAGTCGACATTAAACATTTAGATCAACTCCATCAATGAAGTCTCTCCGAACTAATTACCAGATATAGGCAATTACTTCACCACCAACATTTGTTTCACGAGCAACTTTATCAGTTACTACACCAGTAGATGTTGAGATGATTGCTGTACCGAGTCCGTTAAGAACTTTAGGAACATCATCAGATTTCACGTAAACACGAAGACCTGGTTTTGAAATACGTTTCAAGTTAGTGATAACTTTTTCACCGTTTTTACCGTATTTAAGGAAAACGCGGATTACGCCTTGTTTGTTATCTTCAACGTATTCAACATCTTTCACGTAACCTTCAGCTTTGAGGATTTCAGCGATTTGACGTTTGATTTTTGATGCAGGTGCTTCAACAACATCGAATTTACGCATGTTACCATTACGAATACGAGTCAAGAAATCTGCGATTGGGTCAGTCATTACCATAGTGTAATTTCTCCTTATTTGTAGTTTGGGCTTGTTCAAATCCCACTTTCAAATTAATGAGGTCTTTTTCATAAAAAGACCGAACTTAATTAGTATAGCAGAAGTTCCGCACCATGTCAACACTTTTCTTTACAATGTTTTCGGGTGTGTCATGGTTTTTCTATAAAAAAATACTGACAGAATTTCTGTCAGCAACTTTCATCCTGGCTTACGAATTCGGACTTGTTGTATCATTACTTATCTTGTAAAAAAATGACGTTGGGTTAGTATCAAATATTTCCATACCCTCATCATTTGAAGTTATTGCAAATCTATCTTTTGTCCTATCTGTTTTATCCGTTTGTGAAGAGTTTGCAAAAGTTGGTGAGCTGTTAGCCGCAGCAAACATGAACCCCATGTATTTCCCAAGATTCACAGCACCAGCCATAATAATCCCATTCTTTGATTGTGGTCCAGATATAACTCTTTGATATCCTGAACTAAAAATGATGGTACCATTTTTCAGAACAGCTTTACCACCTCCGTCAGTAGTTTGCCATGTTCCGTTTAAAGAAGAATAGTCACCTGCAAGAATTTGTGAACTATTAGCAGCCTCATACTGACTAGTTGAACTTGGACTTATGTCCGAACTTGAACTTGAACTCGTACTTATACTTGAAGATTGTGAACTACTGCTTGGGAGACTTTCCTTATTTTTTATACTTTGTGACGAACTAGTATGCTCAGCTTTTTCACTTTCTTTACTCCCACTACTACAAGCTGCTAAAGTCACTAAAGCTCCTAAAATAATGGCAGAAACTGTTACATATTTTTTGATTTTACCAAATTTCTTTTCCATAAATTTCTCCTATTCTTTAGCTATTATAGCAAATTATTACATTTATTTCACTTTTTGAAAACGTTCCCATATCATAGAATTCTAAGATACAAAAAAAATTACTGACAGAAATTCTGTCAGTAATTTTTATTCGTTACACGATAATTAACAAATTACCATGAAGCTTTTTTAACGCCTGGCAATTGACCTTTATAAGCCAATTCGCGAAGACAGATACGGCAAAGTTTAAATTTGCGGTAAACTGAATGTGGACGTCCGCAACGTTCGCAACGAGTATAAGCTTGTGTTGAGAATTTTGCAGGGCGTTGGTTTTTAACAACCATAGATTTCTTAGCCATTTATGTATTCTCCCTATCTTATTTAGCGAACGGCATGCCGAGTTTAGCAAGCAATTCACGTGATTCTTCGTCAGTGTTAGCAGTTGTTACGATAACAATATCCATACCACGAACTTTATCAACATCATCATAGTTGATTTCTGGGAAAATCAATTGTTCTTTCACACCAAGTGTGTAGTTACCGCGACCGTCAAACGCTTTGTTTGAAACACCGTGGAAGTCACGTACACGTGGGAGTGAAACAGTAACCAATTTGTCCAAGAATTCGAACATACGTTCGCCACGAAGAGTTACTTTCGCACCGATTGGCATACCTTCACGAAGACGGAAAGCAGCAACTGATTTTTTAGCTTTAGTAATCAATGGTTTTTGACCAGAGATCAAAGCCAATTCAGCAACAGCTTTATCAAGGTTTTTAGAGTTGTTTACAGCATCTCCAACACCCATGTTGATAACGATTTTATCAACTTTTGGTACAGCCATGATTGAAGTGTAGTTGAATTGTTCAGTCAACGCTGGTACTACTTCGTTAGTATATTTTTCTTTCAAACGATTAGTCATATTATTTCTCCTTTCCGCCTTAGTCTAAAATTTCGCCAGATTTTTTGTTGAAACGAACTTTTTTATCGTCAACAACTTTGTAACCTACACGACCAGCAACACCATTTTTGTCGAGCACTTGTACGTTAGAAACGTGGATAGGAGCTTCGATTTCAAGAATAGCACCACTTGGGTTTTCTGAGTTTGGTTTTTGGTGTTTCTTCATGATAGCAACACCTTCAACGACAACTTTATTTACTTTTGGCAAAGCTTTGATTACTTTACCAGTAGTACCGCGGTCTTTACCTGCGATAACTTTAACTGTATCACCAGTTTTTACAAACATGTTTAATTCCTTTCTTACGCCCGATGGGCACCCTAATATTTTGTTACTAGGGGACTATTCTGTTAATAATAACAGTAAAATATGATTCTGTCAAAAAATTTTTCCAACAAAACCATATCTCTATAATGCTTGATTAGAGTACTTCTGGAGCAAGTGAAACGATCTTCATGTAGCCACCTTCGCGGAGTTCGCGGGCAACTGGGCCAAAGATACGTGTTCCGCGAGGAGTTTTATCGTCACGGATGAGCACTGCTGCATTTTCATCAAATTTGATGTATGAACCGTCAGGACGTTTCGCACCAGATTTAGTACGAACGATGACTGCTTTCACAACTTCACCTTTTTTAACTGCTCCACCAGGGGCAGCTGATTTAACTGTAGCTACAACGATATCACCGATACCAGCGAACTTACGTGATGAACCACCGAGAACACGGATAGTCAAAAGTTCTTTAGCACCTGAGTTATCTGCAACTTTCAAACGAGATTCTGTTTGAATCATGCTATATTCCTCCTAGTTTTGCTTAGATAATAACTGCTTCTTCAACGATTTCTACAAGACGGAAATGTTTGTCTTTAGACAAAGGACGAGTTTCCATGATACGAACGATGTCGCCAGTTTTTGCAGAGTTGTTTTCGTCGTGAGCTTTATATTTTTTAGAATAGTTAATGCGTTTACCATAGACAGGGTGGTTACGCTTAGTTTCTACGACAACTGTGATAGTTTTATCCATTTTGTCTGAAACCACGCGGCCTTGATAAACTTTACGTTGTTTGCGTTCCATTTATAGTTTCTCCTGACCTATTATTTGTTCAATTCAGCTTGCACAGTTTTTACACGTGCAATCGTTTTCTTGACTTCATCAAGCTTAGCTGTGTTTTCGAGACGACCAGCAGCTGCTTGGAAACGAAGATCAAACAATTCTTTCTTCAATTCAGCTTCACGAGTTGTCAATTCTTCAACTGACAAAGCGCGCAAATCTTTAAGAAGTGATTTAGTTTCGCTCAATTTCATTACGCTTCACCTCGTTTCACAAATTTAGTTTTAACAGGAAGTTTGTGTGAAGCAAGACGCAACGCTTCGCGTGCAGTCGCTTCATCAACGCCGCCCAATTCAAACATGACAACGCCACGTTTAACTGGAGCAACCCAACCTTCAGGAGCACCTTTCCCTGAACCCATACGCACACCAATAGCTTTGGCTGTGTATGATTTGTGAGGGAAAATTTTAATCCAAACTTGACCGTTACGTTTCATGTAACGAGTCATAGCAATACGAGCTGCTTCGATTTGGCGGTTAGTAATCCAGTGAGATGTAGTCGCTTGAAGACCGTATTCACCGAAAGAAATAGTATCGCCACCTTTAGCATAACCACGCATTTTACCGCGGAATTCACGACGGTGTTTTACACGTTTTGGTACTAACATGGATTATTTTTCTCCTTTCACAGATTTTTTAGTAGGGAGAACTTCACCACGGTAGATCCAAACTTTAACGCCGAGTTTACCATAAGTTGTGTCTGCTTCTTCCCAAGCGTAGTCGATATCCGCACGGAGTGTGTGGAGTGGAACTGTACCTTCTGAATATCCTTCAGCACGGGCAATATCAGCACCATTCAAACGACCAGAAACTTGAGTTTTGATCCCTTTTGCACCAGCGCGCATCGCACGTTGGATTGCTTGTTTTTGAGCACGACGGAAAGCAATACGTGCTTCAAGTTGTTTAGCAATTCCTTCACCAACAAGATGAGCGTCCAAATCAGGTTTTTTGATTTCAACGATGTTGATGTGAACTTGTTTACCAGTAAGTTTGTTGAGTTCTGCACGGAGTGCATCAACGTTAGCTCCTGATTTACCGATAACCATACCTGGTTTAGCAGTGTGCAAAGTTACGATAACTTTGTTAATTGCACGTTCAGTTTCAATCAATGATACTGAAGCATCAGCAAGTTTAGTTTGGATAAGTTGACGAATTGCCAAGTCTTCGTGAAGGTAATCCGCATATTCTTTTTCAGCATACCATTTGGCATCCCAATCGCGAATAACGCCAACACGCATTCCTATTGGATGTACTTTTTGACCCACGTTTTTACCTCCTTATTCTTTCTCAGCTACAACTACAGTGATGTGAGCTGTGCGTTTGTTAATTGGTGAAGCTGAACCTTTGGCACGTGGACGGAAACGTTTCATTGTTGGACCTTCATTAATAAATGTTTCGCTTACTACCAAGTTAGCTTTTTCAAGACCAAAGTTATTTTCTGCATTAGCGATAGCACTATTAAGTACGTTTTCAACTTCTACAGCAGCTTTAGTCGGTGTAAATTTCAAGATTGCAATTGCATCTGCAACACGTTTCCCGCGGATAAGATCGATAACAAGACGAGTCTTACGAGGTGAAACGCGAACTGTTTTTGCAGTTGCTTTAGCTGAAGTAATTTCTGCCATTTTTTTCTCCTCCTATTAGCGACGTGTTTTCTTGTCGTCAGCAGCGTGACCACGATAAGTACGAGTTGGTGCGAATTCACCAAGTTTGTGTCCAACCATATCTTCTTGAACGTAAACTGGTACGTGTTTGCGACCATCGTAAACAGCAATTGTAAGTCCTACAAAGTTCGGAAAGATTGTAGAACGGCGTGACCAAGTTTTGATCACAGATTTTCTTTCGGCGTTGACTTGAGCTTCAACTTTTTTCATCAAATGCTCATCGACGAAAGGTCCTTTTTTAAGACTACGACCCATTTTGCGAGTTTCTCCTTTAAATATTTGTACCACTACCGCTACTAAGGCGGAGTTGGCGGAATTTATAGATGCACTTTCGACATCTCATTAAATTTGACAATAAGTTTTATCAAATTTAACAAGACGCCGAGAAGGCTCTTGTGAAAATAAAGCGACTTATTAGTCGTTGATACGACGAACGATAAGTTTGCTTGATTTTGCTTTCTTGTTGCGAGTCTTGAGACCAAGAGCTGGTTTACCCCATGGAGTCATTGGAGACTTGCGACCAACTGGTTGACGACCTTCACCACCACCGTGTGGGTGATCGTTAGGGTTCATTACAGAACCACGTACTGTTGGGCGGATACCCATGTGACGTGTACGTCCTGCTTTACCAAGGTTGATTAAGCTTTGTTGTTCATTACCTACAACACCGATTGTAGCACGGCAAGTTGAAAGGATCATACGAACTTCGCCTGATTGAAGACGAACGAGTGTATATTTACCTTCTGAACCGAGTACTTGAGCTGAAGCACCAGCTGAACGAACCAATTGTCCGCCTTTACCAGGTTTCAATTCAATGTTGTGGATCAATGTACCAACTGGAATGTTAGCAAGTGGCAATGCGTTACCAACTTTGATGTCGGCTTCAGGGCCAGATACAACTGTCATTCCAACTTCAAGGCCTTTAGGAGCCAAGATGTATGATTTAACACCGTTAGAGTAAACGATCAATGCGATGTTTGCAGTACGGTTTGGATCGTATTCAATTGTAGCAACTTTAGCAACAACGTTGTCAGTTGTACGTTTGAAGTCGATTACACGATATTTACGTTTGTGACCACCACCGTGGTGACGAACTGTGATACGACCAGTGTTATTACGACCAGCTGTTTTGCTCATGCTTACAAGCAAGCTCTTTTCAGGAGTACTTGTAGTGATTTCAGCGAAGTCGCTACCAGTCATGTTACGGCGACCGTTTGTGGTAGGTTTGTAAACTTTAATTCCCACGATTTTCCTCCTCTATTATTCTGCGTCTTCGCCGAAGATTTCGATTGTTTTAGAATCTTCAGTCAAAGTAACGATAGCTTTTTTGTAGCCTGATTTAGTACCAGTGTATTTACCAACTCGTTTAGATTTTGGTTTAACGCTGATAGTATTTACTGAGGCAACTTTTACACCAAAGACAGCTTCAACAGCTTGTTTGATGAGAAGTTTATGCGCACGTGAATCTACTTCGAAAGTATATTTCTTTTGATCCATTGCAGCCATAGAAGCTTCAGTAATGATAGGTTTACGGATGATATCATAAAGTGACATTATGCAAGAACCTCCTCAATTTGTGTCAATGCTGATTGAACCACAAGGAGTTTGTCAGCAGAAACGATGTCAAGTACAGATGCTGAATTAGCAGTTGTAACTTTCACGTTTGCAAGATTACGTGCAGAGAGTTCTGCAAATTCGTTACCTTCGTTTGGAAGAACCACAAGAACTTTACGTTCAATTGAAAGTGCTGAGATTACTTTTGCAAATTCAGCAGTTTTTGGAGCTGTAAAGTCAAGTGTGTCAACAGCGATTAATTTACCATCAGCAACTTTTGTTGAGTAAACTGATTTAAGCGCCAATTGACGAACTTTTTGTGGAAGTTTGTAGGCGTAGCTACGTGGGTTTGGACCGAAGACAGTACCACCACCACGCCATTGTGGAGAGCGGGTAGAACCTTGACGAGCACGACCTGTACCTTTTTGACGCCATGGTTTTTTACCACCACCAGACACAGCAGAACGATTTTTGTGTGCGTGTGTTCCTTGGCGAAGGCTAGCGCGTTGTGAGATTACAACGTCGAATACGACTGATTCGTTTGGTTCGATACCAAATACTGAGTCGTTAAGTGTAACTTCACCAGCTTGTGAACCATCTTGTTTAAATAATGATACTTTTGCCATTATAGATTTCTATCTCCTTTCCTTCTTATTTAGCTTTGATTGCTGATTTAACAACAATCAATGATTTCTTAGCACCTGGGACATTACCCTTTACAAGGATAACGTTCTTTTCAGGAAGCACTTGTGCGATAACAAGGTTTTGTACAGTAACGCGTTTGTTACCCATACGTCCAGCAAGTTTTTTACCTTTTGGAACTTTGTTAGCTGCAACAGGACCCATTGAACCAGGACGACGGTGGTAACGTGAACCGTGGGCCATAGGACCACGTGATTGACCATGACGTTTGATTGGGCCTTGGAAACCTTTACCTTTAGAAGTTCCGGTAACATCAACAACATCTCCGGCTGCAAATGTATCAACAGTGATTTCTGCTCCTACTTCAGCGCCTTCGAGTCCTTTGAATTCACGAACGAAGCGCTTAGGAGTCGTATTAGCTTTAGCAGCATGACCTTTGGCAGGTTTGTTGGTCAAAACTTCACGAAGTGTATCGAAACCAACTTGAGTTGCTTCGTAACCATCTGTTTCAACAGATTTAACTTGAAGAACTGTGTTAGGAGTCGCTTCGATCACAGTAACAGGAATTAATTCACCGTTTTCTGTGAAGATTTGAGTCATTCCCACTTTTTTCCCTAAGATTCCTTTTGACATGAGAATTACCTTTCTTAATTAGAGTTTAATTTCGATGTTTACACCACTTGGCAAATCGAGTTTCATAAGTGAATCAACAGTTTTTTGTGTTGGTTCGATGATGTCGATCAAGCGTTTGTGTGTACGCATTTCGAATTGTTCGCGTGAGTCTTTGTATTTGTGAGTCGCGCGGATAACAGTGTAGACGCTACGGTCAGTTGGAAGTGGAATTGGACCACTTACTTCTGCGTTTGTACGTTTAGCAGTTTCTACGATTTTTTCTGCAGCTGCATCAAGGATACGATGTTCGTATGCTTTTAAGCGAATGCGAATTTTTTTAGTTGCCATTTTTTCTCCTCTCGTCTATTGTATTCAATAGGCTAGCTCCACGGGAAAACCGACACGTTAGGTATGGCAATACCTTCGGGTGTGTCGCAACCTCTCGTTTCGTCGCTACATACTGTTTTTAACAGCACTTGTCTATTCTATCAAAGGAGATGTGGCTTGTCAAGGACTTTTTAGACTTTTTTTCATTCTTTCTAAATCTTTTTTGGGGAATGAAGGAATTTACTTAAAATGACAAGAAAGCTTACTTTGTCATCTTTAAACTTTTTGATATAATTTGTTTAAAGGATTTATAATCTATTATATAGGAGGATTTATGTTAAAGGAATTTAAAAACTTTATTTTACGTGGGAACGTATTGGACTTAGCCGTTGGGGTTATCATCGGGGCAGCTTTTACTGCTTTAGTTAAATCTTTAGTTGATAACTTGATTAATCCGTTAATCGGAATGTTTGTTCAAAGTACTGCTCTTGCTCATTTGTCAGTAACTGTTGGAAAAACAAAATTCACTTACGGTGCTTTCTTAAATGATGTCATTAATTTCATCATTACAGCCTTTGTTATTTTCATTCTTATCAAATTCATCAACAAACTCTTCCCTAAAAAAGAGGAAACTGTCGAAGAACAAAAAAACGAAGAATTGGAAACTCTCCAAGAAATTCGCGATTTATTGAAAAAACAATAAAAAAATTACTGACAGAAAAGCTGTCAGTATTTTTTTATTTTAAATTTTGCTTGTGAGGCTTCGATTAAACTTGATTTTGAGAAAAATAAATCTAAAGAGATTATCAAGTAAAACTGCTAACCAAACTCCCTCTAGCCCTAATTTTAATCCTAAGGCTAAAAATGCTCCTAAAAGCAAGCGAATGCCAAACATCCCTAGCGTTGTGGCATAAAAAGGAAGTTTTGTGTTTCCTATTCCCTGAAAAGCTGCTGTATAAGTTGTTGCTCCCGTGACGAAAAAAGTCGCTAAAAACGAAAACAAAATAACAGTGGTACTTGCATTCATGGCAATTCTGTCAGTAGTGAAAAATTGATTTAGAATATTGGCTGTCAGTAAAAGGGCCAAACCAATCACAAACATCATAATCGTCGCTAACCAGTAGGTCTTTTTGATATAAGCTTTAACATTTTCAATACTATTTTCAGCTGCTGCTTGTGCTACCAAAATTACTGTTACGGTTGCCATTCCGAAAACGGGCATATAATTAAATTGTGTAATGCTTTCACCAATTGCATTTCCTGCAAATACACGTTCACCTAATCTGACAATAATCATCATGATGAGCAAATCGCCCAAACGCATGGACAAACGCTCTCCAGTTGCTGGTAAACTTAATTTAATCAATTGATGGTCCAATTTTTCTTTATAAAATTGAAGATCGGGTCGCTTATCTTCTAACTTATAATAGAGGAAAAGCGTCCCAATAAATCTAGCAATAACCGCTCCAAGTGCTGTTCCCAACACTCCTAAATGGAAAACAAAAATAAAGACAATTGACAGTATCAAATTTAGAAGACTGGCAAAAAAACTTGCCCACATCGGTGTCTTTGTATTTCCATCAGCCCGTAGAAAGGCTCCAAAAGTCGTCATTAAAGCCAAAAGGACAATCAAGCCACCTACTAAACTAAGATAAATAATGGACAGCTCTAAAACCTGCTGACGAGCACCAAGTAAATAAAGAATAGGTCGTGCTCCCACAACTGAAACAATCCCCAAGGCAAGACCAATTAAAAAAGTCAGTTTGGTAGCAGAATTAATTAATCTTTTTGGATTTTCCTCTACCTTTTTTGCAATAAGCACTTTGGCACATAAACTTGAAACAATTGTTCCCAAAGCAATAAAAATCGCCTGATAGACCGTGATGAGATTATTAGCCAAAGAAACAGCTGCTACGGCAGAAAGACTAAGGTGAGCAACAATCATTGTGTCACTCACCCCTACAAGCATTTGTAAGAAATTTTCAATAATCGCTGGAAATGCGAATTTTAATATTTCTCTATTTGTTTTCATTTTAAGCCAAGATATTTTTCTACTTCTTTTTGCATTTCAGCGGCCGGAATAACGGTATGATGTAGAACTTCTGCTTCTTCAAGTCCGATGACTGCTTTTGGTAATGGAATCCCACTCAATTTTTCAAGTGATTTAACGGCAGCAAAATCGTCTCTATTTACTGACAACTCTGTTTTATCATCTTCAAGCCCTTCTAAAACAACTTTCGGAAACTTATAAGGACTTGCCGTGCTGACCACAACTGTTTTTTCTTTGGGTTGAATTTGATGATAGACATAATTTGCTACTGCTGTATGAGGGTCCAGAACATATTTTTCATTTTCAAAAGTTTCTTGAATTTCTTTTGAAATTTCATCTTCTGATGCCCAGTCAGCCACAAATCCCTGAAGTTTAGTAATCATTTCTTTAGAAATTTGATAATGCCCTTCTACTGATAAGGCTGTCAGTAAATCTGAGGTTACTTTATCATTTTCGTCAGTTAATTCAAAAATTAAACGTTCAAGATTTGAAGAGACCAAAATATCCATCGAAGGTGAACTTGTCACATAGAACTCACGATTTTTATCATAAAGTCCTGTTTTGAAAAAGTCTGTCAGCACATTATTTTTATTTGAAGCGCAGATGAGCTGATGAACGGGCAAGCCCAATTTTTTAGCATAATAAGCCGCTAAGATATTTCCAAAATTCCCTGTTGGAACTGAAAAATCAATTTCTTCTCCGTCAGTAATTTGACCAGTTTTGACAAGTTGTGCGTAAGCATAAATATAATAAGCAACTTGTGGAATCAAACGTCCAATATTCATTGAATTTGCTGACGAAAATTGTTTATTATTTTTCAAAAGTTGATCATGTAAAACTTTGTTATTAAACATTTCTTTTACTGCTGTTTGAGCTTGGTCAAAGTTTCCATCAATTCCAACAACATGAACATTTTCCCCTTTTTGAGTCAGCATTTGTTGCTCTTGAATATGGCTGACACCACCTTTGGGATAAAAAACAATAATTTTTGTTTGGGGCACATCAGCAAAACCGGCCATGGCAGCTTTCCCTGTATCTCCAGAAGTTGCAGTCAAGATAACAATTTCATTAGTCACACCATTTTTCTTAGCCGCTTGGGTCATTAAATGAGGTAAGATAGAGAGTGCCATGTCTTTAAAAGCAATCGTTTCACCATGAAAAAGTTCAAGAATATAGTGATTCCCAAGTCTTTTAAGCGGTGCAATTTCCGGACTATCGAATTTTTCTCCGTATGCTTTTGTCACCATTGATTTAATTTCGTCAGCAGAAAAATCATCAAAAAATGCTTTCAAAACAAGTTCAGCAATTTCTTGATAAGAAGCGTTTTTTAATTTTTCAAAGTCTAAATCAACTTTTGGAAAGTCAACGGGAACAAAAAGTCCACCATCTTCTGCCAAACCTTGTAAAATAGCTTGCGACGCTGTTTTTTTATTTGATTTATCACGTGTTGACTGATAAAAAGTTACCATGATATTTATTCCCCAATCACATTTTTTATAATTATAACAAATATTCTGTAAACTCGCAAAAAGCCACGAATTCTCGTGGCTTTTTTTATTATAATACTTAATTAAGCTTGAATATCTTCAATTTGGTGCATGTCCAATTCAACTGGAGTTGCACGACCAAACATATCAACAGTCAGAGTCAATTTGTCACCATTGATTTCTGTGATTGGAGCTTCAAATCCTGAAAAGGCACCGTCAACAATACGAACACGTTTTCCAACAAAAACATCAAAGTCAATTTCACGAACAACTTTGCCCATGCCAACCAAAATATCTTGAATTTCTTGTTCAAAAAGTGGTGTAGGTTTTGATCTATTCCCGTGTGAACCAACGAATCCAGTAACATTTGGTGTATTACGGACAATAAACCATGCTTCATCAGTCATATTCATTTCAACCAAAACATAACCTGGGAATAAGTTTTCTTCGACTTCTTTCATTTTGCCGTTAACTTCTGTACGAATTGTCTCAGTTGGAATTTCGACACGCAAAATTTTGTCAGCCATGTTATAAAGTTCAGCACGTTCAAGCAAATCTTCTTTAACTTTACGTTCATACCCTGCATAGGTTTGAATAACGAACCAACCTTGGTCAAAACTTACTAAATTATTATCTTCCATTTGAAATACCTCTGTATTTATTTTTTTTACTTAATCAGTTAAAATCCCAGCTGACAGAAATTCTGTCAGTAATTTGGGTACAAGAAAAAGGGCCAAGCCCTTATCAGATAATATTATTATATCATATTTATCTTGAATTAAAAGGACTTTTAATAAAATTAGAAAAGAAAAATCTGTCAAAACTGACAGATTTATAGATTATTTAAGAAATGGGATTAAATGGTTAACACTAAATGTAATTCCATGTTGAGTTACCCAATCGAAAATTATGATGAACACCAAGAAGAAAGCTGTATATTCAATGACCATAAAAAAATCACGAACAGATTGTTTTCTGCTTGGCCAAGTGGTTAATTTCATTTCTTCAACAATGCTACCAATAAATTTAAACATAATCTTTTCCTATCACTGCCACAAATTTACTGACAGAGTCCATTTCTTATAAAAGTTTACTGACAGAATGCCAGTTCGACGTGTTTAAACCCTATTAAAGTAAATACGATTTAACGCGTTTCTTTGTGTAATGTGTGTTTGCCACAAGTACGACAAAACTTTTTAACTTCAACTCGTTTTTCTTTCGCAACTGACGAAAGATTGAGGGTGTAATTTCGTGAACCACATATGGTGCACGCTAATCCAGCTTTTCTTAACATATTATCTCTTATTCTATCAAAAATTATTTAGAAGCGCAAACTATTTTTCCACATTGGTCAGACTATTAGCTACTAAAGCGGCGTATTTTTCGGCCCCTGTTCCTTTAGGATGAATATTATCACTGTAGAACCATAAACTTTGACCAGATGCTTTTTTATTCCAATCAATAATTTTCAAATTTTTATATTTCTTTGCCATTTTCGTCAGCAAATTATTATTAGGTTTTGCCCAAACACGGTCTGCGTGGACATTCATCCAATAAACAGGTTTATTACCTGCCACTTTCATCGCTGCATCAATTTCATCTTCTTTAATTGTTCCATTTGTTCCCAGACCAATTAAATAAGCGTCAGGATTAGGCATTTTCGCTTTAGCATTAGCCAAATCTGTCGCCAGTGAACTTGCTTGGCGACCCACTGCTGCATCAATATACATGTGTGGAAAAACTTCTTGAAGATTTGTAGAAGCGGCAACCATAACTGAATCTCCAAGGGCTAGAACATTCATTTGAGAAGCTTTTTCAGCAACCACCGGTTGAATTTGATACTTTTCTGCTACTGCCTTTAAGGACATTGGTACTTTGTTGTTAGCCTCAGCCAATTGTTTCTTTTGTAGAGCAACTTGTTGAGCCATTATTTTTTCTTCAATCACTCGTTGATCATGAGGTGAAGGTGGTGAAAAAATAATGAAACCTAAGCTTATCAGAGCAAGCCCTGAAAGGAGCATCGGTAAAATATTCTTTTTAAGTTTCCAACCTTTTTCTCGAACAAAATTTTGAAGGATTCCTAAAATATTACTATAATCAAAGCGCTGCGTTGGTAGCTCAATCAAACGATATGAAAGTTCCGTCAGAATAAGAATGAGCGCCAATTGCCAAATCAAATTATACCAAGCGGTAGGAGCAAGTACTTTAGCTTCAGCGAAAGCAAAAACAGGAAGTTGCCACAAGTAAATTCCGTAAGAACGTGAGCCAATATATTCAAAAACAGGGTTTGAAAATAGCTTGTTAGTCGGAAGACTTGGATGTGCCACCAAAGCAACCATTATCACACTGGCCAAACTTGCTAGCCACATTCCGCCATAATAAGTAAATGTCCCTTGAGCAGGCATAAAGATATAAGCAAGCACCAGGAGCAAAGATAATCCAATCGTCAACTGCCATGCAATTTTAATTGCTCGTTTATTAACCTTATGCGAAAGTTTATTCAAAGGCCAAATGAAAGCAAGACTAGCCCCCATCATCAAGCTAAAGAAACGCGTATCCGTTCCATAATAAACCCGCGTTGGGTCTGCTCCGGGAACGAAAAGAATTGCCATCCAAATTGCCGAAATCAAGGCCAAAACATTAGCAATGACAAAAATCCGACCTCTTTTTTTAACAAATTTTAGCAAAACAATCAATAGCAAAGGCCAAAGGATGAAGAATTGCCCCTCGATTGATAAATAATAAATATGTTTGAAAGGTGAAGCACCTGCAATATCAGCAAAATAAGAACTTCCTTGCGAAATCTGCCACCAGTTTTGAACCGAAAATACAGCAGAAAGGAAATTAGAACGTAATCCCGCCCACAAATTAGGTTGGAAAAGAATGATGTAAGGTGTCACAAGCAGAAAAATCGCAATTAACAGTGGGTAGAGACGTTTTAATCTTCTCCCCCAAAACTTCCAAACATTAATTTTTTTATTTTTTTCATACTCGCGAAGGAGCGAATCCGTCACCAAATAGCCTGAGAGTACAAAAAATAAAACGACACCAAGAAAACCACCCTGAACATGGTTTGGCCAGAGGTGATATAGAATAACTGTTAAAACACCAATCGTCCGTAATCCATTAAAACCTGTGACGTAACGCTTCATTTTTCTTCTCGATTTCTATCTTTATTCTTTAAAATTTTCTTGTCTTAAAACTACTACTCTTTACCTCTAATTCTACCATATTTCTACCTCTTTTTTCAGTTTTAGTTGCCAAAAATCCCTTTAACTTTATCCCAAGCATTTTTAGCTGCATCTCCAATATCTTTACCAACTTTTCCGAGGTCCAAACCACCAGAATCTGAAGACGATGAAGAGCTAGAACTAGAGCTTTCTGGTGTATTTCCAGTCGTGTGAGCTTCCGCTTGTTCTTGGTCCACAATATCATCTTGATATTGTCTTTGTTGAGTCCAATAAGGTTCTTGTGCGGCAACACCCGCTTCGGCATAAGGATTTTCAACTGTAAATGCCGTTCCTTTAGTATAAGGCAACATATAACTAGCTTCCTGACGGAAAATGACTGAGGTTTGTCCTTCTGATGAACCTGTCAGTTTATATTTTCCATCCGCATAACCGACCCATAGTGCCATCACAACATCTGGTGTATAACCTACTACCCACTGGTCTTGGTCTTCATTGGTTCCCGTCTTACCAGCAAGCGTATAAGACTTAGGTGAAGCTTTCCAAGCAGAACCATTAGTATAAGTTCCCAGCATCATTTGAGTCATTTTGTCAGCTGTATCTTTACTAATAACCCGTTTTTTGGTTACCTTTGCTGTTTTTACAACTTGTCCTGCAGCATTTTCAATTTTAGTAATCAAATGCGCATCATTCATCACTCCACCATTTGCGAAAACTTGATAAGCCTGAGCAATTTGCCATGGATTCGTTTCAACTCCAGCTCCGAGTGCCGTCGGTAAAACATCATTTTTACTACTTAAATCTAAACCAAACTCACGCCCTAAAGCATTTCCGACTTTTGGTCCAATCGCCTGATATGTATTAATAGCTGGAATATTATATGAATTTGCTAAAGCAGTATACATTGGAATTTGTCCACGCCATTGATTATCAAAATCGGTTGGTTTCCAGCCATTATAATCTGCTGGTGAATCATCAACCGTTTTATCAATTGACCACCCCGCTTCAATTGCTGGAGCGTAAACAATAAGAGGTTTAATAACTGAACCAGGAGAACGTTTAGACATTGTAGCATAGTTATAATCAGTAAAGCTATTTGAACCTTCTGTATTAACATTTCCGACAAGAGCATTTACAGCTCCCGTTTTAGGGTCAATAGCAACCGAAGCAGATTGGGCATAAGTTCCATCAGATGCTTGTGGGAAGAAACTTGGGTCAGAATAAGTCTTTTGCAAACCGGATTGCATATTTTGGTCCATACCCGTATATATCTTGTAACCATTATTCATGATTTCTTGTAATGTCAGACCATACTTGCGTTCTGCTTCAGAAATTACAGCATTATAATAGCTTGGATATTTATATTGACTACTTTTAGATTGATAATTGTCTTGCAATTGAGCTTGTAAGTCAACTTTCATAAAAGTATCTGCCTGTGACTGCTCCAAATAACCAGCATTAACCATATTTTGCAAAACTGTATTACGTCGGTCAGTCGCATATTTTCCTTTTTCGTAAAGAGGATTATAAATTTCTGGCCCTTTTAACATTCCCGCAAGACTGGCTGCTTCATCAACAGTTACCTCGCTTGCTGGAACACCAAAGTATTTCAAAGCTGCATCCTGAATTCCCCAAACACCATTACCAAAGTAAGAATTATTCAGATACATATCAAGAATCTCATCTTTACTATAATGTTTATTGATTTCAAGTGCCAAGAAAAACTCACGTGCTTTACGGTCAATCGTTTGTTCTTGAGTCAAATAAGCATTTTTGGCCAATTGTTGAGTGATTGTTGAACCACCACCAAAACGCCCAAGAGTAACGGCTGCTAGAGCAAAACGTTTCAAATTGACACCATGATTTTTATAGAAAGTTCTATCTTCTGTTGCTACAACAGCATTTGTAATATTTTTGGAAATTTGGTCAATTTTGACCGGTGTTCCTTTTTGACCATAAAGATTTCCAGCTTCGTTATTATCTTTGTCATAAATGACTGTTTGTGCCGAAATAGAACTTTGCAGTACTTTAACATTAGCTGTTTTAGCTAAGTAAAAAAGATATGATCCTGTCGAAACAATGGCTACTAAGACAAAAATAATTGTGATTTTTGTCAGATTATAACGTTTCCAGAACCGTTTAATTGGTTTCATGAATTTACCGAACTTCGTTTTAGCCGGTTTTTCTATTTCTTCTTCAAGCTTTTTTTGTTTTTTAGGGCGTAAATTAGGAATTTTTAAACTATTTTTTTTAGGTTCCTTTTTATTACGCCGACTGAAATTATTATTTTCAGACATATATCGTTCCTCAGATGCTTTTTATTTCTTTACTTACTCAAATGAATACAGTAATACCTTATTTTAATACTTTTCTGCTTTTTTTGCCTTACATCTTTGTAAGGTCTTTAGATTTCATTTTTTCAGTTCTGATTATTTTACCAAAAATCCCTTTGGCTTACAATGTAAGTTTGTAAAACGAAAGGGATTTATGTTTTATTATAAAGGTTTCTCTAGATTTTTCAATTGTTTCACTTCTAGCTCCAAAATTCTATTTATAATTTAGCTAACTAACTCTAAATTAAAACAAGAGTATTCGCTTTCTAATATTATTTTGTATATCCGTAAAGTTTAAGTTCACCTGATAAGTATTCTCCTAAATATATTTCCTTAATTTGGTTATATCCTTGCAGATTAATTTGTTGTTCAAGCCAATTTTCATCTTTATCAATTAATTCGAGAACATCAAAATTAGCTTGTCCATCAACAATAATTGGATATTTAATATTTTCACCACCAAATTCAATCAATGTCAATTGACCATTTTGTTCTAAAATAGCTCTTTTAACATTATGTATCTCATAGATACCATTGGAACGTAATTTAAACATTAATTCATTAGCAGAGATTCCATTTCTGAGACATTCATTTACTCTCACTTTTCCATCTTGAATCAGAGTCAATGGTTTACCATCAACGATTAATTTTACATAGCGATTGTGCTCCTTTGCAAATTTTAAAATTAATACTAACAGTGTCCATATGATTAGAACCAAGACAAATTGTAAAACCGTAATAGAATCATTATAGATGACTCCACCAATAATTCCTCCTAAAACATAATTTTGAACTTGATCCATTGCTGATGAGGGGGCAAGATTACCTTTCCCCATTAAATTTATTTGAATAATTAAACAAATAATACCTAAAGCAAATTTTAGTATTATTGGGCTGTATAATTGCATTTTATCTCCTAATTTTTTATTTTTCGGGATTAATCAAGTAACTTTTAGTAAGGGTGTATGACTGTTGATCAGCACTAAGGTTAACTTTATAATAATCACCTTTTATCTTTACAATCACACCATCAGCTAATTGCGTGGAATTAACAAAAATATTATTTTTATTCGTTCTTTCGTTTTTAGCGACTCTTTCAATAAATCCAACCATCTGTGAAGATTGAGTATGCTTAGATTGATTAATTTGATAATTTGAATATTGTATACCAATCTCTAAAATAATAAATAATAATAAAATAATACTAAGATCTCTATATTTCGTTTTAATTCTATGCTTAATATATATAGCAAATACAATAACAAGAACTACAAGACTCCCAAAAATAAAGATATATCGAAGATAATCACTAAGTCCAGCTTGCGATTTTAAAAATTCAATATCATAAAATTTCATATTTTTCACCCCTTAATAACTATTATATTAAAAAAATGATTAATAAATCATTTTATAATTATTCAAACCTCATTTAATTTTATAAATAAACCTTCTAAGATGAAATATTATCTTTATAATAGTTGTTCTACTTCCACCGGAGTAAGTTCAAGAACTGCTCGCAAAAATGGATACTTTTCTTTCATCATTTCAAATTCTGGACCATTTGAAATAAGTTTTGCTTTAGCACTCACCCTAAAGCCAATCCCTTGATAGCCATTTTTACCTTCGACTTCTCTAACCCCAAGCATCAGATAAATTGTATCATTCACTTTAATATCTTCTTCTAAATAATGCATCCCTGCTGCTGGTGCCAATATTCGTTCATCACTGGTAAGCTGTAAATAAGAAATCCATGTTCCTGTAACATGAGGACTTTTCTCTGTTCCCCATGAAGTGAGGGAAACTGAACCTTCATATTTTAATGTTTCTTTAAATTTTTTTGTTAACATTTCTTTCTCTTTCTATAATTCACTCATAATATTTATTATTTTTTACATTTTGAGTTATCTTTATTACGTATTTTTAAGAAGATACTTTGATTATAACAAACCTAGAGTTAATTGAAAAGTAATTCTCTTGATAATCCCGATGCTGTCACCTTTTCAGTTTCTTATATTTTTGGGCCAAATAAAAACTTATAGTATAATGTGAATATGGAATATAACTTCATTTTACCCGAAAATTTTATAGAACAGTCTGTCTCTGATTTACTCGAAAAAACTTGGTTCATTCCTCGTAAACAAAGACACTTTCTAAGAATGAAAAAACATTGCTTAGTCAATAACAAGCTTATTAACGAAAATCAGCTCGTCCATGCTGGAGATAAAATCACTCTTATTTTTGATAATGAGGATTTCTCTAATTTATCTCTAAAATTCGGTTCAGCAAATTTAGCTGATATCCTTTATGAAGACGAACATTTGACTGTTGTTAATAAACCTGAAGGAATGAAGACCCACGGAAATACGGCTGATGAATTAGCCTTACAAAATCATGTTGCAGCGGCAATCAATCAAGAAGTTTTTGTTGTCCATCGCCTGGACCAAGCAACATCTGGTACTGTTTTATTTGCAAAAAATCAATTTGTTCTCCCTATTCTTGGTAAAATGTTTGAAGAAAATAAAATTCATCGTGAATACTTGGCACTAGTCAAAGGTCATTTCCCAGAAAATCAATTTACCATTGATCGGGCCATTGGTCAAAATCGCCATGATAAAAATAAACGAATCCTTACCGCAAAGGGTCAAAAAGCAGTGACTCATGTTGAGATTATCAAAAAATTTACTGACAAAACTCTTGTTAAATGTACCTTAGATACTGGAAGAACTCACCAAATACGTGTCCATTTATCTTCATTAAATCATCCTATCTTTGGTGATGCTTTGTATGGTAAAAAATCACAGGAGAGAATGATGCTTCATGCTGATAAAATTATTATTCCCCATCCGTTTGAAAATAAAATTTTAGAAATTTCAGCAATTAGTACTAGCTTCCTTGACATTTTAAATAAAACAAAATAAAAAGAAGTGATTTTTACCACTTCTTTTTATTTATTTCTTAGGCTCGAATCAATCGTTTCAAACTTGAAGTTACCAAGAAAAGGACGATGAAAATTAAAGTAATTGCGGCAGATGCTGGAGCATCCATATAGTAAGAGGCAATCAAGCCAGCATTTAAACCAATAAAACTTACAATAACCGAGATAAACAACACAGCTTTAAAAGATTTGCCTAGACGCATCGCAATTGAAGCAGGTAAAACCATAATTGCCGAAACAAGTAAAGCCCCCGCTGCAGGAATCATCAGGGCAATAGCAACCCCCGTGACAATATTAAATGCAATCGAAATCCATCGAACAGGAAGTCCATCAACAAAAGCTGTATCTTCATCAAAAGTCATCACGTAAAGCGGACGTAAAAAGAGAATAAATCCAAGCAAAACAACTGTTGCTAAAACAAAAAGCATAATCACTTGCGATAAGGAAATTGTGATAATTGAGCCAAATAAATATTGCTCCAAACTAACACTTGTTGCTCCTTTTGAGGAATTCAAAATCAAAAGGGCAATAGCAAGCCCTGCTGACATCAAAATGGCCGTCGCAATTTCCATATAGTTATGATAAATTGTTCTTAAATACTCTAGAAAAACAGCCGCAATTACAACTGTAATTAAAGTTGTAATCGTTGGATTCCAACTTAAGAGAACCCCAAAAGCGACACCGGCTAATGATACATGTGATAATGTATCTGACATTAAACTCTGTCTACGTAGTACAAGAAATACACCAAGCAAGGGAGAAAATATTGAAATAGCGGTTGCTGCTAAAAGAGCGTTTCGCATAAAATCATACTGAAATAATTCAAACATCAGCTTCCTCCTTTAATTCTTGTTGGTTTTCTTGAGCTACTCTATCTCGGTCTGTATGCAAATCAAAGCAAGCAAATTTCCCATTTTTATCTTTCAATAAATGAATATTTCGGTCAGCATAATCTTTCACTTCTTCTGGATCATGAGTGACCATTAAAACAGATTTCCCATGTTTATGAGCCGCATGGTGCATCAATTCATAAAAATCGCTACTTGATACATCATCCATTCCTGTTGTTGGCTCATCAAGAATAAATAAATCAGGATCACTAGCAAACATTCTTGCAATAGCAATTCTTTGCTTTTGCCCTCCAGAAAGTTCACCAATCCGCTTATTTCTGTAGTCCCACATTCCTACTGAGTCAAGGGCTGCCTTAACGTGTTCTGAATCGTGAGCTGTCATTTTTTTAAACCAGCCTTGCCTTGGATAGCGTCCGCTCATAACAAATTCATGAACCGAACTTGGAAAACCAGCATTAAAACTTGCAACTTGCTGAGGAAGATAAGCAATTCTTAATTTTTCTCCTCGGTTATTTTTGAGAGAGATTTTTATTTTACCTTTTTTAGGTTTTAAAATTCCCAAAGTTGTTTTTATAAGAGTTGATTTGGCAGCGCCATTCTCACCTGTTAATGTGACAAATTCACCAGAATCAACATGATAGCTGATATTTTCTAAAACTGGCTCTCTATCATAATAGAAAGTCAAGTTTTCAACATTGATATATCTCATTTTTTCTCTTTATATCTCTAATAGTAATTCTTATTTCGGTGTTTTTCTTACTAATCTATTTTTATTTCAAAAACACGAAACTCCCGTTCATGAGAACGAGAGTTTCAAGGAGTTTTATGAAAAGATTTTTTGGAAGAAATTCATTATAAATCCTTCATCTTAATTTTTCCTTAAACTCACTTGATAGTTTTCTTTAAAGCAGTCAAATTATCTTGCATCAGTGTGAGATAATTGTCACCATTTTTTTTCTGCTCGTCAGATAATCCTTCAACAGTATTGATACCAATAAGGTTCGCCCCTACTGATTTGGCTAAGGTCTCAGCAATTTTACTGTTAGCATTTCCTTCAAAATAAACATTTTTTAGTCCTGCTTTTTCCATTTCAACTTTTAAATTAGCTAGCGTTGATGCTGAAGGTTCTACTTCTGGATCCAATCCAGCAATCGCAATTTCTTTCAAACCATAATCACGACTTAGATAAGCAAAAGCTTCATGTTGTGTAATAAATGTTTTTTGTTTAGCATCTTTCAAAGTATCAAATTCACTGTCTAGCTTTTTCAATTTAGCAACATAACTCGCTGCATTTTTTTCAAAAGTTGCTTTATCATCTGGGAATTTTTTCCCAAGCTCAGAGGCAATGGTATTAACTTCAATAATTGCTTGCTTTGGACTAATCCAAGTATGAGGGTCACCAGATATCTTATCAACATCCTTGCTGGCTTCGATTTTAATCCCTTTATTATTTACTTTTTTGGCCCATTTTTCAAGGTCATTAGAATTGTAAACAATAGCTTCAGCATTTGTCATTGTCGCAACTTGCTTTGCACTTGGTTCAAATTCATGAACTTCCTGATTAGCAGGGACAATATTTTCGACATCGACTTTGTCACCAACAATTGCCTTCGTAAACTCATACATTGGCTCAAAAGTCGTGACAACTTCTGGCTTACTGGCTGATTTTTGACAACCTGCCAAGAGTAAAACTGCTGGAATAGCAAGTAACATCAATATCTTTTTCATTGAAATTCCTCCGTAAGTGCTGATAAGAATTTACTTATCACTTCTTGTTCTTCGTCAGTAAATTTGTTCCCTAATTCCTGGTAAGTACTCAGAGTTTTCTCGTGATGAGTAGCATGCTCCTTAGCAACCGGAACCGCTTTTTCAGTCAAGCTCCAAAGGACCACGCGTTCGTCATTTGTGGCTCGACTTGATTTAATTAGTTCTTGCTCTTGTAATTTCTTTAGAGCTTTAGTTACTGCTGCTGGAGAAATCTTTAGTTTTTCGGCAATTTTAGCATTTGTCGATATTTGTTCTGCCAAAAGCATTAAAATATGTTCTTGTGTGCTCGTTAGTTTCACATCACTTTCGCACTTACCAAGTAATATTTCATGCTTATTTTCTGCAAATTGCATGATTGTCCCAAGAAACTGGTCGATTTGATTTGCTAAACTCATCGTATTTCGTCCTCCATAATTAGTTTACTGGTTAATTATATAGCAAAGAAAAAATAATGTCAACCAGTTAACGTTATTTTTTAATTTTTTATTTGAAAGTTTGCGCCATCTTTTAGATGGATACTAAATTGATAAGTTTTTTCATCACTTGAATGGTCAGTAATTTTTGAACTGGCTGACGAATCTGTCAGTAAATTGTAGGACAAATCTCCTGAATCAAAATGAATTTGACCTTGAGATTTTAAATCAGTCTTTAAAGCTACTGACACCATTAATTCAGCTGTTAACTGCTCCTTTTCACTTCTTAATTGTCGAGCATCATCTATTTGCCTTTGCAAATAGAACTGAAGAAACATTGAAAACATCAATAATAAGACTAGCGTATATAGAAGTATTCCTCCTCTTACGTATCTTCTGGAAATTGATAGATAAATGTTCTTTCACCTCCTTGATTAAAATCAATTCTTATGGTTATTAAATTTTTAGTAGCTTGAATCTTAGCCGCTTTTATATCATAAAGCATTGGCTGATAACCCTGACCTTTGTCATCAGTCTTCCGGAAATCATCACTCATAAAACCAAACCTTAGTTTTTTATCTTTAGTTACATACAGAAAATTCTGTTCTACCCTATCTAATTTTGTTCCTGAGAGTTCAAAACGCATTTGCTGACAGAAAATTTGCCAATCTTTTATGCTATCACTTTGACTAATCGCCACTTGTTCTTTCAACATCTTTGTTAAACCTGAGATAACAAGGACTGAACCAGAAATTGCAAGAAGTGCCACCAGACACTCCAACAAGGTAAATGCTTTAACTTTGAAGTTCAAGTCGCATAATTTCCTTTCCATGATTACTAATAATCAGTAAATTTTGGTTTTCTTTTATCTTTATATCGGAACCGTTGATTGATAATTCTGTTAAGTGACTTTCAATCGCCATCTGTGCCACGTTTAAAGCTTCAATCTTTTGATTTTCTTCCGTATCTTTTTGTCTTACATGCACAAGAGAACTTACGATAAAGCTGACTAGAAAAGCGAGTAGAGCTATACTAATTAAACTTTCCAAAAGCAAATATGCCTTAACTGATTTTCTTTTTATATTTTCCACTGCCTATCTCCAATTGATAAGTGATGAACTTTTTTTCGTAAGGTAAAGAAATTGTGAGTTTTTGTAAGCTAGAATTCTCTCCCTTATCATCAAATTTAACCGTAAAATCTTTAACTGCTACCTCCTTTGGAATTGTGATACTTCTATCTTCACAGATTAATTCTTTATTTTTAGCAACTAAACTTTCAGATTTTTGAAGCAGTGCAGCATCTTCTTGACTCCTTTTATAGAAATTTTCAAACTGGAGAACAAACAATTCTCCCTTAAAAAGATGGACTGTTTGTATTATTTCTAAAGAAAAAAGAGTTGTGATAAAAGAAATAATCAACAAAACTAGAAGAGACTCTAGTAAAGTAAATGCTCTAGTCATTAAAATTTCGTTCTTCATTTTTATTCTGATCATAGTAATTATCGTAAGCAGAAATTTGTTTTTGAGTAATCATCCCAGCGCTGAGCAATTCTGACAGAGTCGGCTTCTCATCATCATGATCTAATTCATAAAGTTGGGCTTGACTTTCTACTACTTTTACAACTGCCGCTTCTCCAGTTTTTTGAACTTGTGATTTTTCTTTAATTAAATTTGGAACAAATAGTAATATCAAAATACTAATAATAGCTAGTACAATTAACATCTCTATCAAAGTAAAAGCTCTTAGCTCTTTCTGACGGCATTTTTTTTCACAAATTTTAACGAATAAAAATATTCTTTGTATTTTCTTTAAAATTAACTTCCTTGTTCTTTCCATTTTTTCATCCTTTCTATATTCCCGAACCCATATTTGAATAGATGGGGAGTAACATGGCTGCATATAGCAAAATAATCATCAATGCTACGAAAATAAAAACAAGAGGTTGGATTAATTGCATTAAACGATCTATCTTTGTAAAAAATTGTTCCCAACATTCATCCGCATAAAGCGAAAGCTCTAAGCCTAATTTGTCTTTCATCGCTCCATATTCAATCATTAACGAAAGTTCGGGTAAAAAAAGCGCAAGTTCACTGACAGCTTGTTCAAAAGACCGACCAGCATTCAATTCTAAATCAAGATTCTTGCCAACTTCTGAAAAAATTCGACTTTTTTGTTTTTTCATCAAGTTAATAATTTGACGTAGTTCAACACCTTGAGCAATTAGATTTCCCCATTCTCTTGCAAAATAAGCTGTTAAATATAAACGGATAAAGGAATGAACCAGAGGTAATTTAACAAGAAATGTAAAATTCATTATTGCTGATTTTCGTTTAAAAAGAGTTACTGACAAAGCTGTCAGTAAAAATATAAAAGCTCCAAACGAAAAAAATACTAAGGGTAAATGATTAATCAATAGAGTAGCAAAGTTACTGCCACTATTGAGTTGTGGTAGTAAATAATTTTTTAAGCCCCACATAATTCCAACCAGAAAAATTAATAACAATATTGGATAAGTAGCAACTTCCACTAATTTATTTTTAACTTTAAGCTGTTTTTTTAGATGAAGTTCAACTAATTGCATCGTCCCTGACAAGTTACCATGCACTTCTACCAAAGCAAGTTGTGTCACCACATTTTTAGAAAATGAAAGACTTTCTAAAAGCTCTGATAAAGCTTGACCAGAAGCGAGACCTTCTTTCATTTTCAATGTAAATTCTTTTTCCACAAGTTTTGATAAAGATAAGAAATTTATCACTTCTCCTAAATTAAATCCACTATTCAAAAGATTTCCCATCAGTTGGATAAGTTTGGCTTGTTTAATCAGTCTTAATTTTTTCCCTTTTGGCTTCAGTAGGTGTGAGATATCCATTTGTAAGTAGCTGATCAATTTTTTTATTCCAATTTTCTGATGACCAAGACTCAAATTCGTTTTTGGCAATGTCTAATACTCCTTTCCCAGCTATTAAACGCTGATAAACAACACTTGATAAAGCATTTTTTATTTCCCAATGACTTAAACCCAGCTCTGATAATCTCTGAATGACACCTCTAACAGAAGCGGCATGAACGGTTGAAAACACTGTATAACCTGTCAAACTAGCCCGTAAAACTGCTTGAGCGGTCAATTTATCACGAATTTCACCAACGATTAACAAATCTGGGCGATGCCTCAGTGATAATTTAATTAATTCATCATAACTATTACCAATGACTTCGTTGACTTGTAACTGAATAAAATCGGAATCAATCAACTCAACGGGTTCTTCAATAGTGATAACTTGTAAATCTGTAAAATGACGACGAGCTAAATCAAACATTAAAGATGTTTTGCCCGAGCCTACTGGACCGGCAAAGAGATGCAATCCTCTTTTACAATCATAATTCTCTAGCTCTTCATCAAACCAAAAATCAAGTTTTTTGTTTTGATCATGCAAGAGACGTATTACTAAGGATTCATTACCCTCAAAATCCCCCACTGTCGAAAGACGCAAACGTTTTGCATTACTTTCCTCTAATTCATACCAACAAGCTCCCAATTGAACTCGTCTGCGTTCTCCTGTATTCATCCCAGCCAGAAACTTAAAGTGAGTAAGTAGTGCTAAGCCAACTTCTAACCCAATTTCTTCTACCAGAACACGTGCTGTCATTTGTCGAAAATAAAGTTTATACTTTTCTTTTGAAGCAATCAGATAAATATCTGATGCACCTCTATCAATTGCTTTTTGAATTAATTCTTTTGCCATTTTTGGTATCATACTAGACTATACGCAAATAATCAGTTAATGTAACAAAAAAGCCGAAAATTTTTCGACATTTTGTTATTTCTAAAAATAAAAATACTCTCATCATTTAAGATAAGAGTATTTTATAAAAATCAAAAGAAATCATCAAATAGACTTAATTGATTATCATCAGGCATTCCTTCAAGAACACCCATATTGGTCATGTTTTCAATAATTGTTTGTGAAACACCACCACGCTTACGAAGTTCCATTTTACTTAAAAATTCACCTTCAGCACGCGCTGCAACGATTTGTTTTGCTACGTTTTCACCTAATCCGTCCATTGTTACAAATGGCGGAATTAAAGTATCACCATCAATAACAAACTCAGTAGCCTCTGAGCGATAAAGGTCAATTTTACCAAAAGTGAAACCACGCTCTAACATTTCATTACAAAGCTCTAAAGTCGTATAAAGGTTAGTTTCAACATTTGTTGCATCAAAACCTTTATCTTTAATTTCTTTCATTTTGGCTTTGACTGCTTCAAGACCTGCTCCCATTACCCCAATATCAAAGGCAGTTGCTCTAATAGAGAACCATGCACAATAATACAATATTGGATGATGAACTTTGAAATAAGCTACCCGTAAAGCCATCATAATATAGGCTGCCGCATGGGCTTTAGGGAACATATATTTAATCTTTGAACAAGACTCAATATACCATTCAGGAACATCATGTTCTCGCATAGCTTCTACATATTTTTCACGTTCTTCGGCGGGAATTTTATTCCACATTCCCTTACGTACCCGTTCCATAATTGTAAAAGCAAGACCGTTTTCTAGCCCCTTATGAATAAGATAAACCATGATATCATCCCGACAGCCAATAACGCTTGATAAGTCGGCAATCCCTGAACGAATTAAATCTTGAGCATTTCCTGACCAAACGTCCGTCCCGTGTGAAAGCCCAGAAATTTGGAGTAAATCTGCGAAGTTTTTAGGTTTGGCTTCGGCAATCATGTTCATTGAGGTGAAAGTTCCCATTTCAGGGATTCCCAAAGTTCCTAATTTTACCCCTAACTGTTCTTCGGTCAAGCCCAAAGATTCTGTCCCAGTGAAAAGCTTCATCACTCCTGGGTCATCCATTGGAATATCTTGAGGAACAATACCAGAGAGACTTTGTAATTTTCGAATCATCGTGGGGTCATCATGTCCAAGGATGTCAAGTTTTAAGATATTGTCATGAATCGCATGGAAGTCAAAGTGAGTCGTTTGCCATTCGGCATTAACATCATCGGCCGGAAATTGAACAGGAGAAAAATCATAAACATCCATATAATTTGGAATAACGATAATCCCACCTGGGTGCTGTCCTGTTGTTCGTTTAACACCAGTTGAGCCAGCAGCTAAGCGGTCAATTTCTGCATTTCCATAAAATTGATCATAATCACGTTCATATCCCTTGACAAAACCAAAGGCTGTTTTTTCAGCAACCGTACCAATTGTTCCTGCTCGAAAGGCATAATCTTCACCAAAGATATCTCGAACGTCCAAGTGAGCAAGGGGTTGATCATCCCCAGAGAAGTTCAAATCGATATCGGGAACTTTGTCTCCCTTGAAACCTAAGAAAGTTTCAAAAGGAATATCATGCCCATCTTTGATGAGTTTATGATCACATTTAGGGCAATTTTTATCTGGCATGTCATAACCAGAACCGAAAGATCCATCATCATAGCATTCAAAATATTGACATTCTGGGCAACGATAATGTGGAGCCAAGGGATTTACTTCGGTAATCCCAATCATTGTCGCAACAAGTGATGAACCAACAGAACCCCGTGAACCAACGATATAGCCTCGGTCATTAGAACGTTTTACAAGTTCTTGTGAAATAATATAAACAACTGAGAAACCATTTCCTAAAATCGATCGAAGTTCTTTTTCAAGTCGTGCGTCAATAATATCTGGTAATGGATTTCCATACCACTCATGTGCTTTTTCATAAGTTAAGCGAACAATCCGTTCTTCGGAGGTTTCTCCTCCATCAAAAACCATCTTAGGTGTATATAAATCATCCCGAACTGGAGTCAAAACATCAAATTCATCCGCCATCTTTTGCGTATTGTCAATGACAATTTCACGCGCGGTCTTCTCATCAAGAAAACTAAAGGCTTCAAGCATTTCATCAGTTGTTCTAAAATGAGCTTCGGGTAATGGAAGAGGTTTGGCATGTTCCCCATGTCCTTGAGTCCAGTTAATTTCAGCTCCAAGACCAAGTGAGCGAACAATAATTTCTCGATAAATAGCATCTTCTGGGTTCAAATAATGTAAATTACCTGTGGCCAGAACTGGCTTGCCTAAAGTCTTACCAATTTTTATCAAATCTTTAAGCGTTTGTTCCAATTCTTTTTCTGATTTGAAAGAACCACCAACAACAAGTGAACGATAAAGAGCTGGTGGAAATACTTCGATAAAATCATAAAACTTGGCGATTTCAAGCGTTTCTTCAAATGTTTTATTGATTGCTGCATCAAAAACTTCACCAATTTCGCAGGCCGAACCGACCAACAATCCTTCGCGGTTGGCTTCTAAAACCGAACGTGGAACCCGAGGAAGACCAGCATAATATTTAACATTCCCAAAACTAACAATTTTAAAGAGATTTTTTAAACCTTCTTGTGTCTTGGCATATAAAGTCACGTGTTTTGGACGAACTTTTTTATAAGAATCTTCACTGACCAATTTGTCATTAAGTTCTAAAAGACTTGTCCATCCTGTATTTCTAGTACGTAATTCTTCCAAAAATACAAAGAGCAAACGTCCGGTTGCTTCCGCATCAAAGTTGGCCATATGGTGATGTTCAAGTCCGATTTGGAACTTCTTAGTCAATTGACCCAAACCAAAACGTTTCATTTCTGGGTAGAGATTACGGGCAAATTCAAGAGTATCAACCACTGGTTGCGTGATAATCGGCAGACCATTTCGTGAATAATTCATATTCATGAAGCCCACGTCAAATGTTGCATTGTGGGCAACAAGAATTGTTCCTTCACAAAACTTTTGGAATTTTGTTAGAACTTCATATAATGGTTTGGCATTTTTGACATGGTCATCTGTAATTCCAGTTAATTCTGTTGTAAATTCGCTCAAACGATATCCTGGATTGATAAATTCATCAAATTCATCAATTGGATTTCCTTTGTGCATTTTTGTTGCCGCAATCTGAATCAAATCATTATGAACTGCCGAAAGTCCTGTTGTTTCTACGTCGAATACAACATAAGTTGATTCATACATATCAACGTCAGTTTCATTGTAAACAATCGGAATTTTATCTTCAACAAGATTGGCTTCGACGCCATAGATAATCTTGATGCCATTCTTCTTTCCAGCCGAGTGAGCCTCAGGGAAAGATTGCAAACCACCATGGTCAGTAATTGCAATAGCTTTATGTCCCCATTTAGCAGCCTGAGCAACCAAACTAGAAGCAGAAGGAATGGCATCCATTTGACTCATATTAGTATGCGCGTGAAATTCAACACGTTTTTCATCTGATTTGTCTTCACGAACATTTTGTGTCGGAATTTCAATCAAATCGGTCAATTGTAGGACTAAATCATTTTTGAAATTATCTCGTTGAACATTCCCGCGGACTCGACACCATAGTCCCGCTTTAATTTGTTTGGCTAGCTGAATTTCTTCTTCGCCACGTAGCCATTTCTGAACATAAAAACTTGAAGTATAATCAGTCATCTCAAATTCAAGAAGGTAACTAATATTCCCTGTTTTACGTGATTTAATTTCACGGAGTTCGCCTTTAAAGACATATCCTTCAAAAACAACCGGTCCGTTAGTCGAAAATTCACTGACAGAACGCATCGGAGTGACGGGTTCATTATTTTTGATTTCGCGACCTAATTGAATTTTATCTGATTTTACAGCTTTGATTTGAAGAGCAACACGGTCAATGGTTGGTTTAGGTTTAATTTCCACAACCGCATTAGCGGTCATCACCAAATCATCTTTGTATTTGTCGTGTTCAATATTTCCTTGTACACGCAACCAAAGAGCATCAGATAAGCTGTCAGTAAAATTATCTTCTCCATCAGTACGGTCAGCTATAATTTTTTCATTCATAGCTTTGACAGTACTGACAATTTGGTCAAATTGGGCAATTTCTTCATCCTTACGACCCCATTTTGAAATCATAAAAGTTGAAGTTTCATCAGCCATTTTTAATTCTAAAATATGGTTGACTTTGCCTGATTCTTTTCCCGTAAACTCACGGTGTGCGGCTTCAAAAACAAGTCCCTCAAAAATAACGCCAAAACCTTCTCCAGCAATAAAAGACATGCTGGTAATTGGACTTTGTCCGCTGATTTTTCGGCCAAAGAAAATGCCGTCAGAAAGAGCTGTTTCCACAAATTCTGGTTTTGATTCTCTGGTATTTTTGCTTTCCCGTTCTTCTGAACGTTGTTTTTTGATTTCAGAAATTTGGGCTTGTTCTGCAGTTTGAGCCGCCAAGCGAGCCGCAACTTTTTCAGCGTGTGCAGCTGCTTGCGTTTCTGTCAGCTCCTGATCAACTAGAGGGGTTATTCTTAATTCTCCAAAACCGAAATACTTAAATTTTTCCTCTAGAATTGGAAAATATTTTTCCACAAAAAAGTCCATTTGCGGATTATCTTCCACCATTAAGTGAATTTTTTCTTCTTCCTTTTCAAGATGATATTTCTTAAAAATACTTGAAAAAGCAGAATCGCATAATTCTGGAAGTGTAAGTGCATATTGATAATAATCATTCAGATTTTGCTCATCAATATTTTGATTTCGACTGCTGACAGAAATTTCTGTACGAGCAATTGTCGAAAAAGCAGTTTCTGTCAGTTCTGTCAGTAATTTATATGTATCAATTGGTAAAATCTCATCAAAAATTAACTGAAAGTGCCAGAGCTTACTTGCCGTGTGCACTTCAACATTTTCAATATCAGCATGCTCAAATTGGCTAGAACGACGCAAATTTGGTGGCATTTTGATTTGTTCCATCAATTTTTCAAACAGATTTTCCATGTTTTTTGACCCTTTATCTTATTTTTTCTATCCTTAGCAAATAGAATTTCATTTCTCATTATAGCATAAAAAAATGTTGCTTTTCATACTTTTTTAAGAATAAAATAACTGACAAAACTGTCAGTTATTTTATTTTAAAATTAATAGTTACTGACAGAGCTGTCAGTAACTATTTCCCAGTTGAGCGATTTTCTTCATCCATTTCCCAAAAATAGAGTGCTTCTTCTACTGTCTGTGCTTCGCCACGTTTCATATAGCGAATCATATGACTGACAGCTTCTATTGTTTTAAATTGTGTGGGAATTCGTCGAAAATGATTTAATTCTGTCTGAATTTTTTCTTCATCTTCTTTAAGTTTGTTCAAATCAGCATTTAAAGATTTCATTTTTAGAGAACTTTTACCCTCTAAAGCTAATTTTTCTTTAAATTTTTTGGAATCATATCTGAACAAAAGACAAAAAATGAATAAATAGACAACTGAAATCACCAACAAAAGAACTAATGACAACTTTAAAAATATTCCTACTCCTAAAATAATAAGAAGAACTACTAATTTTAAAATCAATGATAGAGTTTGATGAGTATGAATTTTTTGCTTATCAGAGTGTTCAGCAAAAAATTCAATGCTTTGTTGAACTTTCTGCAAATCCTCAAGCAAGTGAAGCACTTTCTGACAATAAACTATCTCTTTATTAGTCGTTTCCACACAATCTACCTTTCATTCTCCCTTACTAGTCGAGCTAATATGCGATTGAGACCACGAGGGTCTTTGTAGCCATGTTCAAAATAAAAGTCTGTGAACTCAATATCCTCAATTTTTAATTCTTGTTGAATCGCAAGTGAGAAAATATTGACGTACTCTGCCATATCGCTCGTTTTTCCAATACATTGTAAACCAAGAATTTGATGAGTGCGTCTTTCATAAATCATCCAAATATTACTTGGTGAATGTCCGTCTAAGTGTTCATTTAGTAAATGAACCGCATCTGCATCATAACCAGCATCAACTGCTTGTCTCATTGTAATTCCAGTCATAGCCATTACTAAATTATTCATTGGAACATGATAAGTTCCCTGACTACTATTAATTTTTTGACGAGGAGCAAGTAAATTAATTGCCGCAATTTCACCATCGCGAACAGCATCCGAAGCATGTGGCAGATAATAGCTTTTTTCCAACAAATTAACATAAGTCGTTGAAACATCTCCGACAGCAAAAACATCTGGACAAGAGGTTTGCATGTATTCATCAACAATAACCGCTCCGCTATCTCCTAACTCAACTTGTTGATTCAGAAGATAAGAATTCGGCCGAAAACCAATCGTAAAGATTACTCCATCAACAGGAATTTTTTGACCATTTGCTGTTTGAATGATTGTATTTTCTTCGCCAAACCCAATTTCTGTCACTTCTGTATTTAATAGAAGACGCATTCCCTCTGCATTCATCCAACTTTCTAATAAATGACTTGCTGGTTCATCAAGATAATCGTTTAAAAGATTTTTATTGCGATGAATGAGTGTTGTCTGAATTCCTCTTTCTTGGGCAATCCGAGCAACTTCAACTCCGGTCATTCCACCACCAATTACTGCAATATTTTTGGCTGTTTTCAGAAATTCATCTGTTTTTATTGCATCATCCATACTTTTTAAAAAGTAAAGTTTGCTTTTTTTATCAAAAGGAACAGAGGTCATTGCCGGATAAGAACCCGTAGCAAAAATCAATTTATCATAGAGAGCGAGTTCCGTCTTTTTGGAATTGACTCTCCGATAAAATAGCCGTTTATTGTTGGTATCAATCTCTTCAACCACCGTTTCCAGTTGCATGTTTAAACCAGCAGCTTTTAGTTCTTCTACCGAAGAATAACTAGATTGATTAAGGACAGATTTTTGACCCGCCAGATAAGAAATAATTCCTTGAGAAACAAAAGAAACCTGATTACGCTTATCATAAAGCGTAATTTCGGCTTCTGGGTATTCTTCAAGCGCCCGTAATCCGGCACAAATTCCGGCGTGGGAGCTTCCAACAATAACAATTTTCATAGTAAATCTCTTTTATTATTTACTTAAAATTTCAATGGTATTGACAAGTTCATCTTTATTAATTTCAACAACTTCACCTGTCGCACGAATTTTAACTTCAACAACACCCTCAGCAGCTTTTTTACCGATTGTCACACGAACTGGCAAACCAATCAAATCGCTGTCAGCAAATTTAACACCTGCACGTTCATTACGGTCATCTACTAAGACCTGATAACCTTTGCCACGCAATTTTTCTTCAAGTTCAGAAGTCAATTCCATTGCTGCTTCATCTTTAACATTAACTGGAACAAGATGAATATCAAATGGTGCTAATTCTTTAGGGAAATTAATTGACCAACTAAATTTAAATTCTTCTCTTGGCGTTTTTTCAACATAGATACGAGCAAATTGTTCCAAAATAGCTGAAAGCAAACGACTTACACCGATTCCGTAACAACCCATGAGCATTGGAATTGAACGACCATTCGCATCAAGAATATTGGCATTCATCGCTTCTGTATAGCGAGTTCCTAATTTAAAGATATGTCCAATTTCGATACCACGCGCAAATTTCAAAGTTCCACGGCCATCTGGTGAAATTTCACCTTCATTAACTGTACGTAAATCAACAAACTCTTCAACTTCATAATCACGGCCAAAGTTAGCATTTTTATAATGGAAACCATCAACGTTAGCTCCAACCACAGCATTTTTAATTTGTTCAACTTTGCGGTCAGCAATAATCTTGACATTTTCAAGCCCGATTGGTCCAAGTGAACCAAAATGAGCTCCAAATTTTTCTTCAACTTCTGCTTCACTGGCAGCTTCAATAAATGATGCTCCAAGATAATTGGTCAATTTGACTTCGTTGAGTTGGTCATTACCATTTAACAAAATAACCACTAATTCATCATCTGCGTGATAAACCAATGTTTTAACTGTTTGTTCTTCATCAATTTCAAGGAATTTTGAAACTTCATCAATTGTTTTAGCACCTGGTGTCGCTACTTTTTCAAGTTCAAGTTCTTCAGTATAAGCTACATTTGGTTCAAATTGACTGCTGGCCATTTCAATATTTGCCGCATAATCACCACCTTCAGCGTAGACAATTGTATCTTCACCGGCAATCAACCATTTGCCAAGTTCTTCTTTGATTTCTGAAAGGACAGATTCTGGAATTTCTTCGATTGATGTAATATTCTTACTCAAAACGAGCCATTTTTCAAGATTGATTCTATCATCTGTAATAGCAATAAATTCTTGGCTATCTTTACCACCCATTGCACCAGCATCGGCAATAATTGGTTTAAAGTTTAAGCCAGCACGTTCAAAGATTTTTTCGTAGGCTTTTTTGTAATCATTATATGTCTCGTCCAATGAATCTTGGTCAGCATGGTAGCTATAACCATCTTTCATCAAGAACTCACGACCGCGCAATAGTCCATAACGTGGACGTTTTTCATCACGGAATTTTGGAGCAATTTGGTAAACATTAAGTGGTAATTTTTTATAAGAAGTAATTTCATCACGGACAAGAGAAGTCATTGTTTCTTCATGTGTTGGTCCTAAAATGAAATCAGAATTATCACGGTTTTTTAATTTATATAAATCCTCACCGTATGTGTCATAACGGCCAGATTCACGCCAAAGGTCAGCTGTCAAAAGACTTGGGGCAAGAAGTTCTACTGCACCAATTTCGTCAAACTCTTCACGCATGATATTTTTCAACTTTTCAAGTACGCGGTTTGCTAATGGCAAGTAAGCATAAATTCCAGCTGAAACTTGACGAACATATCCTGCGCGCATAAGTAAAGCATGGCTGATAACCTGGGCATCAGAAGGCATTTCCCGAAGGGTTGGTATAAGCATTTTTGATTGTTTCATAATTTTAAAATTTCCTTTATGAGTTTGGTTCAGCTTCTTTCCTTTTGAAATAGAAGACGAATAGATATATTAATTTACAAAGGCTCGGAGAATATCATTCCATGTTACTGCTACAAAGAGCACAAGCATGAAGACAACTCCTACCATTGTGATGATTGATTCCTTTTCTTGTGAGAGTGCTTTGCCACGAATTGCTTCAATAATATTTAGGACAATTTTTCCACCATCAAGTACTGGAATAGGGAAAAGATTGACAATCCCTAAATTAATTGAAAGCATAGCTAAAAGATTAATAATCGTCGGCAAACCTGCTCTCGCGGCTTGGCCACTGAGTTGATATATAGCAACTGGACCACCAAGTTTATCAAGACTCGGTCGTGCAATCAAACTTCCTAAAGCTTTAAAGATTGCTGTAGCTGATTGGCCTGCTTGAACAAAGCCACCTGTAATCTTATCAAAGAAACCTGTTTTCATTGATTGCATAATGCCAACACGGTAACTTCCGTCCATTTTTTTAGGTGTAACTGATAAGGTTTCCGATTTGCCTGAACGGCTAACTTCAAGTTTTAATTCTTTTCCTTTAGAACCTGAAATTTCAGTAACAACATTGTTCCAATCTGCCGTTTTAGTTCCATTGACTGCTTCAATTTTATCACCAGCTTTTAAGCCTGCATTGTAAGCGGGTGTTCCTTTTTCAACTTGGCCAATAGCATTAGTAGTTGAAGGAACGCCTCCTTGCACAAAGGTTAGAACGATAAAAGCGATGATTCCTAAAATAAAGTTATTCAAAGGACCACCGAAGTTTGTCAACATTTTATGAAAGACACCGGCTGATTGATATTGAACATCGAGTGGTGCAATCCGAACTTCTGTTCCATCTTCTTCAATGATTGTTGCATCATGATCAACAGAATAACGTTTGATTTCCCCAAAAACTTCTCCTTCAATGAAAAGTTCTTTTTCAAAATCATATTCAGTAATCAACATTGGAATTGCTTCTTCTAATTCAACATGTTCTGACAGATTAATTCTTCTGACGATATTACTGACAGAATTTTCAGCTTCTGGATTTACTACTTCAGATTTACTGACAACAAGACTTGCAGCTTGTCCTTTTTTGATTTCAGTCTTGTCATCACCCCAACCAGCCAAACGAACATAGCCACCGAGTGGAAGAATTCTTATCGTGTAAAGTGTCCCATCTTTTGCTTGGTGAGCAAAAATTTTCGGGCCCATTCCAACGGCATATTCACGCACTAAGATTCCTGAACGTTTTGCCCACCAAAGATGGCCATATTCATGGATAGCGACAATAATACCAAAGATAATAATAAAAGTAATCAGTGTTTCTATCAATCGACTTCCTCCTTAAAATTAGAATAGTCCAAGTAGATGCATAATCGGGAAAACAAAAATTAAATTGTCAAAGCGGTCAAGAATTCCACCATGACCTGGTAAAATTTTACCTGAATCTTTTACGCCAAAGTGACGTTTAATACTTGATTCCACAAGGTCACCAATCTGACCAACCACTGAAAAGATAATTGTAAAGATAACAAGTTTCACAAAGCCAATTTGCGGCAATTCCTTAGTAAATAAGAAATACATGACTAAGGCAACAACAACGGCTGAAACAATTCCTCCAACTGAACCGACCACTGTTTTATTTGGTGAAACAGATGGCAAAAGTTTTTGTGGAAAGCGGTCTTTAAGCGAGCGACCAAAAGCATAGGCCCCGATATCTGTCGCCCAAACGATAAATAGAGCTAAAAAGACAATATAAACACTTGTTTGACGTGCTGTCAGTAAATTTTGAAAACCAATCCCTACATAGAAAGCCGAAAGAAAAGGAAAACCAACATCAACAAAAGAATATTTCCCGTTTGAAAGGACCATTCCTGTTAACATCATGAATAAAAAGAGTGTAAAGAGCATCACTCCCCCGTCAGCATTTAGACCTAACCAATGTTTACCGACTGGCAAAGCAAGTGACAAAGCAGCTAAAGTCGCTAAAATTCCTTCAAATGAAAAAACTTGTAATTTATACATTCTAAATAGCTCTTGCATTGCAATAATAACAAGCAGAGCGACTAAAATTTGAAAGTAAGCTCCTCCAAGAAGCAAGAGGGCTAAAAATATTCCTCCCGCAACCACTCCTGTGATAATTCGTTGCATCATTATTTGACTCCTCCATATCTGCGGTCACGCTTTTGAAAAGCAGAAATAGCCTTGTCCAATTCTTTATCATCGAAATCTGGCCAAGCAGTTTGCGCAAAATATAATTCACTATAAGCTGACTGCCAAGTCAAGAAATTAGACATTCTTTGTTCACCAGATGTTCTGATAATCAAGTCTGGATCCCGAAGATTTTCAGGCAAAACAGCGGTTTGTAGATGTTTTGACAACTCTTCTTCTGTCAGTAAACTTAAATCCTGACCACTTTTAGCAAGCTCTTGAATGGCTAAAATAATATCACGACGGCCACCATAATTCATTGCAAAATTCAAAATCATTCCGTCATTTTCAGAAGTTTCTTGAGCCGCACGGTCAATTGAATCTAACGTTGCTTTTGGCAAACCTTCGCGTTCACCAATCATCCGAATCTGTATATTTTCTTCTTTTAAAACTGGAACATATTTACTATAAAAATCGATAGGTAAACTCATGATGAATTTCACTTCATCAACTGGTCTTGTCCAATTTTCTGTGGAAAAAGCATAAACGGTCATCACTTTTATGCCACGTCTCGCACCATGAACAGCAACATCTTTTAGCGAATCCATTCCTGCTTTGTGTCCAAAGATTCGTGGTTTCCCTTTCTGCTTAGCCCATCGTCCATTACCATCCATGATAATTCCGATATGCTCTGGAAGTAATTCTTCTTGCTCTTTATTTTTTAAGTTATTAAACATAGTACCTCACATGAGAATTTTATGCAAAAATATTTATCATAAATTCACCATTATGCTCTTTGGTTATTAAAGTTTTTTTACACCAAAGACTCTAAGAAAGAAATTCTCTTCTTCTTCTTATTTTTTTCTTTATCAATTTATTCAAAAACTTTCTCTACTGTTTTTTTCAAAAAAGACAGTATTACTTTTCCATTTTACCATATTTTAATATAGATTTGTATCTCAAATTTTATTGGTCAGTAATCATAAGTTATTCTATTTGCTAAAATCAACTGACAGATAAATCTGTCAGTAAAATATTTTATAAAAAAATCCTGTCAGTAACTGACAGGAAAATAAATTAAATCTATTTTCTCATTAAATGTAGAAAAGAGATTAGTTTTCTTCAATTGGGCTTTCCACTTTTGTTTCGGCCGGTGTTTCTTCAACAACAGTTGTTTCTGGTGTTACACCACTTTTAACAGTTTTTACGGCTGCACGGTCGAAAGTCAAAATCACACCTTCACAATCAAGTTCAATTGTTCCTTTTGCTGAATCAATGCTTGAAAGAATTCCGTGCAATCCACCAATTGTTACGATTTCTGAACCTGGTTGCATTGCATCCAATTGTTCTTGGCGTTTAGATTGTTGTTTCTTTTGTTGACGGTTCATGAAGAACATCATCCCACCCATAACGACAACGATAAAAATAAGAGATAAGCCTGACATTTCTGTCTCCTTTATAAGTTTTATTCAAATTTAAGTTCATTTTCGAACATTCTTCTTATTCTATCATAGTTTGAAAACTCTGTCAAATCAGGCTTTAGAGATGTTTACTTGCTTCTCGAATTGAAAGTTTCGCCATTTTATTTTCATGTTCTTCAATAAATTTTATGACCCAAGCAGAATTTGTTTTTGCCAAATCTCGCAAAGCCCAACCTATTGCTTTCGTAATAAAAAATTCATCAGCAAAAGAACTTCCTAAAAGATTTTTTTCAATATTATATGAAAGTAATTCTAAATCTGTTTGATTTTTAAAGCTTAATTGACAGTCAATTGCAATTCGTCGAACCCAAAAATTTTCGGCTTGAGCCCATTCTTTTACGAGAGTCTTGACCTGTTCATAAGCAGTTGAGTCATTTTCGGTCGCTTGTTTACGACCTGTCAGTAAAAGATGACCAATTAATTCATCTAAAGCATCAACCGTATCCCACCATGATTTACTGACAGTCAATTTTTTTATCTTTTCCATGTCATCAAAAATAAGCCATTTCTTCATTTGATGAAGATAATCTAAAGCCAGATATTGAAATTCACGCTCAGGCAAATTCCAAAATTCAAAAACAAGCTCCCAATCAATTTGCTTATCTCCCTTTTTTTCCTTTAGAAAATCTTTTGCCAAAAGACGTCTTTCTGGCGTTTTTAAACCAATAAATTCAAACTGGTGACGCAAATATGCTGCTTGTTTTTCAGCATTTTCTTCATTCTTATATTGGCGGAACTCTTCTATAATATTAATCATTTCATTCCTTTCAAATTTTTACTTATGATAAGCCGAACCTCGATTAATCATTTGTGCCCGATAAATTTGTTCTACTAAAACCAGACGCATCAGTTGATGAGGAAGTGTCATTCGCCCAAAAGAAATTTGCAAATCACTTCGTTGATAGACTTCCTTTGAAAGTCCTAAAGAGCCTCCAATTACAAAAACAAGATTTCCTGTTCCGTAAACTTCAGCTTTCTTCACAAAATCAGCCACTTCCTCTGATGACATTAATTTTCCTTGAATGGCTAAAATCGCTAACTGATCTCCTGCTTGAATCCGTGATAAAATTTTCTCACCTTCACGTTTTTTCAATGCCTCTGCTTCTTTTTCGGAAGCATTATCTGGAATTTTTTCATCTGCTAGCTCAATAATTTCAAGTGGCAGCATCGTTCCCATTCGTTTAACATATTCAGCAATTCCATCTTTTAAATACTTTTCTTTAAGTTTTCCAACAACTACTAATTTAATCTTCATTTTTATTTTTCCCTCTAAATTAAAACTTTATTACTTAAAAATTAACAACTTTTCCCCAGTTTTTTGATTACTTTTACACTTTCAAGAATAAAAACATTTATAAATTCTTAAATTTATTTTATAATTTTACCCTTTTCCCCCATTGAAAACAAGATGAAAACATGATTTATCAACATTTTTTTACTTTTTTCCACTTTTCTGTGGAAAACTTTATTAAAATATCCACTTATCCTCATTAATTTTTAGATTATCCACAAAAATGTGGAGAAACTATATTAGTTTGATTTTTGTTACTATTAAGGTATTATTAAGTGAGAGTAGATATAATTACATCATAGAAATGCTACAAAGAGTAATAATTGAAAGGAATTATTTATGGCAAAAGCTAATATAGGAAAATTGCTATTAACAGGTGTCGTGGGCGGAGCCATCGCACTTGGAGGAAGTGCAATCTATCAAAGCACTACAAATCAATCGGCAAATAATAGTCGTTCAAATACAACTAGTACAAAGGTTAGTAACGTTTCGGTAAATGTCAATACTGATGTTACCTCTGCAATTAAAAAAGTTTCAAATTCTGTCGTTTCTGTTATGAATTATCAAAAAGATAACTCACAAAGTAGTGACTTCAGTTCAATTTTTGGTGGAAATAGCGGTTCAAGTTCATCGACTGATGGCTTACAGCTTTCTAGTGAAGGCTCTGGTGTCATCTACAAAAAATCTGGTGGAGATGCCTACGTTGTAACTAACTACCACGTTATTGCTGGTAATAGCTCACTTGATGTTCTGCTTTCTGGTGGACAAAAAGTCAAAGCTTCTGTGGTTGGTTATGATGAATACACAGACCTTGCTGTTCTTAAAATCAGTTCTGAACATGTCAAAGATGTGGCGACATTCGCTGATTCTAGTAAATTAACAATTGGTGAACCTGCCATTGCCGTTGGCTCACCTTTAGGTAGTCAATTTGCTAATACCGCAACTGAAGGAATTTTATCTGCAACAAGCCGTCAAGTGACTTTGACCCAAGAAAATGGTCAAACAACTAATATCAATGCAATTCAAACAGATGCTGCCATTAACCCTGGTAACTCTGGAGGGGCTTTGATTAATATTGAAGGACAAGTTATTGGAATTACTCAAAGTAAAATTACAACAACTGAAGACGGTTCTACTTCTGTCGAAGGTTTAGGATTTGCGATTCCTTCTAATGATGTCGTAAATATCATTAATAAACTTGAAGCTGATGGTAAGATTTCACGCCCTGCTTTAGGTATCCGAATGGTTGACCTTTCACAATTATCAACAAATGACAGTTCTCAATTGAAATTACCAAGCAGTGTAACAGGTGGGGTTGTTGTTTACTCCGTCCAATCTGGACTTCCTGCTGCCTCAGCTGGTTTGAAAGCTGGAGATGTAATTACAAAGGTTGGCGATACAGCAGTAACTTCTTCAACAGACTTGCAAAGTGCTCTTTACTCACACAATATCAATGATACAGTAAAAGTTACTTATTATCGTGATGGTAAATCAAATACAGCAGATGTTAAACTTTCTAAATCAACCAGTGACTTAGAAACAAGCAGTTCATCTTCTTCTAATTAATAACTTAATAATTTAATAAAAGTCTTCTGTAAATAGAAGGCTTTTTTCATACTAAAGTCTGAAATTTTTAAAAATAATAAATTTCCATTTTTCTTTTATTGATTTATGGTAAAATAAAGTTAAGCATGAAAATTTTACTTTACTTAGAAGCCGAACAATTTTTGAGTCATTCAGGAATTGGTCGTGCAATGAAACATCAACAACGCGCCCTTGATTTAATGGGCATTGACTGGACAAAAAATCCTGAGGATGATTATGATATCCTCCATTTAAATACTTATGGCTTTAGCAGTTGGAAAATGTTAAAGAAAGCAAAAAAAGCTGGAAAAAAAGTAATCTTTCATGGTCATTCGACCAAAGAAGATTTTCAAAATTCCTTTATTGGCTCAAATATTGCTGCTCCTTTCTTTAAACAATATTTAATGCACTTTTATCGTGCTGCTGATTTAGTCATTACACCAACTGATTATTCTGCTAGTTTGCTCCGTTCTTACGGGATTAAATGTCCAATCTTACCTATTTCAAACGGAATTGATTTGACTAAATATTCTCGAAGTGAAGCCAAAGAGCAAGCCTTCCGTGAATATTTTTCACTAAAAGCTGACCAAAAAGTTGTCGTGACAGCTGCCCTTTATTTTAAACGTAAAGGGATAGATGATTTTATTAAAGTTGCTGAAAGAATGCCTGACGTGACTTTCATTTGGTTTGGTTATCAAAATCTTTGGACTATTCCTGGTTGGCTTCGTCGAATTGTTAAGAAAAATCATCCGAAAAATGTTCTTTTCCCAGGTTATATCAAGGGAGATATTTTTGAAGGAGCCATGTCTTCTGCAGATGCCTTCTTTTTCCCTTCTCGAGAAGAAACTGAAGGAATCGTTGTTCTTGAAGCACTTGCTAGTCACCAAAAAACTGTCGTTCGAGACATCCCAGTTTATCATGGCTGGCTTGATTCAACTTGTGTAAGTATGGCAACAGATGTTGAAGGTTTTGTCAATCAACTTCAGGATGTTTTAGATGGAAAGGTTGACAAGACAAAAGAGGCTTATCAAGTAGCTGAAAGTCGGACAATTGAAAAAGTTGCCCAACAATTAGCTGATGCTTATCAGCAAACTTTAGAACTTTAATTTTTAAAAATTACTGACAGAAAGAAAAAGTAGTTGCTGACCAAGCTGTCAGTAAAATTTTCTTACTAAAATTTTTGTCAGTAAAAAAATAAAAAATTTACAGAAATATAAACGGGAATTTATTTATGAGAGTTGGACTTTTTACAGATAGTTACTTTCCACAAATCAGTGGAGTAGCAACAAGTATTCGCACTTTGGCCCTAGAGCTTGAAAAATTAGGGCATGAGGTTTTCATTTTTACAACAACAGATCCAAATGCTGATGTGGACCACGAACGAAATATTATTCGGCTGCAATCCATTCCTTTTGTGAGCTTAGCAGAACGTAAAATTGTCCTCAAAGGTGTTTTTGCTGCTTATTTAATTGCTAAAGAATATGATTTAGATATCATCCATACGCAAACTGAATTTGGAATGGGAATTTTAGGTAAAATGGTTGCTGCTCAATTACGCATCCCTGTCATTCATACCTTACATACTAAGTATGAAGATTATGTTTACTACATCGCCAAAGGACGCTTAATCCGTCCAAGTATGGTTAAATACATTATTCGTAATTTCCTGCGTGGTACTGAAGCGATTATTTGTCCAAGTGAAATGGTTTTGGAAACTGTCAATAGTTACGGCGTCACTCTTCCTAAACGTGTCATTCCAACAGGAATTGAAATTGACCGTTTTAAACGTGATGACATTAAACCTGAAGAAACAGCAAAATTAAGAGTCGAGCTTGGTCTTGCAGAAAATGAAATCATGTTGCTCAGTCTCTCACGGATTGCGGCTGAAAAAAATATCCAAGCAGTGATTCATGCATTACCAGATATTTTAGAAGAGTTTCCCGTGAAACTTGTAATCGTTGGTCATGGCCCGTATGCGGAAAATCTTAAAGAATTAGTTAAAGAACTTGAACTTACTGATAAAGTTGTCTTCACAGGCCCTGTTGAAAATGAGAAAACAGCCTATTACTATAAAGCTGCTGACTTCTTCATTTCTGCTTCTACTTCAGAAACCCAAGGCTTGACTTATCTTGAAGCAATGGCAGCAGGGACAAGAGTCTTAGCTGCTAAAAATCCTTATTTGTCTGAATTAATTAACGATGATGAATTTGGACAACTCTTCGTTGGTGATGATGATTTAGCTGAAGTTACCAAAAAGGCAATTCGTGATTTACATCCCATTGATAAAGATAAATTTGAAAAGAAACTTTATGAAATTTCAGCGGAAAATTTTGCTAAAAAAGTTTATCTCTTCTATATTGACACCATTATTGAATACAATAATCTTAAATCTATTGAGGCGGAGCATTTTCCAATGAAAATGGAAGATACCATTCGTCAAATGCCAGTTACTGTTAAACGTTCACTTAAAAGAGAACAAATTCGAGCAAAATATTTTGCCAGAAAAGCCAGTAAACTTGCCAAAAATCTACAAAGTTATGTTAAAATAGATAAGGACAAAGAACAGGACTAATGGGGTCAATCCTAAGAACTGTCCCTTTGAAAAACAATTGGAAGTAAAAAACAATTTTATAAAAACAGAGTTTTGCTTTGCAGAACACCGAAAGGAATTTTTAAGAAATGAAATCACATTTGTTAGCAATTATGAATCGCTTAAACCGTTTGGTTGAAGGTGGTGACCCAAAAGAAACTTATAATTTTGAACGTGAAGGCGAAGTAATGCTTACTGTAAGTTACAGTCCAGAAGATGAAGCTTTTGCTTTGCGTTATCCTAAACAAAAAGATGCTTCATTGTTCGATGATATCGACCTTGTTGCCATTGAAATTTATGATATGATTTATTAAAAAGTTACTGATGAAAAGATTAGGATAAACCTAAGAGCTTTCATCAGTATTTTTTATCCTAATTCTAACATTTCTTAAATGTTGTTGAACTTTTACTTTTTTTATAGTAGAATATCAATAAAATATATTGGAGATATTTATGAAAAAGAAAATTTGGATGTCCCTGGGGCTTGCTGCACTTGCAGTTTTTTCCCTTTCTGCTTGCTCAACTAAAAACTCTGATGAGGCCAAAAAGGCCTTTATTTCAGATACAGTTGCCTTGAATAATTCTAAAGACTATAATGCTCAAAAAGTAAAAGTTGATGTTAATGAATTCAAAATTCATGGTGGTGGAGATAATTCTGAATTCAATAAGATTTTTAACAAGGGTGCTGGACTCGATTTTAATATTGGACTTGATAAGACTAACCAACTTGCGGTTCTTGATGGAAAATTGACAGTCGCTAAAAAAGATTATGATTTAGGATTTATGATGTCACAAAAAGGGCTTTATATTAGTAGTTCAGACATTAAATCACTTTATGATAATAATAAGGCAATGATCCCAAGCTCTGCTGGTGGTGTAGCCACCATCTATGGCGCAATGATTGACAGTCTTGATAAATCTTACTTACTCATTGATTCGCAAACGCTTGATTCAAATGTTCAATCTTCTAAAGATAATTGGGAATCAACGCTTAAACAACTTTTTGAATCAAACTCAAAAATGAGTGAAGCTGATTTAGAGAAGCAATATAAAGAGATTCCCAATTCTGATTTTACTAAATCTGGTGATAAAGTAAACGTGAATTTTTCTGGTAAAGATATTGACCTCAATGATTTAATCAATAATTTGAGTGCTACTTATTCTATTCCTAAAGAACAAACAGAGCGATTAATCAAAGAAAGTAAAAATATTGATATCAGCAAACTTTCTGTTAAATTAACTGTAGATAAAAAATCTCATGAAATGACTGGAAAACTGACTGGTAGTATTTCTAATACAAAAGAAAAAACAAATGCTGATCTTGACATTTCTTTAGCCTCAACGCGTGGTAAACTAAAAGAAACACTTAAAGAGCCCGCTGCTACAGACACTAATACACTCGAAGAAGTGCAAAATGCAGCCATTGAAAAGTTAATGACCCAAGCAAGCGCAGCTTAATTAAAAAAGTTACTGACAGAAATTTCTGTCAGTAACTTTTTTAATGTTTTCCATAATAAATTTCATCAATTTCATCAGTGTAAGTTCCGTCATCATTATGAACAATCAAAGGCGGTAAGAAAATTTCGCCTCCTTCTTTGCCGTCTTTAATCGCATCAATCAATAAAATATTTGCTGGTTGATTTGCCTTAGGATAAACAAATTGAATCCATTTAGGTTGCAAATTATTAGCACGCATTTTGTCTACAATTTCTAAAAAACGCTCTGGTCTATGAACGATGGCAATATGTCCGTTTGTTTTGAGTAATTTTTTACTGACAGAAAAAATTTCATCCAGATTTGTCGTCAATTCATGACGGGCCAAAGTATAATGCTTACTTTCATTTAAATGACTTTCATCTGAATCCACTTTAAAATAAGGTGGATTACAAAAAATCAAATCTGCACTTGAAGTATGAAGATGGTCAAGCGCCCGATTAAGATTATCATTAATGACAGACATTCTGTCAGTAAGTCCATTGAGTTCAATTGAACGAGTTGCCATATCAGCCAAACGTTCTTGAATCTCTAATTCAATAATTTGAGCATTTGTTTTAGAACTCGCAAAAAGTCCGACAGCTCCATTTCCCGCACATAAATCTACAATGTTACCCCGTTTTGGTAAGCGCGGAAATCGAGCCAACAAAATCGCATCAATGCTAAAAGAAAAAACCTCTCGGCTTTGAATAATTTTTACCCCACTGCTGGCGATTTCATCAATTCTCTCATCCATGTTCAATTCGATATTTTCCATAATTTTATTATAACACAGCCAGTAAGGCGAAACAAAATTTCGTGCTGTTGACTCTCCGTCTAATTACTATTTCGCTACCTTCGTCAGCTGAATTGACTATACTCTCTACGGCAGTAAACTGCCAAGTTCTAGTGGCAATCAAGTCCCATCGGGCTTAACGGGTTGCCTTTCGACTAATCCGAAAAAGGGCACATCCAGCGAAGATATGGGCAATGAGTGTTATAACATAGCCCCTAACCCATCTTCTAACAGTACCCATTAAAAAACGATAATCAGCCCCAGCTAATTATCGTTTTTATTTATTGTTTTTTGTCAATAAACGTGAAGGAGTGAACGGTTTAATTCTATCAATAATCTTTATTATTTAGCTTCATACCATGTCTTACCAGTATTTTCATCCACTTTTAATGGGACAGCAAGTTCGATTGCTTCTTCCATCGTTTGTTTTACCAAGGCTTTAATTTCATCTAATTCCTCTAAAGGAACATCAAGGATAATTTCATCGTGTACTTGCAATAATAATTTTGATTTAAAATCACGAGCACTCAAAGCTTTATCCAAATTAATCATCGCAATTTTTAAGATATCAGCTGCCGAACCTTGAATTGGTGAATTAATAGCTGTCCGTTCTGCAAAACCACGAACATTAAAATTACGAGCATTAATATCTGGGATCTTACGACGACGGTGACTCATTGTTTCAACAAAGCCTTTGTCTCGTGCCTCGCGAACAATATTTTCCATATAGGTTTTAATCCCAGGATAACGTTCAAAATAAGTTTCAATGTAATTTTTAGCATCTTTTCTTGTAATTCCAAGATTTCTTGCTAAACCAAAATCGGAAATTCCATAGACTACTCCAAAATTGACTGCTTTAGCATTTCTACGATCATTAGCAGTCACATCTTCTGCTTTTTCAATGCCGAAAACACGCATAGCCGTTGAAGTATGGATATCAGCTCCATGTTTAAAGGCATCAATTAAATGTTCATCCCCAGAAATATGTGCCAAAACCCGCAATTCAATTTGTGAATAGTCAGAACTCAATAAAAGCGAATCCTTGCTTGGGACAAAAGCTTTACGAATTTTTCGCCCCTCCTCAAGTCGAACAGGAATATTTTGTAAATTCGGGTCAACTGAGCTTAGACGTCCAGTTTGAGTCAAATCTTGAACATAACGTGTATGAATTTTTCCATCATCAGCAATTTGAGGAATCAGACCTTTCACGTAAGTTGATTGTACTTTATTGATTTGACGATATTCCAAAATTTTTGCTACAACGGGAGATAAAGCAGCTAAGTCTTCTAAAACATCCACTGCCGTTGAATAGCCTGTTTTTGTTTTCTTTCCAACCGGTAGCTGTAATTTTTCAAATAAAATCACACCCAACTGTTTTGGTGAATTAATATTAAATTCTTCACCAGCCAAGTCGTAAATTTCGCGCGTCAAAGAAGCCAATTTTTCTTCATTTTCCGCACCAATTTCTTCTAGTGTATTTTGTCTGACAGCAATCCCTGTAATTTCCATTTTTGCTAAAACTTCTGCCAATGGTAATTCCATATCATACAAAAGATGCTCTTGTTCATTTTCAAGCAATTCAGCCATCATTTTTTCTTTGGCCAAGGCAAGCACTTTAATTTTACGAGCTAAATGTTCAAATAAAACCGCATCATCAGGTAAAGCAATTTTTGTACCTTTGCCAAAAATTTCTTCATCCGTTGCCAAATGTCCGCTATTGAAAAGTCTTGCAATCGTCGAAATTTTATTATCTTCTGTTGTTGAAATTAGATATTTTGCAAGCATTGCATCAAATTTGACCAAAGGTAATTCGATATCCAAGTGACTCAAAAGTACCCGATTTTTCTTGAAATCATAAGTATTTTCAGGGAACTTCATTTTTGTCAGTAAATCTATATTTTTAGAAACATAAATTTTCTCAGCATTTCCCCAGGCAAAAGCCACAATTTGCTCACGATGATAATTTTCCCCTAAAGTTTCCAAATAGAAGAAATCATCAGCATTTACCTTTTCACTGATAGAGCCATCAGTAACTATTTCAAAATCAATTTCGTCAACAACTTTTTCGTCAGTAACTTCTCCACCAGCCTCAGCCAATAATTTACTTTTGAATTGAGCAAATCCCATTTCATCATAAAATTGACTAAGTTCATCAACCTTTTTACCTTTTAAAAGCGTATCATCTAAGCCAATTTCAATTGGAGCTTTCGTATTTATCGTTGCCAATTGTTGTGACAAAAAGGCCATTTCTTTGTCAGCAATTAGATTTTCTTTCATTTTGCTGGCTTTCAAAGAATCAACATTTTCATAAAGATTTTCAAGCGACCCAAACTCTTGCAAAAGTTTAAGACCAGTTTTTTCGCCAACTTTTGTCACGCCAGGGTAATTATCAGAAGAATCGCCCATTAATGCTTTTAAATCAATAAATTGGGCTGGAGTCAATCCCATTTTTTCTAAAAGATAATCAGGTGTAAACTCCTCAAACTCAGCAACACCCTTCTTAGAAATTTCAACTCGCGTATTTCCATCCACAAGCTGAATCATATCCTTATCACCCGTCACAATAGTAACATCAAAATTAACATCTGGGGCTTCCGCCATTTTGTCCAAAGTCCCAATAATATCATCAGCCTCATAGTTAGCTAACTCATAATGACGAATTCCCAATTTCTCAATCATTTCCTTGATAAAAGGTAATTGCTCACGAAATTCATCTGGTGTTTTTGAACGTCCGCCTTTATAGTCAGCAAACATTTCCGTACGAAAAGTTGTTTTTCCTACATCAAATGCAATCAAAACATGTGTGGGCTCAATCCGTTCCATCAAAGAAGAAAGCATTGTATGAAATGCAAAAATAGCATTAGTATGTAACCCATTTGGCGCTTTAAAGCGATCTATCTGATTATATAGCGCAAAAAAGGCTCGAAAGGCAACCGATGACCCATCAATTAGTAAAAGTCTGTTCTTGTTCTCCATTTTATTTCCTATCTCTTCCATATTTCTATACTTTTATCCATTCATCTAGGTAAATATTATCTTAAAACACATAAAAACGAGCTTTACTAAATTATAACATTTTCACCACTTCTTTTGGAACTGCTCAACTTTAAGCATGGTCATTCAATTATTTTAAAAATAAATAATCAATAATCCTTGACATGGAACGCGTTCCATAATTTAAAATAGACTTAATCAAACAAAGGAGATTAATCACATGAAAATTAAACACATTTTTACAGATATGGATGGAACATTACTTGACTCACACGGAAGTGTATCAGACACGAACCACTGGTCTATTTATTACAGTGACCTTCCAATCACATTAGTTTCAGCCCGCAGTCCCTTAGAAATGAGCAATATTGTAGAAAAATTACAACTCACAACCCCTCAAATCGCCTTTAACGGGAACCTAACCTTCACCCAAAATCAATTTGGACTACAAATTATTGATAAAAATCCCCTAGCTTCAGAAACCGTCTCACAACTATTAAATTACATCTCAACAGAATTTCCCAATGTCAGCTTAAATTGGTACAGTCTTGCTCACTGGTACATTAACAAACAAGACAAAGGAACCTTTATCCAAAAAGCAATAACAGGTATAGAACCTAAAATCAAAGCCTTTGATGGTCAATCAGAAATATATAAAATAATGATGATTGTCTTTGATTCTCAAGAACTCTTACAACTTCAAGCTCAACTAAATAATCTAAACATCCCCAATATTTCACTTCAACAAAGCGGACAATGGTATTTAGAAATTACATCTAATAATAAAACAAAAGCCGACGCTGTACAATCAATACTTGATAATAAAAATTTAGACTTTCAGGAAATTGCCGCTATTGGTGATGGTCATAATGATATTCCACTTCTCCAATCAGCTGGACTCGCTATCGCCGTAGATAATGCTAACTCCGAGGTCAAAAAACATGTTAAAATGGTTGTAGCAAAAAATACTGAACATGGTGTTGCTGAAGCAATATCAGCTATTAATACCATTAACGAACAGGTGATATAATGACCTCTTTATCCGATTTATCGAAACTTAGCGGCTATTCAAAAGCTACCATCTCTCGTGCCCTTTCTGGGAACGGCTATGTTTCAAAAGAAACACGCAAAATTATTTTGGACTTAGCTAAAGAACTTGACTATACTCCCAATGCGATCGCACAGGATTTATCGGCTGGTACAACAAAAAATATTGGAGTAGTCCTCCCCTACGTCAAGCATCCGTTTTTTGGGCAAATATTAGAAGGAATTCTGGATAAAAGTTTTGAAACTGGTTATAAAATCGTCATCCTCCCTTCAAATTATGACCAAAATCTAGAAATTCAATACTTAGAACAACTCCGTAAAAAAGCATTTGAAGCATTGATTTTTACCTCAAGGGAAGTTTCTGAACAAACCGTTCATAAATACCAAAAATATGGCCCAATTATTTTATGCCATAAACCTAAAAGTAAAAAAATAGCCGCCAGTTATGCAGAAAGAAAAATTGGATATCGCAAAGCCCTAGAATGGCTTCAAGAACAAAATTGTAATAATATTGGGTTTCTCTTTGCACGTTATAAAAGTCCAACTACATCTGTTACTCTCCAAACCTATAAAGAAATATATGAAGAAAAAGTAAGAGATGAACAAATAAAAACAGGTGCAGTATCTTCAGCAGACGGTTACAAATTGGGGCCCCAACTTACACAATTTGATGCAATATTTGCAAATTCTGATGATATTGCTGCAAATGTTTGGCGTTGGTTTGAACAAAAAAAATTACCTAAACCTGTTATTATTGGTCAAGAAGCCTTAATATCAGGTCAGGTTCTCAATATTCCAACCGTAAATAATCACTTTCAACAAGTAGGACATTGCGCATTTGAATTGGCTATTTCCAAAGAAATTCAGCAACTAGCAATTAAATCAGAGTTTATTCTAAATCGTTA
>NZ_JBFTEI010000005.1:0-134486 GCF_041026685.1 Lactococcus sp. AK05
ACTAGTATTATTACTAGTTATTTATAAAAATGTTATTTGCAGGCGTGGCTCAACTGGATAGAGTACCTGACTACGAATCAGGCGGTTGTAGGTTCGAATCCTACCGCTTGCATATAACGGGAAGTAGCTCAGCTTGGTAGAGTACTTGGTTTGGGACCAAGGTGTCGCAGGTTCGAATCCTGTCTTCCCGATTGATGTTTTTACATCAATTTGACTTATGTCAAAAATGGCGGTGTAGCTCAGCTGGCTAGAGCGTTCGGTTCATACCCGAGAGGTCGGGGGTTCGATCCCCTTCGCCGCTATATTTATCAGCTGGATCTTTAGCTCAGTTGGTTAGAGCTATCGGCTCATAACCGATCGGTCGCTGGTTCGAATCCAGCAAGATCCATATCTTTGGCTCGGTAGCTCAGTTGGTAGAGCAATGGATTGAAGCTCCATGTGTCGGCGGTTCGATTCCGTCTCGCGCCATTCTTTGTTAGCGGATGTAGTTTAATGGTAGAACCCCAGCCTTCCAAGCTGGCTACGCGAGTTCGATTCTCGTCATCCGCTTAGTTTTCAATTGAAAACAATAAATTGGGAGTTTAGCTCAGTTGGTTAGAGCACTGTGTTGATAACGCAGGGGTCCCAGGTTCGAATCCTGGAATTCCCATAATGGATATGTAAGGTATCTATTCATTGTTAATAAGCCTATGGGGGGTTACTCAAGAGGCTGAAGAGGACGGTTTGCTAAATCGTTAGGTCGGGAAACCGGCGCGAGGGTTCGAATCCCTTACCCCCCTTTGTTCGACGTCTATTCTTTAATAGGCGTCTTTTAGACTTTAAAGCCATAAAATCAGTAAGATTTCGTAAGTTATATTTATTTTAGAAAATGAATGATGATTAAGAACCTTTCTGAAGTGTTATACTTATTTTATGAGATTACTTTTATGATTAATCGTAGGGAAGAAGGGGGAGATTATGGTTTCACTTGACACTGAGGTTGTTAATGATTTAAAGTCAAAAGTTAATATTGCTGATTTAATTTCACAGTATGTTGCTTTAAGTCGTACAGGTAAGAATTATATTGGTTTATGCCCTTTTCACGGTGAGAAAACTCCTTCTTTCAATGTAAATGCTGAAAAAGGTTTCTATCATTGTTTTGGCTGTGGGCGCTCTGGTGATGCGATTGAGTTTTTAAAAGAATACAATCAAGTTGGATTCGTTGATGCTGTTAAGGAACTGGCTGATTTTGCAGGAGTCACTCTTAACATTTCTGATGATAGAGTAGAAAAAAATAATCCAAATGCTCCATTGTTTGAAATCAATAACCAGGCTGCTCGTTTATACAATATTCTATTGATGTCAACGGAATTGGGTGAACGGGCTAGGAAATATCTTGAGGAGCGGGGGATTACTGATGATGTAATCAAGAGGTTTAATATTGGTTTAGCTCCAGAAGAAAATGATTTTATTTTTAAAAATTTATCAAATAAGTTTGATGAAGAAATTATGGCAAATTCTGGGTTATTTCATTTCTCAAATAATAAAGTTTTTGATGCTTTTACGAATCGAATCATGTTTCCAATCACCAACGAATACGGACAGACAATTGGTTTTTCTGGACGTAAATGGCAGGAAAACGATGATTCTAAAGCCAAATATATTAATACTTCAGCAACAACTATATTTGATAAATCTTATGAACTTTGGAATTTAGATAAAGCAAAACCAACAATTTCAAAGCAGCATGAAGTCTATTTAATGGAAGGTTTTATGGATGTTATTGCGGCTTATAAAGCTGGAATAAATAATGTTGTTGCCTCAATGGGGACGGCATTAACCGAAAAACACGTTCGCCGTTTGAAACAAATGGCAAAAAAATTCGTATTAGTTTATGATGGAGATTCTGCTGGGCAAAATGCAATTTTTAAGGCCATTGATTTGATTGGTGAATCTGCTGTGCAGATTGTAAAGGTTCCAGAAGGACTTGATCCAGATGAGTATTCTAAAAATTATGGTTTGAAGGGATTATCTGCCTTAATGGAAACGGGGCGTATTCAACCCATTGAATTTTTAATTGATTATTTGAGACCTGAAAACCTTGCTAATTTACAAACGCAACTTGATTTTATTGAACAGATTTCACCAATGATTGCAAAGCTTCCATCGATTACGGCTCAGGATGCTTATATAAGAAAATTAGTTGAGATTTTGCCTGATTTCGAGTATAATCAAGTGGAGCAGGCTGTAAATTTACGGCGTGAAAATATGACAATTACTGACCATCCTGTCAGTAATTTAGAAGCTTCAAGTTTGGCCGAAAGTTTTACTGACGAAAATGATTATTCTAGTCTTGAATCGGTCATGCCTGTAGATTTTGAGGATGCTAATTATGAGAATAATGTTAAAACTCAACAAACTTACAGAAGAAGTGAATCGGCTCAAGTTGTTCAACCATCTGTTCAGGTTCCTAAGTTGTCACGTTCGGAAAAAGCCGAAGAAATGCTACTCCATCGAATGATTTATCATTCATCAGTTTTGAAAAAATTTTCTCAAGATGAAAATTTTAGATTCGTCCATAAACGTTATCAGGATTTATTTGATAAAATCTTGCTTGAAGCAATGGTTTATGAGCAAATTGATGAATCACACTTAGCAAGTGAGCTGTCAGACGAAGAACGTAGTCTGTTTTACCAGATTATAAGTTTAGATTTGCCTGATACAGCATCAAGTCAGGAAATCAATGACTTAGTTTCCATTTTTTCTAATGAAATGGAACAAATAAAATTTGAAGAACTCATTCAACAGTTGGCAACTGCTGAGAAAGCAGGAAACAAAGAACGTGTCTTAGAGTTAACCCTTCAGATTATTAACCAAAAGAAAAAATTATGATAATTTTTTACTGACAATTGGCTAGTCTATTTAATGACAGTTTTGTCAGTAGTTTTACCCAAAGAGGAGGAGCGAATTGGCAGCAAATAAAAAAAGAATAAGTCAAATTTCAAAAGAAACTGGCGTTCAAAACCGTGTTTTGGTTGAGAAGGCTCAAGAAATTGGCTTACTTGTAAAATCACATTCAAGTTCAGTTGGACCTGGTGAAGAACGTCGTCTTCTTGAAGCATTAAATGTTAAACCTGTTGTTGTTGAAAAGATGGATAGTCCTAAAACATTAGCAAGAGTTGAAGTCAAAGAAAATGGTGATACTTTTAACGTAAAAGCTTATGAAAAAGCAGTTAAAAGCTATATTACCAAACGTAAACCTTTGGGTGAAGCGCTTGATGAAGAAATCATGGATGAACTTTCTGTTAAATTTGGGATTGTTGATGATGCGCTTGAAGACTTGTTTAAACAAATTCAAGATGCAGGAATTTCAATTGTGGATAAAGATGGAAATCCAAGTCCTTTGGCTCTTGTCACTGATGAAATTGAAAAAGAAGAAGTTTCAGATACTGCAATGGATGAAATTGTTACGAATGTTCGTATCGATGATCCTGTTCGCATGTATCTTAAAGAAATTGGTCGTTATCCATTGATTTCTCTTGATGAAGAAACAAAACTTGCTGAAGCAATTATTGCTGGTGGTGAAGGGGCAGAATTTGCGAAACAAATGCTTGCCGAAGCTAACTTGCGTTTGGTTGTTTCAATTGCAAAACGTTATTCTGGACGTGGAATGCAATTTTTGGACTTGATTCAAGAAGGAAATATGGGCTTGATGAAGGCTGTGGATAAATTTGACCATACAAAAGGATTCAAGTTCTCGACTTATGCCACATGGTGGATTCGCCAAGCAATTACACGTGCGATTGCTGACCAAGCCCGCACGATTCGTATTCCAGTGCATATGGTTGAAACAATCAATAAATTGATTCGTGTTCAACGTAATCTTTTGCAAGAACTCGGACGCGACCCTTCACCAGAAGAAATTGGTAAAGAGTTGCACATGGCGCCAGATAAAGTTCGTGAAGTTCTGAAAATTGCTCAAGAACCAGTCTCACTCGAAACACCTATTGGTGAAGAAGATGATTCACATCTTGGTGACTTCATTGAGGATGATGTAATCGAATCACCTGTTGATTATACAAACCGTATTCTTTTACGTGAACAGTTAGATGAAGTTATGGACACTTTGACTGACCGTGAAGAAAATGTTTTGAGAATGCGTTTTGGTCTTGATGATGGACGCATGCATACTTTGGAAGATGTTGGTAAACAATTCAAAGTGACACGTGAACGTATTCGTCAGATTGAAGCAAAAGCAATCAAAAAACTTCGTCACCCACGTCGTTCTAAACCGTTGCGTGATTTTATGTAATTTAAAAACTTACTGATGAAACTGTCAGTAAGTTTTTTTATATTTTTTTAGAGATAATATGTATTATGATTCAGTTTGTATTATATAAAATTAGTTTTATTCAGAGGAGTTTTATGAACCATTTAACTAGTGTCGAAATTTATATTTGGAATTATTTAGAAGAAAATAAAGCAAAAATAATTCAAATGACCGTTGCTCAAATTGCTGAATCTGCCCATGTCAGTCCTTCATCAATTATTCGAACTTTGAAAAAGAAAAATTTTTCTGGATTTTCTGAATACAAAAATATGGAAAAACAAAAATTAAATAGACATGATTGGATTTATGGGCTGACAAAAGATGCAAATCAAGTTGTCTCTGAAAATATTGAAGAATTATTAATGACAGTAAGGCTGCTAGAGAGTGAAAACTTAGCTAAAGTTGTTGAAAATATTTTTCATGCAGCTTCAGTCGTGATTATTTCAAGAGGATTATCTGTTCGTATAGCTGACTCATTTGCGAGAGATTTGCAATTTTTAGATGTTAAAGCTGTCAGCTTATATCAAGATAATATGCAAGCATATCTTGAAAAATTGCCTAGAAATACATTTGTAATTGGTCTTAGTTTATCAGGTGAAACAGATTTGATTGTGGCAACAGCACAGAAGGCCAAAAGAGATGGAAAAAAGGTTTTAGCTATTACTGGTAACTATAAGAGTAGGCTGGTTCAACAAAGTGATTTGCTTTTGCTTGCTTATCAAAAGAACCTGTCAGGGAAAATCCTTGTTGATTATAATAATATGCTCCCCTTAGAATTAATTATTCACCTTTTAATCCAACTTTACAAACAGTATAAAGAATACGGTGCAATTGTTTGAGTGCTAGAGATTTACTGACAGATTGTAATGGAAGCTGACGATTATATTCTGTCAGTAAATTTTTTTGATTTAAAAATAAATTCCTAAAATTATGGCTTAATCAGGAATTTATTTCAAATGGGAGTGGGTTATAATTAATTCATCAAAATGAAAGGGGATTCAAAATGTTTGGATTCTTAAAACCCGCTCCAGATGCGGAGCAAAAAATATCAGAGGAAAAAGTTCCCCGTTTGTATAAAATGTGGCAAACCCGGGTCTTAATTTCGACAGCAATCGTTTATATTGGTTATTATATTATTCGATTGATTTTTACCGTTCAACAAAATGATATTTCCAAGGCTTATGGTTTTTCGATGGGACAAATTGGGACAATTCTCTCCATGTTTGGGATTGGCTATGGGATTTCAAAGCTGATTATGGGGACTTTAGCTGACCGGGCCAATCCAAACCGTTATGTGGCGACAGGATTGATTGTGTCAGCGATTATCAATGCGCTTTATGGAACAACCCAAAGTTTTGGGATGATTGTCTTTCTGATGTTACTTAACTCGGTTATGCAAGGCATGGGAGCTGCGGCTTGTCAGCGTTTAGTCGGTTTATGGTTTGGCCGAAAAGCAAAAGGTTCGATTATGGCGCGTGGGACAGCATTTTCAATCTGGTCATCAGCTCATAATGCTGGAGCTTTCATGTGTGTGGCTGTTATTAATTTATCTGCTTTCTTTTTCGGCGCTTCGCTTCAATGGAGTTTTTGGACAGCATCAATTGTTTCGATTGTCATTGCTATTATCGTTTTATTTCTGGGTTCTGACCGTCCAACGACGAAAGGATTACCGACAATTGAAGAATATTCTGGCGATAAAGTGATCATTAAAGACGGAGAAATTGTTGAAGGCGATGTTTCTAATGACAATGTTTTTAAAATATTTTTTGAATACATTGTCAAAAATAAACTCGTGTGGGCGGTCATTTTGACCTCATTGTCAATCTATGTCGTTCGTTATGGAATTATGAGTTGGATTCCAAACTATCTGGTTAATGTCAAAGGATTTGATAATTCAACAGCAAAATGGCTGACAGGAATTTTTGAACTTGCAGCTGTACCTGGGGTTATTATCATCGGATTTATCACTGATTTACTTAAAGGCCGTCGGGCCATTATGGTTTTGGTTTCATTGATTACCATGCTTGTCTGCCTGATTACTTATTTTGCAGCGACCAATCATACTTTGATTATTATTGTGTTATTAATTATGGGAACTTTCATTTATGCTCCAGCAACGATTGTCGGGCTGATGGTCAATGAAGCTGTCCCAAAATTTGCCAATGGAATGTCAACGGGTACGATGGGGTTCTGTCAGTACATTATTGGTGAAGTGACAGCAACTTTGGTTATTGGTTGGCTTGTTCAAGCATACGGCTGGTCAGCAGGAAATATCATTGTTTATATTTTTGCTGGCATTGCCATTCTTGCTTCAATTTATATCTTGGTTCATCAAAATCGATTATATAAGAAAATTGATGATGCAGGCTAACTGACAAAATAAAAAAATTACTGACAAATCTATGAAGGAAAAGCTAAATTTTTTATATTATATTTTGGCTCTACTGACAGCTTTGTCAGTATTTTTTATTAAAAATTTATTTATAAAGTTCAAAAGACTTGCTAAATTTTCCTAAAATGATTATAATAAATTTATCAATGGTCAAATATGGTCAAACTTTTTATTTTAAAAGGGAGAAATGATTTATTGATTTTTTAAATTTGATGTAAAATGAAAGTAACCGTTATCACTTAAATTATAAATAAGGAGAGAAAATGACGACTACTGTCTATTTTGAAAAAAATGGTGGCATTGATATTGAACTTAGAGGGGCAAGAAAAGTTCTTTCTTTAAGAAAACATATCAAGATTGACCCGGAAAATTTGGAATCTGTTCAACTTGTTTCTGATATGAAAAAACCAAAATTCTATAAAAAAGTAGCAGGAACTAACGCTTGGTACTATGGTGGTTGGTTCAGAGAAAACGGTGAAAATGAGTTTTGGGATGTCCGAAATAATGAGCGAGTTCTAGTCATCACCACAAAAAATTTCAAATATAAAAAACTTTACATCGAAGTTGGTCCTGATTTTAGATTAACTCCTTCCAAACTGTGAAGGGAAAATTAGTTTAAAATTAATTACTGAGAATTAAGAGGAGGAAAGCGATGCTTTGTCAAAATTGTAATATTAATGAAGCGACGATTCACCTTTACACAAGTGTAAATGGTCAGAAAAAACAAATTGATTTGTGCCAAAACTGTTATCAAATTATGAAATCTGGCGGTCAAGAAGCTTTATTTGGCGCAGGAAATGCCTCAAATGGAAATTCTGATGAACCATTTAATCCATTTAATGATATCTTTAGTGCTTTGCACGGTCAAGATTTTAATGGAGCAGCAAGCACTCAAACTCCACCAACACAAACAGGTGGACGTGGTCCGCGCGGTCCACAAAATCCTCGGGCAAAACAACCTAAAGGAATGTTAGAAGAATTTGGAATTAACATCACAGAGTCAGCTCGTCGTGGCGAAATTGACCCAGTGATTGGGCGTGATGAAGAAATTAAACGTGTCATTGAGATTTTAAATCGTAGGACTAAGAATAATCCTGTATTAATTGGTGAACCTGGTGTTGGTAAAACAGCAGTTGTTGAAGGTTTAGCGCAAAAAATTGTGGACGGAGATGTGCCGCAAAAACTACAAAATAAAGAAGTGATTCGTCTTGATGTTGTTTCTCTTGTTCAAGGAACAGGAATTCGTGGACAATTTGAAGAACGGATGCAAAAATTAATGGATGAAATCAGAAAACGTAATGATGTGATTATGTTTATTGATGAAATTCATGAAATTGTTGGTGCTGGTTCTGCCGGTGATGGCAATATGGATGCAGGAAATATCCTAAAACCTGCGCTTGCGCGTGGTGAGCTTCAATTGGTCGGAGCAACAACGCTCAATGAATATCGCATCATTGAAAAAGATGCTGCGCTTGAACGTCGGATGCAACCAGTTAAAGTCGATGAACCATCAGTTGATGAAACAATTACTATTTTGCGAGGCATTCAAGCACGTTATGAAGATTATCATCACGTGAAATACACTGATGAGGCTATTGAAGCAGCCGCTCATTTGTCAAATCGTTACATTCAAGACCGTTTCTTACCAGATAAAGCCATTGACCTTTTGGATGAGTCTGGTTCTAAGAAAAATCTAACCTTGAAATTTGTTGATCCTGAAGATATTAATCGTCGGATTGCGGATGCAGAAACGAAGAAAAATGAAGCAACACAGGCTGAAGATTTTGAAAAAGCCGCTCATTTCCGTGACCAAATCACTAAACTTCGTGAATTACAAAATCATGAAGTTTCAGATGATGAAATTCCTGTCATCACTGAAAAAGATATTGAACAAATTGTTGAGCAAAAAACACATATTCCAGTTGGTGATTTGAAAGAAAAAGAACAAACCCAATTGATTAATTTGGCTGATGATTTGAAAGCACATGTGATTGGCCAGGATGAAGCAGTGGATAAGATTGCTAAAGCTATCCGTCGTTCTCGTGTGGGACTTGGTAAACCTAATCGTCCAATTGGTTCTTTCCTTTTCGTTGGTCCAACAGGTGTTGGTAAAACAGAACTTGCTAAACAATTGGCTAAAGAATTATTTGGCTCAAGCGAAAGTATGATTCGTTTTGACATGTCGGAATACATGGAAAAACATTCGGTGGCCAAATTGATTGGAGCCCCTCCAGGATATGTGGGTTATGAAGAAGCTGGTCAATTGACTGAACGTGTTCGTCGTAATCCTTACAGCTTGATTTTATTAGATGAAATCGAAAAAGCACATCCAGATGTGATGCACATGTTCTTGCAAATTCTTGAAGATGGACGTCTGACAGACGCACAAGGACGGACAGTATCCTTTAAAGATAGTTTGATTATTATGACTTCTAATGCCGGAACTGGTAAAGTTGAAGCTTCTGTCGGATTTGGTGCTGCCCGTGAGGGACGAACTAAATCAGTGCTTGGTCAACTTGGCGATTTCTTTAGCCCTGAATTCATGAACCGTTTTGACGGAATTATTGAATTCTCTGCTTTGAGCAAAGAAAATCTCCTTAAAATTGTTGATTTGATGCTTGATGAAGTCAACGAACAAATTGGACGTAATGATATTCATCTTAGTGTCACTCAAGCAGCAAAAGAAAAATTAGTTGATTTAGGTTACAATCCAGCAATGGGTGCAAGACCACTTCGTAGAACAATTCAAGAAAATATTGAAGATTCAATTGCTGACTTCTATATTGAACACCCTGAATACAAAGAATTGGTTGCTGATTTGATTGATGATAAAATTGTTATCTCTAATCAAGCTCAAGAAGCAGCAGAAACGACTGATGAAGAAGTTCCTGCTGAATAAAAAATTTCTGTCAGTAAAATTTTTAGTGACAGAAAAAATAAATAATGAAACAATGAAATAAAGAAATAATGAAATAATGAAAAATTGCTGACATGAATCTTGTCAGCAATTTTTCTATCTACAACTTCAATGCTCCCCGTAGTCGCATTGAACTGACATGAATCTTGTCAGCAATTTTTTCTATCCCCAACTTCAATGCTCTCCTTGGTCGCATTGAACTGACGTGAATCTTGTCAGCAATTTTTCTATTTGTAACTTCATTGTTCGTAATGAATTGCAGCTCTGTCAGTAAATCCTTTAATCCATTTCATCAATCCACTCATCAAGATAACCAAGATTATAATTATATTGAGTTTCGTCAGCAACTTGGGCTAGTGAAACATTTGATAGTGTTCTGACAAGCGTATTTTCAATTTCATCAAGAGCGCTTGTAATGGCACAACGCTTTGCTTTGCCAGACTCTGAACCAATAAAATTTTGCAAAAGACCTTGACTTTGAAAAATTCGACCCCGTCCTTCGATGGCCAAAAAGACATCGTAAAAACTAATATCATGAAGGTCTTTATTGAGTGAAAAACCGCCATTTTTTCCTGGAGTAGAGCGTAAAAGTCCCTCATCAACTAAAGATTTAATAATTTTTTTGAGATATGAAGGCGAAACTTTGAGACGATTGGCAAGTGCAATTGATGACATGGTCCGATTTTCAGGAAGTCGTGCCAAAATAAGTAATACATAAACAGATTGTTCCCAACCAGATGATAATTTCATGATGAAGCTCCTTAAACATTTTAAATTAAAAAAGATTGACACTAGGGTAAAAAAGTAGTATCATTTATATTAGAGATAAGAGATATCTCTAATAACTATAATTATTTATTTCTATTATAGCAAAAAAAGAGAAGAATCTCATCATCTAAATAAAAAAACGGAGGACTACATCATGGTAGTTAAAGTTGGTATTAACGGTTTTGGTCGTATTGGACGTTTGGCATTACGTCGCATTCAAGAAGTCGAAGGAGTTGAAGTTGCGCATATCAACGATTTGACAGACCCAGCAATGCTTGCACATTTGCTAAAATATGATACAACTCAAGGACGTTTTAAAGGGACTGTTGAAGTCAAAGAAGATGGTTTTGATGTCAACGGAAAATTTGTGAAAGTTACGGCCGAACGTAATCCGGAAGACATTCAATGGGCTGATTCTGGTGTTGAAATTGTGCTTGAAGCCACAGGTTTCTTTGCGACTAAAGAAAAAGCTGAAAAACATTTGCATCCTGGTGGAGCTAAGAAAGTTTTGATTACGGCACCTGGTGGAAATGATGTTAAAACTGTTGTCTTCAATACAAACCACACAATTCTTGATGGAACTGAAACAGTTATTTCTGCCGGTTCTTGTACTACAAATAGTTTAGCACCAATGGCGGATGCCTTAAATAAAAACTTTGGTGTTAAAGGTGGAACAATGACTACTGTTCACTCTTATACTGGTGACCAAATGACACTTGATGGTCCACATCGTGGTGGAGACTTCCGTCGTGCGCGTGCTGCTGCCGAAAACATTGTTCCAGCATCAAGTGGAGCGGCTAAAGCAATTGGTCTTGTTTTGCCTGAACTTTCTGGTTTGATGAAAGGTCATGCTCAACGTGTTTCAACTCCAACAGGCTCAATTACCGAACTTGTTACTGTACTTGAAAAACACGTTACAGTTGACGAAATAAATGAAGCAATGAAAGCTGCCGCTGATGAAAGCTTTGGCTATAATGTTGATGAAATTGTTTCATCTGATATTATCGGTATGGCTTACGGTTCACTTTTTGATGCTACATTAACTGAAGTGACTGACCTAAAAGACGGTGGACAATTAGTTAAAACAGCTGCTTGGTATGATAATGAAATGAGTTTCACTGCTCAATTGATTCGTACTCTTGAATATTTTGCAAAAATTGCTAAATAATAATTTACCTTTATCATTTTCTAAAAACTTGTCAGTAACTTTTACTGACAAGAATTGAAAAGTAGAAAATGAAATAAAAAATTACTGACGGAAATTCTGTCAGTAATTTTTCTATTCATAAATTCATCAGTAAATTTGGCGATTATTTAACAATAATCATACCATCTTTAATTTCCCAAGGGTCATTCATATTGATGTGGTCATAGAACATAACACCATTAGTGTGGTCGATCTCATGTTGAACACAAATTGCTGGGAAATCTTTTAAGCGAATTTTTTTCTTTTCGCCTTCCTTGTTGTAGTATTCCACAGTTACACGAGCATGGCGAACGACGTAACCTGGAACTTCACGGTCAACAGAAAGACAACCTTCGCCACCTTCAACAGCCGCATCTTGAACAGAGTGACTAACCACTTTTGCATTATACATGATTTCACGCATTTTGTAAGCTTCTTTAGGTGGAATTTCATTTCCATCTTCATCAACTTCAGGTTCATTTGGAATCAAAACGGCGATGACTTTTTTGAGCAAGCCAAGTTGGTTTGCTGCAAGTCCAACTCCACCACGGAGTCCCATTTTTTCAGCCATGACAGGATCTTGAGAATTATGTAAGAATTGCAACATTTTTTCTCCTAAGATAATGTCTTCATCTGACAATGGCAAGGTTACATCATTTGCCACTTCACGTAAAGTTGGATAACCTTCACGAATAATATCGTCCATGCTAATCATGTGACTTGCTTTGATTAAATTTGCTTGAATTTCATCACGATTCATTATTAATAAAACTTCCTTATCTTTTTTTGAATATAGATTAATTATAGCATATTTTTAGCGATGAAAATGGTAAAATTGTATTAGAAGATTAATAATAAGACAAATTTTACATCTATAGAATTCAGTAAACTTAATACTAAAAAGAGGATAAAAATGAAAGAATACAGACAAAATGTTGCAGCCATTATTCTCAATAAAGGAAACAAAATTTGGCTAGGTAAACGAGCAGACGGGATGAGCTGGGGCTTCCCACAAGGTGGAATTGAAGCTGGTGAAAAACCAGAGACAGCCATTATTCGAGAACTCTCAGAAGAAATTGGCACAAAAGAGTTTGAAATCATTGGACAATATCCAGGAACTTTAAAATATGATTTTCCTAAAGAGATGAAATTTCCAACTTGGACTTATGCTGGCCAAGAACAACATTATTTTCTTGTCCGATTGCATGAAGAAGCAAAAATTAATCTTGAAAGCCATCCTGAAGAAATTGAATTTTCAACTTATCAATTTTTAGGACTTTCTGAAATTCGTAAAATGGATTTTGGCTTTAAAAATGATGTTTATCATCAAGCATTAGATTATTTTTCAAAGATAATAGAAAAGAATTAAAGGAAAAAGAATGGCTATAGAAAGAATAACAGATAATAAATTTGAACTTGTTTCAAAATATGAGCCAGCCGGTGACCAAGGTGAGGCGATTGCTGAGTTAGTAGATAATATTGAGAATGGGGAAAAAGCTCAAATTTTACGTGGAGCAACAGGAACAGGGAAAACTTACACCATGAGTCAAGTGATTGCACGGACAGGTAAACCTACTCTTGTTATGGCTCATAATAAAACACTGGCTGGTCAATTATACAGTGAATTTAAAGAGTTTTTCCCAAATAATGCAGTCGAGTATTTCGTATCCTACTATGATTATTATCAACCCGAAGCCTATGTGCCAAGTTCTGACACCTATATTGAAAAAGACAGTTCGGTCAATGATGAAATTGATAAATTGCGTCATAGTGCGACCTCAAGCTTATTGGAACGTAATGATGTGATTGTTGTGGCCTCAGTTTCTTGTATCTATGGTTTGGGTTCACCCAAAGAGTATCAAGATTCGGTGGTTTCATTGCGCCCAGGTCAAGAAATTTCTCGTGACCAACTTTTAAATGATTTGGTAGGAATTCAATTTGAGCGAAATGATATTGACTTTCAACGGGGCTGTTTCCGAGTTCGCGGGGATGTTGTAGAAGTTTTTCCAGCCTCTCGTGATGAGCATGCCTTTCGTGTTGAATTTTTCGGTGATGAAATTGACCGTATCCGTGAAATTGAAGTTTTGACCGGACAAGTTTTAGGTGAAGTAGACCACTTGGCAATTTTCCCAGCGACACATTTCATGACAAATGATGACCGTATGGAAGAATCAATTGCCAAGATAGAAGCAGAATTAGAAGAGCAATTAAAAGTTTTCCGCTCAGAAGGAAAACTTCTTGAGGCTCAACGTTTAGAACAAAGAACCAACTACGATATCGAAATGCTCCGTGAAATGGGTTATTGTAATGGGGTCGAAAACTATTCACGTCATATGGATGGGCGCGAGGAAGGCGAACCTCCGTATACTTTGCTTGATTTCTTTCCTGATGATTTCATGATTATGATCGATGAATCACACATGACAATGGGGCAAGTAAAAGGAATGTATAATGGTGACAGAGCCCGTAAAGAAATGCTTTGTAATTATGGATTCCGCCTGCCTTCAGCCCTCGATAACCGTCCTTTAAAAAGAGAAGAATTTGAAAGTCATGTGCATCAAATTGTTTATGTTTCAGCAACCCCTGGGGATTATGAGATGGAGCAGACCGATACCATTGTTGAACAAATTATTCGTCCAACAGGTCTATTAGATCCTGTCGTAGAAGTTCGACCAATGATGGGACAAATCGATGATTTAGTTGGTGAAATTCATAAACGAGCTGAGAAAAATGAACGAGTATTTGTTACGACTTTGACTAAAAAGATGTCAGAAGATTTGACTGCCTATTTCAAGGAAATGGGGATAAAAGTTAAATATATGCACTCGGATATCAAAACATTAGAACGAACCGAAATTATTCGGGATTTGCGTTTAGGAGTCTTTGATGTTCTGGTGGGAATTAATTTGCTTCGTGAAGGGATAGACGTTCCAGAAGTTTCTTTAGTAGCGATTTTGGATGCTGATAAAGAAGGATTTTTACGTAATGAGCGTGGCTTGATTCAGACCATTGGTCGTGCGGCACGTAATAGTGAAGGTCATGTTATTCTTTATTCTGATATGGCTAAAGCCCTTGATGAAAATGATCCTGCGGATAAAGAAATCTTAGATAGTGGTTATTATACAGAATACGAGGGGCAAAAGTATAAAATAACACGTTCAATGAAACATGCGATGGATGAAACAGCCCGCCGGCGTGAAATTCAAATGGCTTATAATGAAGAACATGGAATCACACCTCAAACGATCAAAAAAGAAATTCGTGATTTGATTGCCATTACTAAGAAAACTGATTCTGGTGAGATTGAAGAAGTCGATGCAAGTGCAATGACTAAGAAAGAACGTAAAGCATTAGTCAAAAAACTTGAAAAAGAAATGCAACAAGCGGCTAGCGCCCTCGACTTTGAAGGAGCTGCTCAGTTACGTGATATGGTATTAGAATTACGTGCAATGGATTGATTAATAATTAATAAAAATTCACTCATTGAGTGAATTTTTATTTTGTCTTAAGTATAAAAGTACAGTTTTTATCTAAAAATCTTTATTTTTTAAATAATTATAATATAAATATGCAAAAATTCTTGACAAAATAATTTTAAAATGTATAATTATACTTATTCTATTTATAAAAGAGGTTTAAGGATGAACAAGAAGATGAAAAAATTAGCATTGGGATTGGTCGGTTTGGCCGCAGTAGCAACATTAGCAGCTTGTGGAAATGGAAAATCGGCTACTAATCAAGTGGATAAAGTAAAAAAAGCCGGCGTATTGAAAGTTGCTTTATCTCCAGATTATCCACCCTTTGAATTCCAAATTATTAAAGATGGTAAGAATACAGTCGTGGGCTCTGATGTTGATTTGGCCAATGCTATTGGTAAAAAACTAGGGGTTAAAGTGAAAATTGAAAGCATGGACTTTAACAATGTTTTAGCTAGTTTAAATACAGGAAAAGCAGATATTGCGATTTCGGGAATTTCAAAAGAACCTAGTCGTGAAAAATCTGTCAATTTCTCAGATGTATATTATACAGCAAGTAATTATTTAGTTGTAAAAAAATCTGATTTAAGTAAATATCGTTCAGTAGATGATTTCAAAGGTAAAAAAGTAGCGGCACAAAAAGGGTCAACTCAAGAAGGAATTGTAACCAGTCAATTCAAAGGAGCAACAGAGATTGCCTTGCCACAAATTGGCGATGAAATCAATGAAGTCAAAGGGGGACAAGTTCAAGGAGCCGTGATTGAAAACCTTATTGCTAAGAGTTACGTCGCAGCTAATTCAGATTTAGCGATTGCTAATGTGGACGTAAAAACGCCAAAAGATAGTTATGGTTCAGCGGTTGCACTTCCTAAAGGTTCAGATGAGTTAACAAAGGTTGTCAATTCTGTCATTAAAGAAGAATTGAAGAACGGACAAATTAATAAAGATATTCAAAAGAACTACACGCTTTCTGAAAATAATAAATAGTTTGGTGGAAATTTATGGAAAAAGCTGTAGACTTATTAAAAAGTTTGGTTAATATTCCGTCAAGTTCAGGAAATGAAGAAGAGATTTTAATATTTCTTGAAAAATGGTTTATTGAGAAGCAATTTGATTTTGTTATTCGCAAAGAAACTTTTGTCGCTGGACAAATTAAAGCAAAAGGTAAAAAAGAACAAAAAAAAGAAGCCATTATCTTAACTGGGCATGTTGATACTGTTGTTTCAGGTCATTTAGCTGACTGGAAATTTTCACCTACCGATGCAAGAGTAGAAGAGGGAAAACTCTTTGGGCTTGGTGCGAGCGATATGAAAGGTGGCGATGTTGGAAACTTACTTGCTGCTGCAAGTTTTATTGGTAAAGATTTAAGTCAAGATATTTGGGTCGTGGGGACGGCTAACGAAGAACTTGATGGTAAGGGTTCAGAAGATTTTGCTCGTTATTTTAGTGAAAATTGGAGCTATGACTCAGCTTGTTGCATTATTGCAGAACCAACTGATTTAGAGAAGATTTATATTGGGCAACGTGGAAATCATTTTATGAAGCTACATTTTTCTGGGAAGGCTGGTCATGCTTCGGTACAAGAACATTTTCAGCAAAGCGCTTTAGGGGCGGTTACTTATTTTCTAGAAAATATTGAGCAAATCGTTGAAGACTTGAAAATTTACAAAAATAGTCAGCTTGGTCTGCCAACTTTTGTAGTGACATCAATTCTCTCTGGGGATGAAAATTCTCCTAATAAAACAGCCGACTTCGCTGAACTTGTGGTTGACTGCCGTTTAACTCCTGAATTGGAAGAGGTATTTGAGCAAGTCATGAGTGAGTTAGCAGTGCAGTATCATTTTACTTATGAAGATATTGTGACACCTGTTTTATCAACTTTGACCGATAATCAAGCTCCATTCATTCAGTTACTGACAGACTTATCTGGAGCAAAAACAACGGCGGCTTCGGGTTCTAATGATCAAGGCTTTTTTGAAAATGTTGGGATTAGAACGGTTGTTTTTGGACCAGGACAGCATGAACAATGCCACATTGCAAATGAATCTATTATTCTTGAAAAATTGGAAGAACATATTGAAATTTTACAATCTTTTATAAAAAAAATGCAAGAGAGTTAGGATATTTACTGACAAATCCTGCATTTAATAAAAAAATTTACTGACAAAGACTGTCAGTAAATTTTTTTAGTTTGTTTGTTCAGCTGCTTCATCAACGATGAAAGTGAACTGACAAGTAGTTACTTTTTTACCATCAACATAAGCTGCGGCATCAGCAGTTCCTACTTTTCCACGGAATTTTGTAATTTCAAATTCAAGTTTCATTACATCACCAGGAGTGACTTTTTGACGGAATTTTGCTTTATCAATTCCACCAATATAAGCCATTTTTCCTTGAAATTCTTCTTTTTTGAGAATCAAAATTGAACCTGCTTGAGCGAGTGATTCAAGAATCAAAACACCAGGGAAAGTTGGATTACCAGGGAAATGTCCATTAAAAACTTCTTCGTTAATCGTTACATTTTTCGTTGCAACAATTTTATTTTCAGAAATTTCATCAACGTAGTCAATAAACATGATAGGATAGCGGTTCGGAATAACTTCCATCACTTCTGTAGCAGTCATAGCGTATTTTTTAGTCATTTTTTTATTCCTTTTCTTATTAAAAATTAATGAAAAGCCCGAGTAATCAGGGAAAAAGAGCCATCACTCTAACTTGACAGTTCAACATTTTTAAGTTAAAATTTTATGTATCAAGTATTTTGATATACAAAACCTTTTACAATTAATATTATCAATTTCTTGTGAGAGTGTCAACTTTTTTATATGACTTGTAAAGGTAAAGTGATTAAATTTATTTTTTTTTATTTGCTAGTCGCTTAAACCTGATTATTTTAAAGAAAAGGACTTATTTTATTTATGTTTTTAGAAGGTAAAAAAATTGTTATCATGGGTGTTGCTAACAATAAATCTATTGCTTGGGGCTGTGCTAAAGCAATGAAAGATCAAGGTGCAACATTAATTTATACTTACCAAAATGAACGAATGGAAAAACAATTAGCTAAATTGGCTGAACCAGAAGATTTGCTCATTGAATGTGATGTAACTTCTGATGAATCTATTCGTCGTGCTTTTGGTACAATTGAGGCACGTGTCGGTAAAATTGACGGACTTGTTCATGCTATTGCTTACTCTAAAAAAGAAGAGCTTGGTGGAAATGTTACAGATATCTCTCGCGATGGTTATGCCCTTGCTCAAGATATTTCAGCTTACAGCTTGCTTGCTGTTGCTAAAGCAGCAAAACCATTGCTTAAAAAAGGTTCTGGTATCGTAACTTTGACTTACATGGGTTCAGTTCGTGCCATTCCTAACTACAATGTTATGGGAATTGCTAAAGCAGCTCTTGAATCTACAGTTCGTTATCTTGCTGCTGAAATGGCACATGTAGGTGTTCATGTGAACGGAATTTCTGCAGGAGCAATTAAAACACTTGCGGTTTCTGGAGTTTCAGGTTACAAAGATTTGATTAAAGAATCTGACAGCCGTACAGCCGATGGTGTTGGTGTAACAATTGATGAAGTTGGTCAAACTGCCGCTTTCCTTGTTAGCCCACTTGCCTCAGGTGTCATTGGTGATATTGTTTATGTTGATAAAGGGGTTCATTTAACATAAGAATAAAGAGAAAAATACTGATTATTTTTATCGAGATTGATAAAAATAATCAGTATTTTTTTGACCTCAAGTAATATAAAAGAAACTTAATGTTAACAAAAAATGTATTGAAGTAAATTATTTAAAGCGCTATCATTGTTTTAACGAATAATTGTTATTATACAGAATATTTTTGAATATAGTGGATTATCTCTTGCTTTTGTAGAAAAATTGGATTAAAGAAGAAATGTCAATTTAATTATTTAATATGGAGGTATAAATATGAAACTCATGAAGAAAACTCTTGTAACTCTCGCAGTCACCCTGGGAATATCAGGTGCTCTAAGTCCGGCTGTAAATGCGGCAACTAAAACAACTAATGCTTCTATTTCTGTTTTAAATATTATCACAATGGCGGATCGTGTCTATTTTCAGTATAATGGAAAAGCGATTAGTACAGCTACAGCTTTTCAGAGTGCTCATAGCTTTACTCCGACAAACTGGGTCACTCAAAATGGAATTTCACTTATTAATAAAAATGGTTCTTGGGGACGAATTTATCAAGGAAAATATACTGTGGGCTCAGGTATAAATGCTGGAAAATTTGGACATGTGGGAGTTAGTTTTAATAAGTATATACGGACAACTATTCTTGGAAATGGTCAATGGACCTATTCTACATTTAATTGATAATATTAGTGAAAATATGTACATGATTAAAATTTAGTTGTGTACATATTTTTTATAAAGGAGAATAAATGGAAATTGACATTCAAAATTTATCTTTTAATTTTAAAACACAAAATATTTTTGAGAATACAACAGTTTCTTTCACAGAGGGTAAAATCTCGTTTATTATGGCACCAAACGGTAGAGGGAAGACAACGCTATTGAAACTTATTTTAGGAAGTCTGAATGCGAGCCAAGGTCTTATAAATAATTCAGCTAAAAATAATGATACATATGTCCTATTTGATAATTTAGAACTCTATAAAAATCTAACTGGAATGGACAATATTCTTTTTTTTACAAATTTTAGATATTCTAAATTGACAATTGAAAAGAGAGCTCAACGGTATCTTTCAGAAGAAAGACTGTCAAAACGGGTATCAACCTATTCTCTTGGTGAAGGGAAAAGATTATCATTGATTATATGGAACTTATTAGAACCTTCTTTAACGATGATGGATGAAGTGACAAACGGATTGGATTATGAGAGTTTAAATATTCTTAAGGAAGACCTTATCAGGTCAAAAAACGAGAAAATTATTTTATTAACAGGTCATCAATTTGAGTTTTATGAAGAGATTATTGATGATTTATATGTGATAAAAAATAAAAAAATTTTAAAGGTGGATAAAGGAGGTTTGAAAAAAATTTATGAAAGTAACTTTAATTAAAGAGCTTTTCTATCTTACCAAATCCAAAATTTATCTAGTAATTTTTGGAATAATAATCGGTTTATTGATTTTAGGCATATTCCAAGCAAGCCTTAATTTAAAAGGAGCTGAGAGTCTTTTTATGGAGGACAAACAATCAGATATTAATTTTCAAAAAAATATTCATAAAGATTATTCTATTTCTAATAATGGCAATCAATCTATACTTAATAATGCCACTCGCTATGATTATGAGCAATTAAATCAAGCCAACCAAGCAATCAGTTTTGTGGGATTTCCACAATTCATATTTAAATCTTATGGTATGACAATTATTTCTTTACTTGCTGGTTTCTTTGGAGTACTTGTTGCAAACTATGATTATAAATTTGGAACCTTCAAAAGGAGACTTGGGCAACAGAGTTGGAAGATAATTTTATTAGGAAAATCTGTTGGATTAGTTGTATCATTAATTGTAATGTATTTGCTTATTTTTAGTTTGGCAGCTTGTTCTGGTGAAATTTTACACTTATTCTTTAAGTCTGAAAATGCTGGAGAATATGGGCAATCATTGTATCCCCTTATTAATTCAGATAGTTTTTATTTACTATTTTTTAGCTTTATGATTGGATTAGCATTAGCAATGATGTGTTTTGCGTTAACTTTAGCCAGTAAACGAGCAAACCTGATAGGGAGTGCTTTTATGATTTATTTATTTATCTTACCAAATACTGGTTGCTTCGATTGGAGTAATATGACATTAAATATTTTTGCACCATTTGGTAACCATCTAGGTGTGCCACCTCTTTCAATGACCCAAATCTCTCCTTTATTTATTTTAGTGCTATTTGTGACTTATCTTTTAATTATTCTTACTGGAGGAATGTTGATATTTTTTAAGCATACACGCTATAATATATAAGAAAAGTTACTGACAGAACTCTCATTTTAATCTGAACAAGAAGTTATAGATTCAATAAATAAAAAAATCACTGACAGAAATTCTATCAGTGACTTTTTACTTTTTTAATATCTTGTCAGTAAAAATTACTTACGATTTTGTTTACCAGCATTTCGTCCGCCAGATTTACGTTCCTTTTCATTGCGTTCACTTGTGATTTCTTTGAAATTTTCTTGAACAGAAGTAGGTGTAACATCTTTGAGGCCTTCATTATTGATTTTTGGAGGATTTTTTGTAAATTCTTCATCAATACGACGGCGCATTCTTGGTTTCATGATGAAGGTAATGATGATTTGTTGGATAACAATAACAAAACCACCAACTGCCCAGTAAAGTGCTACTCCAGCAGGTGACATGAATGAGAAGACAACAATCATTGCCGGACTCATAATCAACATTGCCATTCCTGATTTCTTTTGTTCAGGGGTCATTGACAAAGTTGAAATCCAGGTTTGGATGAAGTAAAGCACCCCAGAGATAATAACCAAGACCACACTTGGATGTCCTAAAGGAATCCCATAAAATGTTGAACTTGAAATTCCTGTTGTATAAGCCGCTGCATTATAAAGAGCGATAAAGAAAGGCCATTGAATCAACATTGGTAAGCAACCAATTGATGAAAGCATGTTAATTCCATTATCTTTTTGGGCTGCCATCAATGCTTGTTGAGCTGCCATTTTTTCTTCAGGAGTTTGTGCTTTTTTGAGTCGTTCTTGCAAAGGAGCAAATACGGGAGCAAGATAAGCCATTTTTTCTTGCATATAAGTTGATTTGTAGGCTTGATTTAAACCTAAAGGCAAGATGAGAAAACGGATAATCAGAGTAACAAAAATAATTCCCCAACCATAACCCATGTGCAAGTTATTAGCGAATAAGTCAACAAAAGCAGACATTGGACGAACCAAAAAATTATAGGTAATTCCATGAGTAGCTGCTTCGGTTGGAACGCGGACTCCATCAACAACGTGTGTTTGAACACAGCCAGATAGGAATAACAATCCGGCTGTCATTAAACCAGTCAATGTTAATTTCTTTTTCAAATTTTTCAATATAAGTTCACCTTCTATAAATTAAACATACTCATCTATTTTACCTAAAATTCAGATGAATTTCAATAGGACTAAAGGATGAAAAGCCATTCTGTAGTTTAAAATCTTCAATAATATTTTCTGTCAGCAAAAGAAAAAAGCTGTCAGTAGTGACAGCTTTTTATCAGTGGAAAATTAAGCTTCTTCCATCGCAATAATTGCTTTTAGAATAGCTGCAGTTTCTTTCCAGTCACGAACAGTGATTGTTTCAATTCCCATTTGAACAACAGGGTAATCATTTCCGCCAGGTTGAGTCATGTCACCAAAGTAAAGAATTTCTTCTTTAGTAACATTAAGTTCTTCCATCAAATGATTCATCCCAAATTCTTTATTTTGACCTGGAACAAAACCGTTAATAGTTGTTGTTCCAGCAACTTCAAATTCAAATTCTGGAGCATATTGGCTAGCCAATTTAGCAATTTCATTACGTTTTGTCATGTCTGGGTCCCAAGCTTGTTTAGCTTCAACACCAGCTTTTTGACCGATTGCTGAGTAAGCAATCATCGATTCACGATTTTCATTAATTTCATCACCAGGGGCAAGAACAGATTCATCCCAATGTCCAAGCTCTTTAGCAGCTTTTTCAAGTGCACCCATAATTGCGTTAGCTTGTTCATCAGTCAAAGCGTAATTGAAGACCTGTTTCCATTCGCCATCTTTGTGAGCATAATATTGAGTCCCTTGGGCAACAAACAAATGGAAATTATCCAGATTTGCAGATTCAGGCAAATTATTAATAATTTGAATCAAAAATTGATCATATTTTTGACCAGAAATTGGTGCAATGATATATTTTTGAGACAAAGTAGCCAACAATTCAGCCATCTCAGGGAAAATCGGCATTTTTGGTTCATTGAGTGTGTTGTCAATGTCGAAACTTAATATTTTTTTCATAAGTTTTCTCCTATTTTTTTCTTATCAACGCTTACATTATAACATTTTTTTAATAAAAAAAACAATCTAATAAAAATAGATTGTTTTTTTTCAATTATGAATTGCCTCTTGCTTTACTTAAAGCAGGGACAATTGCCATTGTTAAAATCACAGCGATGATCACTTCTGCAATAGAATTTCCTGTGATAATTGAAGCAAGCAAAGCTCCGAAGGTTTGTTTGGTTACATCATGAAAGAAGAGGAAGATGAAACTTAAAACCAAAAGTGTATTAGTTGCTGTTCCAACAAAAGCGGCTAAACCAGCTCCAAAACGATTTTGTGCCAAACGATAAACGAGGGCAGGAAGAATTCCGACTAGAACACGCGGAACGATGGCAATAACCAATGCCCAGATAGAACCATGATTTGTTCCAGGAACAGGCTGTAAGGGACTAAACATAAAGCTAGAAGGTAGGGTTACGATTGTTGAATTAATAACACTAATCAATCCCATCACTAGACCCAGAAATGCTCCTTTACGAACTCCAAGAACAATTGAACCAATGATTACTGGAATATGGAGCAAAGTTGGAACGATTGGTAAAGGCCAAACGCTATAGATAATTTGGCTCAAAAGTTGGACAACGACCATAATTGCAATAAAAATGGACAAGATTGCCACATCAGACGCTTTTGATTTTTTCATAAATACCTCATTTATTTTATAAAGAATTTTTTAAATCCGATAGAATATCAGGTAAGTCGGCGAGTGCTCCCTCACCAAAATCTCCACAAGCGAGCAAAGATTTTTTCGGTTGAATCATATTATAATCTATTTTCTTAAGAATCTCAATGTTTTTTTGCGTCAAAGGATGTTGATACATTTTAGTATTCATTGCAGGGGCAAAATATTTTGGTACAGAAGGTTCAAGAGCAAGGGCTACAGAAGTGACAATATCATCAGCTCGGCCTTGCGCCAAACGGCTAATTGTATCAGCAGTTGCAGGTGCAACAAGGAAAAGCTCAGTATTTTTAGCTAAATCAATATGATTAACCAATTCAGGACGTTCTTCGTCCATAATATCCAAGTGAACCTTATTTTTGGACAAAACTTGTAGAGTTAAAGGAGTGATGAACTGAGTAGCGCTTTTTGTCATTAAAACTGTCACATCATGTCCCTCTTTTGTCAGTAAAGAAGTTAAATCTGCTGCTTTGTAAGCTGCAATCGAACCTGTTACCGCAAGTGTAATTTTAGTCATTTTTTAATTCCTCCGAGGTTTTTAAAAGTCTGTCAGCAATTTCAGCCTTTGTTTTTAAAGTAATTTCATGATTTTTACTGACCAAAAATGCTTGATGGTCATTTCCATGAATATTTTCTAAATCATTCGCTAAAATAAAATCAGCATGATTTGTCAGTAATTTTTCTCTGGCCACAGAAAGAAGCTCAGATTTTTCTACACCAACCAATAATTTAAAACCAAAAAGTAAAACATTTGGATTCCATTCTTTAATATAAGAAATAATTTTTGGCGTTTTTTCTAGGAGCATGATTTGATAATCAGATTTTGAAGAAATTTTCCCAACTTTCTCAGGACGAAAATTTAAAAGCTCCTCTTTAGAAAACTTGTCAGTAAAATTTTCAAGACCTGTCATATAAATAGGACGATAATCACTGACAGCCATACTATGGATAACAACATCCATGTTAGGGACTAAGTTTTTCATCTGTTCATAAAGGTCATGAGTTCCTTCAATCGGAATATAGGTCAGTCTGTCAGTAAATTCAGGAAGTTTAGCCTGAAGTCCAGCTAATAAATAGACTTCATGACCAGCATTTAAAAATTTTTCAGCAGTCACTTTTCCGAGACTTCCTGTTGCAAAATTACTGATGCCACGAACGTTGTCAATAGGTTCCGTTGTTCCACCAGAAGTAATCAAAACTTTCATTTTTCACCAGTTTCTTTTAGAGTTGCTTTCATTTTATCCTAATAAAAATATTTTTTCAAGAGAAGTTTATTTACTAAAAATTTACTGACAGCTTAAATAAAAAAGCCATCAATTACTGACAGCTTTGATTGGCTCAAATGAAAACTTATTTCTTCTTTTTCATTTCTCCGCCTTGATAGAGCATTCCTTCTGGAAGGTCATTAAAGATGACATGAATTGCTGAAGTAGGTGCTCCAGCATGTTTAGAGATTGATTCAGTAATTTCTTTAGCAATTATAGCTTTTTGCTCAACTGTACGACCTTCAAAAAGTTCAACATGGACATATGGCATAATAAATTCTCTTTTCTATATGATTATGAGCATATTTTATCATATTTAAATAGAAAAAAGTTTAACGAATCAAAAATAACATTTTTACCGTTTGCAGGACTTCTCAGAACTATGTTAAGATAGAACAAAGTATTCTTAAAAATACTATATAATTGAAATCAAAAATTGAAATTGAGAAGAAATAGAGAGTAAAAAATATGTCTTTAAAAGGATTAACAAGTTTTGAGGTTGAAGAACGGATTCGCCAAGGAAAGATAAATAAAAATATAGATGAGACGGATCGTCCTGTTTGGGAAATTGTAAAACGAAATACTTTTACATTTTTCAACTTAATATTTGCAGTCATTGCGATTCTAATCAGTTTAGTTCAAGCATGGAATCAGCTTATTTTCCTTCCAATAATTATCATTAATACAATTGTCGGAATTTATCAAGAAATCAAAGCCAAACGCTATTTGGACCAAATGACTCTCTTGCACGCTCCGCAATCCACAGTGATAAGGAATGGTAAACAAGAAAAAATTGCTTCAGATGATTTGGTTGAAGAAGATATTATTATTCTTAAAACAGGAAATCAAATTGTCGCTGACGCTCGCATTGTCGAAGGAAGTATTTTTGTCAATGAATCACTTTTGACAGGTGAAGCTGACGAAATTGAAAAAAATGTTGATGACAAACTTCTGTCAGGAAGTTTTGTTGTGTCAGGAGAAGCCAAAGTCATTTTGGAAAAAGTCGGAAAAGATTCCTACATTTCCAAATTAACAGAACAAGCCAAATTAGTTGACCATGGTGAAGACTCTGAGATGTTACGTGCCCTCAATAAATTATTAAAGTGGGTCAGCTTTATTATTCTTCCGATAGCAGTCATTTTATTTACCCAAAATTACTTTGTCAATCATAATACACTTCAAACCAGTGTTGTAGCAATGGTGGCAGCGGTTATCGGAATGATTCCAGAGGGGTTGTATCTTTTAACAACCATTGCCTTAACCCTCAGTAGTGTGAAATTGGCTCGTAATCAAGTGCTATTGCACAATATGAAAAGTATTGAATCCTTAGCGCGTGTCGACGTTCTATGTGTTGATAAAACAGGAACAATCACAGAACCCAGAATGTCAGTTGAGCAAGTATTTGTTAGCCCAAGTAGTAACATAAGCGAAGCGAAATTTATGTCTCTTTTATCTGACTACATCTCAGCAAATACTGATGACAATGACACCATGAAAGCAATTCGAGAGTTTATGCTTGCAAAAGGTGACCTTCAAAATCAAATGACCGGTGTTAAAAAAATTATTCCATTTTCATCAAAAGTAAAATATAGTGCTGTTTGTTTTGAAAATGAAAGTTATCTTTTAGGCGCACCAGAAATTGTTTTAGGGAAAACTTATGAGAAAATTAGCTCTGAAATCAATCATCTCTTAGAAGAAGGCTTTCGTGTCCTAGTTTTAGCGGGAACAAAAGAAAAAAATTATGACCAACTTAATTTGGGGGCTTACGCACTTGGCTACGTTGTGTTAGCCAATCCCATCAGAGAAAAAGCTAAATTGACATTTAACTACTTTGCAGAGCAAGGAGTCAATATCAAAGTTATTTCAGGTGATAACCCTCAAACCGTGTCGGCAGTTGCAAAAAGAGCCGGAATTACTGGGGCTGAACGTTTCATTGATGCAAATTTATTGAAAACGAAAGAAGATTTAGACCAAGCGGTCGAATCATATACCGTTTTTGGACGTGTGACACCTGACCAAAAACGCCGTCTCGTTCAAGCCCTCAAACGTAAAGATCATACTGTCGCAATGACCGGAGATGGTGTTAATGATATTTTAGCCATGAAGAGTGCTGATTGTAGCATTGCCATGGCTTCCGGAAGTGATGCCGCGACCCAAGTTGCACAAGTTGTCTTATTAGATTCAGATTTTGGGCATATGACACAAGTAGTCACAGAAGGACGTCGAGTCGTCAATAACGTCCAACGTTCAGCCATTCTTTTCCTTGTAAAAAATCTCTTTTCAATCATCTTGGCAATTATCTCAGCAATCTTTGTCTTCACCTATCCCTTACAAGCTTCACAACTTTCACTTATCAGTTTATTCACCATTGGGATTCCAGGATTCTTACTCTCTTTAGAAGAAAATGACAAACGAATTGAAAAAGATTTTATTAAAAATGTTATCTTAAAAGCATTACCAGCCAGCTTGACTGAAATTACAGCCGTTTTAGGAGTCGTTATTGCTGGAGCTGCCTTCAAATTGACGGCATCAGAAATTTCAACTTCAGCAGTTATTTTACTAGCTGTTGTTGGATTTATGATTTTAACTAAAATCAGTGCACCACTCAACCGTTTTAAAATGGGAATTATCATTTTTAATATTGTTGGGATAATTATCTCAGGTTTCATGTTCAATTCCCTCTTCTCTATCAGCAAAATTTCGTTAGACAGTTTTGTTCTGGTTGCACTGCTTTCCCTCTTTTCTGAATCACTTTTCAGAAACTTTGATTCTCTTCTAAAAAAATATTTCAAATAACAAATAATAATTAAATAGAAAGATTAAATGAACGAAATAAGTAAAGTAAAAAGAAGCCAAGTTCTTATTGAAAAATTGGTAAACTTGTGGGAAAATTCGGTTAAAGCCAGTCATTTATTTTTATCAAACAAAGAGATAGAAGAAATAAAAAAATATGTTCCTCAAGCCCTAAGAGAAATTGAACATTTGATAGTTGAAACAGATAAGACAGAAAATCCGATAGCCTTCATGGGAATTTATAAAAACAAACTTGAAATGTTGTTTATTAGCCCTGTACACATGAAAACAGGATTAGGCAGAAAGTTAATTGAAGAAGCAATTGAAAATTATTCGGTAAATGAACTTGTAGTGAATGAACAAAATCCGAAAGCCAAAGGATTTTATGAGCATTTAGGCTTTAAAGTTTATAAAAGAAATCCAATTGATGAACAAGGAAATCAATATCCAATTCTTTTTATGCATTTGGGTTGATAATCAAAAATCTCACATTTGAACAGTGGGATTTTTTTAATACACGTGAAGAGATTAGGGTAGAAGGCTATGTTATAATAGAATAGATTAAACACAAGGAGTTTGAATGGCTTTTTTAATAATATCCCTGATTATCATGCTAATTGGCCTGCTAAGATTAAAAATCAATAAACGAAGTATAATAGGAGGAATTTTTCTAGCCTCAGGTTTGATATTGAGCCTAGCCTCTCTGTTTTTTGAATTATTAAACCTTATTTATCTTTATCTTCCGTCGGGTGATTTTGCAACTTTGATAATTGCTTATGGAATCCTTCCCTTAATATTTTTATTGGTCTGTGGATATTTCATTTTTAACTCAAAAACAATGAGAACTAAAGAAGGTAAAAGTGCCACTGCAAAATTATCTGCTCTATTTGGCTTAAATCTACTCATTGCTTTTCCAGCACTCTTTATGTTATTAACATTTTCAACGAAAACAATACCACAAATAATCTGGTACATTCTTCTTTATATTTTACTTATTGATATAATTCTCTGTTTTTTGTTTGCTGCCTACATTTTATATTCGTGGATGAGCCAAATGATTCCTTTACAAAAAAAGATAGATTATATTATCATTTTGGGTTCAGGTGTTAGAAGTGAAGAAGTTCCACCCTTGTTAAAGAGTCGATTGGACAAAGGAATTGAATATTACCAGAAAAATCCTACAGCCAAATTTGTTGTTAGTGGCGGACAGGGAGCGGATGAGCCTGTATCAGAAGCCTTCGCCATGCGAAAATACCTTCAATCACAAAACATTCCTAATCATCAAATTCTTTTTGAAGATAAATCCACCACTACTTATGAGAATATGTTATTTTCTAAAAGGATAATTAATGAGGATTGGTCAGATAAAGAAATATCCCCTTCAATCATTTTTTCAACCAATAATTATCATGTTCTCAGAGGAAGTTTATATGCGCAAAGAGTAAAATTAAAAGCCCAAGGAGTAGGGGCACCTACAGCACTTTATTTCTTACCTACGGCCTTAATTCGTGAATATATCGCATTACTCTTACATAGAAAAATTATCCTTTTTAGTGTATTGGGAGGTGTTTTAATGCTTATTATTATCTCCCTTCTTCCTATTTAAAAAATATTAGCAAACCTCAAGAAAAAGATGTTTTTCTTGAGGTTTTTAGTAGTCGTTTTTTCATTACAAAAATGTAAGAAGAAGGCATCGGACTTGATGTTAGAATGAAAGAGTAGCTAAATTGTAAAAAGAAAAAAAGGAAAGATATAGAATGAAGAAAATACTAATAGCGCTAATTATCATGGTACCAATTGCCATTACCGGATTTCTCGGTTATGACTTTTTCAAAAAAAATTTTGCTCATGTTCACGGTATAATCATGTATAGTGATAATAAGGATGAAGCAGATACTATATTAGAAAATAATAAAAAATATATTGATAAAAGTTTAACTGTAGAAGGTAAATACAGTTCAAAATCAGATGTTTTAGTCTTGAATACTCAAGCTGCTAATAAATTAATAAATGAAAAAGTTTTTAATAGCGTAACCAAAAAAGGAGATAAGTTTAAATTTAAGACAGTAGAAAACTTATCAGCCGAGCCAGCTTTGTGGACAGGAAAGGAAGATAAAACAATAACTGATGATAAAGGACAGTCAGTGAAACCTAAAAGTACAAAATATATTGTTCTAGGAGAATACAGTGCCACTTCTAAGCTATTGATTCTTAATGATGAAGATTATCAAAAATTTGATGCAAAAGCTAAATTTGTAAGTGTAATAAAAGAAAAACGAGATGCTGATAAAGTGCTTAAAAGCTACATTACGAGTGGTTCAATTCCCTCACAGATATTCCCTTACAAATAATAAAAATGACTAAAAATAACTCTTATAAAATGTTACTGGAAATTTTTCTAGTGACATTTTTATTTTTATACAAATTAAAGATGATTATACTAAGTTATAAAGTTATCAAGCGAATAAGCCAGCTTAACTCACTATTTATGTAATAATATAGGTACAGTAATCAAAAGAACGCATACATAATGAAGGGGAGAGAAGTATGACTAGTAATAAACTAAAAGCATTGGGACAACTAATATTATTTATTGTAGGAATTGAGCTAATTGGTGGCCTATCTGGCCTCTTGGCGGGGGATATTAAAGGGATTTATAATAATCTTAGACTCCCACCCCTAGCGCCACCAGACTATCTTTTTGGGATTGTTTGGCCTGTATTATATGCTCTTATCGCCATTTCCGCCTATTTGATTTTTTATAAGCTGAAAACTCAAAGAAGTGAGGGCCAAAATGCTTTATTCTATTTTGGAATACAACTTATCTTAAACTTTATTTGGAGTATTATTTTTTTCAAAGGATATTTTTGGTTAGGAGTTATTATTATTCTCTTACTAGATTTTATTGTTTATCTCTGCATCATTAAATTTTCAAAAATTAATAAGTGGTCTGCATTCCTTCTAATTCCTTATTTTATTTGGATTATTTTCGCAACATATTTGAGTGTAACAGTTGCTATCTTGAACTAAATAATTTGAGGAGAATCTGATGGTTTGGGCAATAAATAATGATTATATAACATAAAAATTTTGATATTCATGAGTATGTACATCTGTAAAACTGAAAGCTATAGATTGGAGAAAAATAATGAATTTTATTAAACCCTTTATTATAAGTGGAGTAATTTTTTTAATTTTAGATATTTGCTGGCTCTTTTTTGCAAATAAAAAAATCTATCAGCCAAATATTGGTAACTTGATGGGAGATTTTAAAGTTATTCCGGCCATTATCTTCTATATTATTTATCTAGGAGCACTAACATTTTTTGTATTAATGCCCGGACTTGAAAAAAATAGTATAACTTACGTCTTACTGAGTGGTGCTCTACTAGGATTAGTATGTTATTCTACATACGATTTAACAAATTTGGCATCAATTAAAGACTGGTCACTAATGGTAACAATAATTGATATTATTTGGGGGACTTTTGTAAGCTCTTTGAGTGCAAGTCTTTCATTTCTTGTGATTACAAAGTTTATGGAAGGATAAAGAATGGAAAAGTTAAAATCTGAAGACCGTCTACTAGAAAGTATCATAGCAGGAGCGCAAAAGGTCATTAGTGGAAAGGATGAACTAAACAAAATAAATGTATTCCCAGTTGCCGATGGAGACACAGGGAGTAATTTAGCATCTTTAATGCAAACAATTATTGATAATTTATCTAATAATAATTATTCAACGAACCTTTTATTTGATGAAGTAGCTTCGGCAGCGCTCATTGGGGCTCGGGGAAATTCTGGAATTATTTTTGCCCAGTACTTAAATGCCGTTTCAGATTACTATAGTGTATATGAAACTAACTTAGAAATACTTGTTTTAGCTTTCAACAGAGCAGTAAAGAGCGCCTATGATTCTTTGATTGAGCCCAAAGAAGGAACGATTTTATCAGTTATGAAAAGATGGGCAGAAGTATTACTGATTACTTTTAAAGAAAGTACATCTTTTGAAAAAGCCTTGCTAGAAGCAAAAGGAGAAGCTTGGAAAGCTCTTAAGGAAACACAATTTCAGATGTCAATTTTAAAAAAGAATAAACTCGTTGACTCTGGAGCGAAAGGTTTTTACTACTTTATATCCGGTTTTACTGACGCTTACTGTGGAGAAAAGGTAAGTAAGATGCAAGAAGGACTTATCCCCAGCATAAAAGAATTAAATAAAGAAGAAATTAAAGAACACTTTATATCTGAAGCACCTAAAAATAGATATTGTTCAGAATTTATTATCAAAGAGCCCCTAAAACAAGAAAAAGACTTAAAAGAATTACTAAGGAAATGGGGAGATTCTTTAGTTATCGCTGGAAATAAAAAACGAATAAAGATTCATATCCATACTAACCATCCAGAAAATATATTAGCATTGTTAGAAAAAACAGGAACGATTATCTATCAAAAAGTTGATGATATGCAATTACAATATGAAATATCACAAAATAGAAAAGCATCTTTTGCTATTGTCACAGATTCTGTTGCCGATTTATCTGCTGATTTTATACTTGAAAATCAAATTTTTGTTTTACCTTTGAATGTTTCAGTAGGTGAGCAAGCCTTTTTAGATAAACTTACAATCAATCCTCAAATTTTTTCAGAAAAGTATAATAAGAATTTAAAAATGACAACTTCTCAACCAAGCATTCAATCTGTTGATTCACTTTTCTCCTTTTTAGAAGGAAAATATGAACATATCATCGTGATTTCAGTTTCTTCAAAACTAAGTGGCACTTATCAACTTCTCAACCAAAGAATTAGAGCAAAGAAATCCTTAGAAAACCGAGTACATCTTATAGATTCCAAATTAAATTCAGTGGCTCAAGGACTACTAGTTAAACAAGTTGCCAAATTGATTAGTGAAGAGCGTTCTATTGAATCAGTACTTAATGAAACAGAAAAAATAACTGACCGGATATTTATTTATGTGGCAGTAGAAGATTTATCGCCAATGATAAATTCGGGAAGAATTCCAAAAATTTTGGGAGAAACCGCACAAAAACTTTCAATGCATCCAATTATTAGTCTTGATAAAAGAGGAAACGGAAAGCTGATTGGTGCTTCTTTTAGTCAAAATAAGAGTATGGATAAAATTTTGAAAAAAATTAACCTATTGTCAAAAGAAGGACAAATCGAAGAATTAGCTTTGACACATGTTTTATCCGAAGAATCAGCTTTAAAGATAAATGAACTATTGAAAGAAAAAACTACTAAAAACTGTGAAATTATAGACAGTTCAGCAGCAATTGGAATTTCTGCGGGGATTGGAAGTTTAGCAATTGCCGGACTATTAAAGGAGGTCAAATGATTTATATAGCCGTTTTGGTAACTTTATTACTTTATTTCATCTGTTGGTTTCTTATTGCGACATCTAAGAAGAATTACGGATTGATAGATATTGCTTGGGGCGGAGGATTTGTTCTTACAGCTGTGGTCTCTTATTTATTTTCTCCGAGAATTACGATTCAAAATAGCCTAATCTTAGTATTAGTCATATTATGGGGAGTACGTTTAGCAATTCATTTAGGAAGACGAAATTGGAATAAACCCGAGGATTATCGCTATACAAATATGCGTAAAAGGTGGGGCAATAATTTTCCGAAATTGAAAGCTTTTCTAACGGTATTTATGGTGCAATATCTTTTGTTAATCATTATTTCACTCCCAATTATTCAAGTCAATTCAAATGTTAATTCTCAAATTTATTGGTGGCAAATTTTAGGAATAATAATTTGGATATTTGGCTTTATCTTTGAAGTTTTTGGAGATCGTCAGTTAGAAGTCTTTAAAAAACTCCCCCAAAATAAAGGAAAACTATTGACTAGTGGCCTGTGGTCACTAACACGACATCCTAATTATTTTGGCGAGTCAATGTGTTGGTGGGGAATATTCTTAATCTCTTTGACGACTTTATCGACGCTTTGGTTGGTTATTAGTCCTCTATTGATTACTAGTCTCCTTTTATTTGTATCTGGTGTACCAATTCTTGAAAAGAAATATAAGAATCGTGAAGATTTTAAAGAATATGCAAAAAATACCCCGAAGTTTGTTCCTTTTATTGGTAAAAAGGGCTTATAAGACCGAGTTTTGAATCATAAAGGCCCCTAATTTTAGTAATTTTCCTTTTTATTCTTATATAAAACAACATTCGTATGCTTTCAAAATTGTAAGCTTATTAACCCAGCTCCTTGATATAATAAGGGTATAAAATAAAGGGAGAACATATCGTGAAAAAAATATTAGTAGGATTGTTAGCTATTATGGTTATGATAATCGCTTCAGGATATACATATTATAAGATGAATTATGGTGGAGAAAGTTACTATGTTCAAGTATTAGTTAATGGTGAGCGAGAAGAGACGACTGCTGATGATCATACACCAATGGTAATTTATCATTATAAACTTGATTCATTCAATTCAAAAGGAGATAAAAAGTTAGTAAAGTTTATGGCTAGTCATAATTTAAGAAATCAAGCCTATTTAGAACTGACTTATAACAAGCATAAGGGCGTAACAAACTGGAATGAAGTCCAAGAAAAAGAAATACCAAAACCTGCATTAAAAGAGCTACAAAAGTTAGAAAACTAATTTCAATTTTCCTTATCTAGACAAAGAATTTGTATGCTAGTGAGATAAAAGAAGTTAGTGGATAGATTAAATATTTTATCGATATAATGATAGTGTCAAAAGAAAAAGGGAGAAATATATGGCTTTTAATATCTGTGTAAATCTTTATGTAAAAGAAGTAGAAAAAGAAGTAGATTTTTTCAGGTCAATCGGTTTTGTAGAAATTGAAAGACATAAGATGGAAAATTCAGATTCAGTTGTAATTGCACCGCTATCAGATGGCAATGCTTTTTTACAAATTTGGGATATCGAGTTTATAAAAAAAGTCTCACCCGAAGTTGCGAATGATAAACCTTCATTACTATTCACAGTAGATAATATAGAAGAGATGAATGAAAAATTAAAGAAAATTACTCCTACAACAAGCGACTTGATGGATGCTAACGGGAAAAAAGCATTTAATTTCCAAAGCCCTTCGGGTAACTATTATGCTTTTATGGAACTTTAATTATATCTAATTTTATAATAGTACTTAAAAACTGTCATTAAAGGCAGTTCTTTTTATTTAAATGAGAAAATAAAGAAATCATATAAATTTTTATTCTGTGTAATCTAAAATATTTGCAAAAACAAGTAAAATATTTTATTATATGACTTATCAATCATTGACTCGTCAAGTATTTATTTTTCCAAAAATGGAAAAATAAATATCAATAAATAAAAAGGAATAAAAATTATGATTATTGTAAATGCTAAATTTTATATTAAAGAAGATAAAAAAACTCAATTCTTAAAAGAGATAGAAGGTCTGATTTCGGCTTCCAAAAAGGATGAAGGATGTCTGGAATACTCTCTTTATGAATCTACGGATAATCAGCTTGAATTTGTGATGATAGAAAATTGGGAATCACAGGAAGCGATCGAAAAACATAACACTAATCCCCTTTTGGTAGCGTTTGCTAAGAACTTGAGCACTTATAGTTCAAAAAAACCAGTTCTACAAATTGCGGAAACAAAGTAAAAAATAATTAACAATATAAAAAGATAGAGCAAGAAAAATATTGCTCTATCTTTTTATATTATAGGGAAAGAAATTAATGAAGAATCTTCTAAGGTTTAGAAGGTAAAACGGGGAAAGGAAAAGTAATCGCTCAACTATATTTTAGATATGGAAATATTACTGGATTCCTTTATAACAATGCATTATAGAAACTAAAATAAAATTTAGTGTGCAGAATTTAAAAGACATAAAACAACAAGATACCATTGAAAAATATGGAAACTTATAAAATAAAAAGTCACTAAAGTTTAGTGACTTTTTATTTATCCTTTACTTGGTATGAATGGAATGATTGACTGTGCGAGGGCTTCAATATTTCTACTTTGAATCAGGATTTTTCCCTTACCTCGAAATTTATTAACTAACCCTTCTCCTGTCTTAAAACCAAATGTTCCGGAAGCAACTTCAATTGAATAACTCAAAGATTCAGTCCATGCTAAAACATGTTGATTATCAACTACAAAATCTTCTGTTCCATCAAGAGCTATTTCTACAATATCCCCGTAACCGCTGATTAACATCTTTCCGCTGCCCTGTGTTTTCATCACAAAAAGACCACCGGTTCCTCCAAATAATGCTCCATCTAATTTTTGACGTTCCATTATGTAATGGACACCACTCTCACTAACGAGGAATGCCCCTGTGTTAAGTTTCCACTGTTCTTGACCGACAAGAATTTCCTTGATTGAACCAAGGCTAGCAGGAGCAAGCGAAATTTTACCATTTGCACCTATTGCGCTTGCTTTAGTAATAAAGAAACTTTCTCCACTTGTAATTGAACGACCAAGAGCTTTTAAAGCACCTCCAAGTCCTCCTTTTCCATTGCTGTTCATTTTTCCTTCAAGTTTAACAGCAGCGTTATGATAGACCATCGCTCCAGACTCAATTTGAATCTCTTCATTATTGTTAAGACTAATCTCCACTAGTGGTGCCATTGATGTTGAACTTAGTTGATATTCCATAAATCTTCTCCTTTTGAACTTATTCTTTAAACAATTATATCATGAGATGCTTTCTGAATAAATATTAAAAATTATTCTTATTTATGAAATTATTGTATTCAAAGAAGCTATAGTAATAAAAAGCATGTTTGGACATAACATGCTTTTTTCATTAATTATGAAATATTTATAATTTTTTCGATAGATATGAGGTGAATTTTATCTGTGGATTTTATTCTAACTTGATTATTGATAAATTCTGATACAAAACCAAAAACTTCAGTTATTTTATCCTTAGATTGATATTTAATTTTGACTTGTACTTGATTAGTAAATGACTGGTTGAGAAGACGAATTATAATATGATGTGACAAAGGTTGTAAGATTTTATCACTATTTTGCTCTTTAACAAATGCATTTTGGGCCTCGGTTAACTCTCCGGTCGCAAATGATCCCCATTTCATCATTCCTCTATCCTGATATGCTCGAATGACTTCATAAGTACTATAAGAACGGTCAACTGACATCTTTATCCTCCTTATTTTGACTTGCTGCATGACCTCCAATAAGTTTATTTCGATAAATCACACGAGATCCTTCGGATAAACTGCTTGCTTTTTGAATGGATAGAAAATCGAATTTTTCTCTGATTTCGTCAATGGCTTTTTGAAGGGATTCCTGCTTTTCGTTGGCTTGATTTTCTTCAACAGTTTCAAATAAAGAAAGTTGTTTCACGGAATTATCAGAGAGTTGATTGCCACTTATTCCTATTTGTCTTACTGCTCCACCTTGATATTTTTCACGAAATAAACGAATTGTGAGGTCTTGCAGTTCCTTTGTATTTTGTGTTGCTTCAATATTGCGTGAAATTTTAATAGAAGAGTGTTCAGAGCTTGCTGCAGCACCCACATAAAGTGAAAGATTGCTTGCCATTTTTCCACCCTTTCTTAGCCTTATCGCTAAGTTTTCAGCCATTTCTTTAATCACAAGTTCTATTTCTTTTTGTTTATGGTAGTCACGAGGTAGAATTTGAGAATTGCTGAAGCTAGAAGATTTAGGAATATATTTTTCCCTTACATTACTTTCATCAATTCCATTTGCATGGAAAAAATGTTGGAGTCCAATTGTGCCTAATTTTTGTTTAAGGAGAAGAGGGTCAGCATTTGCAAGCTCTTTAATGGAACTGATTCCTAACTTGTTCAAACGTTTCTCAGTTCGTTTTCCAATTCCCCAGAAGTCAGTCATCTTAGGAAGAGTCCAGAGCTTACTAGGCACATCTTCATACCGTATTAATGCTCTCATATTCTGATTATGTTTGGCATAGTTATCCATGGCAAGTTTTGCAAGTAGAGGATTATCACCCATCCCTACAGTTACATAAAGCCCTAACTTATCCAAAATCTCACGTTGTAAATCTAAAGCAATCAGATTCATTTGCTCATATCGGTTTCTAATATCTGGATAGAAGAAGTTAAGAGATTCTGTGATATCTAAAAATGATTCATCAATTGAGTAAGAGTGAATTTCTTCAATTGATGTGTAATTGGTTAGAATTTCAGTAACTTTGATTTTATAATCTACATAGAGCTGCATTTGAGGCGGAACAAGCCATGTTCGTTTTGCCCAAGATTCGATGAAAGCGACATACTGCAAAGTTGGTTCAGTCCGTTGTCCGTAAATATCCGTATGTGTTCGATACCATTGTGGGAAATTGAATTTTCTTGTTTCAATAATAAAGGGTAAATCACTGGCACGACTTATGTTTTTCATTCCAAAGACTTTTTTAAAAGTAGGACTAGAGGCAAGCGTTAAACCTTTAGTGTTATCTGCTCGACTCATGACGCAAAGAGAAGTTGTCAAAGGATTAAGGTTTCGTTGAACGCACTCAATAGAGGCGTAATTTGATTTGACATCTTCAAAAAGGATAGCTCTGCGAGGTTCAAGTGAGTAGTCAAAAAAGTTATTTAATTTATGTTTATCCATCTCTCCCCTTCAGTAACATATTTAATACAAAACATCTGTTTAACTGATATTATACTCTAAAAAAAACCATTAATCAATGGATAATATCAGAAAAAATAGTAAAAAGATAAAAACATCTCAGTTTATTCCTTCTCCCAAAAAAAGAGCTTATTTTCTGCTATAGTTAGATTTAGAGAAGGGCAAAGAAGTTGTGTATTTGATTCATTATTTAAAAATATCTATCAAAATTTTGAATATAGTAATGGTGACTTAAATGTTGAAGCAAACGACCGCAAACACTAGAAGATAAAAATATTTAAGAATAATTGATGTAAGTTTTAGGAAAACTCCAATTTTTAAGAAAGATATTTAATCAGTTCAAATATGCAAATATTACTAGTCCTCTTAGTAGCAATGAATTAAAGAAACCAAAATAAAATTTAATGGGTAGAATTTAAAATAAATTTAAAAATATTGTTCAAAAAAGAAAATTTATAAAATAAAAAACCACTAAAAAAATAGTGGTTTTTACTTATTTTTAGATTTTCAATTATTTAAGACAAAATTCATAAAATACGCAATCGTCCCATCCTTTGTTATCAAAGCTCTTGAGATTGGTTCTTCCGCGAAATACAAATTGATGTTTTTCATAAAGTTTTTGCGCGGGTGTATTTTTAAAATTAGTATCTAATCTAATAGTTAACATACTATTACTTTTGCCAAAATCTTTAATAAAGTTGATCGTGGCACTTGCAATTCCTTGATTTAATTTTTTAGGATCTATAATTAAAGTATGGATTACCAAGATTTGATTAGGATCAAGCTCTGGAGTGCTCCAGGTAATATTTTCATACTCTTTATCTGATTGATTATTTAGAATCACAGTTCCTGAAACAATATCATTTGAATCATAACAAACAAAGAGCTGAGATAAGTCAATTGCTTTTAGAGCTGTATCAATTGAGGGATAAATATTTTTTATCCAACTCGTTTGTTTTTCATCAATCAATGGTAAAGAATCATCATAGAATTTAGCAACTGCGGGTTTATCTTGCTCTGTAGCAAGGCGTACAAAGTATTTCATCTTATATTCTCCTATTTTAAGATTGAGAAATTATAGCATAAAAAAATATGAATGTAAACTCTTTCTTTAACTTGTATCAGGGACTTTTGTGCATATTATCAAAGTGGTATATAACATATTTTATATGTTATACTTTCTGGTTATTCTTAATTACTATTTCACAAACATTTAAAGGGTGTAGTTTTTTTAATAACTAAATAGGTTAGTTTTTCTCACTCATTGGTATTTTTTTGGTTTAATGTATATGATAGGATGGTCTTTGTGTGTATAATTTGAAAAAATATAGAAAAAATGAAAATAAAAAAATAATCATAGCAAACACCAATTTTGCAATAGTCTTTAATGCGTGTATTGGTATCAAATCATTAGCGGATAATTATTGGACAGGACAATGATCAAGCATTGCGAGAAGTTCAAGATACTCGAGCAAAATCTGATCAGACTGTAAAAGATATACAATAAATAAAAAACCTGACTTAAGTCAGGTTTTTTTATACAAATAATCAAAAATATTTAAATCTCTGTTTTCAAACTTTTATTTAAAGTAAGTAATTGCGAGAGAAGTAAGTCATAATTAATATTCTCTTTGCAAGAAACTAAACTGTCACCAATTTCAAGAGAGATAGAAGGTAATTCCTTTTTAACTTGTGCTCCCTTATCTGTGAGAAATAACTCAACACTTCTTTCATCTTTATCAGAACGTTTTCTTATAATGTATCCTTTTGCTTCCAATCTTTTTAGCAGAGGACTTAATGTACCAGAATCTAAAGAGAGTTCTTCGCCTAATTTATTTATTGTCATCTTGTTTTCAATTGCTAACATAGCGATAAATCCAGTATAAGTAAGCGAATATCTATTTAAATAAGAATTATATTTTTTTATGATTTCCTTTGAAGCAATGTATAATTGAAAACATAATTCCTTGCTAAGAATATTGTCTGTCATATTTTCTCCTATCATTTCATTATATCTGAATCTCTATATTTGTCAAACGTAATTGTATTTAGTACAATTATATTGTAAACAATTTAAAAAGGAGATTTCAATGAAAAAAATATTTTCTACAAAAATGATAAATACTGGCGGTCGAAATGGCGAAGTCCATTCTCCAGATAAAAGTTTTAATTTAGATATTGTTGCACCAGGCAGAAAGGTTGAAGGAGCAACAAATCCAGAGCAATTATTTGCTGCAGGATATAGCGCGTGTTTTAATAGTGCTTTAGACTATATTAAGAAATCAAAAAATATAGAGGGTGAATCAACTATTGAAGTTACAGTTTCTCTCTATAATTTAAGTCAAAATGAAATTCCAGATGTAGTATTAGGAGTTGATATCACAGGACATATCGAAGGAGTGGGTACTGAAGAAACAGAAGAACTCTTGAAACTAACACATAAAACTTGCCCATATTCCCGCGCTACTCAAGGTAATATTGAAGTAACGATAAAGGCTATCTAAAAGATTTTTCTAAAATCAGTTTTACAAGTTTAAACTTTTTACTAAGTTTAGGGAGCGCAAAACTCTTATTATTTTGTGTGTTGATGATATATTGAAAATAAAAGATAACAATAATTAATGCAGGATTTAAAATACAAAAATCAGCGAGGAGCTTATTAAAAATTTTAAAAGTAAAAAAGCCAATAACAAAAATATTGGTTTTTTTATTTTAAAAAATTCCAGAATAGGTGTTTTCATCTCGAGTGCAAGAAGAAATAAGAAAATAGATAAAAGGGCCTTATTGCTGAAAAATTATAAAGACATACAATAAATGAAGTAACCTTTCCAACCTTTGATGGATTAATAAAACAGAGAGAAGGGTTAAAATATAAATGAAATATGATATAATTTAAGTTGTGTTTTAATTTGACCTCATTGAGTAAAAATTAGAGAAATCGAGAAAGTTTATGAAGTAATCTTTAGGGATTTTGAAGTACAGAACTTTTGATATCAATGGTTTAGAAGCTAAAAAAATAAAAGGAAAAGTAATGGCGCAATTATATTTCAAATATGGGACGATGAATTCAGGGAAATCAATTGAGATTTTGAAAGTGGCTCATAATTATGAGGAACAGGGTAAGCCTGTTTTATTAATGACTTCTAGTCTGGATACACGCGCAGGGGTTGGGACAGTTGCTAGTCGAATCGGGATGAAAGCAGAAGCTGTCGCAATTGATGAGGAAATGTCTGTTTTTGATTATGTGAACAGCCTGCCAGCTAAACCTTTTTGTGTGCTGATTGATGAGGCACAATTTTTAAATAAAAAACATGTCTATGATTTTGCGCGTGTTGTGGATGAACTAAATGTTCCAGTCATGGCTTTCGGTTTGAAAAATGATTTTCGTAATGAGCTTTTTGAAGGCTCAAAATATTTACTTTTACTTGCGGATAAAATCGAAGAAATTAAAACGATTTGTTGGTATTGTAGTAAAAAGGCAACAATGGTGATTCGGACAATTGATGGAAAACCAGTTTATGAAGGTGAACAGTTGCAAATTGGTGGAAACGAAACCTATATTCCTGTTTGCCGTAAACATTATTTTAAGCCAGAAATTTAAAAAATAAGTTTAGAATTTTACACGGACAGACTTTATATCAAGAGGGAGGAACTCGATGTTTTATCATTTTAAAGGAACGATTACTGGTGAGGATTATCAAAGAATTCTTGGTCAAATGACCAAACGGATGATGCTTGTTTTTTCAGGAATTATGCTTATTTTTTTGGTTATTAATTTATTTATGAGTAAGGGACAATGGCTTTGGCCAGTTGTTTCTGCTTTGCTTGTTCTTGTTTTAGGAAATCTTTTTTTACATTGGCAATTGAAAAGTCGTTTTTTGAAAAATTTTAAACCACAAGAACTTGATTTGTATGTGACAGAGGAACAAATTAAAGCTCAAATGAATGTACGTAATGTTGAAATTTTTTCAGATCGTGTGCACTTTTTTCAAGGGAGAAATCAGGTGATGATTTTTAAAAAAGACATGCTACAAGATGTGACACAATGGGATTCATTTGTCAATATGGCCAAAAATTTACCATTAAAAACTAAAAAATAATTAAAGGAAATAGAGAAATGTTTGATCAGTTAGAATCAATAGTTGGAAGATATGAAGAATTGGGTGAGTTATTGTCTGACCCTGAGGTGGTTTCGGATACAAAGCGTTTTATGGAATTATCGCGTGAAGAAGCAGATTTACGTGATAAAGTAGCGACTTATAATGAATACAAAAAAGTTCTTGAGACAATTTCTGATAGTGAAGAAATGCTTGGCGAAGGTGGACTTGATGATGATATGAAAGAAATGCTCAAAGAAGAACTTTCATCAGCAAAATCACAAAAAGAGCTTTTGGAAGAAGAAATCAAAATTTTGCTTTTGCCAAAAGACCCAAATGATGGAAAAAATATTATTTTAGAAATTCGTGGAGCTGCTGGTGGTGATGAAGCTGCACTTTTTGCTGGTGATTTGTTGAATATGTACCAACATTTTTCTGAATCACAAGGTTGGAAGTTTGAAATTATGGAAGCAAACATCACCGGAATTGGTGGGTATAAAGAGGTTTCAGCTTTAATTTCTGGTCCATCTGTTTATTCAAAACTGAAATATGAATCTGGTGCTCACCGAGTACAACGTGTTCCTGTAACCGAAACACAAGGGCGTGTTCATACATCAACGGCTACTGTTCTTGTTATGCCTGAGGTTGAAGAATTTGAGATGACAATCGACCAAAAAGATTTACGTGTAGATATTTACCACGCCTCTGGTGCTGGTGGACAGAACGTCAATAAGGTTGCTACTGCGGTACGTATGGTCCATTTACCAACTGGGATTAAAGTGGAAATGCAAGAAGAACGGACGCAACAAAAAAATCGGGATAAAGCTATTAAATTGTTGAATACAAAAGTCTTTGATTACTATCAACAAATTGAATTGGATAAGCAAAATGCAGAACGTAAATCAACTGTCGGAACTGGGGATCGTTCTGAGCGGATTAGAACTTACAATTTCCCACAAAACCGTGTGACTGATCACCGGATTGGCTTAACTTTACAAAAGTTGGATAGTATTTTATCTGGGAAAATGGATGAAGTGATTGATGCTTTGATTGTCTATGACCAAACTAAAAAATTAGAAGAATTAAATAAATAATGGATTTTGAGTTTGAAGATTTTGTTATTCGAGAAGTGAGACATGAAAATAGGAAAATGCAAACTTCAAAAAAGGTGAATAATGTTTCAACAGAGGTGACTATTTTTAAGGTTAAACGCTTTGATTTATCTTTTGATTTACTTTATTGTAGAGGTGAAAATGGAGATGTTTGGGTAGTTGCGGAAAAGATAGTGTCTCTTTCTAAACATTTGCACCGAGCGCAAAGAACTCGGATGTCAATTGAAAATTATAAAGAAAAGCAATATTGTCGACTTTGGCAAGAAGTAAAAAAAGATGAAGACTGGAGTCGGACCAAGAAAAGTTTACCTTTGTCTGAATTGGGAAAATATAGTAAAAATCCTTTACGTCAATCTTTCTCAGAACTTGGAGCAAAACTTGGAACTTTAGAAGAGTTGGTTTCCGAAACGAATCAAAATCGAAAACAGTATGCTTTGCTTTTTCCAGCTCAAGAAGTAAAAATCCCTTTATGTGCTTATCTTTTAACTCGAATTTCACCTCTTATTTAGCAGAGAATCTTGTAAAATAATGATTACTTATAAAAATTATTAGTAGTGAGGAACTTATTTTGATGAATGATGAAACAATCATGAATCCAACGATTGAAAAAATGTTGCTCCACGCATCAGTTCGTGATTTTGAAGAGAAGCCTTTATCAGCTGATGTCAAGGAGTTGTTGCTAAAAGCTGCACAGTCTGGAGCTTCATCTAATTTTCTACAAGCTTATTCAATCATTGAGATAGCGGATAATGATTTACGTCGTGAACTCGCTAGGATATCAGGTTCAGATGATTATGTGAATCAAACGGGTGTTTTTTATATATTTGTGGCTGACTGGTATCGACAAGCTCAGATTTTACGGACAGAAAATAAAGATGTGAAGGCTCTCCAGAATATGGAAGCATTGACGGTTGCCATTGTTGATACTACAATTGCTGCACAAAATATGGCGATAGCTGCAGAATCTATGGGGCTTGGAATCTGTTATATTGGTGGGATTCGTAATGATATTGCTAAAGTGGCAGATTTACTGGATTTACCAGAATTGACTGTTCCACTTTTTGGTCTTACAATTGGGATGCCAAAAACACGAAATGAAGTTAAACCACGTTTGCCAAGAACAAATATTTTGTCAGTTAATGCTTATAATCGTGTGGCAGTGAGTGATTTACAGGCTTATAATGAACAAACTTCAGATTACTATGCCAATCGGAGTCATCATCAAAAGTCTACTGATTGGACGCAGGAAATGAGCAATTTTCTGACAAAGCCACGGCGTGAGGATGTTGCCAAATTTTTGAAAAAGCAAGGATTTACATTAAACTGAAAAGTTGATTAAGCCTGATTTTATTGGGCTTTTTTGCTATACTTGGAAGAGTAATTTAAAAAGTTATTAGAAAAATAATTAATATTGGAAAGTAGAAAAAGAAAAATGCTTTGGATTGAAGCTGTGCGAACTTTGTCAGCAGATTTAGAAGACCCTTTTGAGTTGGAATTTGTCTGGCGAAATTTACATGAACTTGATAAATTATCTTGGTTGAATTTGATGCGAGAAAAAATTACTGACCAAGAATTAAAATTACTGACAGAAGTGTCAGAACGTCTTCATCAAAATGAGCCTCCACAATATATAGTGGGTTGGGCAGAATTCCGTGATTTGAAATTGAAGGTCGATGAGCGTGTTTTAATTCCTCGTCCTGAAACTGAAGAATTAGTGGAAATGATTTTGGCTGAAAATGAGAATGATTCTCTCAAAATTTTAGATATTGGAACAGGGTCAGGAGCGATTGCCATTTCTCTAGCTCAAGCGCGTGAAAATTGGTCAGTAAAAGCTTCTGATATTTCTAAAGAGGCACTAACTTTAGCAGCTGAAAATGCTGAAATAAATCAGGCTAATTTGGAATTCATTCAATCAGATGTACTAGATAAAATTACTGACAGCTTTGATATTATCGTTTCTAATCCGCCATATATTGCTTTTGATGAAACTTATGAAATGGATAATTCTGTCATTAAATATGAGCCTGATTTAGCGCTTTTTGCGGAAAATCAGGGATTAGCAATTTATCAAAAAATTGCTGACCAAGCGGTCAATCATCTGACTGATAATGGAAAAATTTATTTGGAAATTGGCTATAAGCAAGGGCAAGCTGTGCAAGCTATGTTTCAAGAAAAATTTACTGACAAGCTTGTTAGTATTCATCAGGATATATTTGGAAAAGATCGAATGATTAGTGTCAAATGATAAAAGCTACTGTTGGTATATTTAAGGAGAAAAATGAATTCTTTAATTTTTGAACAAGTATTTCAGCAAAAAGAAGATTTTTTACCAATATTATTATTAGCTGATGATGGAGCACATTTAGAAAATTATCTGGAAAATGGAGATTTATTTACGCTGTCATTAAAAAATGGCAAGACAGTTGCTTGTGCTGTAGTCATAAAAAAACAAAAAAATACTTTTGAAATTGAGAATTTCGCGGTAGAAACTAGTTTTCAAGGACAAGGATTCGGTCAGCAAATGATGAAACAACTCATCACATATTTGAAAGAGAATTTAGCAGCTGATGAGCTAATTCTTGGAACAGATGATGTTTCAAACAATGTAGCTTTCTATGAAAAATGCGGCTTCACAATTACTCATAAAATTTCCAATTATTTTCTTGATAATTATGATCATCCTATTTTTGAAGGAAAAATTCAGTTAAAAGATAAAATATATTTAAGAAAGAAGTTAAAATGAAAGTTGAAAATGATTTACGAACAATGTCCTCTTTTTTGCAAGTGCAATTAAAAGATATCAAAACTTTGGTTGAGTCAAACAAGATAGACCAAGCTAAAGAAAATTTGAAGTTTGTGCAAGGGGGACTCAATAATTTTGCTAACGAACTTGAAAAAGTCGAAGGTGGATTTTATGGTATTATTGGTTTTCTCTTTCGTCGTCCCTACAAAGTACCCGATGATTTGAAAAATATCAGAGAAAATCTTTTTATTGAAGCAAAAACATTACAAAAAGAACTAGACAAGCAGTCAGAAAAAGAGAATAATAATAAAAATCGTTTATCAGCTAGAGCTATCAAAGCACTAAAATCTGGTCAGTTAGCTATTTTACCGACAGAAACAGTTTACGGTCTCTTTGCAGATGCGATGAATGAAGAAGCAGTCCAAAAACTCTATTCAGTTAAAGGACGTCCAACAGAAAAAGCTTTAAATATGAATATTTCAAGCTTTGAAGATATTTTAAAATATTCAATCAATCAACCAGTTTATCTCCAAAAAATTGTGGAAGCCTTTCTTCCTGGACCTCTAACCATTATTTTAGAGGCATCTAAAGATGTTCCTGAATGGATTCATATTGGAAAAAGTACTGTTGGTTTTAGAATGCCAAATATTGCAGTAACCCAAAAAATTATCAAAGAAGCCGGTGTTTTGGTCGGACCTTCTGCCAATTTAAGTGGTTCTAAAAGTCCAAGTTTCTTTGCCGATTTAAGTCCTGAAATTTTAGAAAATGCCGCAGTCGCTGTTCAAGATGATAGTATCTATGGACTAGATACAACAATCATCGATTTGACGAAAGAAAAACCAAAATTACTGCGTCAAGGAGCCGTTACTAAAGAAGAATTGCTTAAAAAAGTTCCTGAACTTGGTCAAATTGAATAAAATAAGCTGAAAAAGTAATCTAAAAATTTCCGAACATTCTTTGGCAATGATGAGATTTACAAGCCAACTTATTTCAAAAAAGAGCCTTTAGCCGATATAATAGTTTTAGAGTTAAAAGTTTGCTTGCGAAAGTAAACTAAAATTAACTGATTAAGTTTATAGCGCCAATAACTATAAAATTCTACTTATATTTTTAAAATATCCCAAAAGACATACAAGGAGAACCAATGATTTTTGATAAAGAAGATTTTGAAAGTTTTGACCCAGAATTGTGGGCAGCCATTCATGCTGAGGAAATTCGTCAGCAACAAAATATTGAATTAATTGCTTCAGAAAATATTGTTTCAAAAGCAGTTATGGCAGCGCAAGGTTCTGTTTTGACCAATAAATATGCCGAAGGTTATCCTGGAAAACGTTATTATGGCGGAACAGAAGCGGTTGATGTTGTAGAAAATTTGGCTATTGAACGAGCAAAAGAACTTTTCGGTGCAAAATTTGCCAATGTTCAACCTCATTCAGGTTCCCAAGCCAATGCGGCAGCTTATATGGCATTAATTCAACCCGGAGACACAGTTTTAGGAATGGATTTAAATGCTGGCGGTCACTTGACTCATGGGGCTTCAGTCAATTTTTCAGGAAAAACGTATCATTTTGTTCCTTATGGAGTTAATTCTGAAACTGAGCTTTTAGATTATGATGAAATTTTAAAAATTGCTAAAGAAGTTCAACCTAAACTGATTGTTGCTGGCGCTTCTGCCTATTCACGCCTGATTGATTTTGCTAAGTTCCGTGAAATTGCTGATAGCGTTGGAGCAAAATTAATGGTTGATATGGCTCATATTGCTGGATTGGTAGCGACTGGTGCGCACCCTAATCCTCTTCCTTATGCTGATGTCGTTACAACAACAACTCATAAGACACTCCGTGGACCACGTGGTGGAATGATTTTAACTAATGATGAAGCTTTGGCCAAGAAAATTAACTCTGCAATCTTCCCTGGAACTCAAGGTGGGCCTTTAGAACATATCATTGCAGCAAAAGCAGTAGCTTTTAAAGAAGCACTTGACCCAGAATTCACAACCTATATTGAACAAGTCATTAAAAATACGCAAGCAATGGCTGAGGAATTTGCTAAAGTGGAAGGCTTACGATTAATAGCTGGTGGTTCAGATAATCATTTGCTTAATCTTAAAGTTTTAGACTTAGGAATTAATGGGAAAGAAGCTCAAGATTTATTGGATAGTGTTCACATCACACTTAATAAAGAAGCAATTCCTGATGAAACATTATCACCCTTTAAAACTTCAGGGGTGCGAATTGGAGCAGCAGCAATTACATCAAGAGGATTTAAAGAAGCTGAAGCGAGAAAAGTTGCACAATTGGTCTCAGAAGCTTTGGTTAATCATGATAATCAAGAGAAACTTGAGGAAGTTAGAAAAGCAGCTTTAGAGCTGACTCATCAATTTCCCTTATAATATCAGAAAAAAATAGACAAAGAAAATTTGTCTATTTTTTTAATGTTAAGCTAAATTTAAAAGAGAAGTGTTATAATAGAACTTATATAAAAAATGACTGCAAAAAAATAATGATATGTGCTAGTAAAGAATAAGAGCAGTCAGAAAATTTAGGTAAGTGAAATGTTTAAAAAATTAATTGGATTAATAGTACTGATACTTCTTGTATTCAGTGGTTTTTATGTTTACCGTATGCATGAAAATGTGAAACACGTAATGTCTTATGAGGCAGAAGTCGAAAAAACCCTTAAAGCACAAGGCTTGAGTGGTGATACAAAGTTGGCTTTGGCAATTATTTATACAGAAACTAAAGGAAAACAAGTTGATATTATGCAATCAAGTGAAAGCTTGAATGGTACAACAAATACTTTCTCAACAGAACAAGAAAGTATTAAACAAGGTATTTCTAATTTGTCAAAAGTTTTAGAATATGCTTCACAAAAAAAGGTTGACGCTTGGGCAGGAGTTCAGGCTTATAACTATGGGAAGGCCTATGTTGATTACATAGCTGCTCATGGTGGAAAGAACACTATCGCTCTTTCTAAGGATTATTCTCGTGATGTCGTTGCGCCAAGTTTAGGAAATACAACGGGTGAAACTTATTATCATTTGACTCTGGATTCATTGATTTATAATAAAGGAAAACTCTACTCTAATGGTGGGAATATTTTCTATGCCAAAGAGGTTGAATGGAACATGCTCTTACTTGATTTATTAAATTGGTAAATTACTGTTAAGACAGAAAAACACAGTTGACTGTGCTTTTTTGTCGAACAGTATTTTTTTATATTTGAATTATCAGAAAATTATACTATAATAGTGATTAATAAATAATTTGAGGAAGTGAAATCGATGATTTATAATTTTGGCGCAGGACCCAGTGTACTTCCAAAGGAAGTCTTGAAGAAGGTTCAAGAAGAACTGTTAGACTTTGAAAAAAGTGGTATGTCAGTGATGGAAATTTCGCATCGCTCCAAGGCTTTCCAAAAAGTAATTGATGAGGCTGAGAACGATTTGCGTGATTTGATGTCGATTCCTCAAAACTATAAAATTTTGTTTTTACAAGGGGGAGCTTCCAGTCAATTTTCAATGGTTCCAATGAATTTGGCAATTGGCAAAAAGGCTTATTACAATATTTCGGGCGCCTTTGGTGAAAAGGCTTATGATGAAGCGGTGAAATTGAGTCATTTCCTTGATTTAATACCGATTAGTTTGGGCTCAACTAAAAAAGATAATTATAATCATCTATTGAAAATTGATAAATCTAAAATTGATGAAAAAAATGGGGCCTATCTCCATTTGACAACGAATAATACGATTGAAGGAACAAGTATTTTTCCTGAAAATTTGCCTGAGTTTGCAAGCCTTCCTTTGGTTGCTGATATGAGTTCAAATATTTTGGCGGTTGATTATGATGTGAGTAAATTTGGCTTAATTTACGCTGGAGCTCAGAAAAATTTAGGTATTGCTGGTTTAACCATTGTCATTATTCGTGAAGACTTGCTAAATGAAGCTGAAAGCCTCTCATCAATGATGGATTATAAGATTTTGGCTAAGAATGGGTCGATGTACAATACCCCGCCGACTTTTGCTATTTATGCGGCCGGACTGGTTTTCAAATGGGTAAAAGAGCAAGGTGGCGTAAAAAAACTCGAAGAAATGAATCAGAGAAAAGCTCAATTGTTGTATGATTTAATTGACCAATCTGACTTTTATCAGAATCCAATCAAAAATAAAGATGAGCGGTCGATTTGCAATGTTGTTTTTACAAGTCCAAACCAAGAATTGGATGAGCTATTCACCCAAAAAGCTGAAGAAAAAGGTTTCAAATCACTCAAAGGTCATCGTTCCGTGGGAGGAATGAGAGCAAGTATTTACAACGCTTTTCCTTTAGAGGGGGTTGTTGAATTAGTGAAATTTATGAAAGAATTTGAAGAGGAATATAAATGACTTATCATATCAAAACAATTGGAAATAATATCGACCAAATCGCATTAGATGAAATTGGCGAAGGCTTTTTTGTTAATCAAGTGTCAGAAGCTGAATCTGACGCATTTATTTGTCGGGCTCAGCCTTTCCACGATTATGAATTTTCAAAAGCGCTTTTGGCGATTGGACGTGCTGGTGCTGGTTTTAATAATATTCCGATAGAAAAGTGTGCCAGTAAAGGGATTGTAGTCTTTAATGCGCCTGGTGGGAATGCCAATGCGGTTAAAGAATTAGTTTTGTCAATGATGATTTTTGGAACGCGTAATTTAAAACCAGCAAACAAATGGTTGACTGGTCAAAAAGGCGATGATAAAATCATTGATGAGGCGGTTGAACATGGGAAAAAGGCATTTTCTGGTTCTGAAATTTCAGGAAAAACTTTAGGGGTAATTGGCCTTGGAAATATTGGTTCAAAAGTTGCCAATGATGCACAGCGTTTAGGAATGAAAGTTATTGGTTATGACCCTTATCTTTCAATTGAGCATGCTTGGAATTTATCGCATCATGTTAAAAGAGTGAATGATTTAGCTGAGATTTTTGAGAAGGCAGATTATATCACGGTTCATACGCCAGCAACGGATGAAACAAGAGAGATGTTAAATTGGGAAAATTTATCTAAGTGTAAAAAGGGAGTGATTTTGCTCAATTATGCACGAGATGAGATTACGGATAAAGAAGCAGTGCTTAAAGCGATTGATGAGGGAATTGTCCGCTTTTTTGGAACGGATTTTGGATCTGAAAAATTTTATCATCATCCACAAGTTTTTTTAACTCCTCATTTAGGCGGCTCAACGGTGGAAGCCAGTTTAAATTGCACAAGAATGGCTCTTGATTCTGTTCAAACTTATTTGAAAACTGGCGAAATTATTAATTCAGTCAATTTTCCACGTGTTTTGCAAGAGTTGAATACCCCTTATCGTGTGACCTTAATCAATAAAAATGTGCCTAATGTTGTGGCTCAAATTTCACTTGCGGTGGCCGCAGAAAATATTAACATTGCTAATATTGTTAATCGTGGCCAAGGAGATTATGCCTATACTTTACTTGATTTGGATGAAAAAGATGAAGGAAAGTTGGCGGCTTTAGTTTCACGTTTTGAGGCTTCTGATAATATTATTCGTGTTCGCTTAATTGAAAATCAGAATTTATTTTAAAAAACGAATGGAAAAAGGAAGAAAATGGCTGCAAAAGGATTACTTGTGATGGATGTGGATAGCACATTGATTGAAGAGGAGGTCATTGATCTCTTAGGGGAAAAAGCGGGTGTAGGTGATAAGATTTCAGAAATTACGGCTGCCGCTATGTCTGGCGAAATTGATTTTAAGGAATCTTTGAGAGAAAGGGTGGCTTTGCTTTCTGGTTTGTCAACAACTATTTTTGACGATGTTTACAAAGAAATTCATTTAACTAAGGGTGCAACGGGATTAATTGAAACTTTGCATGCGAAAGGCTGGAAAGTTGGCCTTGTTTCTGGTGGCTTTCATGAAATAGTGGATAAAATCGCGAGAGATTTAAAAATAGATTATGTTTTTGCTAATCGTTTGTCTGTGGAAAATGGCCATTTGACGGGAAAAACTCATGGGACAGTTGTGGATAAAGATTTCAAAGTTGATAGGCTCAAACAATGGGCAAATGAAAATAAGTTGAATTTATCTGAGGTTATTGCTGTAGGTGATGGCGCAAATGATATTCCAATGCTAAATACAGCTGGTATTGGGATTGCCTTTTGTGCAAAACCTGCGGTCAAAGCTGCTGTTTCCTATCATATTGATAAGCGAAATTTACTGACCGTTTTGGAATTTGTGGATAAACTTGCTGATAAAGAATAAAATGTAAATGTAAAAAATTACTGACGGAATTTCCGTCAGTAATTTTTCTATACTCATCTTGGTCGCATTGAACTGATAAGCTTTTTGTCAGTATTTTTTAATTTCTAATATTTGATATTGAAGTCTGTGAAATCAGGAAAATTTGCAGGGATTGATTTGACATCAGTGACTTTAGCAAAGGGTGAAAGACGTCCTTTACTTGATTTTTCCCCACGAACAATGGCAGTGAATTCTTCTAATTTTTTTTCGTCCTCTGTTTGCGCGAGAATTTCAACTGTACCGTCATCATTATTCCAAACACGCCCTAAAATGCCCAGTTCACGCGCACTTATGATAACAAAATAACGAAATCCGACGCCCTGAACGCGCCCAGAAACAATCATATTTACTTTGAACATTTTAATACCTCCTAGCTTTGTCTTGTTGAAATGATAATGGTTAAAACGTTTTCTTTTATTATAACATAAGCACCAGCAAGATTGACAAAAATCTGATAAAAGTTTCACTGCCTATGCTTCGCTGTCCCAACCAAAGGGATCTATGTTCTTCACAAGTCACAAATACTCAGCGGAAAATGATTGTTTCCACTTCATTTGATTATCAATGCAATGGATACTGGCAATGTAAAACTTTGTTTCGCCTTACTGGCTATGATATAATTGGAGAATGGAAATCATCAGTTCAAAAGATAATAAAAAAATTAAAGAAGCAAGAAAATTGCTGACAAAAAAATACCGCAAAAATTCATATCTCATCGAAGGCTTTCATTTGTTGGAGGAAGCGCTGAAAGCTGGTCGTTCAATAAAGCAAATTTTTGTTGAAGAAAATAAACTGACTAAACTGACAGAAATGATTGGGTCTGAAAAATCACTGACAGGCTTATCTGTAACTCTGGTCAGTAAAGAAGTGTTGAAATCTTTAGCTGACAGCGAAAGTCCACAAGGACTGATTGCTGAAGTGACAAAAATTGAAGAAGTCATTGATTTTTCAGCAGCAAAATTTTTACTTTTAGAAAACGTACAAGACCCAGGAAATGTAGGAACAATGATTAGAACAGCTGATGCGGCTGGATTTTCGGCTGTTATATTACTTGGCGAAACCGCAGATATTTACAGTCCAAAGGTCATGCGGTCTATGCAAGGCTCAAATTTTCATTTGCCGCTTGTACGAATGGCTAAAGAAGATTGTTTTGCTCAACTTAAAAAAGCAGGTATTTCAATATTGACAACCACGCTGTCAGCAAATTCTGTGTCTTATAAAATAATCAATGAACCACGCTTCGCATTGCTTATGGGAAATGAAGGGGCTGGAGTTTCTGACGAAGCCATTAAAGCTGCTGACAAACTCGTTCATATTGACATGCCAGGACAAGCAGAATCTTTAAATGTGGCTGTAGCAGCTGGAATTTTGATGTTTTCATTATAAAATTACTGATGAACTCCATAGCATATTCGTAACCGCTCAAGCGCTAACGACTATCCTATGACAGAAATTTTCTCGGTGCTGTCAGTAAAAAATGGAGGTGGGTATGAAGATTTACACTGCAAAAATGGACCGCCCAATGGGTTATGTTCATCATGGAACAACTTATCCAATAAATTACGGATACATTGAAGGAATTATTGCTGGTGATGGCGAAGAACAAGATGTTTATATTTTGTCAAATTTGCCAGAAAATCAAAAAGCCCTGACAAATTTTACTGGCAAGTTCATTGCTATTATCCACAGAAAAGATGATGTTGAGGACAAATGGGTACTGACCAGTCCAACTGAAAATTTCACAAAATCAGAAATTGAAAAAGCAGTTCATTTTCAAGAGCAATATTTTGACAGTGAAATTGAAATGGTCAAATAAATAAAAAATACTGATAGACATCAAAAAAATTACTGACGAAAATTCCATCAGTTCAATGCGACCAACGTGAGCATGGAATCGGTAGATAAGAAAAGCTACTGACGAGATTTTCGTCAATAGCTTTTTCATTCCCATTTTCTTTTTATTTTTGTCAGCAGATTTTACGGATTTAATCTTAACTCAATCAGTTAAAGTGAGCCGCCAAAGTTTCCGCAAAGGCTTCGAGATGAGCTTCGTCTTCATCTTCAGGAGACAAGTCAACACGAACAAGTTCAGCTCCTTTTGTTGCGCCAGTTTTTTCAAATTGCGCTTCAAACATATCGACACAGATACAGAAGTCATCATAGAAAGTATCACCTGACCCGAAACAACCGTAAATTTTACCAGATAAATCAACCTCAGCTAATTCTTCATAAAAATCCACAATTTCGTCAGGTAATTCACCGTCACCGTAAGTGTAAGTTCCAACGATACAAAGATCAGCATCAGCCATCTCATCGGCATCAACAGAAGAACATTCGTCAAGTTCTACTTCAAAACCTAATTCTTCAAGTTTATCAGCGACAATATCGGCACAAGCTTCAGTATTTCCTGTCATACTTGCATATACAATTTTTGCTAATGGCATTTTTTCACTCTCCTATAAGATGCAAGGAGCCATACAATTTAGCGCTCCAAGCTCATTTAATTGATTAAAGTTCATCTATCTATTATTGAGATAATTCAATTCAATTATATCAAAAAACAAGTGAAATCAAAGCTAAAAACTACGAATTTTATTTGTTGACCTTCTTTTGTGAAAGGAACATGGCTGGAATAGCAATCATAATTAAAACAATCGAAGAGACAAGAAAGCCAAGTTGATAACCATTAAGCGTGACCGCTTTTTCAACAGAAGTTTTTGCTCTTGCAATGACAGTCGGTGTTAAATTGGTGTGCATCGCCGCTAATTGATGTAGTTTAGTTGTCATCTGTCCAGCAATTTCAGATGTCACAACCGCCGTCACAACTGCCGAGATGACGGCTGAACCAAAAGATGAACCAACGTTTTGAATGATTCTTTGTCCTACTGATGCACCAGGAATATCTTGTTTGTCTAAACCAATGAAAATATCAGTCATCATTGGCATTTGCAAACCACCAATTCCCATTCCACGAACAAATAAAACCAATCCCAACCAAATCAAATTTGTATTTTCGTGAACAAAAATGAAAGGAATTGTTCCAAGAAGGGAAATAGCCAGGGAAACAAGTACTACAGGACGAGCTCCCATACGGTCAATCATCTTCCCAATCAAAGGTCGGGTCACCATCATACCAAGCCCTTGAGGAATCAACATTAGACCTGCTTCAACGGCTGTAAAGCCTTTTGTATTTTGAAAGAAAAGTGGCAGTAAAAGCATAGGTCCATTAGAAGCAATTCCAGCTAAAAAGATTCCAATATTCGCTGCAGTGAAGTTTTTAGATTTGAAAAATCTGAGCGGAAGAACAGTATTATTTTTGCGAATGCGATTATAAATTCCGTAAATAACAAACAAGGCTAAGCCAATGATGACAAAAGTAATCATTTGACTATTGAAAAAATTTTTAGCATTAGTTGAACCCTTCATCATTCCGTAAATTAATCCCACAGAACCACCTGCCAAAAGGAGTGTTCCAAACCAGTCTAGTTTAGCTTTTGGGTTGAAAGGTTTGAAAGAAGTCAGATAAAAATGATTAAGGAGGACTGCAATAATTACTACCGGAATATTAACATAGAAAATCCAGTGCCAATTTGCTCCAGATACAATTGCACCACCAAGTACTGGCCCGATAATTGGTCCAAGAATAATAGGAGTTGAGACAACAGCCATTAATTGACCAAGTTTATCTGGAGGCGTAATTTGCATTAGCAGGGTTGTCATCAGTAAAGTGATAAAACCAGCTGAAAATCCTTGAACAGCTCGGAAAATGATAAAACTATCAATATTCCAAGCAATTCCAGATAAAAAGCTAAAAAGTCCAAAACTAAGGAGTGACCACTGCATTACTTTTTTTCCATCAATGTGATTGACAACATAACCACAGACAGGGACGGCTACAGCAAGTGCAAGAACGTAGCCTGTAATTGCCCACTGAATCATGTCTAGTGAAGTATGTAAGTCACTTTGAAGTTTGTTGATTGCGATATTGACCATGGTTGAATCAAGCATTGGAGCAATAGCACCAATGACTAAAATCCAAGCATTTCGCGTCAATTCTTTTGGCAATTTTTCTTTTTCATTCTTTTTTGATTTTGCCATGTTAATCCTTTCTTTCGTCTGAGCGAAAACTAAGTTATTAAAACTTAGGAATTATAATTTAAAAATAACATACAATTTGTATCTTAAATACAAAATTATTATAAACCTAAGAATAAGTTTTGTCAACAATAAGATTCTTTTTGTATCTAATTTGATTTGTTGGTATTAAATAAAGATGATGTTATAATAGAATTAAGAAACACGAGGTCTCTTATGTTTGAAGAAAAAGAAAAAAAATCACCTAGTCATTCTCGAAGAAGAGGGGATGAACTTAAGAAGGCAATTTATAAAGCGGCAGTTCATATTTTAGAAAATGAAGGCTATGAAAAAGTAACCTTTCAAAATGTCGCAAAAGAAGCCAAAACCACACGAAGCGTACTTTATCGTTATTGGGATGATGTTTTTGACTTAATTTTTGAAGCTGTCCGTTTCAATATTTCACAAAATCCTGAGTGGCGAGGAAATGTGATAGACCAAGAAATTAACAGTGGGAGCTTGCGGCAAGATTTAATTGAACTTTTAACCTTTATGAGAGAGAATTTTAAACTCTATCCCAAAGGATTTCTGGCCTTTGTTTCATTTATGCAGTCGCAAGGAAAAAATGTTCTTGAATCGACCGTTGGCAATGTCCTTCCAAGTAATCTGATTATTATGGAACGCTTGCTTGCAAGGGCTCAGGAAAGAGGGGAAGCGCGTGAAAAAATTGGGCAAACAGCTAAGCTTTTACCTTTCCAAATGACCCGTTATCATATGCTCCTTGAAGGTCAATCCATGAATGATAAGCAAATTAATGAATTGGTAGATGAAGTTTTACTGCCAATTTATATAAAAAACACCTAGTTATAGGGAAATTTATGGTAAAATAAAGTGTATTTATACTAAATAGACTGTTTTGGATTACAAAAAAATCTGTTCAGTTGAATTAGCATTCAAAGTAATTTTGAAAAGGCTCATGATTGTCGAAGAAAATTCTTATAGATAAAGTCATAAATACTATCTTATAAGGATTCAGTAACCCCAGTAAATGAAAATTTATTTTTCGATGAAGTATGAGTCACTTCAAAACATTAATTTAAATAAAAAGAACTGAGTTTTTCTCAGAACTTTAGAAGGAAAGAATAAATTGATTACATTAAAATCGCAACGTGAAATCGAGCAAATGGAACGTAGTAGCAAAATTTTGGCAGATATCCACATTGGGCTTCGTGAGTTGATTAAACCAGGGATTGACATGTGGGAAATTGAAGAATATGTCCGCAAAGTTTGTAAAGAAAAAAATGTTTTACCTTTACAAATCGGAGTGGATGAAGGAAATTATAATCCATTCCCTTATGCTACTTGCTGCTGTTTGAATGATGAAGTGGCTCACGCATTTCCACGTCATCAAATTCTAAAAGATGGTGATTTGATTAAAGTGGACATGGTTCTCGGTTTGGTTGAAGATGGTTCTGTTGATGTTTCAAAACTTAATTTTGACGATGCTGAATCAATGGTTAAATATCAAGAAGAATTCCGCGGTGGCGTTGCTGACTCTTGTTGGGCTTATGCTGTAGGCCAAGTTTCTGACGAAGTAAAAAACTTGATGGATGTGACCCGCGAATGTCTCTATCTTGGAATTGAACAAGCCAAAGTAGGCAACCGTATTGGTGATATTGGGGCAGCTATTCAAGAATACGCTGAAAGTCGTGGCTATGGTGTCGTTCGTGACCTTGTAGGACATGGCGTTGGACCAACAATGCATGAAGAACCAATGGTGCCCCACTACGGACGTGCTGGACGTGGCCTTCGTTTACGCGAAGGAATGGTCTTAACCATTGAACCAATGATTAACACTGGGGGTTGGGAAATTGACCATGATGGTGAACGTGGTTACGTTACACTTGACGGAAGTTTATCTTGTCAATACGAACACCAGTTTGTCATCACTAAAGATGGTCCTGTGATTTTGACTTCTCAAGGCGAAGAACGGACTTATTAAGAAGTAAAAGGAAAAACAGATGAGAGGAAAGATGAAAAAAGTTCTACAAAAAATTGCTGAACTAACGACAACTTTTATGACTTTTTTCAAAAGTTCAGAAATGAGTCTGTCTTCAATTGCTGTTGCTTATTACCTTTTACTTGCAATCTTTCCTCTAGGATTGATTGTTGGAAATATTTTACCCTTCTTACATATCAATACAACAGCTTTATTGAGTTTTTTGTCTGAGCAACTCCCAAGTGATGTTTACAAAGGAATTGAACCAGTCATTAATAATCTCTTAAATCAAAGAAATACAGGCTTACTTTCACTCTCTGTCTTGGCAGGTTTTTGGACCTTTTCAAGAGCCTTATCTGCTCTACAAATGTCAATGAATAAAGCTTATGAAGTCTTTAATCATCGAGATTTTATTGTCAGTCGAATTATCGGTTTAGCTGCCGGATTTGCGATTTTACTCTTTCTTTACTTTTCAATTGTTCTCTCTACTTTTGGACAATTAATTCTCGAACAAGTTCATCGCTTATTTCCTTTTGATGATCATCTCTACCGAACGTTACACAATATGACTTTACCAGCGATTGCTGTAGCAACCTTTTTATCTTTGATGATGCTTTATTTTATCCTACCAAATGTTAAAATAAGAAAATTGAGATACACCATGCCTGGAACAATATTTTCAACCTTTGTTCTTGTTTTTCTAACCAACTGGATTGCAAAATATGTTAGCTTTGCTCTTCAGCGATTAGATGACTTGAAATTGATTGGGTCATTGGTTGTCTTTGCACTGATGATTTGGTTTATTTTCATCGCCCGCGTTTTGATTATTGGTGCCATATTAAATGCTGTTTATCAAAAAACAAAAGTTGGTAAGATTGAAACACGACGTGGTGAAATTGTTGAATTCATCAAGGAAATTAGAAAATAAAAAATACTGACAGAAAATCTGTCAGTATTTTTCTCATTTCTGTCAGTAATTTTTTATCTAGTATAATTTCTATCAGTAAAAAAATTACTTATTCTGTTAAATTTTTATCTTTTTTGAAGACAAAGAATTTTGAATAAAGATAGTTAATAACAATAATTAAAACTTGAACGACAAGGTTAAGAGCAGCAACCATATTATTTTTAGAAAGTCCAAAAAGATTCATCAAAATATCAGGATGTTGGTCAATGAACCACCAGTTAATAAAGATGGATAGGAGTAAAAGAACAATTCGTCCTGAAGTGAAATTGATGAAATCACGTAATAAGTTTGATGATTCATGTTTGAAAACAAAAAGTTTATTGGTAAAAAATGCAAAAATAATACTTGAAGCTTGAGCGGCAGTTTCTGAACCCCAGCCAGAATGCCAAGCTTGCCAAGTTAACCATTTGACAAAGGCATAGACTGCTGTTGCTAGGACTCCGAAAATGAGATATCTAACAGTTTCAGACTTAAAAAGATTCATGAGTTTTTTCATGAGGTAATTATATCACACTCTTTTAATAGACTCCACTAAAAGTAGCAATTTAACAGATGTTTCAAATAAAAAGGGAAATAGGGTATAATAACAAAATATATATAATAAAATCAGTGACAAAGAAAAGGAAATAATTTTTGAATCAAATGATGAAGAAAGTGGTTATTTTATTGCTCATCAGTGGCTTAGTTTTAGTCACACCTCATGCTTTTGCAACAGCAGGAGGATTTCGAGGGGGAGGAAATAGAAGTACAAGAACTGGCGGTAATTTTGGAGGTGGAAATACTAACAGCCATTATAATAATACTGGTTCTAATAGCTATACTTCTAATTCTAGGACATCTAGAATGGGGAGCAGGTATAATAGAGGAAGGATTTGGAAATGGCTGATTGTGCTTGCCGGTCTCGGATTTTATTTTATAAGAAATAGAGTTAAACTTCCCTTTAAAAAAAGAGGTTATTTTCAAGAAAAGACATTAAATGATTCTGCTTTGTCAGCAGAAATAGAAGCAATTTTTCTAAAAGTTCAAGATGCTTGGGATAAACAAGACTTACGAGCTTTGTCAGCATTTTATGGTGATAATTTATATGAAAAACATGAAAAAATTCTCCAAAAGATGAGTGACAAAGGTCAAATTAATCACACGCGTAGTGTGGTTTTGGATGGAATCACGCGTTATAAAGAAGTAAAAGATAATCAATTTGAAGTTGACCTCTATTTTGTAGCTATTGACTACCTTGTTTCTGTTAATTCTGGTCAAATTATTGCGGGAAATACTCAGGAAAGACGGGCGTTTAAACAACGTTGGACTTTTAGTGGTCAAAAAGGGGCTCTTCGAGTTGAGAAAATGAAAGAATTTAAAATCTAATGATATTTAGTATAGATATGAAGGGAGAAAAATGATTCTTTATTTATTAGTTTTATTAGCAGTTTGGAATCTTATTGTTTTTGTTTTTTATGCGGTGGATAAGTACAAGGCCCAACATCATCTGTGGAGAATTCCTGAAAAAGTTTTACTTGCACAAGCACTTTTAGGTGGAGGGATTGGAGCAATTTTGGCTGGGCATCTCTGTCATCATAAAACTAGAAAATGGTATTTCAATCTCTCATGGTACGTGGGACTATTGGTTGATGCTGGACTTATCTTTTTAATTATCAAATTCTTTGCTAAATAAATCATCAAATTGAAAAGCTTTTTAGAAAATAAAAAGCTTTTTTTATTAAGGATTATTCAACACAATCCATTGACATTTCTGGCTTAAAAATGTCATAATAGAGGCATGCCTAAACAACGATTTTATTCTTTTATGATTGGAACGGTACTTGAAGCTTGGATTTTCAGCTGGTCCTTCCTATCTGCTTCGTGGTTTTTAGCCACGTTTTTCGGCTTTCTTTTAGTACGCCGAATCTTCCTTGCTTATCGCTTGGATAAATTTATACGTGATATGAAAATGTGATTTTTATCACAATTTTTATTATAAAAGTACTGACAAAGTTTTATGACGAAAAAATATTCTCTGTCAGTTGTTCTTATTTATGAAATAATAGGGGAGACTTACAATGGCGGTTTCAGTTCAAGATTTACTTGACAAAATTCATTTTCATGTGATTTACTCAACAGAAACAGCATTAGCAAAAGAAATTACAACTTCAGAAATTATGCGCCCAGGTTTAGAAATGGCTGGGTATTTTGATTATTTCACACCCGAACGAATTCAACTTTTTGGGATGAAAGAATGGTCATACATGATGACTGTAGTTGGAGATAATCGCTATGACCTCTTGAAAAAAGTCATGGCCAAAGAAACACCGGTTGTTATTGTTGCACGTAATTTAGAAATTCCTAGTGAAATGGTGGCAGCTGCTAAAAAGTCTGACATTGTTTTACTTCAATCACGTGAAGCAACCAGCCGATTGAACTCAGTATTGACCTCATTTCTTGATGAACGTTTAGCTGAAAGAACGACTGTTCATGGTGTTTTGATGGATATTTTTGGGGTCGGCGTTCTTATTCAAGGGGCTAGTGGGATTGGTAAATCAGAAACTGGTCTTGAGTTAGTCAAACGTGGCCACCGATTAGTTGCTGATGACCGTGTAGATGTTTTTCAACGGGATGCATTCACACTTTCTGGGGAACCCGCAGAAATTTTGCGCAATATGATTGAAATTCGTGGCGTTGGGATTATTGACGTGATGAGTCTTTTTGGTGCTGGTGCTGTTAAAGATTCAACGGATATTGATATGGCTATATATTTAGAATACTACGATAAGGAAAAAGCTTTTGACCGTTTGGGAAATGCACCGACTATTGTTGAATTTTCTGATGTTGAAGTCCCACAAACCCGTATTCCTGTAAAAACTGGGCGGAATGTGTCAGTAATTGTTGAAGCTGCGGTTATGAATTTTAGAGCTAAGCAAATGGGCTTTGATGCAACAAAAACTTTTGAAGACCGTCTCACTGATTTAATCAGTCATAATAAAGAATCATAAGATAAAACTTAGAAATTACTGACCGAAAATTCTGTCAGTAAATTTAGAAAACTGATAAAAAATATGAATAATCTATTTCCCTTTTTAGCTTTAAATAAGATTGCACTCCAATTAGGGCCGCTAGCCATTCACTGGTATGCTATTTTTATTGTGGGCGGTGCTGCATTAGCCGTTTGGCTCGCATGTAAAGAAGCCCCAAAGCGTAATATAAAAACCGACGATATTATTGATTTTGTTCTCTTTGCCTTTCCTTTAGGAATTGTTGGAGCGAGACTTTATTATGTCATTTTCCAATGGTCTTACTATAGTCAACATCCTTCACAAATCATTGCCATGTGGGATGGTGGCGGAGCCATCTATGGAAGCTTAATCGCTGGAGCAATTGTCCTCTTTGTCTTTAGCTACTATCGAATGATTCATCCGCTAGATTTGCTTGATATTACTATCCCGGGTGTTTTTCTTGCTCAGGCAATGGGACGTTGGGGGAATTTTGTCAATCAAGAAGCCTATGGAAAAATTGTTTCAAATTTAGACTGGCTACCTGCTTTCATTAGAAATCAAATGTTTATTGATGGTCATTATCGAATGCCTACCTTCCTATTTGAAAGTATTGGTACACTAAGCGGTTTTATTCTGGTCATGGTCTTTAGACATCGAATAAAAGGATTAAAACGTGGGGATATTTTTAGTTTCTACCTCGTCTGGTATGGAGCCGTTCGTTTTATTGTTGAAGGAATGCGAACAGATAGCCTAATGTTAGGACCTGCTCGTGTGTCACAATGGCTTTCAGTTTTATTAGTGATTGTAGGACTTGTTCTCTTTATTTATCGCAGAATGAAAAAAAATTAAAAAGTCTATCCTGAAGGATAGACTTTTTGTCATAAAAAAATGTAAGTTATATTAGAAAATAGCGAAACAATTTGTTATAATGAAGTCAAATAGAATCGCTTTCATCAAAATGAAAGAAGATTGAAAAATGGGTGCTGATTTTATACCCGAATAAAGAGGAGGAAACGTGGGAAATATTGCATTATTGATTATCGCGATAGCATTTGCTGTATTGGTGGTCTTCTTAGTTATTGTATTACATAAGGTTTCTAAGGTTGTTGAAGAAGCCAACCGTACGGTTAAATTAGTTTCTAGCGATGTAGATGTCTTACTTCATCAAGCTGATGGCATAATGGCTAAAGCCAATACCTTGCTTGATGATGTTAATGGGAAAGTCGCCACGATTGACCCTTTGTTTACAGCGGTTGCTGACTTGTCTGAAAGTGTTTCAGATATCAATGCTTCAAGTCGTAAACTTGTGACACGTCTTAATAGAGGTTCAACAAAACGAAAAACAACCTCAGCTTCAGCAGTCGTTTTGGCAAAAACAGCCAAAAAATTCTTTGTCAAAAAAGATAAAACTGAAGCGGGTGTAAAAGTAAATTAAACTTGCTTACGAAAGAAAGGACTTAACCGATGTCAAAAAAAACAGGATTTCTAGTTGGTGCTTTAGTTGGTGCCGCAGCTGCTCTATTTTTAGCTCCTAAAAAAGGAAGCGAACTCCGCGAAGGGGCTGGAAAAATTTATGATGATTTAAAAGAAAACCCTCAAGAAACATTGACTGGAATGAGAGATACCGCTCTTGATTTCTCAGCTGAAAAATTTAATGAAATCAAAGAAAAATTTGATTCAGGTGAAATTTCAGCTGACAAGGCCAAAGAATTTTTGCTTTCAAAACGTGATTTAATTATGGAAAAAGTTGACTCAGGTGAACTGTCTAAAGATTCAGTTGTTGATTTCTTCAATGATACTAAAGATGCTGTCGTTGAAAAAATTAATTCAATGAAAGACAGTGGAGAAGAACTCTTTGATGAAAATGAATCAGACATCTCAGAAGAAGCCGCAGAAGTTGTGGCTAAGTTCAGTGATGCCAAAGATGAAGTGAAAGAAGATATTGATACTGAGTCTCTTGCTGAAGAAGCGAAAAAAATTGCTGACAAAGCCAAAGAATTAACAAATTTTCCTGACGAAAAAGAATAAAATTTAAAATCTGTCTTTAAGGCAGATTTTTTTGTCATGTAAAATATTTACATACTTAACTATGGTAATTGGAAATAAATTGCGTTATACTATATAGTATAGAATATAAAGAAATACTCTGGAGGATTTCAAATGGCACAAGCAAACTTTGGTGTTGTCGGAATGGCTGTAATGGGGAAAAACCTTGCACTCAACGTAGAGTCACGTGGTTATACCGTTGCAATTTACAACCGTACGACTTCAAAAACTGAAGAAGTTTATAAAGAACATCAAGATAAGAATCTTGTTCTCACTAAAACACTTGAAGAATTTGTTGGAAGTCTTGAAAAACCACGTCGTATCATGCTCATGGTTCAAGCAGGAGCAGCGACAGATGCGACAATTAAATCACTTTTACCACTCTTGGATAAAGGCGATATCTTGATTGATGGTGGAAATACTCATTTCCCAGACACAATGCGTCGTAATGCTGAACTTGCAGACTCAGGTATTAACTTCATTGGTACAGGAGTTTCTGGTGGTGAAAAAGGTGCGCTTTTAGGCCCATCAATGATGCCTGGTGGTCAAAAAGAAGCCTACGATTTGGTTGCACCAATTTTTGAACAAATCGCAGCTAAAGCTCCTCAAGATGGTAAACCATGTGTGGCTTACATGGGAGCAAATGGTGCTGGACATTACGTTAAAATGGTTCACAACGGAATTGAGTACGGCGATATGCAATTGATTGCTGAATCTTATGATTTGTTGAAACGTGTTCTTGGTCTTAGCAATGCAGAAATTCAAGCCATTTTTGAAGAATGGAATGAAGGCGAACTTGATAGCTACCTCATTGAAATCACTAAAGAAGTATTGAAACGTAAAGATGATGAAGGCGAAGGCTACATCGTTGATAAAATTCTTGATAAAGCAGGAAATAAAGGAACTGGTAAATGGACTTCAGAGTCTGCCCTTGACCTTGGAGTACCACTTCCATTGATTACAGAATCAGTATTTGCTCGCTACATTTCAACTTATAAAGATGAACGTGTTAAAGCAAGCAAAGTTTTATCTGGACCAGCGGTTAATTTCTCAGGCGATAAAAAAGAAGTCATTGAAAAAATCCGCAAAGCGCTATATTTCTCAAAAATTATGAGTTATGCTCAAGGATTTGCTCAACTTCGTAAAGCTTCTGAAGAATTTGATTGGGACTTGCCTTACGGTACAATTGCACAAATTTGGCGTGCTGGATGTATCATTCGTGCAGAATTCCTCCAAAATATTACTGATGCTTTCGACAAAGATAGCGAACTTGAAAACCTCTTGCTTGACGACTACTTTGTAGACATCACAAAACGTTATCAAGAAGCTGTTCGTGATGTAGTTTCACTTGCTGTTCAAGCAGGAATTCCAATTCCAACATTCACATCAGCAATTAGCTACTACGATAGCTATCGTTCTGAAAATCTTCCAGCTAACTTGATTCAAGCCCAACGTGATTACTTCGGTGCTCACACTTATGAACGTACAGACAAAGCTGGAATCTTCCACTACGACTGGTACACAGAAGATTAAGTTGAAAAATTATTAATTAAAAGCTAGAATTTTCTAGCTTTTTTTCTTATAAATTTTGCAGTATTCTTTAGACCATTTTTTAACAAAAAATCAAGAAATTGTTATATGATTTAGGTAATCGAATGTGAATTATTTACTTTGATAAATTTTATGGAACTAGAGAAAGTTGAGGAAATTAGAATGGGTTATGAATCTAATCGCTCATTTAATAAAGCAACAGGTGCCGGTTTCATCATCGCAATGGGAATTGTTTATGGCGACATCGGAACGAGCCCTCTTTACACAATGGAATCAATTGTCCAAGGCCAAGGGGGGCTTGAACGAATCTCAGAAACGTCAATTATTGGGGCACTTTCGCTCATTATCTGGACGCTGACATTAATTACAACAGTCAAATATGTGTGGATTGCTTTAAAAGCGGATAATAATCATGAAGGCGGAATTTTTTCCTTATTTACTCTCGTTCGCAAGTATGCAAAATGGTTAATTATTCCGGCAATGATTGGTGGTGCTGCTTTGCTTTCTGACGGAGCTTTAACACCTGCCGTAACGGTTACGTCAGCAATAGAAGGCTTGAGGTCAATTCCGGCTTTTCATGAAGCTTTTGGTCAGCATCAATTACCGATTGTTATTATTACTTTAGCGATTTTAGCGGTCTTATTTTTAATTCAACGATTTGGAACTTCAATCGTTGGTAAAGTGTTTGGACCAGTCATGTTTATTTGGTTTAGTTTTCTTGGAATTACGGGTTTGATTAATCTCTTTGGTGATTTTTCTGTCCTTCAAGCAATTAATCCTTATTGGGCAATTCATTTACTTTTAAGCCCAGAAAATAAAGCTGGAATTTTTGTTTTAGGTTCAGTCTTTTTGGCAACGACAGGTGCAGAAGCTCTTTATTCCGATTTAGGACACGTTGGTCGGGGAAATATTCATGTCAGTTGGCCTTTTGTTAAAGTTTGTATCATCCTATCCTATTGTGGGCAAGGGGCTTGGCTTTTACAAAATCGCGGAAAATCTTTAGGAGATATCAATCCATTTTTTGCTGTCCTCCCTCAAAATTTAATCATTTTTTCAGTAATTTTAGCAACCTTGGCGGCAATTATTGCCTCACAGGCATTGATTTCTGGTTCATTTACTCTTGTGTCAGAAGCTATTCGTCTTAAACTCCTTCCTCGACTAAGAATTTTTTATCCAGGAGAAACTTTCGGACAATTATATATTCCAGCCGTAAATTTGGGACTCTGGTTGGCAGCGAGTTTTATTGTTGTCTATTTCCAAAGTTCTGCTCACATGGAAGCGGCTTATGGTTTAGCAATCACAGTAACCATGCTTATGACAACAACATTGTTAACTGTCTATTTAAGTCACTATCAAAAAGTTAAAAAAGTATTGGTTGGCCTATTTTTCACCGTTTTTATCTTTATTGAAGGCTTGTTTTTTGCAGCTTCCGCTGTAAAATTTATGCATGGCGGTTATGTCGTTGTGATTATTGCTGCCATGATTCTATTTGTTATGGCAATCTGGCATAAATCTGATCAGCTTTTTTATAAATATCTTAATTCTTCAAATCTTAATGATTATAAAGAACAAATGGACAAACTCCGCAAGGATGAAACTTACGACCTTTATCATACGAATGTCGTTTATTTAACGGCTAAAATGGATAAAGAATGGATTGACCGTTCAATCTTGTATTCTATTTTGGATAAGCGTCCTAAAAAAGCTAAAGTTTACTGGTTTGTGAAGGTTAATGTTACAGATGAGCCTTATACTTCTGAATACGAAGTGGATATGCTAGGAACTGATTTTATTGTCTGTGTTAATCTATATCTCGGTTTTCATATGCGTCAAGAAATCCCTCGGTATTTACGGACGATTGTGACCAACTTGATGGAGTCAGGACGATTACCACAACAAAATCAAACTTATAGTATTACACCAGGGCGAAAAGTTGGAGATTTCCGTTTTATTATTTTAGAAGAAAAATTAATTAATGCAAGACAAATGCCTGGCTTTGAACGATTTGTTCTTCAAACAAAAGAGCAAATTAAAAAAATTACAGCTTCACCAGCACGTTGGTTTGGTCTTCACTTTTCAGAAGTGACGGTTGAAACTGTTCCTTTGGTTCTCTCGGATGTTAAAAATTTGGAAATTCACGAACGAATTTCAGAAGAAAATCAAGGAGAATCATAATAAAATAAAAGCAATCAAAAGATAGCTTACTGTTGCTATCATCGCTTTTGTGATGATTAATGTATTATATATATAACTGTGAGAAATAAATAAATGTAATTTCCCACAGTTTTTTTTGAATAAACAGGGGATAATCTGCTATAATAAAGCTATTAAAAAACGAGCTACGCTTCGTTTTATTTTATTTGACTATTTTCGTTGAAGAAAGTTGAGGAGTTACAAAAGTGGGTCAAGTACACTTACATAATCGGTCGTTTAATAAAGCGACATCTGCAGGGTTCCTGATTGCATTAGGAATTGTTTACGGTGATATCGGAACAAGTCCACTTTATGCCATGCAGGCCATTGTTCGAGGACAGGGAGGATTAGCAAATCTTTCTGAAAGCTTTATTTTGGGGGCTGTTTCTCTTGTAATTTGGACTTTAACATTGATTACAACTGTTAAATATGTTCTGATTGCTTTGAAAGCAGATAATCATCATGAAGGGGGAATCTTTTCACTCTTTACCCTTGTGAGACGGATGAGAAAATGGCTGATTATTCCAGCAATGATTGGTGGAGCGACATTATTAGCGGATGGGGCATTGACTCCAGCGGTAACGGTCACTTCGGCCATTGAAGGTCTAAGGGGAGTAACGCATGTTTACTCAAATCAGACGGCGGTTATGGTGACCACCTTGATAATCCTTGCCTTTCTCTTTTTGATTCAGAGGTTTGGAGCAAGTTTGGTTGGTCGTTTGTTTGGACCAATTATGTTTATCTGGTTTGGCTTTTTGGGTGTAAGTGGACTGATTAATTCTTTTCTCGATTTATCAATTTTAAAAGCAATTAATCCTTATTATGCAATTCACTTATTATTTAGTCCAGAAAATAAAGCTGGTTTCTTTATCTTGGGTTCTATTTTCTTGGTAACGACAGGGGCAGAGGCACTTTATTCTGACTTAGGACACGTTGGGCGTGGAAATATTTATGTCAGCTGGCCATTTGTTAAGATTTGTATTATCTTATCTTACTGTGGACAAGGAGCTTGGCTTTTAGCTCACCGCGGTGAACATATTGAAAAACTTAATCCTTTCTTTGCTGTTTTACCTGATAATATGGTTATATATGTCGTTATCTTATCTACACTGGCAGCGATTATCGCCTCACAAGCACTGATTTCGGGTTCATTTACTTTGGTGTCTGAAGCGATTCGTTTGAAACTTTTGCCATTGTTCAAAATTTATTATCCAGGGCAAACTTTGGGACAACTTTATATCCCAGCAGTTAACTTTGCTCTTTGGGTAACGACTTCATTCTTTGTTTTGTATTTTAAAACTTCAGAACATATGGAAGCCGCTTATAGCTTGGCCATTACCATCACTATGTTGATGACAACAACACTTTTGACTTATTTCTTAATTCAAAAAGGAACACCAAAAATTGCCATTGCAATTATTTCTATCGGTCTCTTTTGTATTGAAGGCTCATTCTTTGCGGCTTCTCTTGTCCAATTTATCAACGGAGCATATATTGTGGTTCTGATTGCCTTGGCAATTATCTTCGTGATGTTCATCTGGAACAAGTCACACAAGATTGTCATGAAATATATCAAATCATTGAATATTAATGAGTATAAAAATCAACTTAATGCTTTGCGTCATGATGAATCTTATGATTTATATCAAACAAATGTGGTTTATTTAACAAGCAAAATGGACCATGAATGGATTGACCGTTCAATCTTATATTCAATCTTGGATAAACGACCAAAACGTGCAGAATGTTATTGGTTTGTAAATGTAAAAGTTACTGACGAGCCTTATACTTCTGAGTATAAAGTAGACATGATGGATACTGACTTTATTGTTCGTGTGAATCTCTATCTTGGATTCCGTATGCGTCAAGAAGTTCCGCGTTATTTAAGAACAATTGTGACGGATTTGATGGAATCAGGACGTTTGCCACGTCAGCATCAACATTACAGTATCACTCCAGGACGTAAAGTTGGAGATTTCCGCTTTGTCGTTGTTGAAGAAAAGCTAATGAATGCACGTCAAATGCCAGGTTTCGAGCGTTTTGTTCTTCAAACTAAAGCACAAATCAAGAGAATTACGGCTTCCCCAATTCGTTGGTTTGGTCTTCAATTCTCGGAAGTAACTGTTGAAACAGTTCCCTTGGTTCTTTCAGATGTACGTAATTTGGAAATTCATGAACGATTGGAGCAGGTGGATGAAGCAGAAGCTTCAGCAACTCATTAAATAATATAAAAAAACTTACTGACAAAATTTCTGTCAGTAAGTTTTTATTTCTGTCAGTAAAATTTTTAACGAGCAAGTCGTTTTCTAGCGGCTTCTTTTCTTTTTTGAGCGATAAATTCGGCCTTGTCAGCAGAAGGAAGATAACCTTTTTTCTTGGCAATTAACAGGGCTGTACCTGCAACAAGAATTTCGACAGATTTTCCAATGAGATAGCCTTGGATAAATTTATTTTTCATTTAGTGGACTCCTTTATATTTTATTTAAAAATTGCTCTATCTTCATTATAAATCAAAAAATGTGAAAACGCTAACGAAGCACATTTTAAAAAGAAAGACTCTTTAATAATTAACCAGTTAAGGTTAAGATTAGGTGCATGTGATATATTAGTAGCAGTTGTAATAAATAAATGATAAAGAAAGAAGGTAAGAAATATGACAATTATAGGTGTAAAAATTGACAAAAAGTTTATGAGGGACTTACTCATACTTATTTTAGGTGTCGGACTTTATGTACTCTCAGTTCAGTTATTCGTCATCCCTAATCGTCTAGCAAGTAATGGTGTCGCTGGTTTTTCTGTACTTATGGATTTTGTTTTTGGCATCAACCCAGCCTTGACTTTCTTTTTGGTAAATGTACCACTTTTCATTTTCGGAGGACGTTCGCTTCCGCGGAGAATTTTACTACTGAGCATTCCTGGAGCGCTTGCCATGAGTGGTTGGTTAATGATTTATGAAGCATTAGGAGTTACTGGTTTCCAATTCTCACATGTTATTTTTGCTGGAATTTTCGATGGACTTCTTTCAGGATTCGGGGCAGGATTAGTTATTATTTCTGAAGGAACATTTGGAGGATCAATCTTATTGAGCCGAATTTTGGAGGAACAATGGAACTTTAAAATTGACAAGGTTTTGTTTATGGTCGATGTGGTCGTTCTAAGTGTTTCCTTATTAACATTCTTGTCACTTCCTAACTTTGCGGTTACACTACTTTCATGCTATATCTTTAGTAAAATGACTCTGATTGTGGGACGTGAAGATTATCGGAAATCTTTAATGAATCGTGGAAAAAGAATTTATCAAAAAGTTTTTGCTGCATAAAAACTTTAAGAATAATAGAATAAAAATTACTGACAGAAATTGAGCTGTCAGTAATTTTTTCTTGTCAGTGCTTGAATTTACAGGCTATTTCTGAAATAATAGAGAATGAAAATGGTGAGAGTGAGTCATAAAAAATAAATGAAAAATAATAAAGTTTTAGTGGTTGTCGGGCCTACAGCTGTGGGGAAAACAGCACTCGGCATTGATTTAGCAATCAAATTTAATGGTGAAATTATTTCTGGTGATTCTCAGCAAGTTTATCAAGGATTAGACATTGGAACCGCTAAGGTGACAATGGCTGAACAAGCTCAAGTTCCTCATCATTTGATTGATGTACGTAAATGGACAGAAAATTTTTCGGTTCATGATTTTGTCATTGAAGCTAATCAATTAATTAAAGAAATTCTTGACCAAGGAAAAGTGCCAATTATCGTCGGAGGAACTGGCTTATATATTCAATCTCTTATCGAAGGTTATCATCTTGGCGGACAGGAAAATCATGAGGAGATGATGAAACTTCGTGAAGAATTATCTCTTTTATCTGATGAGGAATTGTTTGCAAAAGTGATTAAAATAAATCCAGAAATTCCTGAGTTAAATCGTAGACGGGCGATTCGTTTTTTGGAGTTGCAAACTTTCGGCTCTCAAGATGAAAATTTGGGTTCTGATTATGATTTTTTGCTTATAGGATTAAATGCTGACAGAAAAGTGCTTTATGATCGAATTAATCAACGTGTTGATCAAATGATGCGTGAGGGCTTATTAGATGAAGCTAGAACTTTGTATGAGCAAGCACCAGAAGTTCAAGCGGCAAAAGGGATTGGTTATAAAGAATTTTTCCCTTATTTTTCAGGGGACATTAGTTTGGAAGAAGCCGTTGAGTTAGTCAAAAGAAATTCAAGACGCTATGCCAAGCGACAATTGACTTGGTTTAAAAATCGAATGTCTGTCGAATTTGAAGATGTTTTTTCAAAAAATTATCCTGACCCAGTTTTTGATAGAGTCAGTCAGTTTTTGAACTGACGCATTTTCTTAAAAATGTTATAATGAAAAAGATTGAAAAAAGGACTTTACAAGTAAATTTTATTAAAAATGGAGAGAAAAAATGACTGATAAAAAATGGATTGATTTGGGAATGAAATATGGTGGCTTCATGGCTCAAGACCATATCTTTTTAGAAAATAGATTAGCTGCCTTGACCGATGTAAAAGATAAAAGACTTTTGGTGACTCCGCCAGCATCAGTTTTAAATGCTTATTTTGCTGAACTTTATCAAAAACGCTCACCGAAAGATGCAACAGATTATTTCTTTGAACTTTCTAAAGCTTTTGATATTTTTGAAGAAAATCCAGATTTTCAACTTGAAGGAAAAAATGGTTATGAAAATTTCAGATTTATTCGACTCAATCTTTCTGGAAAATCATTTGGTTTTTCATATAAAAATGACGCAGAAGAAGCAATTATTTTCAGTGAATTTCCGGTAAAAGTGACAGCCGAATTGATGTTTGAAATTGCACAGATTTTCCCGCATTATCTATTAGTGGAAGAAGACGGAAAATTGGCAATGAAACCTGCTCAATTTCAAAGTGAATTTGAGAAAGTGAAAGACCTAACAGCATTAACAGAACAAGCAGAAAATGGGGAATATATTCGTTTAGCCGGCTATAATATTGAAGATTTATTAGAACAAGCCGAAGAAATTGGTTTCCTAAGTCCTTTACGTTTTGGTCGTGACGGACGTAAACACTTTATCTATATTACAAAAGGTTTTTAATCGTTAGTTAATAAACTATCAAAAAAATTGCATTTCTCTTTGATAAGTGATAGACTATGTGAAAACGGTTACTGGCGATGCTGTCAGTAATTAATAAGACTGAATTTTTCATAATTACTGACAGAAAAGTTTGTCAGTAACTTTTGGTCAAATATAAGGAGGAACTTTTATGATTTTTATTCCACTCGTTGTTTTAGCTATTTTCCTACTCATTTTAATCTTTAGTTTGAGTACAATTGTATTTGTTGTTAAACAACAAACTGTTGCGATTGTTGAACGTTTTGGGAAGTATCAATTTACTGCAAACCCTGGTTTTCATTTGAAACTTCCTTGGGGAATTGATCGGATTGCTGCTCGAGTTCAATTGCGCTTATTACAAACAGAGATGACAGTTGAAACTAAAACTGCGGATAATGTTTTTGTTACGATGAATATTGCAACGCAATATCGAGTAAACGAACAATCCATCAAAGATGCATACTATAAGCTAATGAATCCTGGTGAACAAATTAAGGCTTATATTGAAGATGCCCTTCGTTCAGCAGTACCAAAATTGACTTTGGATGATGTTTTTGAGAAAAAAGATGAAATCGCTCTTGAAGTTCAAAAAACAGTTGCTGAAGAAATGCAAACTTACGGTTATATTATCGTAAAAACATTGATTACTAAAGTAGAACCTGATGCTGAAGTTAAGCAATCTATGAATGAAATCAATGCGGCACAACGTAAACAAGATGCCAGCCAAATGTTGGCAAATGCTAATAAAATTCAAGTTGTAACTGCCGCTGAAGCAGAAGCTGAAAAAGACCGTCTGCATGGGGTAGGGATTGCTGAACAACGTAAGGCTATTGTTGATGGTTTGGCTCAACAAATTACCGAAATCAAAAAGCTTGGTGTGGCGCTTGATGAAGAACAAATTATGGCGATTTTGTTAACTAACCAATATTTAGATACCTTGAATCAATTTGCTGCAGGTGGAAATTCAACCATTTTCCTTCCAAGCGGAGCTGAAGGAGCAGAAAGTTTAAGGACTCAGATTTTATCAGCCATTAAAGCAGGTAAATAAAGTAAAAATGGAAAGCTATCGATGGATAGCTTTTTTTATTATAGCAAGCTTCTTCTTGCAATTTTTTTTGAAATTAGGTAGAATAAAGTGATTGTAGCGCGTCCGTAGTGTAATGGATATCACGTAAGATTCCGGTTCTTGAGATGGGGGTTCGATTCCCTCCGGACGCATTTAATTAAGTAAATAAACCGCTCGGTTGAGCGGTTTTTATTGTTTTTATGCCAAACATGTGCCAATGACTGCGTTTTATAGAATCCCAAATATGTTATAATAAGATATTGACTCGAAGGCAAAAAGACTAGATTTTAAATTTAAAAAATAGTTAGAATGAAACCGCGAGTTTTTTTGATATTATCATTTTACAGGAGGGCTTTTATGAATCAAGAGAAATTTATTAAGTATTTAAGTTGGGTAGCGACTGGGATGTCGGTAATGATGTATGTATCATATCTTCCGCAAATTGCTAACAATCTTAGTGGAATGAAAGGAAATCCTATTCAGCCCCTTGTTGCTGCAATTAATTGTACACTTTGGGTCACTTATGGAATTGGCAAAAAACCTAGAGATTTAGCTTTGGCAACGGCAAACTTTCCAGGTATAATTTTTGGATTGGTCACATTTTTTACTGCCCTTTGATGATGAAAAAAATTGATTAATTGGACCTGTGTGTGGCCATTATCAGAGATAAATAAATAATAAATTTTTAAAAAAAATAAAAAAATTACAGCTGAGACTAGAAATTTCAGAAAGTCTGTGTTATAATATATTTCGTCGTGAAAATGACGCTTTAAGCATGACTCGTTAGCTCAGTTGGTAGAGCATTTGACTTTTAATCAAAGGGTCGCTGGTTCGAGCCCAGCACGGGTCACTAATTTATTGAAGAAAAGATTGTGGGGAAGTTTCACAATCTTTTCTTGTTTTGGAAAATAATTCTCATTTTTGAGAAAATAAAGTTTTAATTTGCCTTAAGGTGAGTTGAAACTGATGGAGGTTCAATGGAAATCCAATTTTTAGGGACTGGGGCTGGTCAGCCTTCTAAATCAAGAAATACTCAGGCAATTGCCTTAAAAATGCTTGATGAGCGTAATGAAATTTGGCTTTTTGACTGTGGTGAAGCAACGCAACATCAAATTTTAAATACGACAATTAAGCCACGAAAAATTACTAAGATTTTTATTACACATTTACATGGGGATCATATTTTCGGCTTGCCTGGTTTTTTGTCTAGTAGAAGTTTTCAAAGTTCAGATGAACAAACTGATTTGGAGCTTTATGGGCCTGTGGGAATTAAAGATTTTGTTTTGACCGCTCTTAGAATCTCGGGTTCACGTTTAGCTTATCGTATCAATTTTCATGAAATTGATTCGGCTGGAAAAATCTTTGAAGATGATAGTTTTGAAGTCCATACAGATTTGCTTGACCATACTATTTTCTGCTTGGGTTATCGCGTCGTAGAAAAAAATCGAATAGGTGAACTCGATGCCAATGCTTTAAAAGAAGCTGGGCTTCCTTTCGGACCCCTTTTTGGTAAAATAAAAAAAGGTGAGATTGTTCAGTACGAAGGAAAAACTTTCGATCCTAAAGATTATATCGGAGCGGATAAAGCTGGTAAAATAGTCACGATTTTAGGCGATACAAGAAAATCGAATGTTGCAGTACGTTTAGCTTATGGAGCAGACTTATTGGTTCATGAGGCAACTTATGAAGCAAATGAAAGTAAAATGGCAAGAGCACATGGTCATTCAACGACTAAACAAGCAGCAGAAGTCGCCAAAGAAGCCGGAGTTAATCGATTGTTATTGACTCATATTAGTGCACGCTATGTTGGACCTTTGGTTGGACAATTGGTGCGTGAGGCACAAACTGTTCATTCCAACACTTTTGTGGTTAAGGATTTTTACGAGGAAAAAATTGGTTAGAAATATTGTAATTACAGGTGCAACTGGTGATATTGCTAAAGAAATTGTCAAATCTTTATCTAAAGAAAATGACCATTTAATTTTGGTTTCACGTAGCCGTAAGGCTCTGATTGAACGCTATGGTCAGCTTGAAAATGTTACATTACTGACCAATGATGAACTTTTGACTAATGAACAATCTTTTGTTGTGGATATTTTGATTAATAATGCTGGTTTTGGTATTTTTAAAGAATTCACTGAACTTACTGATGGGGAAATTACAGAACAGTTTGTCATTAATACGTTAATGCCAATCCAGTTGACCAGATTATTAGAACCGAAAGTTCAATTGATTAATATTGCTTCAATTGCTGGAAAGTTACCAACAGGTAAATCATCAATTTATGCTGCCTCTAAGGCGGCTTTGATTACATTTTCAGATGCTTTGCGTATGGAAAATCCACAATTAATTGTGACAACTGTGAATACTGGACCTGTAAAAACCAAATTTCACAAAGATAATGGAGATTATCTTAAAAAAGTGGGGAAAAATGCAATTTCAGCATCTAAAGTTGCTGACAAAGTTGTGAATAACTTGGGAAAAAGGAAAAGAGAAATCAATTTACCTTGGACTTTATCCACAGCGGCCAAATTGCGAGCTATTTTTCCTTCGCTTTTTGATTTTATCTCTGCCAAATTTTTTAATTTTAAATAGAATCTTTTTACTGACAGAAGCTTAATGCTATTTCTGTCAGTAAATTATAGAAAAGTTTAGGATTTTATTAAATAAAAGAAAAATAATCTCTAAACTTAGCCATTTTTTTCGAGTAATTTATGCTAAAATAATTGAATTGAGCATAGAAAAGATAAAGAGAATTAAAATGATAAAAGCAAAATATGATTGGAAAGTGGCTGATACAGCCATTTCCGAAGATTTTCTAAAGATAGCGAAAAAACATAAATTAGATGAATTGACAAGTCGCGTGCTTTATCAAAGAGGAATTCATGCAGAAGCTGAAATTGAGCAATTTTTAAAGCCAAGTTTAGAAAATTTACATGACCCTTTTCTACTTCATGATATGGAAAAAGCAACAGGGCGTATTTTATCAGCAATTGAGCAAGGTGAAAATATTTTAATTTATGGTGACTATGATGCTGACGGAATGACTGCAGCATCAGTCATGAAGTCAGCTCTGGATGAATTAGGAGCTGAGGCTCAAGTTTATTTACCCAATCGTTTTACTGACGGTTACGGGCCAAATCTTGACGTTTATCAGTATTATATTAAGAATGAAAATATCAATCTTATTATTACTGTAGATAATGGGGTTGCTGGCTTGGAGGCGATTACCTGGGCACAGGAAAATGGAGTGGATGTAATTGTTACTGATCATCACTCAATTCCTGACCAACTTCCCCCTGCTTATGCCATTGTCCACCCCGAACATCCTGACAGTCAATATCCTTTCAAATATTTGGCAGGAGTTGGTGTCGCCTTCAAAGTTGCCTGTGCTCTTTTAGAATATGCACCCAGTGAAATGCTTGATTTAGTTGCAATTGGTACAATTGCTGACATGGTCAGTTTGACTGATGAAAACCGAATTTTAGTGGCACATGGTCTAAAAGTTTTGGCCCAAACAGAGCGTGCCGGCCTACAAGAATTAATGAAGTATGCTGGGGTTGATTTTGATAAAATCACTGAGGAAACGGTTGGCTTTCAAATTGCTCCTCGTTTAAACGCTTTGGGACGTCTCGATGACCCAAACCCAGCCATTGAATTGCTGACAGGTTGGGATGAAGATGAAGCGCATGAAATTGCCAAAATGATTGACCAAAAAAATTCAGAGCGAAAAGAAATTGTGGAAAAAATCCACAATGAAGCTCTGAGTATGCTGACAGATGAACCTGTTCAGATTTTATATCATAAGGACTGGCATAAAGGTGTCTTAGGAATTGTTGCGGGCCGCTTGTTAGAAGCCATACATAAGCCAGTAATCATGCTGGCCCAAGAAGATGGGATTTTGCGTGGGTCTGCTCGGTCAATCGAAAATTTTGATATTTTCAAGGCATTAAATGCCCATCGTGAACTTTTTATTGCTTTTGGTGGTCATAAACAAGCCGCAGGGATGACTTTAAGTCTGGAAAACGTAGAAGCAGTTAAAAAGGCGATGATTGATTATATCGTGGACAATAATTTAGATATGTCTAAAAAAAGTCCCTTAGAAATTGCTGACCGTTGTCACTTAGACGATATTTCGCTCTCAACAATCACTAATTTAGCAAAACTGGCTCCCTTTGGCATGGATAATCCTAAGCCTCGATTTTTAATCGAAGATTATAAGGTGATTCAAAGCCGAAGTATGGGGAAAGACAATGCTCATCTTAAATTAAAAATTCAGGAAGAAAAGCAACAAATTGATGCCGTTTATTTCCAACATGGTTCAGAAGAATTGGAATTCGAACAGGCACAAACAAAATTAGTTGCGACTCTTTCAAGTAATAGTTGGAATGGAAACACGAGCCTTCAATTAATGATTGAAGATGCTGATTCAGTTGGTGTCGAACTTCTTGATATAAGAAGTAAACAAATTCCTATCCCAAAAGAGGCTAATATTTTTTCTCAAAATCAGCTAAAACATGGTATAATGGAAGATGTGCTTGTCATCGAAGAGACACCTGGAGATTTAGCAGGTTTGTCAGTATTAAAAGAAGCTGTCAGTAAAGCAGCGTCGGATGATTTTAAAATGATTTATTTTAAAAATAAAATCACTGATAGCTATTATTTAACAGGAAGTGGAACACGAGAAGAATTTGCAAGACTTTATAAAGCAATTTATCAATTTCCAGAATTTGATATTCGCTATAAATTAAAATCACTTGCGGATTATTTGAAAATCCCTCATCTCTTGCTTGTCAAGATGATAAAAATCTTTGAGGAACTTGAATTTGTCAGCATTGACAATGGCTTAATGACCGTTAATAAGACGGCCGATAAACGTGAAATTTCTGAGAGTACAATTTATCAAGAACTAGAAAAAATTGTAGAAATGCAAGAACTTTTTGCTTTAGCACCCGTCAAAGAAATTTATCAAAATTTATTAGAAAAATAATTTCGTTTTTATAAAAAGTTACTGACGAAATCAGCTATACTCATAATAATAAAGCTGTCAGTAAAAATAACGAACTTATGTTAGAAAAAAGGAGCACTGACAATTCTGTCAGTAACAAAAACATGGAATTAAAAGACTATATTGCAACAATTGAAAACTATCCTAAAGAAGGCGTAGTTTTTCGCGACATCAGCCCTTTGATGGCAGACGGAAATGCCTATAACTATGCTGCTACCGAAATTGTTCAGTATGCCAGAGATAAAGAAATAGATATGGTTGTAGGTCCAGAAGCGCGTGGTTTCATCATTGGATGTCCAGTTGCTTTTGCACTTGGTGTAGGATTTGCCCCAGTTCGTAAGCCTGGTAAATTACCTCGTGAAGTCATTGAAGCAACTTACGAAAAAGAATACGGAACAGACACACTCACAATGCATTCAGACAGCATCAAACCAGGACAACGTGTCTTGATTGTTGATGATTTGCTTGCAACTGGTGGAACAATTGCCGCTACAATTGAACTTGTTGAAAAAATGGGTGGAATTGTTGTCGGATGTGCATTCCTTATCGAACTTGATGAACTTAAAGGTCGCGAAAAAATCGGAGATTACGATTATAAAGTTCTAATGCACTATTAATTTCTTTACTGTCAGTAGCCAATAAATGTTATTAGTATTCTTTTGATAAAAACAAGAGAGTATAGTTAAGCTAAAAGCGAGTAAACAGAGGTTTTTTGGCGTAAAATATTGACAGCAAGCTAATTTTGATATACACTATAAAAAGAAAATCCACATAGCGTTCGTTTTTTAGGAAATGAGCCTATATTTTATATTAGGAAAAGAGAGAGTAAAAACTTGAAAATTACAGCCTTAGAAGGACAAAAAATCTCAGAACTTTCAATGATTGAAGTTGCTCATGCTTTATTGGAGCAAAATGGCAAAGAAATGCAATTCTCTGAAATCATCAGAGCGATTCAAGATTATTTGGAAAAATCAGATGATGAAATTAAAGCTAGTATTTCTCGTTTTTATACAGAAATCAATACAGACGGAAGTTTCATTCCATTAGGAAATAATATCTGGGCACTTCGTTCATGGTACGCCATTGATGAGATTGACGAAGAAGTTATTGCTCTTGATGAAATTGAAGACGAAGAAGAAGAAAAACCAGCTAAAAAACGTAAAAAAGTCAATGCTTTTGGTATCGAAGACGAAATTGATCCAGAAGATGAAGAAGGCGCAAAAGATACAACTGAAGAAGACATGTCATACGATACTCAAGCAGAAGATGAAGATAAAGATGACGTCGCTGCTTATGACGCAGAACTTGCAGAAGTTGAACTTGATAATGTAGATGAAGAAGTTGACATCGACGTAGAAGACGATGAAGATGATTCAGACGATACTGATGAAGACTAAAACACATAAAAAGTGAGGCATCAGCCTCACTTTTATGAATATTCCCTTTTTATTTGTAAAAAATTAAAAGAACGGTTACAATTAGGAAAAGTAAAATTTTATTATTGAGCGAAAGCTAATCATAAGGAGAAAAAATTTGGTGGACAAAGAAACAACTGAATTTTCTCGAGGAAGTTTTAAAGAAAAAATACTTCGCCAACTTGAAGAAAATGCAGCCAAACAAGCAGAAACTAAGTTCCCAGACCCTGAAGATTTCGAACGTCCCAGCAGGAGTGACTCAGAAGAACCTGAGCGAAAAATCGAACCAAGGAAAGTTGATCTTGAACCTTTCAAACTTCCCGTCTTTGATTTTCCAGCAGCGGATGAAAACGAAGAAGAACCTTTTGTAGAAAATGAAAACCTTTCAGAAGAAGGCGATTCATTGCGTCAAAATTTAGATGGAGTGGTTTCTGAGGAAATTCAAAACCAAGATATTCCTCCTCAATTTTCAAGAAGTGAATCAAAAGTTCAAGATGAAAAGATTGAACAAGAACAATTTTCAGAAAAAAAAGAATCAGAAAAAATGGTTAAACATCAACCTTCAAGAAGAACCAACAGTCCTTCTAAAAAAACTTCTTCTAGCAAGAAAAATAAGAATAAGAACAAAAATAAGAAAAAGAAAAAAGTAACAGCAGGAAAAATCATTGCTGTGATTGTTGCTCTTTTAGTTTTAGTTGTTGGAGGAACTGGTTGGTATGGCTATAACTTTGTAAAATCTGGCATTCAACCTCTAGATTCTAAGAATGCAACAGCTAAGTCAATCAATATTCCTGCTGGTTCAAGTAGTAAGCAAATTGGTGAAATTTTGCAAAGACAATCCATTATTAAAAATGGAATGGTTTTTCAGTATTATACAAAATTTAAAAATTATTCAGAGTTTAAAAGCGGCTATTATAATCTTGCACCAAACATGAGCTTATCTACGATTGCTAGCAAACTTGAAGAAGGCGGAACAGAAAAACCTGTTGCTCCAACTTTAGGTAAAATTTTAGTTCCTGAAGGCTATACGCTAACACAAATTGCTAAAGCTGTGACAGTTAATAGTGGAAGCAATGAAAAGAATGCAAAAACGCCATTTTCTGAAGCAGACTTCATGAAAACCGTTCAAGACCCAACCTTTATCGCTAAAATGGTTAAGGCTTATCCTAAACTGTTCGCAAGCTTGCCAACAAAAGATTCAGGAATCAAATATCAGTTAGAAGGTTACTTGTTCCCAGCGACTTATGATTATACAAAATCATCGACAGTTGAATCAGTCATTGAAAATATGATTCAAGCAGCCAATACTCAGCTCACTCCTTACTATGATACAATTGCTCAAAAGAATTTGACTGTCAATGAAGTTTTGAGTTTAGCAGCTTTGGTTGAAAAAGAAGCCAACAATGATGATGATCGACGAAATGTTGCTGGAACCTTCTATAATCGTATGAATGCTGGAATGACTTTGGGTTCTAATCTGTCAATTCTTTATGCCGAAGGTAAACTTGGTGAAAAAACAAGTCTTTCAGAGGATGCTAATATTGACACCAACCTAGATTCGCCATATAATTTGTATACAAATACTGGATTTGGCCCTGGTCCTGTTGATAGCCCAAGTTTGTCATCTATTAAAGCAGTACTTGATCCTGCTCAAAATGACTACTTCTATTTTGTTGCTGATGTGACAACAGGAAAAGTTTATTTTGCTAAAACATTAGATGAACAAAATGCAAATGTTCAAAAATATGTGAATGATAAGATAAGTAGCTAAGCTATCATTAATTTAGATTTGATTAAAAGAGAAAAAAGTTTATAAAAAAGGAAAGAAATATAATGGAAAAAACATTCCCAATGACCCAAGAAGGGCTTGATAAATTAAAATTAGAACTTGAAAATTTAAAACTTGTGAAACGTCCAGAAGTCATTGACCGTATCAAAGTTGCTCGTAGCTATGGTGACCTTTCAGAAAACTCAGAGTACGAAGCAGCTAAAGATGAACAAGCCTTTATTGAAGGACGTATTTCAACTGTTGAAACAATGATTCGTTATGCTGAAATTGTTGATAACGCAAAAATTGCTAAAGACGAAGTAGCACTTGGTAAAAACGTAACTTTTGTTGAAGTTGGCGAAACTGACGAAGAATCTTATCAAATTGTTGGTACTGCTGAAGCTGATCCATTTTCAGGAAAAATTTCTAATGAATCACCAATTGCTCGAGTTTTGATTGGTAAAAAAGTTGGAGACATCGTAAATGTCCCACTTCCAGTTGGCGAAATGACAGTTAAAATTGTAAAAGTTGACTAATTATTTTAGAATATAATAAGTAAAAAAACCGTCAGTAACGGTTTTTTTATTTTTCAACGCTTAAGTCTGTCAGTAAGTTAAAATTGCTATTTTTGGTAAAAATAATATTTTTCAGGTATAATAGTCAGTAATAGTCAAAGATTATTTAGAAAATGGATGAAAGAAAGGATGGAGCGATGGCAGGTCAAAAAAATACATCAGATATTATCGAAGCTTATCTGAGAAAGCTTTTAGAAGAAGCACAAGTCATTGAAATTAAACGAGCGGACTTAGCCAATCAATTTGATGTCGTGCCGAGTCAGATTAATTATGTGATAAAAACACGATTTACGGCCTCAAAAGGCTTTGATGTGGAATCAAAACGTGGTGGCGGTGGATACATCAAAATTGTGAAGTATCAATATTCTGCTCGTCATGAATTCTTAACGGCTCTTTACCAGAAGGTTCCAGCTAATCTCTCAAGTAAAGCTGCCCATGATATCGTTCAACTTCTCTTTGATGAGAAAGTACTGACAGAACGTGAGGGAAATCTACTTTTGTTAGTCATTACTGACGGAGCCATTAGTCCCTTTACTCGTGGTATAATGATGAAAAGTATAATAAACAGATTGGACCGTGACGATGAAATTTGAAAATATAAAATATACACCAACGCTTGACCGAATTTTAGAAAAAGCGGAAGAGTATGCTCACCAATATCAATATGGCACCATTGAAAGTGCTCATTTACTAGCTGCAATGGCAACGACCTCAGGCTCAATTGCTTACAGCCTTCTTGCAGGAATGAATGTTGATTCTTCTGACTTACTGATTGATTTAGAGGATTTATCGAGTCATGTTAAGGTCAAACGTTCAACTTTACGTTTTTCACCTCGTGCAGAAGAAGTGATGACTGCGGCAAGTTTTTTAGCAATTCATAATAACTCAGAAGCCGTTGGAACAGAACACCTGCTTTATGCCCTACTTCAAGTAGAAGATGGATTTGGTCTTCAACTTCTAAAATTACAAAAAATCAATATTGTATCTTTGCGAAAAGAGCTTGAGAAAAGAACTGGACTCAAAGTTCCAGAAAGTAAAAAAGCTGTGACTCCAATGTCAAAGCGTAAGATGGCAAAGGGAGTTGCAGAAAATTCAACGACGCCAACGTTAGACTCTGTATCCTCAGATTTAACCGAAGAAGCTCGCTTGGGTAAACTTGACCCAATGATTGGACGAGAAGCTGAAATTGACCGTTTGATTCATATTCTCAGCCGCAGAACAAAAAATAATCCTGTCTTAGTTGGAGAGCCCGGTGTTGGGAAATCAGCAATTATTGAAGGTTTGGCCCAAAGAATTGTCAATGGTCAAGTTCCAATTGGTTTGATGAATAGTCGAATTATGGCTTTGAATATGGCGACTGTTGTTGCTGGGACAAAATTTAGAGGTGAATTTGAGGATCGTTTGACAGCTATTGTTGAAGAAGTTAGCAGTGATCCAGATGTCATTATTTTCATTGATGAATTACACACAATCATTGGTGCTGGTGGCGGTATGGATTCTGTCAATGATGCCGCAAATATTTTGAAACCAGCGCTTGCTCGTGGTGATTTTCAAATGGTCGGAGCAACAACCTATCATGAATATCAAAAATATATTGAAAAGGATGAAGCTTTAGAACGCCGTTTGGCGAGAATAAATGTTGATGAGCCAAGTCCAGATGAAGCGATTGCTATTTTGCAAGGCTTACGTGAAAAATTTGAAGAGTATCATCAAGTGAAATTTACTGACCAAGCCATTAAAAGTGCTGTAATGCTCAGTGTTCGCTATATGACTAGCCGAAAATTGCCTGACAAAGCCATTGATTTACTTGATGAAGCTGCAGCAGCAGTGAAAATTTCTGTCAAAAATCAACAAACAAAACGTCTTGATTTAGAAAAAGAATTAGCCAAAGCTCAAGAAGAATTATCAGAAGCTGTCATTAAACTTGATATCAAAGCGTCTCGTACAAAAGAAAAAGCAGTTGAAAAAATTGCTGACAAGATTTATAAATTCTCAGTAAAAGAAGATAAACGTCAAGAAGTTACTGATCAAGCTGTTGTTGCTGTTGCCTCAACACTGACAGGTGTTCCAATCACACAAATGACTAAGTCTGAAAGTGATCGTTTAATCAATCTTGAAAAAGAATTACACAAACGAGTTGTTGGACAAGAAGAAGCTATTTCTGCCGTTTCAAGAGCCATTCGTCGGGCACGTTCCGGTGTTGCTGACAGCCGCCGTCCAATGGGTTCTTTCATGTTCCTTGGACCAACAGGGGTCGGTAAAACCGAACTTGCTAAAGCACTGGCTGACAGTGTGTTTGGTAGTGAAGATAATATGATTCGTGTTGACATGAGTGAATTCATGGAAAAACATTCAACTTCACGCTTGATTGGGGCTCCTCCAGGGTATGTAGGTTATGATGAGGGTGGTCAATTGACAGAACGCGTTCGTAATAAACCTTATTCTGTTGTTCTTTTAGATGAAGTCGAAAAAGCTCATCCTGACGTTTTCAACATCATGTTGCAAATTCTAGATGATGGCTTTGTGACTGATACTAAAGGTCGCAAAGTTGATTTCAGAAATACAATTATTATAATGACTTCAAACTTGGGAGCGACTGCTCTTCGTGATGATAAGACAGTTGGTTTTGGCGCTAAAAATATCACAGCTGATTATTCAGCCATGAAATCAAGAATTTTAGAAGAGCTTAAACGTCATTATCGCCCTGAGTTTCTTAATCGAATTGATGAAAATATTGTTTTCCATTCATTGGAAAGTCAAGAGATTGAACAAATTGTTAAAATTATGAGTAAATCTTTGATTAAACGTCTGGCAGAACAAGATATTCATGTTAAACTCACACCGTCAGCGGTGAAATTAATTGCTGAGGTAGGTTTTGACCCAGAATATGGTGCACGTCCGCTTCGTAAGGCACTTCAAAAAGAAGTCGAAGACCTTTTAAGTGAACAATTGCTCTCTGGTGAAATCAAAGCAGGGAATCATGTTTCAATTGGTGCATCTAATAAAAAAATTAAAATCGCTCAAATTGTTTGAGATGAAAGCTGTTTCATGTTATAATTAAATTAGAAATAAAGGAAAGGACAGTTCGAAAAGATTCAGAAGTCCTGAAAATTCCAAAAGTTTAAGGGCTTCATTGAAACAAAAAGAACTGTTGAAGAGGTACTCTTATGATCAAATTTAATATCCGTGGCGAAAACGTCGAAGTGACTGATGCAATCCGCGCTTATGTTGAAGATAAAATCGGAAAACTTGATAAATATTTCAACGATGGTCATGAAGTAACAGCCTATGTTAATCTTAAAGTTTACAGCGAAAAACGAGCTAAAGTTGAAGTAACTCTTCCAGCTAAAAATGTCACTTTACGTGCAGAAGATACTTCACAAGATATGTATTCTTCAATTGATTTTGTTGAAGAAAAACTCGAACGTCAAATTCGTAAATATAAGACACGTATGAACCGTAAACCACGCAATGCTGTCCCAACAGGACAAGCTTTTGGCGATGAGTTTGCACCATTAGAAAAAGCCGATGAAGTTGCTGAGGATCACGTAGATATTGTACGTACTAAACATGTTGCTTTAAAACCAATGGATGCCGAAGAAGCAGTGCTTCAGATGGATATGTTGGGACATGATTTCTACGTCTTTACAGATGCTGATAGTAACGGAACCCATGTCGTTTACCGTCGTACAGATGGTCGTTATGGTTTAATTGAAACAGAATAAAAAAATAAGGATAGATTTTTCTATCCTTTTTTATTAATGTTAAGATAAAAAATCAAAATGTAAGCGCAAAACCTTTTGAAGTTTAGCTTTGCGAAGATTTTCACTTGAAAAATCTTTCAAAAAATAGTAAAATCAAAGATGTATTAAGAGTGCAGACGCACTTAAAAATAATAAGGAGACTAAAATGTCAATTATTACTGATATTTATGCTCGCGAAGTCCTTGACTCACGCGGTAACCCAACACTTGAAGTTGAAGTTTACACTGAAGACGGTGCATTCGGTCGCGGTATGGTACCTTCAGGTGCTTCTACTGGTGAACATGAAGCGGTTGAACTTCGTGATGGCGACAAATCTCGCTACAACGGACTTGGTACTCAAAAAGCTGTTGACAACGTAAACAACATCATCGCTGAAGCTATCATCGGTTATGAAGTTACTGACCAACAAGCTATTGACCGTGCAATGATCGCTCTTGACGGTACTGAAAACAAAGGTAAATTGGGAGCTAACGCTATCCTTGGTGTTTCTATCGCTGCTGCTCGTGCTGCTGCTGATGAACTTGGTGTTCCACTTTACAACTACCTTGGCGGATTCAACGCTAAAGTATTGCCAACTCCAATGATGAACATCATCAATGGTGGTTCTCACTCAGACGCTCCAATCGCTTTCCAAGAATTCATGATCGTACCAGTTGGTGCACCTACATTCAAAGAAGCGCTTCGTTGGGGTGCTGAAATCTTCCACGCTCTTAAGAAAATTCTTAAAGCTCGTGGACTTGAAACAGCTGTCGGTGACGAAGGTGGATTCGCTCCTAAATTCGACGGAACTGAAGACGGTGTAGAAACTATCCTTAAAGCAATCGAAGCAGCTGGTTACAAAGCTGGTGAAGATGGCGTTATGATCGGTTTCGACTGTGCATCATCAGAATTCTACGAAAACGGTGTTTACGACTACACTAAATTCGAAGGTGAAGGCGGTAAAAAACTTTCAGCTTCTGAACAAGTTGACTACCTTGAAGAACTCGTTTCTAAATACCCAATCATCACTATTGAAGATGGTATGGACGAAAACGACTGGGATGGATGGAAAATCCTTACTGAACGTCTTGGTAAAAAAGTTCAACTCGTTGGTGACGATTTCTTCGTTACAAACACTAAATACCTTGAACGTGGTATCCGTGAAAATGCTTCAAACGCTATCTTGATCAAAGTTAACCAAATCGGTACTTTGACAGAAACTTTCGAAGCTATTGAAATGGCTAAAGAAGCTGGTTTCACAGCAATCGTTTCTCACCGTTCTGGTGAAACTGAAGATTCAACAATCTCAGATATCGCTGTTGCAACTAACGCTGGTCAAATCAAAACTGGTTCACTTTCACGTACAGACCGTATGGCTAAATACAACCAATTGCTTCGTATCGAAGACCAATTGGCTGAAGTGGCTCAATACAAAGGTCTTAAAGCATTCTACAACCTTAAAAAATAAGGTTTACCAACGAATGATTTAGATATAATCCTTCTCTTTATTTAGAGAAGGATTATTTTTTATAAAAAATATTCTATGAAAAAACTACTAGTAAGCTAGTAGTTTTTATTTTATTTAGATTTTTGATAAGAGTCCATCTTCAATCTTATAAACACTGTCACTATTTTTAATCATTCTTTGGTCATGAGTGACCATGATTGTCGCTTTATTCTTCAAATGAACTTCTTGTCTTAATAATTCAACAACCTGATAAGCATGCTCAGTGTCTAAACTTGCTGTTGGTTCATCGGCCAAAATTAAATTTGGTTCATTAAAGAGAGCACGAGCAATAGCTGCCCTTTGTCTTTCACCACCAGAAAGATCGCTAGGATGTTTATCTTTTAAGTCTAAAATATCAAGTGATTTAAGAAGTTCAATCCCTTTTTTAGAAGTTAGTTTTTCGTGATTGATTTTATCAATAAGGAGAAATTGTTCTTCAATAGTCAAATAAGGAATCAAATTAGAACTTTGGAGGATGAAACCTATTTCTTTAAATCTAAGTTTAGAACGTTTTTTTTCTGACAATGGTGTAAAATCTAAGCCATTGATTGAAATTTTCCCAGAAGTTGGACTTTGTAAACCACCTGCAATTGTGAGAAATGTACTTTTGCCTGAACCGGAGGGACCAATAATTGAAACAAATTCTCCTTGATTGACTGCTAAATCGATTCCTTTGAGTGCCTGAATCTCATTATGACCACTACCAAAAGATTTTTTTACATTTTCCATTTTAAGAATTGTTTTCATTTTTAACCTCCAATTGCTTTCGTTGGGTCAATTTTACGGATAGTAATGATTGAAAAAAGTGACCCAATAATTGATACGATGATGAGAATTAAAGCATAGAGCAACCAGTTTGTAAGACTAATTTCAAAAGGCATTGCATCCGGTAAGATAAAGCTAGTTCCATAACTTGCTATAAAAGCAACGAAGACGCCAACTAAACTAATGATAAAGCTTTGACCAAGTAAAGAGTTCATTATTATGCGATTTGAAATTCCTTGGGCTTTCATTATGCCAAAAATCGGAACTTTTTGAAGAGTTATAACATACATAAAGACTCCAATAATCAACAGTACAATCAGAAATAAGAAGTAAATCATTGCGCTGAGTGTCATATTTTGAGCAGAATAACCTGGAATATCGTTAATTAAATCAGAAATAGAGATGACTTTATATTGATTTGAAATAGAAGAATCAATCTTAACTTTTCCAGATTTTACAACGACAGCATTAACGGAAGAAGTTGAAGTGCTTTTTTCACCAAACTTTATCTGATTCAAAGCGGAAAACGAAGTATAGATAACAGGCGAGGCAGAATAAGAAGAGGATTTTGAAATTCCGACAATTTTTATTTTAATATTATTATTTCCCACGGAAACTTCTTGACCGATTTTATATCCTTGATTTGCCAGCTTTTTTGAGATAATCATTTCTAAATGATTGTCAGTAAATTTTTTCCCCTCAAGAACTTCTGGCATGATTTTAGACTTATCAGGCAGTGCAATAATAGCAATATTGTCTCGCTCGCTCTTTGATTTACGCATAGAAGTAGAAAACAATGATAATTCTGAACCATTTTCTACATGAATATTACTTAAATCATCAGAAGTAATTTGTGAAGCAGAAATAATATTATTTGAACTTGTTGATAAAACGACTTTTTCGGCCTTCCAATCAAGGACGGCTTGTTTAAATTGACTGGCAAGTCCTACAGATAGTCCGGACAGTATAAAGACTACATAAGCGATTAAAAAAATAATAGCTCCGATTAAGGTGTAACGAGCTTTATTATAACGTATTTCTCTTAGTGCTAAAAACATAAAATCTCCTTTCAGTTTTTTCTGTCAGTAATATAATTAAGTAAACCTTCGGTGACTAATTTGATTTCTTTATCATAATTTTCAATAAAAGTTTTCTCAGTCCAATTTTCACTGAATAATCTATAAACGAGATTATGAACAACTGATTTTAATACTTGTGAAACTGGATTATCATTTTCACTAGCTGGGACGGTTGCTGAACTTTTAGGTTTCCAATCTCTTTCAAGTTCATAAGTCCAATCTAAAAATCGATATTTATAAAGTTGGTATTGGGGAGAATCAATTAAATTTTCAAGAAGGAGATATTTGTATTTATCTAGCGCCTCTTCAATGGAATTATCTTTTAATAAATTAAAAAATAAATCATGAATTTCAAGGGTTTCTTGCGAGAGGACATAGAAATATGCATCTTTTAAATCTTCAAAATACTGATAAAAACTCCCTCTCGGAATATCAAGAGCTTTTACGATGTGCATAATTTTTGCCTCGTGAAAAGAATGAGTCTGAAATTCATTTAAACAGGCATCATATACGCGATTGCGTTTTTCGTCAGATAGACTGAAATAGGTTGATTTAGGCATTTTGTCTCCAATTCATTCAATTTATGACACTGTGTCATTTATTAAATTCTAACAAATAAATTGATTAACATCAATTATTTAATTTTTTTAAGCAAAAAAACTACTGACAGCTTTGTCAGTAGTTTTGATAATAAATTTGCTGATGGATAAGTGGCTGACAGCTCTGTCAGTAAAATTAGGAACACTTATTTAGCTAATTCTCTTTCAAGAGCTAATCGTTGAACTTTCATTGTTGCTGTACGAGGAATTTCATCGTAAGCCATAAGAATAGGTTCATTTAAAAATGGCAAATCAACAATTGAAGCCCACCAAGCTGACCAATCCATTTCCGCATTTTCAGCTAGAGCCAAAATAGGTTGTGGTTTACCAGATTTATCACGAATAATCACAACTTCATCTAAGAAGTCGTGTTGGTCTAACAGAAGATCTTCAATTGCCAAATTAGATTCAATTTTATCAATTAAATCAACTTGTCTGTCATGTAAAAAGAGAATTCCGTCTTCATTCATGAGGCCCCAATCGCCAGTATCCCACCAGTCGCCATAGACTTCTTTATTAAACCGTTCTTCTTCTTTATAGTAAGTCAAAGCTCTTCCTTTTGAGAGGAAGTGGATTCTTCCAGGCGTACCTGCAGGACATTCATTTCCATTTTCATCGGCAATACGTGCTTTAGATAATCCAGGCATACCAATCCCCATTTCACGGGCATTAGTGTCCGCTAAAGTTGATAAACGGTGTTTTTTCCAAATCATTGGGCCACATTCTGATTGTCCATAAATTTGTAGAAAGACTGGCTCTTTTTGTTTAGAGGCAGAAAGAAAAGTGTGCATTGTTTCTTTATTAATTGCATCAAAAGTTGAATGAAGGTAACGAATTGAAGCAAAAATCTCAGGTTCTTGCTTTGCAAGATTCGCTAGACGAACAAAATCGTTTGGATGAGTTTCAAAGGCATAAGGCTGATGTTTAGCAAAAAGATTGACAAGATTATCTTTTGCTAAATCATTGAGGGGCATAAGGCCAAACCCAAAGGTCATTGCTGATGAAACACCAATATTGAAACGAGAATGAACAGGAGAAATATGGAAAGCTAAAATTTCTTCCTTATCAGGCATCCAATCCATTACAGTTCTTTGAAGCACCCAACGCCAACCCATTGAATTAGCAGAGTGAGCGATTAATTTTGGTACACCAGTTGTTCCAGAAGTATGAGTGAGATAAGCAATCTCATCACTAGCTAATTGCTGACTGTCAGCAATTTGAGTAGGTTTTTCCAAAGCAAATTTACTGACAGAAAGTTTTTTAGAATCTTCAAGATTCTTCATTTCATTTACAGTTTTGTCAGTAACTTGGTCATAAATGAGCCAAGGATTACCTAAACGTCCAGCTAAAATATCCATTGTTTCGGCAGGAAGATGATAAGAAATCATTGCTGGAACAGCGCCTAGATAAGAAACAGCAACAGCTAAAAGATAGGTATCAAAGGCACTTGATTTAAAAATAATGACTTTATCCGATTTTTTGATTCCCAACTCAGATAAGAGACTTGCCTTATCAACAATTGCTTGATGAGTCTTTTGGTAAGTTGTTTCAAGAGCTAGTTCAGGGAAAGCTCCAACAGCCTCATCAAAGATAATTGGGCTATCAGGAAACTGTTCAGCTGATTTTTTAAAGTTTAGATACAAATTTAGGGGTTCGTGTTTGAATTTCAAAAAAAATCTCCTCAAGTTAATAAGTTTATTATATCACAAAGTATTCTTTAGACCAATAGTTAATGTAAATGTTTTCTTAAGTCGTAGAGAATAAAATACTCGGAAAAAAAGTCTAAAATCTGCTACAATTAAAGGGACACTAAGAGGATTCCAATCCTCTTTTATCAGGAAAAGAAGGGATAGATAGGAAAATGATTAAAAATTATGAACTATCCAATGAAAAAAAATTAATTTCAACCTCTGAAATGAAGAATTTCACCTATGTTCTCAATCCAACACGTGAAGAAATTGGGAATATTTCTGAATACTATGACTTCCCTTTTGACTATTTATCAGGAATTTTGGATGATTATGAAAATGCCCGTTTTGAAACAGATGATAATGATAATAATCTGATTCTCTTACAATATCCTGCCCTTTCTAATTATGGAGAAGTGGCGACTTTTCCATATTCTTTGGTTTGGACTAAAAATGAATCGGTTATTTTAGCACTTAATCATGAGATTGATAATGGCTTAATTTTCGAGCGTGAATATGATTATAAACGCTACAAACATCAAGTTATTTTTCAAGTGATGTATCAAATGACACACACTTTCCATGATTATTTGAGAGATTTCCGAACAAGACGTCGCAGACTTGAACAGGGGATCAAAAATTCAACGAAGAACGACCAAATTGTTGATTTGATTGCCATTCAAGCAAGTTTAATTTATTTTGAAGATGCCTTGAACAATAATATGCAAGTGCTTCAAGATTTTATTGATTACTTGAGAGAAGATGATGAAGATGGTTTTGCTGAAAAAATTTATGATATTTTTGTTGAAACAGACCAAGCTTATACAGAAACCAAGATTCAGCTCAAGTTACTAGAAAATCTCCGAGATTTGTTCTCAAACATCGTCTCTAATAACTTGAACATTGTCATGAAAATCATGACATCAGCTACTTTTGTTCTAGGGATTCCTGCAGTAATTGTTGGTTTTTACGGAATGAATGTTCCAATTCCTGGTCAAAATTTTAATTGGATGGTTTGGCTTATTTTAGTTCTAGGAATTTTATTATGTGTTTGGGTCACTTGGTGGTTACATAAAAAAGATATGTTATAAAATGGAGAAAAATCTCCATTTTTTTGTTCTTTGTGAAAAAATTAATTAGTGATTGCAGATTATGAAGTTAGCAATGTTTGTTAAAACTATTTTGTGAATTATTTATGAAAACGTTTTAAAAAAGTATAACAGATATTAAAATAATTGGAACTGTATTAGTAAAGAATCTGTAATTTCTCTTGAATTCTGTTTGCTATTCTCAAACTGTATGATATAATGAAGTTGTAATTTGAAACAGAAAGAACAAAGGAGATTTCAAAATGAAAACCGAAGTTACGGAAAATATCTTTGAACAAGCTTGGGATGGTTTTAAAGGAACCAACTGGCGCGATAAAGCAAGCGTTACTCGCTTTGTACAAGAAAACTACAAACCATATGATGGTGATGAAAGCTTTCTTGCTGGGCCAACAGAACGTACACTTAAAGTAAAGAAAATAATTGAAGATACAAAAGCTCACTATGAAGAAGTTGGTTTTCCCTTCGATACTGACCGCGTAACCTCTATTGATAAAATCCCTGCTGGATATATCGATGCTAATGATAAAGAACTTGAACTTATCTATGGGATGCAAAATAGCGAACTTTTCCGCTTGAATTTCATGCCAAAAGGTGGACTTCGTGTTGCTGAAAAGATTTTGACAGAACACGGTCTTTCAGTTGACCCAGACTTGCATGATGTTTTGTCACAAACAATGACTTCTGTAAATGATGGAATCTTCCGTGCTTATACTTCAGCAATTCGTAAAGCACGTCATGCTCATACTGTAACAGGTTTGCCAGATGCTTACTCTCGTGGACGTATCATTGGTGTCTATGCGCGTCTTGCCCTTTACGGTGCGGATTACCTTATGAAGGAAAAAGCAAAAGAATGGGATGCAATCACTGAAATTAACGAAGAAAACATTCGTCTTAAAGAAGAAATTAATATGCAATACCAAGCTTTGCAAGAAGTTGTAAACTTTGGTGCTTTATATGGTCTTGATGTTTCACGTCCAGCTATGAACGTAAAAGAAGCAATCCAATGGGTTAACATCGCTTATATGGCAGTATGTCGTGTTATCAATGGTGCTGCAACTTCACTTGGACGTGTGCCAATCGTTCTTGATATCTTTGCAGAACGTGACCTTGCTCGTGGAACATTTACTGAACAAGAAATTCAAGAATTTGTTGATGATTTCGTTTTGAAACTTCGTACAATGAAATTTGCTCGTGCAGCTGCTTATGATGAACTTTATTCTGGTGACCCAACATTCATCACAACATCTATGGCTGGTATGGGTAATGACGGACGTCACCGTGTCACTAAAATGGACTACCGTTTCTTGAACACACTTGATACAATCGGAAATGCTCCAGAACCAAACTTGACAGTCCTTTGGGATTCTAAACTTCCTTACTCATTCAAACGTTATTCAATGTCTATGAGCCACAAGCATTCTTCTATTCAATATGAAGGTGTTGAAACAATGGCTAAAGATGGGTATGGCGAAATGTCATGTATCTCTTGTTGTGTCTCACCACTTGATCCAGAAAATGAAGAAGGACGTCATAACCTCCAATACTTTGGTGCGCGTGTAAACGTCTTGAAAGCAATGTTGACTGGTTTGAACGGTGGTTATGATGACGTTCATAAAGATTATAAAGTATTCGACATCGAACCTGTTCGTGACGAAATTCTTGACTATGATACAGTTATGGAAAACTTCGACAAATCACTCAACTGGTTGACAGATACTTATGTTGATGCGATGAATATCATTCACTACATGACTGACAAATATAACTATGAAGCAGTTCAAATGGCCTTCTTGCCTACTAAAGTTCGTGCTAACATGGGATTTGGTATCTGTGGTTTCGCAAATACAGTTGATTCACTTTCAGCAATTAAATATGCTAAAGTTAAAACTTTGCGTGATGAAAATGGCTACATCTACGATTATGAAGTAGAAGGTGACTTCCCACGTTATGGTGAAGATGATGATCGTGCTGATGATATTGCTAAACTTGTCATGAAAATGTACCATGAAAAATTAGCTTCACACAAACTTTACAAAAATGCTGAAGCTACTGTTTCACTTTTGACAATTACATCTAACGTTGCTTACTCTAAACAAACTGGTAATTCTCCAGTACATAAAGGAGTATTCCTCAATGAAGATGGTACAGTAAACAAATCTAAACTTGAATTCTTCTCACCAGGTGCTAACCCATCGAATAAAGCTAAAGGTGGTTGGTTGCAAAACCTTCGCTCATTGGCTAAATTGGAATTCAAAGATGCAAATGATGGTATTTCATTGACTACTCAAGTTTCACCTCGTGCACTTGGTAAAACTCGTGATGAACAAGTGGATAACTTGGTTCAAATTCTTGATGGATACTTCACACCAGGCGCTTTGATTAATGGTACTGAATTTGCAGGTCAACACGTTAACTTGAACGTAATGGACCTTAAAGATGTTTACGATAAAATCATGCGTGGTGAAGATGTTATCGTTCGTATCTCTGGTTACTGTGTCAATACTAAATACCTCACACCAGAACAAAAACAAGAATTAACTGAACGTGTCTTCCATGAAGTTCTTTCAAACGATGATGAAGAAGTAATGCATACTTCAAACATCTAATTCTTAATATTTAATGAATATTCGGTCTGTCAGTTTTACTGACAGACTTTTTTTACGAAAAAATTAATCATAATAGTTAAAAACTATTGTTTTTAGTTTAAGAAAGTCAAATTTTATGCTAAAATAGATGAATGAAAATGGTAATTGGATTGACAGGCGGAATTGCAAGTGGGAAATCAACGGTTGTTGATTTTTTGATTTCTGAGGATTATCAAGTGATTGATGCTGACAAAGTTGTCCGTCAATTGCAAGAACCTGACGGAAAACTTTACAAGGCAATAGTAGAAACTTACGGTTTAGATTTTATTGCTGACAATGGACAGTTAAATCGCGAAAAATTAGGAGCTTTAGTTTTTTCTGATCCAAAGCAGCGCGAGAAATTATCAAACCTACAAGATGAAATTATTCGTACAGAGTTATATGATAGACGTGATGACTTATTAAAAAAAATGACTGACAAGTCTGTCAGTAAAAATTTTGATTCAAAGAGTCAAGGAAAAAATCTGTCAGTAAATAAGCCAATATTTATGGATATTCCGTTATTAATTGAATACAATTATACCGGTTTTGATGAAATATGGTTGGTCAGCTTACCTGAAAAAATACAATTAGAAAGACTGATGGCAAGAAATAAGTTTACGGAAGAAGAAGCTAAAAAACGAATTTCCTCACAAATGCCATTGTCAGAAAAACAAAAAGTCGCTGATGTCATTCTGGATAATTCTGGAACGATTGAAGCACTAAAAAAACAAATCCAGCGAGAACTAGCTAGGATAGAAGAACAGAAATAGAGGTGAATCGCACGAAAACAGTTAATTGGAAAAGAAATTTATTTATAACATGGATTGGCTGCTTTTTTGTAGGTTCATCATTTTCACTCGTCATGCCCTTTCTCCCCTTGTATATTCAAGGACTGGGCGTAAGTGGTGGAAATGTTGAACTTTACTCAGGGTTAGCTTTTTCTTTGCCAGCCTTAGCTTCAGGGTTAGTTGCCCCCGTTTGGGGACGTTTAGCTGATGAGCATGGTCGTAAAGTGATGATGGTACGTGCCAGTATCGTCATGACCTTAACAATGGGAGGAATAGCGTTTGTTCCTAATGTTTGGTGGTTACTTGGATTACGTTTGCTAATGGGATTTTTCTCAGGCTATATCCCTAACTCAACAGCAATGATTGCTTCACAAGCTCCAAAAGATAAATCAGGCTATGCCCTTGGAACATTAGCAACAGCAATGGTTTCTGGAACACTGATTGGTCCTTCACTTGGTGGGTTATTAGCTGAGTGGTTTGGCATGGCAAATGTCTTTTTGATTGTCGGCGCTCTATTAGCCTTAGCAACTTTACTAACCATTTTCTTTGTTCATGAAAACTTTGAACCAATTGCTAAAGGTGAAATGTTATCTAGTAAAGAAATTATCAATAAAGTCAGTAACAAACAAATTCTTTTTGGATTATTAGTGACAACATTTATTATTCAAATCACCTCGCAATCTATTGAACCATTTGTGACCTTGTATATCAAAACCCTGACGACAAGCACGAACAATTTGATGTTCATTTCAGGCTTAATTGTGTCAGCAGTTGGATTGTCGGCAATGTTATCATCAAGTTTTCTAGGACGTTTAGGAGATAAATACGGTTCACATCGTTTAATTTTGATTGGACTAGTTTTTACATTTATTATTTATTTACCAATGGCCTTTGTGCAAAGCCCACTCCAACTTGGGATATTACGCTTCCTTCTTGGTTTTGGAACTGGTGCTTTGATGCCGTCAGTAAATTCGTTGCTTTCAAAAATTACTCCCAAAGAAGGTGTCAGCAGAATTTTTGCTTACGCACAAATGTGTTCTAATTTAGGAATGGTAACCGGTCCATTGGTCGGATCAGCAATTGCAGGTTATATCAGTTATCGAGCGGCAATTGTAGGGACAAGTTTTTTTGTCATTATTAATATTATTTGGTCCTTTATTAATTTCCGAAAATATCTGCGGAAACGGAGTATTATGGAATGAGAGTAAAAATCACACTAATTTGTAGTTCTTGTGGGAATAAAAATTATATTAGTAGTAAAAATAAAGCAACCCATCCGGAAAAAGTTGAAACAATGAAGTTTTGTCCCAAAGAACGCATTGTTACACTTCATCGTGAAGGTTAAACAGGAAGAATTATCTTGCTGTTTTTTTATTTATAATAAGTTTTTACTATGTACACTTATTAAGAATTGTGATAATATTATATAATAAAGTAAACAATATTTCATTAGAGGTGTTTTATGCAAAAAAAGACATTATTTTTTCATTATAATAGCAGTTGATGGAGACAGATAAAAAATTTTAATCATAATTTTGTGGACTATTTATAAAAGAAAAAATTCAGTTTAAAAAATATATTCGGAAATACCTTATCTTTGGGTGGTAGAAACTTATAAGCACTTTGAAAATCTTTATAAATTATTCAACTCATGCTATAATAATATGAATGAGGAAAAAAAGATAATGAATTTAAATAAGAATAATTTTTTAAACTACTCTATATTGATTCCATACCTAATTCTTGCAGGAATTGGTATTGTGATGGTTTTTTCAACCACGGTTCCTGATCAGTTACAAAAAGGATTAAATCCTTATAAATTAGTAATTAACCAAACAGCATTCGTATTATTGAGTCTCATTATGATTGCAGTGATTTACCGTCTGAAACTTAGAGCCCTTAAGAATAGAAAAATGATAGGAACAATAATGGTTATTTTGATTCTGTCATTAATATTTTGTAGAATAATGCCTTCCAGTTTTGCTCTGACAGCACCCGTAAATGGAGCCAGAGGTTGGATTCATATTCCGGGAATCGGAACTGTGCAGCCAGCAGAATTTGCCAAAGTTTTTATTATCTGGTATCTAGCCTCAGTTTTTTCAACAAAACAAGAAGAAATTGAAAAACGTGATATAAATGAGATTTTTAAAGGAAAGACGCTCTTTCAAAAACTTTTTGGTGGTTGGCGATTACCCGTAGTTGCCATTTTATTGGTTGACCTTATCATGCCTGACCTAGGTAATACTTTGATTATTGCTGCAGTTGCTTTGATAATGATTGGAGCCAGCGGTATATCTTGGCGTTGGTATTCTGGCTATTCAAAATTAATTCTATCTTCGATGGCTATTTTCTTAGGATTTCTTTTCATTGTAGGTGGAAATATTATTCCAAGTTTCTTACCCATCGCTTACATCAATAAACGATTTGAAGCCTTTGTTAATCCTTTTACAGACTTAGCCAATTCTGGACACCAGCTTGCTAATTCATACTATGCTATAGTTAATGGCGGTTGGACAGGGCGTGGCTTAGGAAATTCGATTCAAAAAAATGGTTTCTTACCAGAAGCTCAAACTGACTTTATCTTTCCAATTGTCGTGGAAGAATTAGGAATCATTGGCGGAATTATTATTCTAGCTATTCTCTTTTTCTTGATAAGCAGAATGTTAATTGTTGGAATTCGTGCTAAAAGTGCCTTTAACTCACTCATTATGATTGGGGTATCTGGTTTATTGTTAGTTCAAGTCTTTGTCAATGTGGGTGGAGCAATTGGGATTATTCCAGAAACAGGAGTAACCTTCCCCTTCCTATCACAAGGAGGGTCGTCCTTCCTTGTCTTATCGTTGGGAATTGCATTTGCATTAAATATTTCAGCTGATGAGAAACGAAGAGAAATTTCTGAGCTCTCAAATCATTATAGTAGCAGTGTCTCAAGTTATGAAAACGATTGACAATTGTCAGTCGTTTAAAAGTGTATAAAAGATTTTTATAATATATGAAAGAGTGAAAGGTAATAACCAATTATCTTTCCAAGCAAGCCTCATTAAGGAGTCAAAATGAAAAAACTACTCGTCGCCAATCGTGGAGAAATCGCCGTTCGTGTCTTTCGTGCCTGTAATGAACTCGGACTTTCTACTGTAGCCGTCTATGCAAGAGAAGATGAATACTCTGTTCATCGCTTTAAAGCAGATGAATCTTATCTAATCGGTCAAGGAAAAAAACCAATTGACGCCTATTTGGATATTGATGATATCATTCGAGTTGCCCTTGAATCAGGAGCAGATGCTATTCACCCAGGTTATGGTCTATTATCTGAAAATCTCGAATTTGCTACCAAAGTTCGTGCAGCAGGTTTAGTTTTTGTGGGTCCTGAACTTCATCATTTGGATATTTTCGGTGATAAAATCAAGGCTAAGGCAGCTGCCGATGAAGCAAAAGTACCAGGAATTCCAGGAACAAATGGAGCAGTAGATATCGACGGTGCTTTAGAATTTGCTAAAACTTATGGTTATCCAGTTATGATTAAGGCCGCTTTAGGCGGTGGTGGTCGCGGAATGCGAGTTGCGCGTAATGATGCTGAAATGCATGATGGTTATGCTAGAGCAAAATCAGAAGCAATTGGAGCTTTTGGTTCTGGCGAAATCTATGTTGAAAAATATATTGAAAATCCAAAACATATTGAAGTCCAAATTCTTGGAGATAGTCATGGAAATATTATTCACCTCCATGAGCGTGACTGTTCAGTACAACGACGTAATCAAAAAGTCATTGAAATTGCGCCAGCCGTGGGACTTTCACTGGACTTCCGTAACGAAATATGTGAAGCAGCAGTCAAACTTTGTAAAAATGTTGGCTATGTTAATGCCGGTACAGTTGAGTTTCTTGTTAAAGATGATAAATTTTATTTCATCGAAGTAAACCCACGTGTTCAAGTTGAACATACAATTACGGAACTTATCACAGGTGTAGATATTGTTCAAGCCCAAATTTTGATTGCTCAAGGTAAAGACTTACATAGAGAAATTGGACTTCCAGCACAGTCTGAAATTCCACTTTTGGGTTCAGCAATTCAATGTCGAATTACAACAGAAGATCCGCAAAATGGATTCTTGCCAGACACAGGTAAAATTGATACCTACCGTTCACCAGGTGGTTTTGGTATACGTTTAGATGTCGGAAATGCCTATGCTGGATATGAAGTAACTCCATATTTTGATTCACTTTTAGTAAAAGTTTGTACTTTTGCCAATGAATTTAGTGACAGCGTAAGAAAAATGGACCGCGTTCTCCATGAATTCCGTATTCGTGGCGTCAAAACAAATATTCCTTTCTTGATTAATGTTATTGCTAATGAAAACTTCACAAGTGGTCAAGCAACAACAACCTTTATTGATAATACACCAAGTCTGTTCAACTTCCCACGCTTACGTGATCGTGGAACAAAAACTCTGCACTATTTATCAATGATTACAGTCAATGGCTTTCCAGGAATTGAAAATACTGAAAAACGTCATTTTGAAGAACCACGTCAACCTCTTCTTAATCTTGAAAAGAAAAAGACAGCCAAAAATATCTTAGATGAACAAGGCGCTGATGCTGTTGTTGATTATGTAAAAAATACAAAAGAAGTATTATTAACAGATACAACTTTACGTGATGCCCACCAATCTCTCCTTGCTACTCGTTTACGTCTACAAGACATGAAAGGAATTGCCCAAGCAATTGACCAAGGACTACCAGAACTTTTCTCAGCTGAAATGTGGGGTGGTGCAACCTTTGATGTAGCTTATCGTTTCTTGAATGAATCACCATGGTATCGTCTGCGTAAACTACGTAAGCTCATGCCAAATACCATGTTCCAAATGCTCTTCCGTGGTTCAAATGCAGTTGGTTACCAAAACTATCCAGATAATGTGATTGAAGAATTTATCCGAGTAGCGGCGCATGAAGGTATCGATGTTTTCCGTATCTTTGATAGTCTCAACTGGTTACCCCAAATGGAAAAATCCATTCAAGCCGTTCGAGATAATGGGAAAATTGCAGAAGCAACAATTTGTTATACGGGAGATATTCTAGACCCAAGCCGACCAAAATATAATATTCAATACTATAAAGACTTAGCAAAAGAATTAGAAGCAACAGGTGCTCATATCTTGGCAGTTAAAGATATGGCAGGTTTATTGAAACCTCAAGCTGCTTATCGTTTGATTTCAGAATTAAAAGATACCGTTGATTTGCCAATTCATTTGCATACACACGATACTTCAGGAAATGGAATTATTACATATTCTGGTGCAACTCAAGCAGGTGTAGACATTATTGACGTAGCAACAGCGAGTCTTGCTGGCGGAACATCTCAACCATCAATGCAATCTATTTATTATGCACTTGAACACGGTCCTCGCCATGCCTCAATTAATGTAAAAAATGCTGAACAAATCGACCATTATTGGGAAGATGTGCGTAAATATTATGCGCCATTTGAAGCGGGTATTACAAGTCCTCAGACAGAAGTTTACATGCATGAAATGCCTGGTGGTCAATACACTAACCTAAAATCTCAGGCAGCAGCAGTTGGTCTTGGACATCGTTTTGATGAAATCAAACAAATGTATCGTAAAGTTAACATGATGTTTGGAGATATTATTAAAGTAACTCCTTCTTCAAAAGTAGTTGGAGATATGGCTCTCTTTATGATTCAAAATGATTTAACAGAAGAAGATGTTTATGCCCGTGGTAACGAACTTAATTTCCCAGAATCTGTAGTATCATTCTTCCGTGGAGATTTAGGACAACCAGTGGGTGGCTTCCCAGAAAAATTACAAAAAATTATCGTGAAAGATAAAGCCGTAATTACTGACCGTCCAGGCTTACACGCAGAAAAAGTTGATTTTGAAACTGTTAAAGCTGACCTAGAACAAAAAATTGGCTATGAACCAGGAGATCACGAAGTTATCTCATATATCATGTATCCACAAGTTTTCCTTGATTATCAAAAAATGCAAAGAGAATTTGGAGCAGTTACACTACTTGACACTCCTACTTTCTTACATGGAATGCGTCTCAATGAAAAAATTGAAGTACAAATTGAAAAAGGTAAAACACTCAGCATTCGTTTAGATGAAATAGGAGAACCTGACCTCGCTGGAAATCGTGTTCTCTTCTTTAACCTAAATGGTCAACGTCGAGAAGTCGTAATTAATGACCAATCTGTACAAACTCAAGTTGTGGCTAAACGCAAAGCCGAAACAGGAAATCCAAACCAAATTGGAGCTACTATGCCAGGTTCTGTTCTTGAAATATTAGTTAAAGCTGGAGACAAAGTTCAAAAAGGTCAAGCCTTGATGGTTACTGAAGCCATGAAAATGGAAACAACTATTGAAGCACCATTTGATGGTGAGATTGTTGACCTTCATGTGGTTAAAGGTGAGGCAATTCAAACTCAAGACTTGTTAATCGAAATTAATTAATATAAATTAAACCTACCTTTTGGGTAGGTTTTTTATTTTTCTTCAAAAAAGTATTCAAATTTTCAGAAAATATATAATTTTCGGAATAAAAAGTGTATAATAATGAAATAGATGGAGGTGTTTATGAATTTATTAAGTAAAGAAGAAAAAATGATAAAAAATTCACAAATTCCTAGTGAATTTTACAAAAAGTACAACGTTAAAAAAGGTTTAAGAGATATTAATGGGAAAGGGGTCTTAGCAGGTTTAACCAATATATCAGCGATACATTCTTTTGATAAAGATGGAAATCAAATTCCAGGGATTTTAGAATATCGAGCTTATAACATCAAAGATATTATTAGTGATTTACGAAAAGAAAATCGTTTTGGTTTTGAAGAAATGACTTATCTGTTATTGTTTGGAGAACTGCCCTCAGCAAATGAACTTCAGGAATTTCAAAATCTTTTAGCCAGTAGGAGAACTCTACCAGAATTTTTTGTCCGTGAAACTATTTTAACCAACCCTTCGAGTGACGTGATGAATTCGATGAGCCGTTGTATACTAGCACTTGCTAGTTACGATGAGAAAGTTTCAGATATCTCGATTGAAAATGTTTTAGAACAATCTTTGGGACTTATTGCTGATTTTCCACTTCTTGCGATTTACAGTTACCAATCTTATGTTCATTATTTTAAAAAAGAAAGTCTTTATATCCATTATCCTGATTCAAAAATGACGACCGCTGAGAATATTTTACGAATGCTTCGCCCAGACTGCCATTACACAGAGGTAGAGGCTAAAGTATTAGATATTGCCTTGATTCTTCATATGGAACATGGTGGAGGTAACAATTCGACTTTTACGACTCATGTGGTCACCTCAAGTGGAACAGATACTTATGCTACAATTGCTGCTGCCCTCTCCAGTTTGAAAGGGCCTAAACACGGTGGAGCTAATATTAAGGCAGCAAAAATGTTGGAAAATATAAAAGAAAATATTTCTAATTATGAAGATGACGCTGAAATAGAAAAGTATCTCCATAAAATCTTAAATAAAGAAGTTTTTGATAAGCAAGGATTAATTTATGGTATTGGTCATGCCATTTATAGTGTGAGCGACCCACGATTTGAGGTTTTTAAATCCTATGTCGAGATTTTAGTAAAAGAAAAAGGATTGGAAGAGGAATTCAAGTTATATGAAAAAGTTGCAAGTCTAGCACCTAAAGTAATATCGGAAAATCGAAAAATATATAAAACGATTTGTCCAAATGTTGATTTCTACTCTGGCTTTGTCTATAGAATATTAGAAATTCCACAAGAATTATTTACTCCATTATTTGCGATTGCTAGAATTGTAGGTTGGTTAGCACATCGTATAGAAGAACTAATTAATATGAATAAGATTATCCGTCCAGCCTATGAAAGTGTCTTAGAATCAAAAAAATATATAAAGTTGGGGGAAAGATGAAAAAAATAAGTATTTCTAATAAAATATACCATTATTATGATATCTCAGAAACTGAAAGAATTGAAGACTTTCCATATAGTTTACGAGTTCTTCTAGAAAGTTTGATTAGACAGAAAAATGATGAGAATATCAATCAGGCTCATATTCAATCCGTTAAAGACTATTTAAAAGGGGAAGTTGGTCAAGAAACAGTTTTCTTACCAAGCCGTGTTGTTCTTCAGGATTTCACAGGAGTTCCAGCTATTGTTGACCTTGCGGCAATGAGAGACGCAATGGTTGAATTAAGAAAGAATCCTGAATTAATTAACCCAGAAATTCCAGTAGATTTAGTAATTGACCATTCTGTTCAAGTAGATTTTCAAGGAAATGAAGAAGCTTTTCTGTTAAATTCAAAAAAAGAATTTGAACGTAATCGTGAACGTTACGAATTTTTAAAATGGGCAGAGCAATCTTTTGATAACTTTAGAGTTGTCCCTCCAGCGACAGGTATTATTCACCAAGTTAATATTGAATATTTAAGTGAAGTAATTACCGAAAAAAATGGCGTTTTATATCCAGATAGTGTTTTTGGTACAGATAGTCATACAACAATGATTAATGCCCTTGGTGTTCTTGGTTGGGGAGTAGGAGGAATTGAAGCGGAAGCAGTAATGCTAGGAGAGCCTAGTTCATTGACTGTTCCAGAAGTAGTAGGAGTCAGATTAATAGGTAAGTTAGGAGCATTTGCTACTGCAACAGATTTAGCTTTGACAATCACAAAAATTTTACGAGATGAAAAAGTGGTAGGAAAATTCGTTGAATTTTTTGGAGAAGGACTAATAAATTTAAGTTTAGCAGATAGAGCGACAATTTCAAATATGGCTCCTGAGTATGGTGCCACCTGTGGATATTTTCCGATTGATAATGAAACTTTGAAATATCTTCGAGCGACAAATCGCTCTGAGGAAGTGGTTGCGCGAGTAGAAACCTATGCAAAGGCAAATAAGTTATTTTATGACGAAAAACATGAACCATACTACAATAAGATAATTAATGTTGATTTAAGTGAAGTAGCAACACGATTATCTGGTCCCTCTCGTCCCCAAGATATGCTTGAATTGTCTGAGTTAGCAAATAACTTTGAAGACTTTGCTAAAAAACAAAAACCTCTGAAAGAAGAGGATGGAAAAATTGCAATTGCCGCTATTACAAGTTGTACCAATACGAGTAATCCACATGTTATGATGATGGCGGGCTTACTTGCAAAAAATGCAGTAGAACAAGGACTTGCGGTTCCTAGCTGGGTTAAAACTTCATTAGCTCCTGGTTCAAAAGTTGTTACCTCTTATTTAGAGAAGGCGGGTCTTCTTCCTTATCTTGAAACGTTGGGATTTTATGTAGTAGGATATGGCTGTACAACCTGTATAGGTAACTCGGGGCCGCTTTTAAGTGAAATGGAAACAGAGATTAGAAATAAAGAACTGATTGCAACGAGTGTTTTGAGTGGCAATCGAAATTTTGAAGGTCGAATTCATCCATTAGTGAAAGCGAACTATCTAGCAAGTCCTCCATTAGTAGTTGCTTATGCTTTAGCGGGTTCTGTTCGTAAAAATCTAACAACTGTTGCCCTGGGGACTAATCTAGAAGGTAAAAAGGTGTATTTGAAAGATATTCTGCCAACTTCTGATGAAGTGAATGATTTAGTACAAAAATACGTGACAAGTGATTTATATGCTGAAAGTTATGCTAAGATATTTGATGAAAATACAGTCTGGAACAATATCAAAACAAAGAAAAGTGAAGTTTATGACTGGAAATCTGAATCTACCTATATTTCTAATCCTCCATATTTTGAAAACTTAACTATGATAAATAAACCAATAGCTTCACTTTCAAATTTGCATGTTTTAGCAAAATTTGGTGATTCTATCACAACTGACCATATTAGTCCAGCAGGGAATATCCCTTTAAAATCCCCAGCTGGGGATTATCTAAGTTCTCGAGGTCTTGCTTATAAGGATTTTAATAGTTTTGGGTCAAGACGAGGAAATGATAAAGTAATGACAAGGGGAACATTTGCTAATATCCGTATCAAAAATCAGCTTGTTGCTCCTCTTGAGGGAGGCTATTCTCTATTCAATAATGAAACATTACCTATTTATGAGGTAGCTAAAAAATATAAAGAACAAGGACAAGGATTAATTGTTCTTGCTGGTAAGGATTATGGAATGGGATCCAGTCGAGACTGGGCGGCTAAGGGAACAAAATTACTTGGAGTCAAGGCTGTAATTGCTGAGAGTTTTGAACGTATTCATCGAAGTAATCTCGTCATGATGGGTGTTCTTCCCCTACAGTTTCTAGATAATGAAAATGCCGAAACTTTGGGATTAAGTGGTAACGAAAGTTTTTCTATAGATCTACCAGAAAATCCCAAAATTCATGAAAAAATTACTGTGAGTACTGCCGAAAAAAACTTTGAGGTTCTTTTACGCTTTGATTCTCAGGCAGATTTAGATTACTATGCGAATGACGGTATAATGCCTTATGTGATTCGTAAAAAATAAAAAAATAGGTGAAAATTATTATGAAAATTGAGATGAAAAATGGAAAATTAGTTGTGCCAGATTATCCAGCAATTGGTTATATTAGAGGAGATGGTGTTGGCGAAGATATTTTTCCTCAGGCGCAAAAAGTTTTTGATGCTGCGGTTCTAAAAATTTATGGTCAAAAAAAGAAAATAGAATGGCAAAAATTATTGGCAGGAGGAGAAGCATTTGAGACTTGTGGAGAATATCTGCCCAAAGAGACTCTCGCTCATATTAATGAAAATTTAATTGCGATAAAGGGACCACTAATGACCCCGGTCGGTGAAAGCTTTCGTTCAATTAATGTTACTTTAAGACAAAAAATGGATTTATATGCTTGCGTAAGACCAGTTGAATATTTTAAAGGGATAAAATCCCCAGTTAAGGCACCAGAAAAAGTTGACATGACAATTTTTCGAGAAAATACAGAAGATATTTATACAGGTATTGAATTTGCTAGTGAAACAAATGAATCTCACAGCTTATTAAAATTTTTAGAAAAAGAATTGAATGTCCATTCTATTCGCTTTCCAAAAACTTCAGCACTAGGAATAAAACCTGTTAGTCCTGAAGGAAGTAAACGACTGGTTAATGCGGCTTTTGAATACGCTCTGAAAATGAACAAAAAACGAGTGACCTTTGTTCATAAGGGAAATATTATGAAATTTACTGAAGGAGGATTTAGAAATTGGGCCTATGAGGTTGCTAAGGAATATCCAACTTTTACAAAACTAGAATACGATAAAATCAAAAATGAAAGAGGAAGTTTACAAGCTGAAAATGAGAAAAAAGCAGCATTAAAATCAGGAAAAATTTATGTAGATGATGTAATTGCTGACAACTTCCTCCAACAGATTATTTTAAATCCTGAAAATTTTGAAGTAATTGCCACTCTTAATTTAAATGGTGATTATATTTCAGATGCGCTTGCCGCACAGGTTGGAGGAATTGGAATTGCACCAGGTGCGAATATTAATTATAAAAGTGGTCATGCTATTTTTGAAGCAACTCATGGAACAGCTCCAGATATTGCTGGAAAAAATATAGTAAACCCTTCTAGTTTAATTTTATCTGGAGTGATGATGTTTGAGTATTTAGGCTGGCAAGAGGTAGCTGAATTAATCAAACATGCTCTTTCGTTTTCATTCATGAATGGAAATTTGACAGCTGATTTAGGTGGAAAACTTTCAACTTCAAAATTTTCCGACGTTTTGATTGATTTTATAAAAACATATTAAAAAATTATATTGATAATCAGAAAAAATAAAAAAAGCCCTGAAATCAGGGCTTTTAAAATTTACATCATTATTTTAAGGAATTATTTTCCATAATTTCATCGATGAAACCATATTCCAAAGTTTCTTTGGCATCCATCCAATGGTCACGTTCGGCATCTTTGTGAATTTGTTCAAGTGAACGGTTAGAATTATCAGCAAGGATTTGTTCCAAACGTTTACGAGTTTTCAAAAGTTGCTCAGCAACAATGGCCATATCAGTTTGTTGAGTGCCTTGACCTGTACCACCCATTGGTTGGTGAATAAGATATTCAGCATTTGGCAACATAAATCGTTTGCCTTTTGTTCCGCTTGAAGCAATGATTGTTCCCATAGAAGCAGCCATTCCCATAACGATAGTTTGAACATCAGATTTAATAAAATTCATTGTATCAACAATGGCAAGACCGGCAGATACAGAACCACCAGGTGTATTTACATAGAGATAAATATCTTTAGTGTTATCTTGTGCGTCCAAGAAAAGAAGTTGAGCAATAATAGAATTTGCCATTCCATCTTCAACAGGTCCTGTCAGCATGATAATGCGGTCTTTTAAAAGTCGTGAATAAATATCATAAGCACGTTCGCCACGGCTTGATTGTTCAATAACGGTAGGTACTAAATAACCCATAGATTGAATCTCCTTTATAAATAAGATATGAATTGAATTTTAGATAAAATTGAATTCATTTGTTTATTTTTCTATATTATAACTCATTGGTCAAAAAAGGTCAAAGAATATTGTCTTTTTTTATGACTTTTCCTAAAACTTGATAAAAAAGGAGTTTAAACTTTCTTAACGCTTTCAAATTTGTTATAATTATGACATGAATACAGAACTTATTATTGCAATGATTTTTGGTCTAATTATTGGCGCGTGGCTTATGGTTGCAGGCATCTACATTTACAAAATTTATGATGAAAATCGTTATAAGAAACGATTAACAATTGAAAAATTGCTTCGTGAAATTGAAGTTCGTAACACACTTAATCAAAAAGTGATTGAAATTCTTAATCGTCCAATTACTGGGAGTGATAAAGAATTAATTAATCCTCAAAGTGATGTAAAAGTTCCTTTTTACGATTACAATTTTTTAAAGAACTACACTTCAATGTATAATTTATACATTCCAACTTATTTTTTGAATACATTTTTCAAAAAGCTCTCTCATCATTTAGCTGTATTTGATGACGAGCAGGACTTGAAAAATGGGGGATACATTTTCAAAGAGTCTCGTACAATTTTCGAGAATTTTTCTGTCGAAATTACTGATGATATTGAGGCAAAAAAACGAGAGTTACAAAAGGCTAAAAATGTTTATCCATCAATGTTGAAAAAACAACATTATAATATCTAAAGCAGTGAAAAAGCTACTGATTTTAGTGGTTTTTTTATTGAAAAAATTTGTGAAAAAATTTTGAAAAGGTCTTTTTTTAAGTCTATAAATATGGTATAATTGTACAATCATTGATGTTTAATACTATTAGATAAATAAATATACACGAAGGAGAGACGATGATCACAATCTATACAGCACCCTCTTGTACGAGCTGTAAAAAAGCTAAAACTTGGCTTTCATATCACCACATCCCATTTAACGAAAGAAATCTCATCGCGGATCCTTTATCAACAACAGAGATTAGTCAAATTCTACAAAAATGTGACGATGGTGTTGAAGGATTAATTTCAAGTAGAAATCGCTTTGTGAAGACTTTGGGTGTTGATTTTGAAGATATTTCACTTTCACAAGCAATTAAAATTATTTCTGAAAATCCACAAATCATGCGCCGTCCAATTATTATGGATGAAAAACGTCTTCATGTTGGATATAATGAAGAAGAAATTCGCGCTTTTTTACCTCGTACAGTTCGTGTTTTAGAAAATGGTGGCGCTCGTTTGCGTTCAGCAATTTAATTCATAATTAAAATATTCATTTATTGGAATTTTTATAGACGCATTTGCGTCTTTTTTTATTGAAAAAAACCACTGCCAGAAGGGAACAATGGTTTTTTGTTGAGTGCATAGTAACTATTATTGGATAATAAAAGAAAATGAATTAACAAAATATTTTATGGTTATTCTTATCCTTCAAATTCAATATCATCAAGTGTTGTGGCTGAAATAAAAATTGTGGGTAAGTATGGATCAACTGCAGAAACTGCAGCAAGTGAAAGGAGCAGTAGACTTTTAAATTCCATGATAAACCTCCAACCAAAATGTATTTGTGAAAACATTATAACACAATTTTCTGAAAATTCAACCTTTTTGTTTTTCTTATCTGATGCTTGAGGTAATTACTTTTGAAGGAGCTTTACTTGCCATTCGTTTCCTTCTTGAATAATTCCCCTGAGTGAATTGATAAACATAACGAGCCAGGTAAAAGCTATAGCAAAAGCAATAATTTCAAAGACCGTTAATGAGAGATAGTGAATTCCCATAAAGGCAACGGCAGATAAAATTAATGCTATCAAAGCAGTCCAAGATAATGCTAAAAATTCTTTAGAAATGGTGGGAACTAACCATTTAAGAAAGATAATCATAATAAGAACAACCGCAACCAGACCAAATGCAGAATTATTATGTATAGGCATTGTCCATGATTGGGCTGGAAAAATTCCGACGAATGCAATCAAAAATGCTATGAGAATATAAAAAATACGAATTATTTTAAATTTATAATTGTAAAGGATACTCTTAGAAAACTCAGCAAATAGAAAATCAGTTATGGTAAGAAGAATAAGAGCAGAAAATATTAAGGTGATATTGAACTGCCAGTGCTGTGTGGCTTCGCCAGTTCCTAAGAAGCTGAAGTTATGTTGCCACCAATCTTTTTGATTGTTTGTTGCCATTGAAACAAGAATACCTCCTATGAAAGTGGTAAAGAGGAGCAAAATAAGATTAGGTAAAGTGATGGAAAGAGCTGCTGAAATAAGAAAATAAAAGATGATTCCAACAAATACTAAGACAAGAAACCCTGCAGTAAAGGGGTCAAAAGTTACTCCGCTAAAAGTTTTGCCAATTATGTACCAAAAAATGATTTGAACAGCGAAAGAAATACTTGTATAGGCTACCGATAGCGTTAAAGTTTCTCTAAAAATTTTAAATTTAGATTTGGATAAGTCACAACTTTTGCGAAGATAAGTCCATATGAAACCAAAAAAACCAAAAAGGGTTGATAGAATTATGCTCAAACTTGCAACAGAGAGGTGGCGGCTCCCCGTAAATGCGATTTGTGGATGATTGGTACTTAAAAAGATAAGCAATGCAATTATTCCAGATGCTAAACTAGGTACTATAAAATAGTGTAAAGCTAAATTTTGTTTATTGGTATGATTAATTTTCGGATTTTCTAATAATATCTGTTGATTTTCTAAACGGATTGATAGTTGGTCATTTTCTGCATAATCACTTAATTTATTATAAAGTTCTTCAGGGATTTCTAAGTAATTTTTAGTCATGATATTCTTTCTAGCTTTAAAATAATGGATAAATTCATTTTTATAATACATAATATGAATTCATACATTCTAATAATATTTTACCATTTAACTTATTAAAGGGGCTACTGGAACTTATTTGTTTTGGGAACGGAGGGATAATTTGAGTTTTAATATAATTATATATTGTGTTGTAGTCAAAACAATATAAAATGGATTGACTTACGATATGGATAATGTTAAAATGTAATTAATTAAATAAACGACTAGGTTGGGCGCAAGCTTCAAGACATATCTCCAAGGGTGAGGAGATTGTTTTGAGGTTTGCGCTCTTTTTTGTCGTTTTTTACTAGAAAGGGATGATATGAAATTTTATCAAAAATCCAAAGAAGAATTACTAAATAGTTATGATGTTAAGATAGATAGAGGACTTTCGAGTACTCAGGTTACTGATAATCGAGAAAGATATGGTGAAAATAAACTTCCAGAAGAAAAGGAAGAAAGCTATTTAAAAGTATTTTTTAAAAGTTTTAAAGAACCAATAATCATTGTTTTATTAGGGGCAGTCGCTCTATCATTTTTTAGTTCATTTTATTCATTCCAAATAGTTGGGGATAAAAAACATGGTTTAGAATCTTTATATGAAGCGATTGCTATAGCTATCTTGATTATTATAAATGCATTTTTAGGTTTTTGGCAAGAAATCAGTGCTCGTAAAAATTTAAATTCACTAAAAGAAATGAACAATCGTTTTGCATCTGTACTAAGAAATGGAGCCTTAGAAAAAATTTCATCAAATGAGCTAGTCGTTGGTGATATCGTAAAAGTTACAGTAGGTGATTTTGTGGAGGCCGATATAAGATGGTTAGAGCTTGATGAACTTCAATTAATTGAGTCTCATTTAACGGGTGAAGCTGATGCTATAATAAAAAATATAGAGGTCATTAATGAAAACGTCGAAATTGGTGATCAAACGAATATGGGATTTTCTGGCTCTATCGTTTCAAATGGACAGGGAATTGGAATAGTTGTAGCCACGGGAGAAAACACAGAACTTGGGAAAATTTCTCAGTTGATGAAAGATGAGGGAATAAAATCATCTCCATTACAAGAAACCGTAAAAAAACTTACTAAAACACTGATGAAAATATCTGCTGGGATTGTTTTATTAACTTTTGTATTTGGATTAATCAGTTCTGGAGAATTTTCAATTAACTCAATTACTTCAGTATTTTCAACCTCAATCGCTCTCGCAGTTGCCTCTATTCCAGATGCTTTACCAGTTGTTCTCTCAATAGTATTGACAATTGGTGCAGTCAAAATGTCAAAAAATAAAGGTCTGATTAAAACACTAAGTAGTGTGGAGACATTAGGAAGTACTTCTTATATTTGTTCTGATAAAACAGGTACATTGACCCAAAATGAGATGACCGTTACAAAATTTTATGCTAATGGTCAACTGTATAATGTAGATGGTCTGGGATATTGTTCCATTGGTGAAATTAACTCAGTATCAAAAGGTGAAAAAAGTGTAAATTTCTCCCAATTTATGAAAAATATTGTCTTGTGTAATGATTCAAGTGTCAAAGAAGTTGAGGGACAAGTAAAAACTTTTGGTAATCCTACAGAAGTTGCTCTTACCGTTCTTGGTAGTAAAGCTGGCTATAGTAAGAATAAGTTATTAAAAAACAATAAAATTATAAGAACTCTTCCTTTTAGTAGCAGTAGAAAAATGATGAGCGTCATTGTTCAAAATGATGAAGGATTTTACGTTTATACCAAAGGAGCACCAGATGTTTTAATGGAAAAAGCTTCGGGGATTTTGATTGGAGATACAGTTGACCAATCTGAGCAGTCAAAAGATAACTTTATTAAAGTGGTAGATGATTATGCGGATGAAGCACTAAGAACCTTGGCTGTGGCCTACAAAAAAGTTGAAGAAGAAGAGGCATTATACGGAGCTACGGAAGACGTAGAAAAAGATTTTATATTAACGGGAGTTGCAGGAATAATTGATCCTCCACGAGAAGAAGTGAAAGAATCTATCAGACAACTTCATGATGCAAATATTAATGTGGTTATGATTACAGGGGATCATGAAAAAACAGCTCGTGCGATTGCCTATGATTTGGGGATTGTAAAGGAAAAAAATGCAACAGTTTTAAAGGGAATTGACCTTGAAGAAATGTCAGATCAGGAGCTTTATGCAGAAGTAAAAAATGTTAATGTTTATGCAAGAGTGACACCAGAGCATAAGCAACGTATTGTTAAACAGCTCCAAAATCATCAACAAGTTGTTGCTATGACCGGAGACGGAGTAAATGATGCTCCAGCTTTAAGAGCTGCTGATATTGGAGTCGCGATGGGAATTACTGGTACAGAAGTAACTAAAGATTCTGCAGATCTCATTTTACTAGATGATAAATTTACAACGATAGAAAAATCAGTTTATAGCGGTCGTACTATCTATGCTAATATAAAAAACTTTATGAGACACGAACTGACAACAAATGTTGCTGAAGTTTTGGCCCTTGTATTAGGTTTAGTTTTATTTAGAAGTAGTGTTGGAAATGTAGCAGCAATGACTCCGACATTGACTGCTTTAATGGTTCTTTGGGTTAATATGGTGAGTGATGCGATTCCTTCTTTTTCTTTGGGTTATGATGTTGCCGAAACAGATTTGATGAAAGAAAAACCACGGAACCCTAATGAATCTATTCTTGCTAACCACACGTGGTCTAGGGTTTTGATTAGGGGAACAGTTATGGGAGCGATGGTTTATCTTGGATTTCTCCTGGCTGCTCAAAATGGATTGAACGCTAGTGAAGCACAAACAGTTGCATTTCTGACTTTAGTTTATGGACAATTATGGCATGTATTTGATGCGAGAAGTTCAAGAACATTGTTTAGACGTAATCCTTTTGGGAATATTAGACTTGTTGGAGCAGTGTTATTTGCAGGAGTTTCTTCATTTTTAGTAACAATCATTCCGTTTTTCAATAGTGTGATGGGAACTGCTCAGTTAACATTACCTGTATATCTACTTGTGATTTTTATTCCTGCTCTACCTACATTAATATTGTCAGGAATAAAAGAAGTTTTTAAAATAAAAATATGGTAAATCGATGCAAAAAAGTACTTACTTGAGTAAGTGCTTTTTTTGTATGTTACTAATTACAAACGGATGTTTGTTTTTGATTTCTAAATTTGCGATTTAGAGTATTACCTAATATACTTAAAATCTTCGGAAGTACTAATTTATAAAGGTTATTTCGCTTTTTTTATTGATTGATATTTTACTTTATAGGGTTTAATAATACTTAAAAATGAAGAATATAGTGATATCAAGTTATTTTTGTAAACTATATATTACAATATTTCTTTTTGTTATGTTATACTGTGATAAATTGGTGGATTGCAATCAAAAATTAATGATTTTCGATAGTTATAAATCCATACTAAATTAAAGTTAGGAGAATAACATGATTTTGAGACAACTTAGTGATGTAAAGGAAAAATAATTAAAAAGTTTGAATTGAGCGGTTTATAACCCAAATTAGAGAAAGGATTTATAGGAGCAAATTTTTTCTGCTATAAATATAAAAAAATGAAACGTAATTCATCAATAGATTTAATGAAAAGTAGTGCAATATTCTTTGTTATTTCGGTCCATTTTTTATTAAATTCGGGCTTTTATGATTTGACAATTCATTCCACTTTAGGAATTTTTTGGATTGGGATAAGAACGATTTTAATTACTTGTGTGCCCTTGTTTTTAGTGGCAACTGGATTTTTAATGAATCGAAAAGAATTAAGTGCTCAATATGTTCTGGGAATAGTTCCTGTCATCATTTCATATATAGGCATATCTTTATTAGTATGGGGAGTTCTATCTCTTGTTGGAAAAGGAAGCGACTTCTCCACAGCCATAAATGGAATTTTTGATTATTCAACAGATTCTTACTCTTGGTATGTTGAAATGTATTTAGGACTTTATCTTTTTATCCCTTTATTAAATATTATCTGGAATTATAAAAAAGAAATAAAAAATTATCATTTATATATTGTCTTTATCGCAAGTTTGCTAACATTCTTACCCTCTTTATTAAATAGTTTTGGAAAAGTTATTCCAGACTATTGGCAAATTTGTTATCCCGTTAGTTATTATTTTATTGGAGCTTACCTTTATACTTATCAAAATGAAATAAAGAAAATTTCAATAGGAAAACTTGTTACAGCATTCTTAAGTGGACTTACGATTTTTACTTTGACGGACACTTTTGCAAGTTGGAATCAAGAATTTCAGTGGCTAGACCACAATGATTATTTTGGTTATCAAACAGCCATAATGACAGTATTAGTTATAGCAATCTTGTGGAGAATTCCCATTCCAAAATGGAGCGTTAGGCTGCTAAAGGCTCTATCTACCGCCACTTTGACTATCTATCTTATATCCGATTTAACAGATCAGTTTGTCTATGGATTTTTTAAGCATGAAATTCCAAACTTAAGTCAACGAGTGATAGCAGGACCGATTATTATTCCAGTTGCCTTTACTAGTGCGGCTTTACTAGGAATTTTTGTGGGAAAAATTTTAAATTTTCCTTTTAAGAGAAAAAAAGAAAGAAAGGAAAACTAAAACTATGATAATCTCAACAATGGTAGATGTTTATGCCGTTTATTATCCGATTATCTTGTCTTTCGTTTGGGCAAGTGGTGCTTTTTTATCTCGATGGAAAGAAAGAGATAAGAAAGCAATTGATGAAGTAAAAGAATTTGAAAAAATTAGTATTGTTATTTCTGCATACAATGAAGAAGAAACGATTGAGGAAGTTTTATTATCACTACGTAATCTAAATTACCCTTCCCTAGAAATCTTTATTGTTGATGATAAAAGTAGTGACCGCACTTTGGAGAAACTTTATGAAGTAAAAAAATCTTTCGACGATTGGGAAGAATTAACTATTCTTGAGCAAAAGGAAAATAAGGGAAAAGCCACGGCTTTAAATGTTGCTTTGCAACAAGTTACCAGCAAATATATGCTTGTTATTGATGCGGATTCATATCTTTCTAAAGATGCTCTATCTTATTTATTGGCCGAATTAACTTCTAGTTCAGATATTGGGGCTGTGACTGGACGACCTATTGTTAGAAACAGAACAACTCTATTGGGGAAATTACAAACCTTAGAGTATTTAAGTGTGATTGATGCGATTAAGAGAGCACAAAGTCTTTTTCTAGGTGCAATAATGACCGTATCAGGTGTGATTGTTATGTATCGTGTAGAGGCATTGAAAGAAATTGGGGGCTTTAATACCGAAGTGATGACGGAAGACATTGATGTTACTTGGCGACTTCATCGTAATCAATGGAAAGTCAAATATGTCCCTAAAGCCTTAAGCTATATTCTCGTTCCTGAAAATTTAAAATCTCTTTTAAAGCAACGGAGAAGATGGGCAGTTGGTGGAGTAGAAGTATTAATTTCAAATTTATCATGGGTTTTTAAAAGAGGAGAATTTAAACATCGGTTTCTTTTGATTGAAATGATTTGTAGTCATATTTGGAGTTGGTTTTTCTTAATAGAATCTTATCAGTATTTTCTCCAAATGCTGTTAAATCAAGAATTCAAAGTATCGGGTCAAATTATCGTGATTTTTGTTCTTATTTCATTTTTTGTATTCTTTTTAGGACTTGATAATGATAAAGGGGAGAGCCGCTTATCTTTGACTGATAAATTAATATTTCCAGCTTATCTTGTTGCTTATTGGTTTCTAAATTTGATTAGTGCTCTTTCTGCTGAACTTGTTGTTTTAACTAATCGGACAAATAAAGGAAAATGGGAAAGTCCTGATAGAGGGGTGTAATAATGGAATTAGTAATACGTAAAAAGATGAAAAAACGACATTTTTTGGAATTCTTGGCTGTTTCACTATGTTGGCTGTTTATATTAATTGTTTTCGTTCTTTTATTAATCTCTTTGCTGGGGATATATAGTGATGGAATTATCTCTGTCTTTGTAATCATTGGGTTTCCAATAACAAATTGGGAAGATATAATTTATGATTTGTTTTGTCTTCTTTCAATATTAACGATTCCTAGTCTTTATATTTTAACGAAGGAGGCTTAGATTTATAATATGAAGTTTAGTAAAAAGAATATTTTTTTGATATTGATGTTTGGGCTTATTGCTATCTTGGTGTTTATGTCCACACGTGAAACAAAAAAATATGTACAAGATGGAAAAAAGGAGCAGCCAGATTTTGCTTATGAGAGTTTGCTTAAAGACAATGATGGAATTATTGTTCTTTGTTATCACCGTGTGTTAAAAGATACGGTGGTTACAAATTTCGCTTATTCAATTTCGCATAATTCTCAACTCCATGAATATAATGTATTCTTGCAAGATTTTGAACAGCAAATGACATTTTTAAAGAAAAATCATATTAAAGTTTTGACTAGTTCAGAACTGATAGAGAAGCTTAATAAAAAAGAGGTGATTGGCAAGGCAGTAGTGGTTACCTTTGATGATATTGATAAATCTTTGCCAGAGAACGCTTATCCAATAATGAAAAAGTTAGACTTACCCTTTACACAATTCATTATTACGGGAAAAGTTGGACAAACCATTGATGGTTCACAAATGTCGACTTGGAAAGAAATAAAGAAAATGAATGAAAATCCTTTGGTTACTTCAGGACTACATACGAATGACTTACATTATCAAGAAAACTTTGAACCGATTTTATCTACTAATATTTCAAAAAAAGTAGTGCAAAAAGATTACCAAAAAAGTCAGAAAGCATTTGATGAGAAGTTAGATCAAAAAGGAAAAGTTTTTGCTTATCCTTATGGAGCACAAAATAAAGACTTAGAAGATTATATGTTACAAGATGGAATTCAAGGAATATTCACACTATCTCCAGGTGTAGTGACTAATGAAACACTATATAGTAATATTCCTAGGTTGATTGTTACGAAGGATAATTGGAAAACTATCAAACATTGGCTCTTAAGTGAAGGGGCACAATAATAAGAGAAAATAAGAAGGAGATATTCATGAAGGCGAAGAATAAGTCATTTAAATTATTAATGGTTCTGAGTTTATTGATGTGTTTGGTTGGAATTAATTTATTTACAACTTCAAATGTATTTGCTGCTGACTATGGAAATAAATTTATAACGGGACATGAACTGACTGATGATTTGGGAAATCCGAAAACAGATTTTGGTATTTATGATGATGTTCAGGCTCATTGGGATTTTGATATTCCAGTGGGAAGCGTTTCTCAGGGGGATACAATGAGTGTCAATGTTCCTGATTTATTAACTTTATCAAAAGACATTACTTTTGAAATAAAAGATGAAGCTGGAAATATTATCGGAACGGCGGTTGCTAATCATCTTACGGGGGTGGTAACTGTTACTTTTTCAAAACTTGTTGAAAATGCAACTTCAGATATTAAAGGTTCATTTTCCGTTTGGGTTAATTGGGATGAACAAAAAGTAGAGGAAGACACAAAGGTAGTAGTTGATTGGAAAGATGGAGGAACAACAGAGATTAACATTGGTTCAGCAACGGGACCGGATAAAGATGAGGTACTTTATAAATGGGGATGGGTTGACGAGAATGATTCAACCTTAATTCATTGGCAGGTTCGGATCAATTATGCTAAAGAAAATATCCAGAAAGCTATTTATACTGATATTATTGGTGGGAATCAGAATTTAGTTTCTGGTTCGATTTCGGTAGCTAATGTGACATATAGTAGTGATGGAGAGAATTATAATGTTGATAGCTATTATCCTCAGGCTAGCATTTTAGAAAATGGTGTGAATGGATTTACCGTGAATTTAGGGGATATTTCCAATACGATTATTGTCGATTATTCAACGAGGGCAACGGATGGAGGGGTTTCTCAACAGTATGAAAATAGAGGAGAATTGACGGGAGAAAATATTGAAAAACAGGTAGTAGAAGTTCATACTCCTAACAATGGAGGAAATGGAAATGCAAGTATGAAACTTTCTATTTCTGGAGAGAAAACTTGGATTGATGATAATAATGCACGTGGTTTAAGACCAAGTCTTATTAGTATTGAGTTATATCGGAATGGAGAGAAAGTTGATTCACAAGATGTGACGGCTAAAGAAAATTGGAAATATTCGTTTACCGATTTGGATAAGTATGATGAAAGTGGGAAACTTTACGATTATGATGTAAAAGAGGTGCCTGTTAGTAATTACACGAGTCAACAGGAGGGATATAATTTTATAAATACAATCATCCCTGTTAAAGAAGAAACTCCTGAAAAACCCGACCAATCAATTACTGCTCCTAGTTCATCCTCACAAGTAATGTCGGTTTCGTCTTCTTCAATGGAATCAGAACCTTCTGAAGAGTTGCCTAAAACAGGGGATAGCCCAAGGGATTTTTTCAAAGTGTTGGGAATACTTCTATTGATTTCTGGGGGTCTTGGAATGATTTATATTAGGAGAAAATCAAAAATTTAGTTATCTGAGTTGATGTAAAAGAAAAGGAGTTATCAATTATTTGAAACTCCTTTTATATATTGTAGGCTCTCAACTTTTATGAAAGTGTTGAAGACTTTTTATTTTTATACACAGCAATCGTGATTTGACATAAACATCCGATGATAAAGCCTAAAACCGCCGGAAGAATCCAACCCATTCCTAGGGAGAAAAAGGGTAGAAAGTCTTTAGCAAAATTAATTATTACTGATATGAAAGTAATTGTGTGGAGATTGGCTGGAAGAGCATTAAGTCCGTCGATAATAGCCGCTAAAAGTGTAAAAGCAGTTGTTATCTGATAGACGAGTCTAGAATGTTTAAAAAGCGGGCTTAATAAAGCTAATAAAATAAGAATAATGGCTAAGGGATATAAAAACATGAGGACTGGAACTGAAAGTTCTATAATTTTTGTCAAACCTATATTTGCAAAGATGCAAGGAAGAATACTTACGATGATTAGATAAAAACTGTATTCTTTTTTAGGAAATAATTCGACAAAGGTTTCAGAAAAGGCAGACATTAAGCCAACGGCTGTTTTTAAGCAAGCGATGATGACAATGAGTGCTAAGATAATCATGCCGAAATTTCCTAAGTAGTGGTTGGAAATTTGAGCGAGAGCAATTCCACCATTTTCACTAATAGCAAATTGCCCAAGACTCATAGCACCTAGGTAAGAAAGGCAGGTGTAAATGATAGCCATTAGTCCTACACTGATGAGGCCAGCTTTTATGGTTTCTTTAGCAATAATTTTAGGATTTTTTACGCCACGTTGGCGAATAGTTGTGATGATAATGATTCCAAAAGCTAAGGCAGCCAAGGCATCAAGAGTATTGTAACCTTGTGTGAAACCTGTCAAAATAGGAGATGCTTGATAGGCTTTACCAATTTCTGCTTGGCTAACTTTTCCTAATGGATGAGTGAAAGCAATGACCAAAATAATACCTAACAAAACCAAAAAGAGGGGATTTAAAAATTTTCCGATATAATCTAAGAGTTTTGTTGGCTTTCTAGACAGAAACCAGGCGGTTCCAAAGAAAAGGATACTAAAAAGAGCCAATAGTGGAGCTTGGAGGTCATGACTTAAAAAAGGTGAAATTCCAATTTCAAAAGAAGTGGTTGCTAAGCGAGGAAGAGCGAAAAAGGGGCCAATAACGAGATAAAGTAAAATTGTAAAAATATAAGCATAAATACGATTGACTCGGGAAGCTAACTCAAAAACTCCGTTACTTTGAGAAATTCCCAGAGCGATAATTCCTAAAAAGGGAAAGCCGACTGCTGTAATTAAAAAACCAAAATTTGCTTGTGAAATAGCGGCTCCGGCCTCTTGACCCATATGTATTGGAAAAATTAAATTTCCAGCACCAAAGAAAAGTCCGAATAACATTGACCCTATAAAGAGGTAGTCTTTACCAGCTAATTTTTCCTCCATAAATACTCCTTATAATTGATTTGTTTGATAGATAAAATAATGAATTATTATAGCAAAAAAATTGTGAATTTACAACACAATTTTATAGAAAACATGACGATTGATTTTATTAAGCCTTTTAAATTACCAAGTAAATTCAGTGTTAAAGTAAAGTTTGAAGAAAATTTTTTTCTTGCTTAATTTAGAATACGTAAAAAAGACCCCGCTAAAAGGTCTTTTATATTTAAAGATTAGCTTATTTCAAAACATCAGTTAATTCTTCTTTGTGTTCTCTGAAATATTTGACGGCATATGGGCAAGTGGCTCCTAATTTTAATTGTTCGCGTCTTGCTTTTTGGATTCCGGCAAGAACTAATTTTTCGGCTAGGCCTTGACCGCGATAGTCAAGTGAAACGCCAGTATGAGTGATTATTATTGAATTATTCATAGGCATATAGGCCATCTCGCCAATGACTTCTCCTTTATCTGACAGAAGTTCAAATAGATTTTCTCTTTCAATAATGTTCATTAGTTTTTCTCCTTCGCCAAATATTTTAGTGCTCCAGAAGGGCATCTATTGATTACTGATTGATTGGAAGCGACATCGCCATTATCGGGGATAATCCAAGGCTTACGGCCAACTTCAAATACTAAAGGATTTCCTCTAACACACTCACCTGCATGTTCACAAATTGCTACATTGTAATAAATATCCATGTTTTCACCACGATACTTACGATAATCATTTTTCAATAGTTGTTCTTCATTCGCAGCTTCGCCAAATAATTTTGAATTATCCATTTTCTTCCTCCTGTTTACGATTGTATTTTTTTATATGACATTTGTCAAGCTGCTTTATCAGAATGATATCTATAGAAAGCATTAAAAAATAATATAGGGGTCTAGGAAGAGATGAAAGAGATATACAGATATGTTATAATATAAATGCTTATTGACTTTTTTGTCTTGGAAAAAAATGAAAATATGTTTTAGGGTTGATTAAATAAAAGTAAAATTAATTAATCAATGACAGATTAATAAAAAAGAGAAAAAACTCTAGTAATAAATTGGAAAATTTTTTGCTTAAAAAATTACGGAGAAGGAATTTCAAATAAGATAATGGAAATTTTTGATACACATATAAAGTGCGTTTTAACCCAGTTTTAAAAGATGTTTTGTTGATAAAAATAAAATGAACCAAAGAACTAACCAAAGCAAAACTATACAGCATCTACTTTATCCAAAACCTACTGTAAAATTTATAGTAGGTTTTGCAGTTTAAAATATTAAAGTAAATTTACAAACAACTCTTAAGTGAGATAGTCTAAATAAATGAACTGATGTGCACTCCAAAAGTTAGACTTTTTATCCAGGTATTTATACTTGGATTTTTTTATTGTTTCATTCCCTTTTTGTATACAAGCTTGTATTCTTCAAAAATAATTGGCATATCGGGTTTAAAAATACTATGTGTTTTAAGGAATTTCTCATAAGTTTGACGTCAATAACTTAGATTTAAATCACCGTCAGTCCAGCAGTGACCTTATCAAATGTATCTCAGTCATTGAGTCTCATGATAGTATTTACTATTTTGGTGATTTTTGTTATTATCCAATCGTTAAAATGACAAAAACAAATAGATAGATAAATAAATATTTACAGGGGGGACAAGTGAACTTATCATGAGTAATTGTAAACGATTGAGTTCTGAATGTTTCAAATTAAACAGAAGTTGGATTATTCTTTAAACACCTCGACGATACCATCACTCTTCATTAGCCTAAAATTGACAAGTTAAAATCATTAGAATAGAGTCTAATAATAAAATGGAACTAAAGGAAGAGCAAAAGATTATTATTTCCGTAAATGGCTATGAATTAGAGAGTGTTATCAGGCGAGTTATATCAAAAAAAGAGAGAACAAATATAGTGTTAATTTTTACTTCATTAAATTACGAACAATATGCTTATTTAATTACTCAAACATATGCAGTAGCCTCAAGTGAATTACCTATTCGAGAAGAGAAGGGTAACAATATTGGAAAGTTACTCTTCGATATTTTCAAAGGCCATTTCATATTAAAAAAGAAATAGTATATATCATGTTGACATAAAAAATAGAAAAGTATATAAAATAAAAGGCACTGCAGAATTAAAGCAGTGTCTTTTTGAAGGAGTAAAATATATTTTTAATCTATACCATAATGTAGCTGAACAGGAAGTTGATATGTAATATCAATGTTATCTCCATCAATCTTTCGTATGATTAAATCAACTAAGAGTTCCGCTAAATCATTTATTGGTTGCTTTATCGTTGTTAGGTTAGGGTAGTAGTTCTCTATAAATTCAGTTCCATCAAAACCTACCACATTAAGTGATTTGTTTAAATTTGAGGCCAGATCTTTTACTAATATAGCTGTTAAATCGTCTGTACAAAACACCCCATCAAAATCATTGTTTTCTAGTATTTTTTTGATCTCAACTTTTTTGCGAAGAAGAGTCCATTGAGAAGGAATTTTTATTATATGAGGCTTTAATTGATTTCTTTCTAGCTCAAGCAAATATCCATCACGCCTTAAATATGTAGGAGAATTAGTATTATCGTTCCCAGTAAATATGGCGATTTTTTTACTTCCAGAGTTAATCAAAGCTTTAGTAGCTAGGATTCCTCCATCAAAATTATCAGAGCTAACAACAGTCGTTTCAGGGGTTAATAAACGGTCAAAAGCAACAATAGGTGCTTCAATTGCTATATAATCATGTGCTTTTAAATTATGACTCCCATAAATAATTCCATCAACTTGGTTAGAAAGTAGTAAGGCAAGATAGTCTCGCTCTTTTTGTTCATCATGTTCTGTTGTTGCTAACATAGCTTTGTAACCTCGTTTGAAAAGAGCTTGCTCAATTTTTTCAATCAATTCTGCATAAAAAATATTTTTTATAGTTGGAAATACTAGCCCAATTAATTTTAAAGACTTTCCTTGCAAAGAACGTGCGGCTGCGTTTGGAATATAATGCAAGTCTTGCATTGCTTTTTCTACTTTTGATATTGTTGCGTCACTCAAATATCCTTTACGATTTATAACACGCGAAACTGTCGTTACACTAACCCCAGCTTTATTTGCAACATCTTCAAGTTTAATCACTTTTTTAGCTCCCATAATTTTATTTTTATCGGATTTTGACTTCTAATCGAATACTGATTCTTATCTGGAAATACACGACCTGATAATACTTTTTCACCATCATTAATAAAAATTTCAAAAATTGATTGATCAATAAATACGTTCATTTTTTCTATTTTAACATGTACCAAACGTTTTTCATAATTTCTTATAAGTGTAATAATATTATTTTCTTTATCTATCTCAACTTTAAGTGCACTATCTCCTTTTTCATTTGTCATTAAAGATAGAAGTGTAGAGTTTTGCTGACGAAAATCGACCTCAAGTTCATAAGAGTTAGATGTAATAATGTTATTATCTGCTAGTAAGAGATCTTGTTCCTTTTGTCTTAATTCTTTCATTTTTTCAACTGGATATTGATACAATTTGTTGTCTTTTATTGAAAGCTTCTTAACCATGGACAAGACACCTTGAACATTGTATTTATCAGTGGGGTATGATGTCTCAGGTAAACCTAGCCATGAAATGGCATAAGCAGAGCCATCAGGTGCATTAAATGACTGCGTAGCATAACAGTCAAAACCTTCATCCAAATTAATTAGTTGTCCTGCATTTTTTAGCTGATTTTTTGAACCAGTAGTAAAGCCATCCGCAATAACATACATATTAGGATATATATTATCATATTTAACAATCGATTTATCTAGTCCTTGTGGACAAAAAACTAATACTGATCTACCATTGACAAATATAAGGTTCGGACATTCAATCATATAACCCATTTTTTCTTTTGAAAAATCTAAGTTTCCCAAATCTTTCCAATCAGTTAAATTATTTTCTATTGCTTTATAAAGTTTGATTATACCATTTTTTTGAGAGCTTTGAGCACCAATTAAGCAATAAATTTGTCCTTGAAATGAAAAAATTTGAGGATCTCGAAAATGGTCGGTTGTTTGAGAAAAATCAGGAAAAATTAGTGGTTCAGTGAATTTGACTAACTGATTATTTTTGTCAACTTTTGCTCCGAGTTGATATGGAGTTCTAACCCAATCTTTGCCTCTGTGATTACCCGTATATATTAAAAATAAGGAGTTTTCAAAAGCTAAAGCGGACCCAGAATAAGCTCCAGCATTATCATATTTTGTATCTGGATAAAGGACTAGCCCTGTTTTCTCAAAGTGGACGAGATCATCTGAGACTAGATGTACCCATGATTTTAAACCATGTACTGGCCCAAAAGGGAAATGTTGGTAGAACAAATGCCATTTTCCATTGAAATAAGAGAATCCATTTGGATCATTAAGAAGTCCAGTTTCTGGTTCAATATGAAAATTTGATTTCCAAGGAGATTTTAGTGCCAGTTTGCGTAAACTCTGTAAATCATTTTCAGAATAACTATCGTAGGTACGATATCGTTGTTTGGTAGACCATTTCATTTTTTTTCCTCATTTACTAAATTATATATGTTTATGATAAACGTTTTTTATAAAAAAATCAATATAAACAAGCGCGGAAAAATAAAAAAATAAAAAAACATGGCAAGCGCTTGACATATATCAGAAAAATGATAAAATAATTTCTGTAAGCGAAATCATTTTATTTGAGGAGAAAATTATGAATCATAAGCAGGTAGCTGAACGCATTTTAAATGCAGTTGGGCGTGATAACATTCAAGGAGCTGCACATTGTGCGACACGACTACGTTTAGTCCTAAAAGATACTGGCGTTATTGATCAAGAGGCTCTAGATAATGACCCAGATCTTAAGGGGACTTTTGAAGCAGCTGGTCAATATCAAATTATTGTAGGGCCAGGTGATGTTAACACTGTATACGAAGAATTTATTAAACTTACAGGAATAAGTGAGGCATCAACTGCAGATCTCAAAGAGATTGCAGGAAGTCAAAAAAAACAAAATCCAGTAATGGCACTTGTAAAGCTGCTTTCTGATATTTTTGTTCCTTTGATACCAGCTCTTGTAGCTGGTGGTCTGTTAATGGCTCTTAATAATGCGCTAACAGCTGAACATCTTTTCGCGACGAAATCACTTGTTGAAATGTTTCCGAGGTGGAAAGGATTTGCTGATATTGTTAATACTATGAGTGCCGCACCATTTACCTTTATGCCAATTTTAATAGGTTATTCTGCCACAAAAAGATTTGGCGGAAATCCATATTTAGGTGCTGTTGTAGGTATGATTATGGTGATGCCTGGACTTATTAATGGATATAATGTTGCTGAAGCAATCTCTAATCATACAATGACTTATTGGGATATTTTTGGTTTTAAAGTTGCCCAGGCTGGATATCAAGGACAAGTTCTTCCTGTAATTGGAGTGGCTTTTATCCTTGCTAAACTTGAGAGATTCTTTCATAAATACCTTAACGATGCTATAGACTTCACATTTACTCCGTTACTTTCAGTCATCATAACTGGATTTCTCACATTCACTATTGTGGGACCAGCACTTCGTTTTGTATCAAATGGCTTGACAGATGGTTTGGTTGGACTTTATAACACATTAGGGGCACTAGGAATGCTTGTGTTTGGAGGCTTCTACTCGGCAATAGTAGTAACTGGATTACATCAGAGTTTTCCGGCCATTGAAACAATGTTAATCACAAACTATCAACACAGTGGTATTGGTGGAGACTTTATTTTTCCAGTTGCGGCCTGCGCAAATATGGCTCAAGCTGGTGCAACTTTTGCAATTTTATTTGTTACTAAAAACATTAAGACAAAAGCTCTTGCAGCTCCAGCTGGTGTATCTGCTATTCTAGGTATTACAGAACCTGCGTTATTTGGGATTAATCTAAAACTAAAATATCCGTTCTTTATTGCTCTTGGGGCTTCAGCAATTGGTTCATTATTTATGGGATTATTCCATGTCCTTGCGGTTAGTCTGGGATCCGCAGGATTAATTGGCTTTATCTCTATTAAAGCTGGGTATAACTTACAATTTATGATTTCGATATTTATTAGCTTTCTTATTGCCTTTGTTGTTACCTCAATCTATGGTCGGCGGATGGAAGCTAAATCTATTACGAAAGAAAAAAATAAACAGAATGCAACAACTCAATACCAACCTGAGAAAGTTATTATCGATCCAGTTAAAAGTGGCGAACTCCTTGCTCCGATAAATGGATTTGTGATTCCTCTGTCTGATGTAAGTGACCCTGTTTTCTCAAAAGAAATTATGGGAAAAGGTATTGCAATCAAGCCTAAATCTGGAGAACTTTTCTCACCAGCCGACGGAGAAATTATTATTGCTTATGAAACAGGTCACGCTTATGGTATAAAAACAAAAAATGGAGGTGAAGTTCTTTTACATATTGGAATAGATACTGTTTCAATGAATGGTAATGGATTCATACAAAATGTTAAAGTTGGCCAGAAAGTAAAAGCAGGGGATTTACTAGGATCTTTTGATAAAGAAGAAATCAAGAAGAGTGGATTCGATGATACTGTAATTATTGTTATTACAAATTCAGCAAGTTACAATGAGATTTTGCCATTGAGTGAAAATGTTGATATCAAAGTTGGAGAAAAAATTCTATTATTGAACTAGAGGGAGCGAACTATGTCCGTATACTATGGATCAATTGAGGCTGGTGGTACAAAATTTGTACTTGCTATTGCAGATGAACATTTTAATATTATAAAAAAATTCAAATTTGCTACTACTACGCCACAAGAAACTATAAGTAAGACGATTAAATATTTTAAAGAAAACCGAGTTTCTGCCATTGGTTTAGGATCATTTGGGCCTATTGATCTAAACCTTTCAAGTAAAACGTATGGTTACATTACTTCGACGCCAAAAGTTGGTTGGAAAAATATAAATTTAGTTGGCCAATTAAAAGAAGCACTTGATATTCCAATATATTTTACTACTGATGTAAACGCCTCAGCCTATGGTGAAATGAAAAATACAGGAATAAAAAATCTTGTTTATTTAACAATCGGTACAGGTATTGGAGGGGGAGCAATTCAAAATGGATATTTTATTGGTGGCATTGGGCATTCGGAAATGGGGCACCAAAGAATAAATCGTCATAGAGATGATCTTACTTTTGAAGGAATCTGTCCCTTCCATGGTGATTGTCTTGAAGGAGTTGCGGCGGGTCCGAGTCTTGAAGCTAGAACAGGAATACTTGGGGAAAAAATTTCTTCAGATGATCCTATCTGGGATATCTTAAGCTATTATATTGCTCAAGCGGCTATTAATGCAACATTGACATTAGCTCCCGAGTGTATAATTTTGGGAGGTGGTGTAATGGAAAAACCAAATATGATATCACTTATACAAAAACAATTCATTTCTATGCTTAATAATTATATAGATCTGCCTTGTTCTGTAGAAAAGTATATTCGCTTACCAACTGTCAAAGAAAATGGTTCAGCAACGTTAGGAAATTTCTATTTAGCATATTCTTTATTTACAAAAGAATAATAATATAAAATCTATATATTTCTAGCATGTAGTTCAACAAAATATAATGGTAATTGTAAATATTAAGGCGATATTACAACTATAAAAAAGTTTCATTTCTTTGTTATCTTTTAACTTTTTGCAACATAATCGAAAGTTCTTTTAGTGATGCTAAATACCTAATAATTTAAGTATGAGAAAAGTAAATTTCTAGGTCTTACTTTGGAAGGCAGTATTTCACAAATTATGTATTATCTTATTTAGAATAAGAAAAGTTGAAATGCCCAAAATTATTTCAAATATGGGAATATTATTGGATGCCTGTGTAGCAATGCATTATAGAAACTAAAATAAAATTTAGTGGGCAAATAGTGGGTAAAATTTAAAATATATAAATCAACTAGACATTATTGAAAACAATAGAAAACTTATAAAATAAAGAGCCACTAAACTTTAGTGACTTTTTATTTTATGTGTTTTAATATTAAGCAAACGCGTTGAGCGTTTATTTCAAATATGGGAATATTCATGACTGCCTTTGTAACAGTGTATTATAAAAATTAAAATAAAATTTACCGAATAAATCGATACTAGAAAAACTCTTAATAATTTTATATTTACTTAAAAAACAAGTGTAAAATTATAAAAATACAAAATAGTTATAAAAAAAGATATATATTGTAAGGAGAAGAGGGGATTATTTAGGTCGCTCTCAAAGTTAAATTTAGGTTCTATAAGCCTTTATAAACCTGTTTCATAGAAAACTTCTTAAATTGAAAAATAAAATGGGACAAATTTGGGGCAATTATGGTATAAAATCATAGATACGATTTAATCTCATTGAATTTTTGAGTTTATAAAGTTAAGGAACTAAGCATATTATTTTGGAAGATTTGAACAAAAAATAAATTAAAGAGTCATTAAGAATTGAATTAATGACTTTTTATTATGTTAAGTTTGTTTGATGCTTTTAAGGGTTCTGTTGCAAAGTTTTCCGATAAGTCTATTTTAGTGTAAAATGGGATAGAAAGACAGCGAGGACATATGGATGAATCATTTTAAAGGCAAACAATTTCAAAAAGACGTCATTATTGTCGCTGTGGGTTATTATCTACGTTACAATCTGAGCTATCGTGAAGTCCAAGAACTCCTTTATGATCGTGGGGTTGACGTTTGTCATACCACTATTTATCGCTGGGTACAAGAATACAGTAAAATCCTCTATCATCTCTGGAAAAAGAAAAATAGACAGTCCTTCTATTCGTGGAAAATGGACGAAACCTATATCAAAATCAAAGGCAAATGGCATTATCTGTACAGAGCAATTGATGCGGATGGATTGACTTTAGACATCTGGTTACGAAAGAAACGAGATACTCAAGCTGCTTATGCATTCTTGAAACGACTACATAAGCAGTTTGGTGAACCTAGAGTAATTGTCACGGATAAAGCGCCGTCTATTGGCTCTGCCTTTAAAAAGCTACAGCACAATGGGTTATATGTAAAAACAGAACACAGAACCGTTAAATATCTCAATAACCTCATTGAGCAAGACCATCGACCAATCAAACGACGCAATAAATTTTATCGAAGTCTACGTACTGCCTCAAGCACAATTAAGGGCATGGAGACAATTCGAGGAATATACAAAAAGAACCGAAGAAATGGAACGCTCTTCGGCTTTTCGGTATCTACTGAAATCAAAATCTTAATGGGAATATCAGCCTAAGATAATTGAAATTCAGAGAGGTTGTATTTTATTTTAAAACTTCGCAACAGAACCTTTGGGATGACCTAAGTTGATACGATAAGGAATTTTCCCAAGAAAATCAACAGCTGCTAGTTATCAGTTGTTCTAAAATACGAATTATTGATAGAATAAGTAGAGACATAGAAAAAAGTCAACGAAATATTGTGAAAGAAATCTAATAAAAATAAGTATCTTTTGATACCTCCCCAAAAACCTATGAAAACAAGCAGAGCAATGGATGTTTCGTTAAAACCATCCGTTGCTCTGCTTGTTTGTTATGTATAATAATGCTATAATTTTTTTAAATCACGTATACTAGATAAAAACAAGTGGGAGGAAATGACGATGACTTCAGTAATGTGGTTTCGTAAAGATTTACGACTTTCAGATAATAAAGCACTAGCAAAAGCTTGTGAGGAATCAGAGGAATTGATTTTATTTTTTCAATTAAATCCAGAACAATTTATCGAAGGCAGTCCTAACCATCAGGCCTTTTTTTCAAGTGTAGCGTATCTAAAAAAACAAATCGATCAACATCGCCACTTGCATGTTCATTTTGGAAATCCTAAAGATTCATTTAAAGAACTATTGAAGGCTGTGCCAGAAATTACAGATATTTATTTTAATACTGATGAAACGGGATATGGCGCTACTCGTGATCAAGAAATGCGTACTTTTTTTAAAGAACAAAAGATCCAAGTCCACGAATTTATGGATGGGTATCTGCATGGAGCAAGAGAAATTACACGAAATGGTAACTATTACAAAGTCTATACACCGTACTATAAAAAATGGATCGAGCAAGTGAAGGAAAGTCCAATCGAAGTGAATTTAAGCAAAACGACAGTAAAAAGTCAGCTGATTTTTGAAAAAGAAGAAGCGCGATTCAAGACGTTTTGTGAGCAATTACCTGTGCTTGACGATCAGCCTTTAGGTGAAGCCTATGCAATAGAACGACTGAAGAAATTTGTCAAAGAAGATCTTAAAGTATATGATCAAAAGCGCGATATTCCTGAAGCAGATCAAACCAGTCGCTTGTCTCGTCACTTGCGTACCGGTGAAATTTCGATTCGTACAGTTTGGCAAGTAGTTCAAAAGGCACCGAATTCGACCGGTAAAACGACATTCGAAAAAGAATTGTGCTGGCGTGATTTTTACCACATGATCTACGTAGCTTTTCCAAAACAAAAAGAAGAAAGTATCCAAGAAAATTATCGATATGTCGAATGGGAAAATAAACGAGCTGACTTTAAAAAATGGCAAGCTGGTCAAACGGGGTTTCCAATCGTGGATGCGGCGATGCGTCAGTTGAATGAAACCGGCTGGATGCACAATCGTTTGCGGATGATCACAGCTTCTTTTTTAACTAAGGATCTTTTAATCGATTGGCGCTGGGGTGAAAAGTATTTTCAGCAGATGCTAGTTGACTATGATCCGGCAAGCAATATTGGCGGCTGGCAATGGGCGGCTTCGACAGGTACCGATGCAGTTCCTTATTTTCGAATTTTCAATCCGACTACGCAATCCGAAAAATTTGATCCAAAAGGAGACTTTATTCGAACGTTTGTACCAGAGTTAAAAGCAATACCAAATAAATTTATCCATCAACCTGAAAAAATGACCGAAGCACAACAAAAAGAATATGGGATTCAGTTAGGTGAAACGTATCCGTTGCCGATAGTGGACCATAAAGAACAACGTAAAAGAGCACTTGCAAAGTATGAATTTAGTAAAGAAAGAGCACAAGAATAGTATTGCGAAAGGACTTACAGTACTGTAAGTCTTTTCTTTTTGTTGTTGTCTTTAGACCCGGTTGAGCTCGCAACGCGTGCGAAACAAAAAACCACCTGCTATGCGGGTGGAAGATAAAAAGTTATACAAAAAATCTCTTCTTAAGCGTTAAAATATAGTTGTTCAGGCCATATTGTTAACGAAAGGAAGAGATAGTGTTGGCTAATAAAACAAATAGCTTAGCCCATACGAAGTGGATGTGCAAATACCATATCGTATTCACTCCAAAGTATAGAAGAAAAATTATCTATAATCAATACCGCGCAAGTCTTCAAGAAATTATTAAGCGGTTATGTAGCTATAAGGGAGTCGAAATAATTGAAGGTCACATGATGCCGGACCATGTACATTTACTTTTAAGTATTCCACCAAAAATAAGTGTGTCAAGTTTTATGGGGTATCTGAAAGGAAAGAGCGCGTTGATGATGTTTGACAAGCATGCAAACTTAAAATACAAATTTGGCAATCGTCATTTTTGGTCGGAAGGATACTACGTGAGTACAGTTGGTCTTAATGAAGCGACCATCAAAAAATATATTCAAGAACAGGAAAAACATGATATAGCACTAGATAAGTTGAGTGTTCGAGAATATGAAGACCCTTTTAAGGGTTAAGAAGTGATAGAGTTGTCTCTTTAGAGATAGCAAAAGTGACAGAACCAATGTGGCTTGAACAAGGTGAAAGCCAGCGCCTTGAGACGCTGGCTAGTAGCAGAGGCTTATAGCCTCAGAGCAAACCACCCTTTTGAAGGGTGGTTATGATTAGTTGTCTAGCTTAATTTTACAATCGGCGTAAAGAATAAAATCCCTTACGGTATCTATGATTTAAGCTGGGATTCCCAATAATACGTTGATTTCAGTACAGACCGAAAACCCGAAGAGAGTGCCTTCTTTTCGGATTTTCTTATATAATCCTCGGATGGCTTCCATGCCTTTAATCGTGGT
>NZ_JBFTEI010000006.1:0-109843 GCF_041026685.1 Lactococcus sp. AK05
GGCACCATCTTTACCTGCTACACCTGCTAGTCCTTGTGCTGAAACTCCCGTATCTTTTCCATCAATATACCAATCACCATTTTCTCCAATGCTAATATCTGGCTCTTTACCCTCAGGATCTGTTGGACCAATTACTCCTGGATCTGTTGTTCCGGTAGGAGGGAGAACTGTGAGTGATCCTTCACCAGGAAGTGTTACACCTCCTGGTGCAGCTGAACCACTTTTAGAACTTGAGGAACTACTAGCCATACTTGAATTATTAGTTGCGCTAGAACTTTCAGCACTGTTATTAGAACTAGATGCAACATTACTGCTATTACTTGGCGAGCTAGAACTATTTGAATTGTTCGGTGCAACAACCGTCAAGCTTCCTGATCCAGGTAGAGTAATTGGGTCGGCAAAAGTAACTGTACTTGTCAATATGTCTCCCACAGGAATACTTGAAGCATCAAAGCTATAAGTCAAAACAACATGTCCAGCACCGATATTATCAACTACCATATTTCCATGGGCGGTAGCAATAATTTTACCTGTATGGGTGTCATAAAGGGTCCCTTCCGTAGGTTGAGAAGTATTTGCGTCCATCATATCATTTTCAACTTGAACAAAATCATAAGCTAGTTGGTTTCCATCCGCATAAATTTGTCCTTGTAAATACGCTCCCGCAAGTTGGTGATTACCAGAAGCAACATAAACTGGTGCAGATGATTTATAAATTTTACCAGTTATAGGATCAATATAACTATAATCTACTGTATAAGTTCCGACTGAGTTTGTGTTAACGTATCCAGATACACTGAGTTCATCCAATGATAAACTCTTACCTCCAGTGATAATTGCAGAAACGAAGCCAGCATCTGGAGAATATTGATCACCAACAAATACGGTTTGAGATTGGGTCGTAATTGTTACAGCACTAGTTGGAGCAATTATAGGGTTAATATTTTCATTGTTCATTTGATAGACAATTGTTGTATAACCAGCCTGTGTAGGAGCGCTGTTTAAACTTACTCCCGCAGTATTCCCTCCTTGCGTAGATGCTGCAGCAGTCCCCATTGTTGTAGTTGCTCCATTTAAAGTTGGTTTAACTACAAACGTTTCGGGTACAAACATACCATCCTGATTTGATCCTGTAACAGCTTTTTGACCTTGATAATAATAGTTTTCGTATGCAAGGTTTTGACTAATCTGACTGCTTGGGTCTTGTGCTGTAAACCCAACTGTCATAGTTGCAGATGCTGTTATTGTAGGAATAGCAGCTGTTCCTGTACCATTTGCACCAACATTCCCACCAAGGCTGAGAACACCATCAATCACACCAATACCAAATTGGATAGCATCAAGTGGGCTGCTTAAATTTCCTTGTATTGAACCAGCAATAGCAGAATTTGATAAATTAGCAATATTGCCTATTCCTGCTAGAGTTTGACCTAAAGCGTACCCTATACTATTAGTTCCGCTAGTTAAACTATTTGTAATATCTGCTTGTAATCCTTGAACAATAGAATTATATCCTTTTAAAGCGGTACTATAATCTGCCGTGGTTGTATTAAGTATACCATTCAAAAAGTTATCTACAATAGCAAGCCCTGTAAAAGAAGTATTACTTGAGTAATCATCAAATAGATTTGTAATCGAACTTGGTAGAGTAACAATCGTTCCCAGTTCATTACCTACTGATTGGGTATAATTTGTCACAAGATTAGTTGCCCAGTTAGCTACAGCTGTAATAAAGCCATGACCACTTCCTTGAACGGTAAAGGTACCATCACCGTTATCAACAACTGGTGCAAGATAATTTTCAGTAAATATCCCACTTGTTGGAGAGCTGGCATTTGCCAATACCTTTCCAGATTCATTAATAGAATTTATTGCAAACTGAACATTATTACCATACTGTTGTAAAGCTGTCGCTGCAACTGTGCTAATAGACTGAACCTGAGTAGCAACATTATAAATCCCTTGTTCAAAAGTAGTAGGATTAATTTTTAAAAGTTCACCAATAGTAGGACCAGAGAAAAGTGCTCCTCCAGTAAGTGGATTTGGAATAGATATTGCAGTACCTAAAACTGTAGTAATTAAATTATTAAGTTGTTGTTGACCGCCATTTAAGATAGAGTTAAACGACAACTGGTTAAAAGGCGAAATAATGGTATTTACTGAACTTGAAATAATTCCATTCACATAATCTGTTGCTGAAATTCCAACATACTTAAGGACATTGTCTGGAACACTTACAGCTGGATCAATAACAGCCTCTAAAGCACCAGTAAAATATGTTGCAAGAGAGGAAGCTAAGTTACCATTCAAAATTTGATTGATTGTATCAGTAGTTGAAACCCAAGCAGAGCCCGCACCTGCAGCTATATCATTTACAAGAGAAGCCACACTTCCTACAGCACCTCCAAGAGTATTAGCTAAAGCTTCTGTAGTACTTGAATCAGCAGTATATTGAATGCTAACCATTGCAGTACTGGCTGCTGAAGTGACGATATAGCCAGTTTCTTCTGCGCTCATCATATTTTGCATTGAAGCAATGGCTGTACTATTTGCAGTAATACTAGTCAATAGATTCGTCATCTGTGTAAGTAAAGAAGCCGCACTTGCATTAAATCCACCCGCTGCAATGGCTTGTGATTCTGCGGCAGACAATGAAGCATAATCAATCGCCATAGAACTAGTAGCTTTTGACAAATCAGCAATCGAGGATGCAATAGCAGAATTTTTTACAGTTGTAGAAGTTGACTGAACAAACCCTTCACTTCCTACTACATCGTTCGGATAATAACGTTGAGCTCCTTCATTTATTATTTGATAAGAACCACCAATTGTTTGTGCCGTTGCATTATTTTTTACAGCGATAGTTGTTGTAGTCCCTTGTAAATTAGCCGTCGATTCCTGATTTTCCACATAAATTACTTTGGTATCTGCTACTGATAGACCAGCCTCCACTAAATCAGAAGGTGCTTCGACTGTCCATGAATAATTTCCCCCAGACAGAATATCATTAGCTGGTTCTCCTGAAGGTACTATTTGAGTTTGCTTAATATCAAATGATGTCGAAGAGTTTGCACTACTACCAGCTTGTATTGCCCCATTATTATTCAATGCTGTGCTATTTGTAACTCCTAAAGCTGGTGAGGCTGAGGAATCCACTCTGTTAACAGAACTATTAACACTATAAGTTCCGTCAGTATTAGTTGTATTTTTAGTTTCTGGAAGGCCTGTTGGAGCTGCAGTAGAGCCTAAAGAGTTTGAAGTTACTGTCGTTCCATCTTGCCTTAAAACAACATTACTCGTACTCGTTACTATTGTAGAACTAGCCACACTTGAGGTTGCTGCTACATTACTTGCAACCACCATATTTGAAGAAGCGATTGAACTTTGCAGTGAATTAGCATATGAGGCATTATCAGCGCCTGCGGTGGCATTAGATCCTAAACCACCGGTTGCCGTATTTTCCGTCCCAGTAGCACCCGCTGAACTTAGAACTTGTCCATCTGCATGTACGTCTAGTTCAGTTCCTAAAGCACCTACTAATATAAATGCAATGACTGCAGAACTATAAAGCCAAGTTTTACCAGATTTCCAAGTACGAAATTGGGTGTTTACTTTTTTGAGATTTTCTTTCTTAAGTTTCTCCATAGTTTATTCCTTTTCGTTTTTAATAAAATTGTTTCACAATAACATAATACATTTTAATTAATAATAATTCAACTTTTTGGATGTATTATTCATGATTTATTTTTATCAATAGTATCCCAATTGATATTTTTTTAAGACATTAAACCTTACTAATAAATAGTTTTATATAGATTACACTGTATAAAAATGGCTTTTATCCATCAAAAGCCCCACTCCACAAAGTGTATAATTATGCACAATCGTTAAATATCAAGTAACACCACACTATCAACCTAACCGTTACTATAAACAAACCATTTCCTTTCATTAAGAATTCTTGTTGTATTTTTTGTAAAGCGAAATAAAAAGATTTCGACATCCAAAAATTCTTATTTTTTGCCATCAACAGTAATTGTAGACAATGAAAAAAGCAAAAGATATAAAACCTCCTGCCTTTTCATAGAACTAACTCCATAATCTTTTCAATTAATTATCTAAAAAACCCATTTGAAAAATATAAACAACTTCTTCTTGATTAAAATAACGAATCGATTTGAGATTTTTATATCCTTCTGGTATTACTATTGCTGAATAGTCCAGCTCACTATTTGAATCTAACCCTACTTGCTTATAACCAATGATCATCAATTTTTCACTTCCCCCAGCAAGTAAAACTACACTCCCAAGTGGCAGAAAATCCTTTAACTCCCTCATAATTTACAATTTCCCTTATTGCTTCTTCCTATAACTCTTATACGTTAGAGTAATTATAACATTTACTTGAACACAAAGCTACAACTGAAATAGAAATATTACATCATTTTTAGTTAGCATAAAAAAATTATTTAATGACAGGTTTAATATTACTTCTACCATCCCCCATTTTATTTATGATAATTTGTTGTCCAATAGTTGCTTTCATTTCCTCTACATGGCTAATTACTCCAACTAATCTATTTTCACCAATTCGTTCAAGAGCTTGCATTGCTTTTTGTAATGTTTCTTGATCAAGAGAACCAAATCCTTCATCAATAAATAGTGCTTCTATTTGGACACCATTAGCTGTATTTTGAACTACTTCACTTAAAGCCAAGGCAATTGACAATGCAGCTATAAATGTTTCTCCACCCGATAAGGTATCAGCTGAACGAGCCGCCCCTGTTTCATTATCATAAATATTAATATCTAAGCCATGATCCATTCGTCGATTATTTCCTTCGCTAGCAAGTTCAAATCGATATCTATTGTTTGACAACTGATTAATAAAATGAAGGTTAGCATAATCAAGAATTTTTTCTAAATAATTTTGGACCACATATGTTTCAAGCCTTAGTTTATCTTCGGAAGCTCTACCTGAAATTGCATTATAAAGCTTAGTAATTGCAGCTTTTTTGCTAGCATCCTTATCTTGTTCTTTTATGACTTTTTTTAATTCACTAAGGATCAACTTCGCTTGCTCTACTTCATTTTCAGCAGATACCAATTTTTTTTGCAAAAAAACATAGTTTTCATTTGTCTGTTTCTTTTCTTCTTCAATCAATGCAAGAATTGGTCGCTTTTTATTTTGAATTATTTGTTGAATATTTTTAATTTCGACTTTCAATCTTGCTTTATCTGCTTTATACTGTTCGACTTCTTGGGAAATCTGGATTAAATCATCATCATAAGCCCACTCTTTTAATACTTGAAATTCTGTCGTGAATGCCTCTTGCTCAGAAAATTTTTCTTTTATTTTTTCTTTATTGGTGCTTATCCTTTCAAGTAATGTTGCTTCTTGACTTTCCAATGAATTTAAGCTGGCCGTTTGTGAAGAAATTTTTATTTTAATATCCGTAAGTTGGGCCATTAGTTCTGACAGATTTTTTTCAAATAAATCAGTTTCTTCTATTAGCTTATCTCGCTTCCTTATCAAATTATAACTTGTTTCAATAATCCCTATCTCTGTTATTTCGGCGATTAAATTTTCTATCTGTCTATTAAACTCTTGAGTACTATATTCAAAGTCTTTCACCTTTTCCTGTAATTCAAGTTTTTTTGACTCCAAATCAGCAAGCTTTGCTTTTATTTCATCATTTTTTACCTCTTCCAACTCTAACGATTTCGTTAAATTTAAAAGACTTTCCTCAATAGATACTTCATCAAAGGAATCCGGAAATATTTGTGAATAATCAGCAATAAATTCACTATAAAGAATTGAAAGTTCTTTTTCAAACTCATCTGCCTCTATTTTTTTCAAATCAAGACTAGTTTTAAGTTCAGTCTTTAATTGTTGTAATTGTTTATTTTTCTCCAAAAGGACTGTTTGTTTCTTTTGTGATTCATCAATCTCTTTCAATAAATTTCCAAGTTCTTTATAAGAGCTTTCTTCAATAGTTTCTGTAAACGGATGTTCTAATGCACCACACACGGGACATGCTTCGCCTTCTTGCAACTCAGATTGCAACTGTGCGATCATCAATCGCCTTCTACCTTTTAATTTTTCATTATAAGCAAATTTAGCCTTTTCTAGATTGTCCTTATTTTCAGAAAGCGCTATTTTGTTTTCTTTTAATTTTAATTCTAACGCAACAATATCATCTTTTGAATGTTTAACTTTCTGAAAGGTCGGAATTAATTTCCCACGAAATGTCAATTCTAATTGATTTCTCTCTTCTCTTTTATTAATAAAGTAATCATCAGAAATAACATCATCTTGAAGAGTCGAAATATTTTTGGCTGTTTGTCCCAAGTTAGCTTTAAAACCTTCTAGTAGTGTGAGATTATCAGCTTGCTCTAACTTTAATTCCTCTACCTTTGATTGCTTTTTTTCTACCTGACGTGATAGCTGAATCTGGACAAATATTTTTTCTGCTGCTTTTTTATTCTCATTAATATTTTCTTGCTGTTTATTTAAGTCCTCTTTTTCGTTTGTTAATTTTTTCAAAAGAATTTCATCTTTTACTTTTTCAGAAATTATCCCAGCAATATTACTTTTCAAACTTTTTGACTGTTTTATATCTTGTTCTAATTCATGAATACTTTCTTTTAAGGGAGAGGCCCATTTCAATTTTTTTAGATATTCGGAATTTTCTTCAAAAATAGCTGACTTTTCAATAATATTCTGCTGGTAATCATTTTCTAAATTATTTAGATTTTTAAACTGATTTTCTAATTCCAACGCGGATTTATAAGCTATTTCTAGCGAAGTTACTTTTTCTTCTTGTTTAGAAGTTTGACCTTCAATCTCATTTTTTCTCGCAACACGATCCTTCCATAGAGAAGTGACTAGATCCAGTTTTTCTTGTTCTGCTGCATCTTCTAGTTCTTTTAACTCAAAAGGATTCCAAATTGATGACTCATATAAATTTTGTTGTTTTCGATCATGTTCTAAATATACCGCGTTCATCTCTGAATTTTTAGCCTTTATCTCATTGCTAAAAGATGTAAAAATGTAGGTACCAAATATTCTTTTTAATATTGCCTCTTTATCTGGAGTAGAAGACTTCAAAAATCTCGAAAAGTCATTTTGTGGTAGAAGAATTATTTTTTTAAATTGTTCGGCATTCAGATGTAAAAGACGAGTGATTTCTTCTCCAACGTTTTTAGGATTTATTGCAATATTATTTTTCTCAATCCCTTTTACTCTATCTACAATAGCTAATTTCGCAGTTGATTTTTGAAGAGTTGATCCACTGCCTCGTTTCTTTGAGAGTTTTTGTTCAGGACTTCTTTCAATTCTGTATAAAAGATTTCCTTGTTCAAAATAAAAAGTCACGCTTGTCTTATCATCAGCTGTTGCAAACTGACTTCTCATTTCTTTGGCATCTCTATCACCCGTTGTTGTTCCAAACAACGCATATGTCATCGCGTCAAATATCGTGGATTTTCCAGCGCCTGTGTCCCCACTAATTAGAAATATAGGAGATTCATCTAGCAGTCGAAAATCTACGACAGAATTCTCATGGGGCCCAAAATAATTCATTTCCAAATATATAGGCTTCATTTTTATTTTTCTCCTTCTAATTCATTAAATGTACTTTCGATGATTGCTGTTTGTACATCATCTAGCGTTTCCCCTGTAGTAAATTTATAAAAACTAGAAAGAATTTCCACATTATCTAACGTTTCAATATCTTGACTCCTACTTCTTTTTAATTGTTTTTTTTCAAATTGATAGTCAAGTTCTATAATTGTTCCATAAATCTTTTGGAGTTGGGCACGTAAATTTTGTCCCACGAGTTTTGTCCGATCAAAATTTTTAATTGTAATCGCAAACCAAGCTTTATTAAGTGGTTGCCTTTCATAAAAATCACGTTTTATGAGTTGCTCCCATTCTTCTTCAAGAACTACTAAATCTGTTTTTACTTGTAATGGAAGAAAGTTAGAGTTGAGCATTTTTTCTTTAATTTCAACAACAAAGATTCCTTTTTGCGTTGACGCTTCTTTGGTATTAAATTTTACTGGACTCCCCGAATACTGTACTTTATCACTTGGGGAAGCTAACCTAGTATGAATATGACCTAACGCAACATAATCAAAATCTGAAAATTGTGAAACATTTAAGGTCGATAATCCACCTACTTTAGATGGGGTTTCACTTGTTAAATCAATTTCTTCTTTATGAGGACTCACCGCAAAATGAGTGACTAAAACCTGATTTTTCTTATTATTGAACTGACTTTTCATCTTAGAAATTACCAACGTCATCGCATCATCAATTGTCTTAATTTGCTTTGTGTCTTCTTCATCTAATCCCTGATTCGAAAAATATATTCTTGCATCCATTGGGTCAAAAAAGGGGAGTAAAAAAATCTGAGTTTCTTTTGTTTCCACTGGAATAAAGGCTTCCTCAAGAGATGTTCGTAGATGTAAATTATTAAAATCCAACCAGTCCTTAGCGTAACTTAGTCTTTTGGCTCCATCATGATTCCCTGAAATCATATAAATAGGAAACTTTTCTATAATATTCATCTCTCTCAGCATCTGATTGAATGTTATAACTGATTCTGCACTCGGAACTGTTCGGTCATAAAGATCTCCAGCAATGATAATTCCATCAACTTGATTTTGTTTTGCCAAAGATAAAATTTGCTCAAATGCATATTTTTGTTCTTCCAATAAAGAAAAACCATTGAGTGTTCTTCCAATATGCCAGTCTGATGTGTGTAAAAATTTCATATCTCTATCCCCCGAAAATAATCTTAATCCTTGTAATATTCATCTTTCATTATAACATTATCAAATAGTTTTATATCATTCATTGATAGAATATCTGATAAAACAAAAATACTAGCATTAACACTAGTATTTCAATAAATTCAATTATTTATTATTTTGCTTTTAATAACTCTTCTTTGCTGTGAACTAATTGTGTTAAAAAATCACAATAAGGTGTGGCTACCTTATATTTTTTACCTTTACGTGAAACAGCACCATTAATATAGTCAATCTCTGTCAATCGATTATTTTTAATCAAATCCTGATACATGGAAGGGTAATGTAATCCAATTGTGTCACGATCAAAACAGGTTTCAACATGCTGAACTACTTCAGCAACATCAAGGTTTACATTCTCAAATTTTGCTACTGCTGAAAATTCATTAACAATAGTAACAACCATATCATGTGCTGGTTTTGTTTCACCCAATCCGGCCATATTAGTGTCTAAAATAGTACAAAGTCCATTCATTGTTCCATTAACACAAGCTTTTCTATAAATAGAATAATGAATATTGTTAGAATATTTAGCATTCAATCCCGATTCTGATAATATTTCTGCTAACTTTTTAGCTGTTTCTTCCTCACCTGAAATAAGATTTTGCAGCTCAACCGAACCATCACCAAATAATTTAGCTTTACCTGGACCTTCTAATCCAGCAGTCCACATAGTATTACCAATAAATATATTATTTTTCGAAACATATTTTTCAATAGTATCTTCGTGGCCAATTCCATTTAGTAAGCAAAGTACCTTGGTATGCTCGTCAATTAACGGTTTAATATCTTGTAGCATCTTATCTAATTGCATGGCTTTTGTAAACAAAATAATTAAATCTGTTTTTTCTTTAGAAGAAATCTCAGATTGTAACTCAACCGATAGATGTGCGGTCAGTTCTTCTCCGTTGTAATTAGCATGCAAACCATGCTCTTTAATCGCTTTAACGTGTTCAGGCCATCCATCTATAAGGGTTACTTCATTGCCACCTTTATGAAGCATTAAACCAAAGCGACTCCCCATCGCTCCTGCACCGGCAATTGTAATTCTCATTTTTTCTCTCAATCTACATATTTTTCCATAAAATAACTGAATTCGCTATTTTAAACGAGTTCAGTTATAGTAATTTATAGATAACAAATTATTTATAGTTAAAATTGTAGCTTTTTATTAGTCAAAAATCAAAAATTAACTTTTAAAAAATAAGATAGAGATATTCAGAAAATCCAACAAACCCTCACTAGATATTCTTATTTTGCCTGATCCCAAATTCGAACATTTTCAATAGCGGTCATCAGGCCAAGCTGCCTGACTTTTCGTGGAAGAAATTTACGAATATCATCTTCGTTATAGCCTACTTGCAACCGATGTTCATCCACCACAAGTGGACGACGCAGTAATTTTTGATTCTGAACAATTAGCTCTACGAGTGAATTTAGAGTGAGCGCATCAAAATCAATGGTTTTTGATAGTTTTTTATAAGCACTACTTCTTTTAGAAATAATTTCCTCAACTCCATTTTCCGTTAATGAGAGTATTCTTAAAATATCTTTTTTTAATAAAGTATTTTCTAAGATACTTATTTCTTCAAATTCTAATTTGTTTGTAATTAACCATTGTTTCATTTTTTTACTTGAGCTACAGTTTGTCGAAGAAAATAATTTAATCATGGCATAATTTCCTTTTTTGTTTTTTGTTATTTTTTTCTCATTTATAAATATATTATATTAAATATTTAATCTTTTGTCAATATATATTATTTTTATTTAATTTTTTTGTTATTTAACTAAAGTTTGTATGCATACCCTATTAAATAATAAAAGCCATCATTTTGATGGCCTTTGTTTAATACTTATTTTCTCCCCCCAGAAGTTAATGTCTTAAATTTATGCTTCCATTCGTTTTGGAACCATCGATTTTCAAAGGTGTCTGCAAGCAGAGTATTTCTCTCTGTTTGTTGTTTACTATTTTTGACCACTTTTACTGATATTTTTTTAGACAATTGATTTCCTCCCATTAGTGCTCTTAGTTGATTAACCGAACAGGTCATCTCTAAAACTACTATATAGCTTAAAAAAATCTAAAGGATACAGAGAATCATTTCATTCTCTTAACGTAATTATACCAAAAAAATAACATTTTATGAAGGAAAAAGTTTTCTTTTTGATATAGATAATTTGAATACCCCATTAAACAAAAAAGCCAGTCGAATGAACTGGCTCAATGTTTGTAATTTGAAAAGAATTTCAGAGATGTCAAGGTTGGATGTGCCTTGACTCTTTTATTCTATCGTATTTTATAAACTTTAACTAATTATTTGTTTGAAAAATTTTATTGATGTTAGCTTTCATCCTTCTTTTTATTCTTACGCCAGAACAAAAGACTACCAAGCAGAGATTGAATAACTGTTCCAATTACACCAAGCCAGCCAGTATTTGCATCATTTGTTACTGGTAATTTACCACTTGAAAAACACTTACTCCCATATTATTCCCATTATTACCTATTGTCATTCTAGAAGTCAAGACCGGAATAATAAAGTTTGTTGGATCACTTACATTTCCTTAAGTATCAGTTGTGATACCTGAAAGTTAGGTCCTCGATTTAATCTCCATCGGAAGTTTGATGCTATAGTTTCCATTTCAAAATAAAAAAATACTAATGATAGCATTCTTTATTTTTGTATTTTTATTTTAGTTGATTTTATTTTGTATTTTATTTATTTCTCGGAACTTTCTTCTAACATTTTCATTCTTCGTAAAAGTTGATGTTCTCCAAATAAAATTAGTAATAAAACCAAGCTCCAACCTCCAATCAGTCCTGCCGAATCGATGAGCGGTCGCCCAGTCTTTGAAATAAAAATACGAGTAGGATGGTCTTCAACCACATATACTTTAATCTTTTCACCGGCGTTTCCTAATTTTCGAAAATAAACATCTAAAGGCCGCTTTTGATACTCTTTTCCTTCAAAAACATATGACACTTCATGAATGGCTTTAACCTCTGTTCCATATACAATTTGTCCTGAAACAGCTGTCTTTTCTAAGTTTTTATTCGTTTGATGAATACCTATTAAAAAGAGAGCTCCTCCAAGCATTGCTACAGCAACGACAAACATGACAATCCGTAGAATACGCTCAACTATGCCGACAATTTTATTCATTTAATTATCCTATATTTTCTAATTTACTAATTTTCCTGAACTTATTTCTATTTTATTTTAACATTTTTTACTGATAAAAGTTACTTTATCACTTATCCAAAGTTTTTTCAAAATTTTTGAAAGAAATACTAGCCCTTCTTCAATAATAGAAGAAAAATTATTCTTTTTTTGGTAAAATTGGCATAGAAATAATTATAAAACTCATCGTATTTACTGACAGGTTTGTCAATAAATCGAAAAGATATAATCACTCCCTAATTAACAGTGAAAACTGCTTATAAGAATTATAAAACGAAAGAGGCACTTAATGTCCTTTGATGGTATTTTTTTACACCACATGACGGCTGAACTTCAACCGTTGGTTGGTGGACGTATTCAAAAAATTAATCAACCTTTTGACCAAGAACTTGTTTTAACAGTTCGGTCAGCTGGTAAATCTCATAAACTTTTACTCTCAGCACACCCTGTTTTTGGTCGTGTTCAGCTGACCAAAACTGATTTTCAAAATCCACAAAATCCAAATAATTTTGTGATGATTTTACGCAAATATTTGGCGGGCGCTTTTATTGAACAAATTGAACAAGTGGGCAATGATCGTCAGATTATTTTCCATATTTCAACCAAAGATGAAATTGGTGACCGTTTAAAAATTGCTTTGATTACAGAAATTATGGGTAAACATAGTAATATTATTTTACTAGAAAAAACCTCGCAAAAAATTATTGAATCCATTAAACATATTGGCTTTTCACAGAATCAATATCGCACAATTCTACCAGGTTCAACTTATATTGCACCACCTTTAAATACTGCTATTGACCCTTTCAAAGCTACTGACGAAGAAATTTTTGAAGCTTTACAAACTGAACAATTACAACAAAAATTACAAGGAATCGGACGTGATTCTAAAAATGCGTTGACAGGTCTGTCAGTAAAAGAATTCAAAGAAAAATTACTGACAGTCACTCCATCAATTTATCCTAACGATACTTTTTCCAGTATCAAACTTGCTGACGAATTTGTAAGTTTTGACAGTCTCTCTGAAATGCTTGATACTTATTATGCGGATAAGGCCGAACGTGACCGTGTTAAACAGGTTGCTGCTTCTGTCATTAAAAAAATTCAAAATGAACTGAAGAAAAATCGTGATAAATTAAAAAAACAAGAACGAGAATTACTTGCGACTGACAACGCTGAAATTTTCCGTCAAAAAGGTGAACTGCTTAATACATTTTTAAATCAAGTTCCTAATGATAAATCAAATGTAACTTTGGAAAATTACTATACTAATGAACCAATTGAAATTGCTCTAAATCCAGCTTTAAGTCCTGTTCAAAACGCTCAACGTTATTTCCATCGTTATCAAAAATTGAAACAAGCCGTCAAATTTTTAGGAGAGCAAATTGCCAAGACCAAGGAAACGATACATTATTTAGAATCTGTTGAATCAAATCTTGAAAATGCTGACGTGGCTGAAATTGCTGATATTCGTGAAGAATTAATTCAAACAGGCTATATTAAGCAAAAATATCGTAATAAAAAGCAAAAAATGCTCCCACCAGAAAAATACCAAGCTGAAGATGGAACAATTATTTTAGTAGGTAAAAATAACTTACAAAATGAACAAGTCAGTTTCAAACTTTCACGCCGTGGCGATCTTTGGTTTCACGTTAAGGATATTCCGGGAAGCCATGTTTTGATTACAGGAAATACAAATCCATCTGATGAAACAATTACTTTTGCTGGGGAATTAGCAGCCTATTTCAGCAAAGCACGCTATTCCAACCTTGTCCAAGTGGATGTTTTAGATGTAAAAAAATTACACAAACCAACAGGAACAGCTCCAGGGTTCGTTACTTACGACCGTGAAAAAACGATTCGAGTGACTCCTGACGAATCTGTCATTAAATCTCGCAAAATTGGTAAGTAAATTTTACTGACAAAACTTAATTTTTATATTGGAGAACAAATGTCTGAAATCATCAGCTGCCCTGTATGCAGCCACTTGCTCATAAAGGAACAAAATACTTATAAGTGTGAAAATAACCATACTTTTGATTTAGCTAAGGAAGGTTACCTCAACCTTCTTTTAAATGCCAAAAAAACTTCTGGCGACTCAAAAGAAATGATGGCAGCCAGACGCGACTTTCTCGCCAAAGGCTATTATGAAAAACTATCAGATAGAGTTAATCAAAGACTTAAAAAATCTCATTCAACTGACCAAGATATCCTTGATATTGGTTGCGGCGAGGGCTACTACCTTTCACGCTTCCAAAAAGAAATTGCCCCGAAATCCTCTAATTTCTATGGAATGGATATTTCTAAATTAGGAATTCGCATGGCAGCTAAAAAAAATCCAATGATTCATTGGTTAGTCGCTAATTTTGCCAAACTTCCTTTCAAAGAAAAATCTGTCAGTACCGTTTTATCAATGTTTGCCGAATACTCTGTTCCAGAAATCGACCGAATCCTTACTGACGACGGAAATATTATTATTGTCAGAGCCGCAAACAATCATCTTATCGAATTAAAAAATATTATTTATCCTGAAATTCATGAAAAAATAAAAACTTCATCTATCAAATCTTTTCCCGGTTTTTCCGTTGAACAAGAAAATTTTTCATATAATGTTACCATCCAATCTACCGAGGATTTATTAAGTCTGCTATTGATGACACCACATTATTGGAAAATCAAACCCGAAGGAATTGAAAATTTAAAGAAATTTGAATCCTTGGAAGTAACAATCAGTATTGAAATTGATTTATTAAAGCGACAAAAATAAATCTTTTTAACTGAAAAATAACTGTATTTTAACCAAGGTTTTTTAAAAACCAATTATTAGGAAAAACACTCTCATTATTGGAATGACGGGGCTTTCATAAATTGGACAAATTTGATATAATTAAATTTGTAATTTTTACAATTTACATTATTATATTATTTTATAAGAAGGAGCCAATATGGCAAATGAAACTGTCATTCAAATGATTGATGTCACCAAACGTTTTGGTGATTTTGTCGCTAATGACAAAGTCAATCTTGAGTTGAAGAAAGGTGAGATTCATGCTTTGCTCGGCGAAAATGGAGCCGGTAAGTCAACCTTGATGAACATTCTCTCAGGACTCCTCGAGCCTAGCGAAGGTGAAGTCCACGTTAAGGGAAAGCTCGAAAATATCGACTCTCCGTCTAAAGCAGCAAACCTCGGTATCGGAATGGTTCACCAACACTTCATGTTAGTTGACGCCTTCACAGTTACTGAAAACATCATCCTTGGTAATGAAGTTACTAAAGGAATCAATCTCGATTTAAAGACTGCTAAGAAAAAAATACTTGAACTTTCTGAGCGTTATGGTCTTTCTGTTGAACCTGATGCGCTCATCCGTGATATTTCTGTCGGTCAACAACAAAGGGTTGAAATCTTAAAAACACTCTATCGTGGAGCTGATATCTTAATTTTTGATGAACCAACAGCGGTTTTGACTCCAGCTGAAATTTCTGAATTGATGCAAATCATGAAGAATTTAATTAAAGAAGGCAAGTCAATCATCCTCATCACACATAAATTGGATGAAATCCGTGCGGTAGCTGACCGTATCACAGTTATTCGTCGTGGTAAATCAATTGATACTGTTGAACTTGGTGACAAAACAAACCAAGAACTTGCAGAATTAATGGTTGGACGCTCAGTTTCATTCATCACCGAAAAAGCTCCTGCTCAACCTAAAGATATTGTCCTCGAAATTAAGGACTTAAATATCAAAGAAAGTCGCGGTTCTCTAAAAGTTAAAGGATTATCACTTGATGTTCGTGCCGGTGAGATTGTAGGGGTTGCCGGAATTGATGGAAATGGTCAGACAGAATTAGTGAAAGCAATCACTGGCCTAGCCAAAGTCGATTCAGGTTCTATTAGACTCCACAACAAAGACATTACCAATCAACGTCCTCGTAAAATCACGGAACAATCTGTCGGGCATGTCCCAGAAGACAGACATCGTGACGGTCTCGTTTTAGAAATGACAGTAGCCGAAAATATTGCTTTGCAAACCTACTACAAACCACCAATGAGTAAATATGGTTTCCTTGATTATAATCAAATAAATAGCCATGCTCGCAAACTCATGGAAGAATTTGACGTTCGTGGTGCTGGTGAATGGGTTTCTGCCGCTTCTCTTTCTGGTGGTAATCAGCAAAAAGCAATTATCGCCCGTGAAATCGACCGAAATCCTGACCTCCTAATCGTATCACAGCCCACTCGTGGACTCGATGTTGGTGCGATTGAATATATTCATAAACGTTTAATCCAAGCTCGTGATGAAGGAAAAGCAGTTCTTGTTATTTCTTTTGAACTTGACGAAATTCTAAATGTTTCCGACCGAATCGCTGTTATTCACGATGGTCAAATTCAGGGAATTGTAAGACCTGAATCAACCACAAAACAAGAGCTCGGTATTTTAATGGTTGGAGGAAACATAAATGAATAGTAAAACGAAAAAAGTCCTTGTTCCTCTGGTAGCCATTGTTTTTGGTTTCTTATTGGGAGCAATTATCATGCTAGCCTTTGGCTACAACCCAATTTGGGGTTATGAAGACCTCTTCATTTCTGCTTTAGGAAATGCAAGAGCAATCGGTGAAACCTTACAAACAATGGGCCCACTAATTTTGACAGCTTTATCTTTTGCGGTAGCAATGAAAGTAGGCCTCTTCAATATCGGGATGTCTGGTCAAGCACTTGCTGGTTGGATTAGCTCGATGTGGTTTGCTTTGAGTTTCCCAGATATCCCACGTCTATTGATGATTCCTTTAGTTATAATCATCGGAATGTTCTTCGGAGCATTTATGGGATTCATACCAGGTATTCTTCGTGCTCTCCTTGGAACATCAGAAGTTATCACCACAATCATGCTAAACTATATCATGTTGTTCTTCTCAACATTTATGATCCATAGCATGTTCCAAAAAAGTATTTTGATGGATAATACTACTGACCAAACAAAACTAATTAGTGTCAATGCTTCTTTCAGAACAAATTGGATGTCATCATTAACTGATAATTCAACCTTAAATATTGGATTAATCATTGCATTGATTGCCCTTGTGATTATGGCGATTATCTTTACTAAAACAACTCTAGGATTTGAAATCAAAGCTGTTGGTTTAAATCCTGATGCTTCAGAATATGCTGGTATTTCAGCAAAACGTACCCTTATCCTATCTATGGTTGTAGCTGGTGCCCTTGCTGGTCTTGGTGGTGTTGTTTACGGATTTGGATACATGCAAAACTTTGTTTCTCAGTCAGCATCCCTCGACATCGGATTCAACGGGATGGCTGTTGCCCTTCTTGGTGGTAATAGTCCTATCGGTATTCTCTTTGCCGCTCTTCTTTTCTCAGTTCTTCAAACAGGTGCTCCTGGTATGACAAATGATGGTATTCCACCAGAAATCGTTAAAGTCGTTACTGCATCAATTATTTTCTTCATCGCAGTGAAGTTTATTATTGAAGTCATGTTACCAAAAGCTAAAGAAATCAAAGCATCAGAAGCTGCTAAGAAGAAAGGAGAAAAAGCATGAATCTTGTAAATACTTTACAAATCATTGTCGCTAATATGCTCATCTATTCAACTCCTCTAATCTTTACAAGTATTGGTGGTGTCTTCTCCGAACGAGGCGGTATCGTCAATGTCGGTCTTGAAGGAATAATGACTATCGGAGCTTTCAGTTCCGTTGTATTCAACTTAACTACTGCCGGAATGTTTGGAAGTATGACTCCATGGCTCTCAATCCTTTTTGGAGCTTTAATTGGTGCTCTCTTCTCTTCTCTTCATGCGGTAGCTACAGTAAACCTAAGAGCGGACCATATCGTGTCTGGTACTGTACTCAACTTGATGGCCCCAGCACTCGGAGTTTTCCTACTTCAAGTTTTCTATCAACAAGGTCAAATTAATATCAATGAACAAATCGGTTATTGGAATGTTCCAGTACTATCAAATATTCCTGTCATTGGTAAAATCTTCTTTAGTCAAACTTCTCTACCAGGGTTTCTTGCAATTGTTGTAGCCATTCTCGCTTGGTACGTTCTATTTAAAACACGTTTCGGTCTTCGCCTTCGCTCCGTTGGTGAAAACCCACAAGCAGCTGATACCCTTGGAATCAACGTTTATGCCTACCGTTGGGCTGGTGTGCTTCTCTCAGGCGTCCTCGGTGGTGTAGGTGGTGCAATTTATGCTCAAGCAATTTCTGGTAACTTCTCAGTTTCAACAATTGCTGGTCAAGGTTTCATTTCACTTGCAGCTATGATTTTTGGTAAATGGAATCCTATTGGAGCAATGTTATCATCACTTCTCTTTGGGCTCTTTACCTCACTTGCTGTTGTCGGTGGACAAATCCCTGGAATCAAAGAAATCCCTTCTTCATTCCTACAAATGGCTCCATATGTCTTTACAATTATTGTCTTGGCACTCTTTCTTGGAAAAGCAATTGCGCCTAAGGCTGATGGTGTTAACTACATCAAATCTAAATAAATTTACAAAAATAAAAAGTCTGTTGATGAACAGACTTTTTTATTATACTTTTAGCTTAACAAATTTAATTTAAAATAAAAAAAGAGCTGGTTGAAATTTCAACCAGCTCTTTTTATTTTTAGTTTTTAACTGCAGAAGCAAATTCTTCTTTAGCAAAGGCTTCGTCAATGATTGCTTTCAATTGAGCACCAGAAGCTTCCATTTTTTGCATTTCAGCATCATTCAATGGAATGTGGATTGGGTTAACAACACCTTCAGCACCAACTACAGCTGGTTGACCAAGGTAGCAGTCGCTTACGCCATATTGTCCATCTTGGAATACTGATACAGGAAGTACTGCATGTTCATCATCAAGAATTGCTTTAGTGATACGAGCAAGAGCTACAGCGACACCGTAGAATGTTGCACCTTTTTTAGCGATGATTGAGTAAGCAGCATCACGTACAGATTCAAACAATTCAACGATTTCAGCTTCGTTAAGGTAATCATTTTCTTGGAACCATTGTTCCAATTTAACACCAGCAACGTTAGCGTGTGACCAAACGGCAAATTCTGAATCACCGTGTTCACCCATGATGTATGCGTGAATTGAACGAGCGTCAACGTCAACTTTTTCAGCCAAGGCTTGACGGAAACGTGCAGTATCAAGTGAAGTACCTGAACCTACAACACGGTTTTTAGGGAAACCAGAAAATTTCCAAGTAGCGTATGTCAAGATGTCAACTGGGTTAGCAGCAACAAGGAAGATTCCTTTGAAACCTGAATCAACAATTTTGGTTACAACATCTTTAGTGATACGAAGATTTTTTTCAACAAGGTCAAGACGAGTTTCACCTGGTTTTTGTGGAGCACCAGAAGTCAAGACAACGAGGTCAGCGTCGCTTGCATCAGAGTAGTCTGCAGAGTAAATCTTTTTAGGTGATGTAAATGCCAAGGCATGAGAAAGGTCTTCTGCATCTCCTTGAGTTTTTTCTTTAAAAAGGTCAACAATTCCTAATTCTTGTGCAATCCCTTGGTTTACAAGAGCAAAAGCATATGATGAACCTACAGCACCGTCACCTACAAGGATAACTTTTTTACGTTGTTTATCAGCCATGATTTTCTTTAATTCCTTTCAAATTATAAACGAGTATTTTATAAAATATAATCTTTTCAACAATAGGGCCTGTCGATAGCGGCAGGCATTATTGTTTTAAGATTCTTAATTGACAAATTATTTAACAGTGCGGATACGCATTGTATTTGTACGACCAGTACCAACTGGAACACCAGCAACGATGATGATATTGTCACCAGATTCAACTAAACCTGAAGCCAAAGCAACTTTTTCAGCAACTTCAAACATGTCATCTGTAGATGAAGGTTTTTCAGTCATCATTGGGATTACACCCCAGTTAATCATCAATCCACGTTCAACTTTTTCGTCAAATGTAACAGCCAAGATGTCAGCATCAGGACGGTGTTTAGAAATCAAACGAGCAGTGTTACCAGATTCAGTCAAAGCAACAATCAATTTGATATCCATAGCTTCTGCAGCGTTTTTAACTGATGCAGCAACTACTTCTGTTACAGTTGATTTGTCGTAACGTTCTGGGTGAAGACGTCCGTATTCTTTCAACATTGTTTGAGCGTTTTTGTTAACAGTAGCCATTGTACGAACTGATTCGCGTGGGTATTTACCGTTAGCAGATTCACCTGAAAGCATTGTTGCGTCAGTTCCGTCAATAACAGCGTTGAATACGTCTGAAATTTCTGAACGTGTAGCACGTGGGTTGTAAGTCATTGATTCAAGCATGTTTGTTGCAGTAACAACGATTTTACCTGCTTTGTTAACTTTGCTGATGATCAATTTTTGGTAAACTGGAACCATTTCAAATGGAACTTCGATACCCATGTCACCACGAGCGATCATGATACCATCAGCTGCTTCGATGATTTCATCAAGGTTTTCGATACCTTGTTGGTTTTCGATTTTGGCCAAAAGTTGTACGTGTGGATTTCCAGTTTCTTCACAAATACGACGTACTTCTTTAACGTCATTTGCAGTACGTACGAATGAGATAGCGATAAAGTTGATTCCACCAGGTTGTGAAAGTCCGAAACGGATATCCGCATCATCACGTTCAGCAAGAGCTGGGAAAGGAATTTTAGTGTTAGGAATATTAACACCTTTTTGTTTACCAATAACACCATCATTTTGTGCTTCAACTTCAAACTCACGAGTTGCTGCATCTTTACCAGTCAATGACAAACCAAGTTTACCATCGTCAATCAAAATAGTTTGACCGATTTCAACATCATCAAAGATATCAAGACCACCAGCTACGTTCAAAGCAATCAATTCAGGAGTTGATTTAAGACCTTGTTTAGTTGCAACGCGGAATTTATCTCCAGTAACAACGCTGATTGCATCAGCACCGTCAGCAAAGAGTTCTGTACGCATTTCAGGACCTTTAGTATCAAGCAAGAAACCTACTTTATGACCAGCAATTTCTTCAGCGCGGTGAACTGTTGCCATACGAGCACCTTGTTCAGGATGGTCACCGTGTGAGAAGTTGAAACGGAAGACATTTGCGCCTTCTTCAATCAAAGCTGCAATGTTTTTTGCTGATGCTTCGACGTCAAGAGATTCTCCCCAATAGCCGCTTTCACCAAATTTTTTGCCACCACGAATTTCGACAGCAGGTCCAAGAGTTGAGACGATTTTTACACGTTTATTCATTTTGTGTTTTTCTCCTATAATGATTAATTATATATCTCTGCCCTAATTATGCGTTTAACACTTAACTAGAAACAGATTTGCAGTAACTTAGTTAAGGTTAAGATTGTTGAGTGCTGAGTTAAGACGGTAAAGTTCAAGACCAGCTTTATGCGGGTTATTTACTTTGATTCCACCTTCAGTAGTCAAACTAAAGAGTGCTCCTTCTTCAGCTGTTCCGAGAATTGGACTTTCTACAAGTTCTTCATTACGGATACCAACGGCTACGCCACCGATTCCATCACGAAGCAATTCAACGGCACGAGCACCCATACGTGAAGCAAGAACACGGTCACGAGCTGTTGGTGAACCACCACGTTGGATGTGTCCAAGAACAGAAACGCGAAGGTCTCCTTTATAACCAGCTTCTTTAAGTTTTGTAGCAAATTCTTCACCAGTCATTACACCTTCAGCAAGAACGATGATGTGGTGATTTTTACCTTTTTCGTAGCCTTTATTAATGTTGTTAACTACGTTTTCAAACTTAAATTCTTTTTCTGGAATACAAATATCATCTGCACCAGCAGCGATACCAGCATTCAAAGCGATATCTCCGGCATTACGTCCCATTACTTCTACAACGAAAGTACGGTTATGTGATGATGAAGTATCACGGATTTTATCCAAGGCATCTACAACTGTTGAAACAGCTGTATCAAATCCAATTGTAAAATCAGTTCCTACGATATCGTTATCGATTGTTCCTGGAAGTCCAACAGCTGGGAAACCATGTTCTGTAAGACGCATAGCTCCATGATAAGAACCATCACCACCGATTACAACGACACCTTCGATACCGAATTTTTTAAGTTGCTCAATCCCAGCAAGTTGTCCTTCTACTTGAGCAAATTCTGGGTAGCGTGCTGAATACAAGAATGTACCACCACGACCGATTTTATCACCAACTGAAGCTGACGTAAGCGGGAAAATATCTCCCGCAACCATGCCCGCATATCCATGATTGATACCGTAAACTTCGATACCTTCAGAAATTGCTTTGCGAACAACTGCACGAATAGCCGCATTCATCCCTGGGGCATCACCACCAGAAGTCAAAACTGCAATGCGTTTCATTTAAATCTGTCCTCCGAAATTGAGATACATAGCAAAATACGTAAACGTTATTAATATTTTTACCATGTTCATTTGTTGTCTAGTTCATTATATCACGTATTTATAAAAAAATCTCTTTACAAACTGTATGAAACGTTTTCATTGTTTCTTTTTTTCTAAGCCCTATTTTGCAAGGGTTTTCTAGCATTTTCAAATAAAATTTATAGACTTCATTTGCTCTTAATTCTTCTATAATATGACATAATAATAGCCATTCTATTCTTTTATATTTTAACAAAAAAGTAAATAATCTTTTACCTTTTTGTTTATTTTTCTGATTATTCAACTTGAAAAATGAAATATTTTCATAAAAAAAATGAATTCCTTGCGAAATTCATTTTTTATATTACGCTTCATAGCGTTTTTCACCATCAAGATAAGTTGCAACTAAATCAAAATCATTGTCTAAAACGATAAAATCAGCTGACAAACCTGGTTTTATTTGACCACAAACATCATCAATGTTTACAGATTTTGCTGGTGTCAATGAAGCCATCATAATTGCTTCTGCTGGTGTGGCAATTCCCCAGTCAATGACATTTTTAACAGCTGTTTTAAGTGTTAAAATTGAAGCCGCTGGGCGTCCTGTTGGAAGCCATGCGGCTCCGTCACGAACTTCTACTTCGTATTCGCCAAGCATATAAGGTCCATCAGGAAGTCCTGCGGCACGCATTGAGTCTGTAATCAAAACAATATGGTCAGCGCCTTTCATTTTCATTACAATTTCAGCTGCTTCTGGACGAACATGGTGACCATCACAAATTAACTCAGCATAAGTGTTTGGTGTATTTAAAATTGCTCCAACCATTCCTGGTTCTTGGTGAGTCATTCCAGACATTCCGTTAAAGGTGTGAACCCAAACAGATGCTCCAGCTTGTACCCCAGCAACCGCTTGTTTATAAGTCGCATTTGAATGTCCCAATGCAATAACAACACCTGATTCAGTCGCTTTACGGATGAAGTCTTCTGAACCATCACGTTCTGGGGCAAGACCGATTTTTTTGAGCATTCCATGCGCGGCTTCTTGCCAATCTTCAAGTTCCCACATTTTGGCATCACGCATGTATTTAGGGTTTTGAGCCCCTTTCTTTTCTTCTGTAAAGAATGGGCCTTCAAAGAAAATACCACGTACTTTGGCTCCACGAGCTTCTTGGTAATGTTCTCCTACAACCGTACAAACCGCTTTCAATCCTTCGTGGTCATCGGTCAAAGGACTTGGTAAAAATGAAGTGACCCCTGCTGACAACAAGCCTTCTGACATTGTTCCCATAATTCCTTCAACTTCAGCATCTTGGGCATCCGCTCCACCAAAACCATGGATATGTGTTTCAACAAGGCCTGGGGCAATTGATTGACCTGAATAATCTAAAATGTCAGCTCCTGATGGTGCTTCTTCTGTCCACTCTCCAAATTTTCCATCAGTAATTTCTAAGAAACCACCTTTTTTTGTTTCATAAGCGTAGAAAAATTGATCTGCTTTAATATAGTAAGTCATAAATATCTCCTCTTCTTTTTCTTTAATTTTAGCACCCTTTATCTTTTTTGTCAATAAACAGTATATACCAATTATCGCTATAAAAAATTACTGACAGATTTTGCCTGAGCCTATACAAATCATACTTTAGCAGATGAAAATAGTGCTCAATTTCTGTCAGTAATTTTAAAATTTAATTTAATTGTTTATTATTTGATAATTGTAACAATTTTTCTTTAATTTCTTCTTCCATTTTAGAAAGTTCAACTTCACCTTGTTGACGTTTTTGGCGTCCCTCAGCCTGAATTCTCATAGTTTCTTGAATAGTATCAACTAAGTTTTGTTGAGTTAATTTTAATGTTTCAATATCTACTAAACCACGTTCATTTTCAGTTGCAGCCTCAATTGTTGATGCTTTAAGCATTTCTGAATTTTTACGCAATAAATCGTTGGTTGTTTCTGAAACAATACGTTGACTTGTCAAAGCATCTTTTTGTTTTAAGAGGGTCAAAGCAATCGCAACCTGATTTTTCCATAGTGGAATGGCTGTATTAATTGAAGTTTGGATTTTCTCAGCTAATTCTTGATTGGTATTTTGAATGAGACGAATTTGTGGGGCTTGTTGAATTGTCAGCTGACGAGCAAGACGTAAGTCATGAGCTCGTTTTTCTAAGCGATTTTTATATGATTCTAAATCATTCACTTTTTGAACAATTAGGGCATTGTCAGTAGAATCTTGAGCTTCTTTTCGAGCTTGCGGAATAATTTCTGTATCTAATTCTTGGACTTTTAATTCAGCACCTGCAATATAAACATTCAAAGCCTTGAAATAATTCAAGTTTTCATCGTAAAGTTTATCGAGCATTTCATTATCTTGCAAAAGTCCTTGTTGTTCATTGTTCAATTTTGCAGAAATTTTATCAATACCTGCTCCAATTTTTTGGTATTTTTGCGTCACTTCAAAAATTGAACGTTTAACTTTACCAAACATTTTGGTAAAAATCCCTTTGTTTTCAGCCACTAATTCGTTTGGATTGGCTTGTTGTAAGTTAAACATCAAATCTGTCAGTGAAGAACCAACTTCACCCAAATCTTGTGCCTGAACTTTATTTAAGACACTTTGTGAGAAAGCCGAAATCTTATCTTGGGCGCTTGCTCCATAGTTAATGACAGATTGAGCACTTGATTCATCCAACTGTTTTGATAATTCTTTTGCTTTTTCTAATTCTTCAGTAGAAAGAACTTCTACTGCTGCTAAAGAGGCTTTTTCGTGCATTTTTACAATTTCTGACTTTTGTTGTTCATCTAATTGCTCTGCCTCTTTAATGACTTTATCATTGGTCATCAAATCATCTAAAATTGGATTATCCATATCTTTAATTTCCTTTGCTATACTTATATTTCTTTACTTTTAATTATAAATGATTCCTGCCAAAATTGACAGGAATATTTGTTTTTTTACTGACAGAATCATCAGTTTTACTGACAAGAATTTTTAAAATGTCTGTCAGTAAAATTATTTGTCAAAATCAACTTGATGTTTGATGACATTGACATCGTCCATCAAAATTTCATGGTAGTTTTTAGAAATTGAATGTGAGAGTGTTTTTATCAAAAGTAAGGTTTCATCTAAATCACGATTGATTTCTTCTGTTCTTACTGATTGTTTCTTCATCTCAATAAATTTCTCTGACAATTTGACCATGTTTGGCAAGTCTTTATATAGAAATTCATTTTGTTTTGTGAGTTCTTGTGGATTTTGAACAATATATTTAAACGTTTGTTTGCTGGCTTCTAAACCACCTGTCACTGATTCAACAACTTGTAAATCATCTTCTTTTTTCAGTAATTTTTCCCAAGTTTTGATATTTTCTTTTGCTTCTGACAAGTTTTCACGGAAAATTTTAATATCCGTATCTGAGAGTCCTGCTTCGTGGTAACGTTCAATATTTTCTTTTTTGCTCATTCCTTTATCCTTATATCCTTCTTCTCTTTCATCGGGATTTTTTCGCATAAAACTAATTCCGATAATCATTTTTATAATTAAGAAAAAGAGAACTAATCCAAAAATCACATTCACGATTCCTAGATGACCATAACCGAACATCATGTCCTGATGATTCATAAATAAACTGACTGGCATATTTTTTTCCTCCCGCTTGCGTCCTGTTCTCACAAGTTTCTAATTTTTAAATTTCATTTTTAAGAATAACCTTTCGGATATATCTCTATTTTATCATAATATTTGAACCCTAAATCATACTTAGGGCTGATTTTTATTCTTGCTTATGTTAAAATGTAAAGGAAACCAAAACGAAAGAAAGGATCATTTCTATGAATCCACAAAAAATTGCAGTTTTAGGTCCAGGTTCGTGGGGAACTGCACTTTCACAAGTTCTTAATGATAATGGTCATGAAGTTCGTATCTGGGGAAATAATCCAGAACAGATGGCTGAAATTAATGAAAAGCATACAAATACACGCTATTTTAAAGATGTTGTTTTAGATGAAAAAATTAAAGCATTTGATCGTTTAGATTTAGCTTTAGAAGATGTTGATGCTATTTTATTTGTTGTACCAACTAAAGTGACACGTTTGGTCGCAAAACAAGTAGCCGAAGTCCTCAAACACAAAGTACACATCCTTCACGCTTCTAAAGGGCTTGAACAAGGAACACATGAGCGAATTTCTACTATTCTTGAAGAAGAAATCCCCGCTCAACTGCGAGGAGAAATCGTGGTAGTTTCTGGCCCTTCTCATGCTGAAGAAACAATTGTTCGTGATATTACATTAATTTCTGCAGCTTCTAAAGACCATGATGAAGCGAAATACGCTCAAGCAATCTTTAGCAACGACTACTTCCGTCTTTATACTAATACTGATGTTGTTGGTGTTGAAACAGCCGGTGCCCTTAAAAATATTATTGCCGTAGGCGCTGGTGCTCTTCACGGTCTTGGTTTTGGTGATAATGCTAAAGCAGCAATTATTACGCGTGGTCTTGCCGAAATCACTCGTTTAGGTGTGGCTATGGGAGCTGAACCTTTAACTTATAGCGGTTTGTCTGGTGTTGGTGACTTAATTGTAACAGGTACTTCAATTCACTCACGAAACTGGCGCGCGGGTGATGCTCTTGGTCGTGGCGAAAAGCTAGCTGATATTGAAAAAAATATGGGAATGGTTATTGAAGGTGTTTCAACCACTAAAGCTGCTTTTGAGCTCGCTCAACAGCTAGGTATCGATATGCCAATTACCGAAACAATCTACAAAGTTCTCTATGAAAATCTAGATGCAAAAACTGGAATTCTTGATATCATGCGCCGCGAAACTCGTGCCGAAAATGAATTCATTAATAATAAATAAAAAGTAAATACGATTTATCTAACTATAAAGGAGTTATTATCCATGAAACAAAACACTATTCCAACTAAAGCCAGAAAAGTACGTAAAGCTGTTATTCCTGCCGCTGGTCTCGGAACTCGCTTTTTGCCAGCAACTAAAGCGATTGCCAAAGAAATGTTGCCAATCGTCGACAAACCTACTATTCAATTTATCGTTGAAGAAGCCTTGAAATCAGGAATCGAAGATATTTTGATTGTTACTGGTAAAGCAAAACGTCCTATTGAAGACCATTTTGACTCAAACATTGAGCTTGAACAAAATTTGCTTGAAAAAGGAAAAACAGAATTACTTAAACTTGTTGAAGAAACAACAGATATTAATCTTCACTTTATCCGTCAATCTCATCCAAAAGGATTGGGACATGCCGTTCTTCAAGCTAAAGCTTTTGTTGGAAATGAGCCTTTTGTAGTCATGCTTGGCGATGACTTAATGAATATTACAGGAAATGAAACTCCTTTAACTAAAGACCTAATCAATGATTATGAAAAAACTCACGCTTCAACAATCGCGGTTATGAAAGTTCCTCATGATGATGTTGATAAATATGGTGTCATTGACCCTAACGGTGAAGTTTCTAAAGGCCTTTACAATGTTGAACGTTTTGTCGAAAAACCAAATGTTGATGAAGCTCCTTCTGACCTTGCAATTATCGGTCGTTACCTCTTAACTCCTGAAATTTTTGATGTTTTAGAAACACAAGTTCCCGGTGCTGGAAATGAAATCCAATTGACTGATGCTATCGAACGTTTGAATAAAACACAACGCGTTTTTGCTCATGAATTTACTGGAAAACGTTATGATGTTGGTGATAAACTTGGTTTTGTTGAAACAACAATTGAATATGGTTTAGAACACCCACAAATCGGTGCGAATTTGAAAAACTACATCATTGAAAAAGCAAAAGAGCTTTCTAAAGATGACTCAAAAAATATCACTAAAAAATAAGAAAGAGCCGAAAGGCTTTTTCTTTTTGATTTCGTGAATTTTTTCATTAATTTTGCTATAATTAACCTTAATGAACTTCTTTAAAAACACGGTTAATTTTTTTAAAAGCATAAAGACAAAACCGCTTGATTTTGTTATTATTTTTCTACTGTTCATCGCTTCTTTTTCAACTTTGTTCTTCTTCGCTACTGGTTCCAAGGGAGCTCAGGCCGAACTAAGAATTAGTGGTAAGGTGATTAAAACTTTTGATTTAAATAAAAATCAAACTTGGACCTACCGTGATAAAGATGGCGATTATAATAAAATACAGGTTAAAAATGGTGAAATTGCGGTTGTCGAAGCCAATTGTAAAGACCAAATTGACGTCCAAAGGGGCTATATTTCTAAGACTGGGGAAACTATCGTCTGTTTACCTCATAATTTAGTGATTGAAGTTATGAGTGGTCAAAAGGATGAACAGGTAGATTATAAAGTATGAATATTAAAGAATACGTTTATGTTTCTCTATTGACAGCTGCTGCGGTAGTTATGGGAATTATTGAAAGCTCTTTACCTCCTTTTTTTGCTTTTGCACCTGGAGCTAAAGTGGGCCTTGCCAATTTGGTGATGATTATTGCAGTTTTCACTTTAAGATGGCGACAAGTTTGGGTCATGCAAATTCTTCGTCTATTAATTACAGCACTTTTTACTGGTTTTTCCGTTTTTCTGTACTCTTTTGCGGGCGGAATCTTATCTCTATTAGCCATGTATTTGATGAAGCAATTTGGACCAAAACTGGTTTCAATGATTGGAATTTCGACAGTTGGTGGATTTTTTCATAATTTTGGCCAATTAGCAATGGCTTCTCTTTTAGCTAAAACAACTTCTGTTATGCTTTATTTGCCTTGGCTTGCCTTTTTTGGAATACTTGCTGGTTTTGCAATTGGCATTGCTGGGAATCAATTAATTACACGTGTTAAACCTATTCAAGAACTATTTATTAAAGAAAGTAAACAATGGACTTAAAAAATAACTTTTGGAAAGACTATCCAGAGCTTGAAAAAGAATTGGTTCAAGTTCAACAATTAATGAAGAGCCACGTTACCATCAAAAATTCAGATGTTAAATCGGCTATTTTTGATATATTTGATGCGGGCGGAAAAATGTTGCGTCCAGCTTATTTACTTTTATTTTCAGGATTTACTGATCTTTCTGAAAATGAAAGATTGGCACTTGCAGCTTCTGTCGAAATGATGCATACAGCGACTTTGGTTCACGATGATGTCATTGACCACGCAGACACACGGCGTGGCGTAGCTACTTTGTCAGCAAAACACGGACCAGAAATTGCCGTCTATGCTGGGGACTATTTATTTATTGCTGTCTTTCGTCTAATGTCTGAACACTCATTAGAATTATCAAATTTAACCAAAAATATTGGTTCAATTGAGCGTTTATTAGGTGGTGAGCTTGGTCAACTTAATCATCATTTTAATCTTCAACAAACTTTAGATGATTATATTGAAAATATTTCAGGAAAAACGGGAGAACTTTTTGCACTTTCTGCTTCTGTTGCTCCTTTAATTTCTAAAAATAATACATTGACCAAACGAGCTTATAAAATTGGAATGAATATTGGGATTTCTTTCCAAATTATGGATGATTATTTAGATTATGCATCGACTGCTCAAACGCTTGGAAAACCGGTACTTGAAGATATTAAACAAGGCATTTATTCTGCTCCTGTTCTCTTTGCTTTACAGGAAAACAATGCTCTTGTTTCTGAATTAATTAAAAATGAAAAGTTTGATGAAGTTTATGATTTTATCAAAACTTCTGATGCCCTTGAAAAAACCAAAGCACTTGCAAAATCTTACACTCTTTCAGCATTAAATTTAATTGATAAATTACCAAAAGGTAAAAATCGTGAGCTGATTGCTGAAATTACTAGAAAACTTTTGGAGCGAACTTTATGACCCCTGATGAATTTTTGTCAGCACTGACAGAATTTGATATTCAACTCTCTGATAAACAAATCAAACAGTTTGAACGCTATTTTGAACTTTTGGTTGAATGGAATGAAAAAATTAACCTGACAGCAATTACTGAAAAAAATGAAGTCTATTTAAAACATTTTTATGATTCTATTGCACCAATTTTATATGGATTGATTACTGACCAACCTGTCAGCATTTTAGATATTGGTGCTGGAGCTGGTTTTCCTAGCTTACCAATGAAAATTATTTTCCCTGAATTAAAAGTGACTATCATTGATTCTCTCAATAAGCGAATTAATTTTTTAAGTTTACTGACAGAGGAATTAGGCCTCGAAAATGTGACTTTACTTCACGGACGAGCTGAAGATTTTGGTCAGGATACTAATTATCGTGGAACATTTGATTTTGTTACTGCCCGTGCGGTTGCTAGACTTTCTGTTTTGACTGAATTTACGATTCCCTTTCTCAAGAAAAATGGTATTTTATTGTCATTAAAAGCTGCTCAATTTGAAGAAGAATTGAATGACGCTAAAAAGGCAATTGCTACACTTGGCGGAAAATTTATCAAAGAAGTCGCTTATGAATTGCCTAACGGTGATGAGCGTCACATTGCTCTGATTGAAAAGAAAAAAGAAACCCCTAAAAAATACCCACGCAAAGCCGGAACTCCTGCAAAAAATCCAATAAAATAAAAAAATCGGCCATTTTTAGCCGATTTTTTTGCTGAGATTAATCACCAATACTGAAATAGAAACAATCGCAGTAAAACTATTCATGACCATTGCAGGTGCCGTCAGTGAAAGGCTAGTAAAGATTGAGAGTAAAATAAAAGTAATATGTATTGACCGATAGCGAAACCAAAATTTAGTAAATTTATTCTTCCACACTTTTTGATTTTGTTTTTGACTTTTATTTTGAATTTTAAACCATGACCTTACGACGACGACAACAATTAAGTCTAATAGGAGCATGTAAGCAAAAACCATCGCAAAAGTAATCCCAACTGATAAATAATCAATCTCGGCTAAAACTTTATAAAGGGTGATTGTTTTATTATCAACTTGTAAATAAACATCACCAACAATCGTATAAATCTCTATGAATAATCGAGCCAGTATAAAAGCTACAAATATTCCAAGTAACACAACCAAAAAGTGAAGTAATTTTTTCATTTTATTGATTCCATTCTGCTTTAATAGACTTTACTAAATACATAGTTTTTAGTTTTAAAATTATGACATAAAAAAACACCCCCGCATGCATGCGAGGGTTAATTTTAATAATTTAGAGTTTGACCAGCATAAATCAAATTAGGGTTTGAAATACCGTTCATTGAAACTAAGCTTTGAACTGTTGTTCCTAAACGACTGGCAATTGATGAAAGATTATCGCCAGAACGTACGGTGTAAGCTCGTGCTGTAGCTCCAGATTGATCGCCTGTGAAGCGAATAACCTGACCAGAGTAAATCATGTTCGGATTAGATAAACTGTTCTGACGTGCCAATTCTTGCCAGTTTGTTCCCCAATTTGAAGCAATACTGCTTAAAGTATCGCCTGATTGAACAATGTGAGTTTTTGCGGATGTCGTTGGCTGGCTAGTTGATGCATCAATAGTTTCCACATCATGAACGGATAACCAGCTCATAATACCATCAAGCAAGACAGTATCTCCATTCTTCTGGATGATTTTATGTGGTTGACCTTTTACCCATTGAGGAATTGTTTCTCCTGTAGCATAATTTTTAGCTCCAAAGTTTACTTTAACCGTCATTCCAACTTCTACATCGTTTCCTTTAACTTCATTGGCTTCTTTACCATTATTAATGGCCGGTGTAACAGTATCGGGTTTAACTTCTTGCCCTTTTTGTTCTCCATAGCCATTGTCTGTGATTCCTGTTAAGTCTACATTTCCATCAAGTCCACCAGCAACATAAGTTGATGTGAACTGGAATACTGAGATTCCGTCCATGCTTGGGAAAAAGCTATAGTTTGGAACTGGTGTCACTTCATAATTTGGATATGCCGCAATCCATAGTGAGTTAGGAAACTCTTTGATGATTTGCTTATAATTAACATTTGCTAAGGTGTATGGCTTGTAAGAATAATACATTGGAGTATATCCAGCCGCTTTTACTCGACGCATTCCATAAAGAATCGCATCAGTATTGGCTTGCTTATCTCCACTTGCTCCACTTTCATAATCTAAGGCAACAATAGAATTCTTTGGCGTCTGAATCCTTGGTAAGTAACGATCAAGTGCTGCTTTCGCTACTTCTTGCGAACCTCCGACTTGATACCAAATGTAAGTATGTGCTCGTTTACCCTGAGCGATTGCTGAAGCTACTTGCGTTTCATAGGTGGCTTGGTCTACAAAGGTTCCACCGTAAGTTCCTCCGATTTGGCTAAAAGCAAATTTATCATGAGCATAACCAAAATTACCATAAGTTCCGTTATATTTTGACCAGTCAACCCCCTGATCACCAACTGCGGCAAATACAGGTCCACTTGCTGCAACAGCAAAGAAAGCTACCGTTCCAATGGCAGCTTTTTTAATTAACTTTTTCATTTGTTTTCCTCCGTATCATTTGGCTGATTATTATATTTGACAGCACTTACCCCAGCCAATGTTCCCAAGAATACCGTGAATGCATTCAAAGTAATAATAGCTAAATCAGTTCCACCCCAACCGTACGCTTTACCAATTACTCCGATAAAAACACTAAGTGCTGGCAAGGCTGTTAAAACAGCCCATTTGATGATGTTGTAAAACTTGTTATTAAAAATCATTTTCTTTTCCTTCCTTATATCTTTCATAAATTTCGTGAGCGTAGTGATTGCCCCCTAACGCTGTATATTCATCAAAAATACCACTGACAATTTGTAAGCCATAATCATGGTTAATTGCTTCTCCAAGCTCAACACGTTTAATGACTACTAAAAGTATTCTTAATTGTTCCTCTTGTTTCTTGGTCATTCTTCGATACATCCATCCGAAAATACCAGAAATTATAAGAAGGGCGGCCCAATTATCAATAACAAGTTTAAAAAATTGCCACCCTTCATGCACTAATGCATCCATACCCCCTACTTTCTAAGCTGTACGTTTCCAAATATAGGCCGCCTCAAACGGTTGCCAGTTATTATGGTTAGTGTTATCACCAACTGTGATTCCACTCACTTCTGTGTCCATTGCATAAGAGTTGCTTGGCGCCCCACCAGAAGACCAGTGCTGATTTCCTACCCCACGAGCGACAACAAATTGTCCACTAGAAGGAGCAATTGTATGTTGTGACAACGGATTTGTTGAACCACCTTGTTTGCCACCGCTAGATAAAGCTGAATCAGATTCATCAACCCCAACTAACCCACGACCTTTAACTCGTGCCCATGTTCCAAAACCAAACAATATAGCTGGCTCTGTTGATTGCGAACTAAAGTAATATGCGCCAACTGGATAAACTTTACTTAAAATACTATCTGTTTCAGTTTTTAAACTATCAACTTGCAATTGTAAATTTGTAGCTGGGTCAGTGCCTAATTTACCTTTGAAATCATTAAACCATGCAACAAATTGAGCAGTGATATCTCCTGTATTAAGTTTTCCGTGAGGGCTAAAATATCCACAGACACTCTCATTAGCTCGCATATCCGTGATGTTTGCATTAGTAATCTGGGTACTGTTTTTGGGAACAAGTATTTTAGCGATTTGTAATTCAAAAATACTGTCCGTTCTGGTCACTGTTGTATCAGACTCTTTATATACAAAAAAAGCCTCTCGCTGAGACTTATTGAATTGAATGGCGACGCTATCCGTTCTGTCTTGCAATGTGCTTGCAATTGGAACGGCCACTTCTTCATCCTTGTCATGAACATAGTTTCGCCCAAAACTACTAAAAGCTTCTCCAGAACCAAATTTCACACGCATTCCCAAACTGGCGGATTCTGTAATCTGTAAACCAGTTCCAAAGTTTGCTGTCGCGACTACCCCTGGTTTAAACAATGTTGAGAAAAATTCCGCAAATTCATCAGAACTATATTCACGGTCACCATTGTGGTCATCCCAGGGGAAAGATTTTTCATTTGATGTCATTTATTTCTCCCTAAAATATCAAATATTGTGGGAGTTTCTTTGTCATAAATTAATTCCAAATACTCTCCCTTATCGTTATAAGTTTTTTTGGCTTGGGAAATAACAGCCGTTTTAGCTGCCCCATATCTTTTACTCGTCAATCTAACAGTATCACCGACGAAAAAATCACGCCCAAACTGTACTAACTTAGATGTCAAAACAAAATCACCATTTAAGGTGATGACTTCTTTTTTATCAGCTAAAGATTGATTAGCTCTATCCTTTAACATATTATTGTAGGTTGCTGACGGAATTGTAGTAGTTCCATCACTACTTTGCAAATCACGAGCATCTACGTATAATTCTCTTCGGGATAAACCTTTGATTGTTGGATTTAGTACAATTTTTTTACGGTCACTGCCCTCTCCTTCTCCAAAGGCATAAGCTACTGTTTTTTTATCAAAAGTAGAATGTTCAAATTCTACCTCATTAAGATTTTCATAACCGTCTGAATCATCAGAAAAGACAACCCATTTAGAGACATCTCTACCCTTAAAAAATTGAATTTGGTTGCTTACAACCCCTTTTGCTCCAACTTCTTTAAAACCAAAATTATAAGTTTCACACAATGTTTCAACTTGCTTTTGTACTTCACCATATGAGTTTTGATAATCAATAGCAGCAAGACCAAGATCGGTTGTTGTTTTGGGGTTTTCTATTGGTGATGGAACTGTTCCACTGAAAGGAGACCAAGTATAATCTTTTGGATTTTTTGAGTTAGCATGGGTGTAGTCTAAATACTGACCAATATAACTTGGCCAGTCAGCAGTTGTGGCTTCGCTAGCTGAGGGCATGTATGGTGTCGCAGTTGAACCGTGTTCTAATTTCAACCTAGAATAGCTTAGATTATGGTAGCTTGCTTGACTTTCCATAAATCCAATAGATGTTTTATAACTAGCAATATCATCAGATATATTAAATGTCACAGTTGAAAGTCCACTACTACCAGCAGTAATGGTATTTCCAAGATGGGCCTCGAATCCTGATGATGAACCAAAAAGATAAATTACTGCACGTGTATCAATATCACAATCTTGAATCCATGCACTGTATGTATAGGATTCCCCTTTTTTAAAATCTATAGTATTAGTCGTTAATGAATCTGGAGTACCCCAATCTTTAGCAGATACCGTTTTTAAAATTGAAGAAGTACCATCTAACAAATTCAGATTCGGATAAACAGTCGTGAAACCGTCCGTTCCGTCTGCGCTGTTGGCATAAGCGCTATGTAAATATTGATTGCCTAGCGTTAGATAATCTATTTTTCTATCTGCTCCATTATATGAGCCATTGATGTCTGAATAGTTCCCTGGGTTTATGATTTCTTGATTAATGTGGTCCCAAGCAATTAAAGCAGGGCTTTTGCTGGCAATATATGTCCTGTCAATAATTCGACTATCATATTTACCAGCTAAAGACTTCCCGCAAACTTTCAACTTATCACTTGTACCTGAAACATCATCAACGTAATAGTAAACACCATCAAATTTAAAAACATTTTCTGGTTTGAAGATAGAATTGTTTTCAAAACTAAAGGGTACATCAAGTTCAAATGTGTTACATTTACCATAATTCTCGTAAATAATTAGGGACTCAAAGCCATCAAAAATTTTTGCTTTTGCGTAGTTGAAATCACCCAACCACTGATAAGTAAGTAAAATTCTTTGCATCTTATACTCCTAATACTTTGGGACTAATTCTTACAGTTCCAATCATATTTTCAGAACCGGAATCAGCCTGTAATTGGAAAAAGTTATTGCCTTTATCAAGTTGTAAGAAAATACTATCTTCATCCCAAAATTCAAGGTTATTTTGCTCTGTACCATCGCTGGTAGTCAGTAAGACTTCTTTTTCACCCCGAAGAGTGACAATTCTGATGATTTCTCCAACTGTGTAAGTGTTCTCTAGTCTGAAATATTCTCCAGTTGTCACATTTAAAACTTTTGGATTGGTTACTTCACCAGTGAATTCTAAAATAACAACCATCCCTACTGAGACGTCGCCATCATTCACAATAGTTTGGATATTGTTTGAAGACCTTACCGCAAACGTGAATCCAGTTGATATCCTTAAAGGAAAAGTTAAATTTTTCTTTAAAGTAGATAAAGGAATAAGCTTATCAGCTTGGTTTTTATCTACCCAATAGGAATCAAGTGATAGAAAATTAATACTATAAACTTGACTTAGATTTGTTGATGATTCATTCATTGAAAATTTTTCGACCAACACATCCAGGTAATAAACTCCTCCATTATCTGGGAAATAAGTAAGCGTTCCTGCTAATTTAGGATTAAAAATACTGGCAAGTTGTGTTTTTTTATTTTCTAAATCACTGGAGTCACTGGCAATAAATTCCCCTTCAATTTCAAGTTCCTTATCGTCAAGTTGTTGATTGATTAAGATAGAGCCATCTAACCCATACTGAGTTTGTTTGGTAATGACATTGTCTACCTGAGCAAATCCTTTTTTTGAAGTAACTAAAAAAGGAGGTTGCTGTCCAAGGACAACTTGCTCCCCATTAGTATTTTTATATACAATTTGCATGATTAATTACCTCTAATTCTAAGTGTACGAAGCATATCTTTACCATCTCTTTTGGCATATTTAGACGCTGTACGTGCATCAATATTTTCTGGACTGTAGTTGTATTGGTTGAATACTAGAGATTCGTCATTCATCCCTGAAGTTGATTTTTTAATTCCATCACCAATCTGACCAAGTGTTTCTTTATTCAAAGGAATAACAGCTTCACGTCCAGCTTCACCGCCGACTTGAAGATTATTACCATTCATTCCAAAGACAGTGGCACCAGTCATAATCCCACCTTTTGCGTACCAGTCAACTCCAACTGATGGTATTTTACCTTTTAATGGATTAAAATCACCACTAATTTTGAAGTGAGGCATTGGAATTTTTGGAATTTCAATTTTAGGAAAACTAATTTTAAAGTTGAACAACCCTTTAATTGTATTAATTATCCCACTAATAACGCTTTGTGCTCCTCTGATTGGAGATTCCATAGCGCTCTTTATGGCATTGAAAACACTTGATACTGTGCTCTTGATGCTATTGACAGTGTTAGAAATACCATTCTGAATCCCATTCCAAATACTTGAAATGCTGCTACTTACAGCATTAAATATGCTTAATGCAACACTTTTTACAGCATTGAATCCAGATGATACGCCATTTTTCACGACATTCACAGCGTTATTAATGGTATTGGCAATTGCACTCCAGACACTTGATACAACACCACTTACTGCGTTAAAAACATTAACAGTTGTACTTCTGACAGCTTCAAAAGCTGTAGAGATAACATTTCTGATAGTACCCACTACTGTAATGACAACTGAACTGATTGTATTCCAAATCGGAACAATCACAGCAAGAATAGCATTCATCACTGTAGAAATAATGGTTTGCCAAGTGCTTACTACAATACTGATGTATGAACTTATCCATCCCAGTACCGTGCTAAAGACAACTTGTATTCCAGCCCATGCTGTTGAAATTACATTACCAATAGTAGTCATTACTGTAGTGATTACAGAAACAATCGTATTCCATACTGTTGTAATAACATCTTTAATAGCATTTACCGCAGTCATTACAAAAGGTTGAATTGCATTCCAAACAGTCATGATAACACTGCTTATAAGATTCATAGCGGTTGTTATGATAGAAAGCCATACTTCACCGGCCCATTTTATATAAGCAACTATTCCACCTACTACAAGCTCGAAAGTAACTTTAATAGCCTGCCATACAATTTGTATGACTGACCAAATTAGATTCATTGCTATTTGAATCCCTGAAACAATACTATTGAAGATTGGAACTACAAATGCAGCAATTGAATTAACAGCGGAATTAAAAGTGTTCACAATGTTAGTCCATATTTGACTTATGCTACTTACAACATTATTAAATGTACTTACTATTCCATCCCAAAGTCCACTAAAGAATTGACTTACTCCTTGCCAAACATTTTTTAGCCAATTAATAAAATCTTGCCAAATTTGCTTCCCGGCAGTTGTTTGAGTGAAAAAGTAAATAAGTGCTGCTACTACTGCCATGATTGCAACTACAATCATTCCTATTGGATTTGCTGCAATTGCGGCATTAAATGCAGTTTGTATAGCAGTTGCACCAGTGGTAATCGCACTCCAAACTCCAGTGGCGATTGCCCAGGCTTGTTGAGCTAAAGCAATACCTTTTAAAATTCCTTGATATACTGCATAACCTCCAAGGATTGTTCCAAGACCAACAAATGCAGCTTTCAAAACGTCCACTCCGGTGCCGCCTTGTTTAAACCAATCGACTAATCCTTTTACAAATCCTGTCACAGATTCGATTGTTGAACCAACCGTTGAAAAAGCACTGTCTAGTGTTTCAATAACAGATTGTTGACTACCAGCTTCGGAAATTTTATCCCAAAGCCTCTTAACTAAATCAATTACTGGAGAAACCAAGCTACTTATAATTGAAAAAGTATTTTTAAAAGCATTCTTGAAACCATCTAAAGCTCCACTATTTTGAAGACTTTCCCATAGTTTAGTGACAAAATCTACAACATCATATACTGCTAGTCCTAGATTATTAAAAAATCCTACTATTGTTTGAATGATATTACTCGTACTAGTTCCCTTTGAAATGTTATCCCAAAGTTTACTTACAGAATCTTTAACCTGACCAACAACAGTACTGATACGCTCGAAAGCTATTTTGAGAAGTTCCATCGCTCCACTATTTTGGATAGCAGAAAATAAGTCTTGGATTGCTTTTCTAAAAGTTTCACTATGTGTATATGCTTGCATAAACGCTGCAACTAACAACATAATAATAGACAAAATAGGATTTTTAGCAAAGGTTGTAAAAATACTACCAACCTGTTTCATTACCGTTCCTACACCAAGCGCACCTAATTTAAAGGCTAAAAAAGCACCAATAACGGGTGCGAATTTTTGAGCTAAATTAAATAATTTTGTTCCAAAATCAACAACTTTCGGAATGATAGGAGTAATTTTAGTGGCAGTTTCATCAATTTTTGAACCAATGTTTGCCATTGCATCAGTTATTTTACTTTGACCAATTCCTTCTAAGATTGAAGCCCCAAAACGTGCAACAGCTGCTTTCATGTTTGAGATAGAACCTTCAAAGGTCTTACCAGTTTGGGCCATAACCCCACCCTGTTTGGCAAATTGTTCATCAACTTTTACTGATTGGTCTTGCAAAGCCTTAGAAAAGTCTTCATAGCTTACTTTACCATCAGAAATGGCTTGTTGAATATCTTTCATAGATATTCCGGTAGATTGTGAGACAAAAGCTAAGGCATTAGGCATGGTGTTCATAAGTTGTAACATGTTACCCATGTCCAACTTCCCTTTACCAGCCATCTGAGAAATTGCCAACGAAGCTGCATCAATTCCTGCAGCGGTCGCATTACCTGTCCCAGCCAAAACCTTGGTCATGTTTTTAAATTCTGTTGTAGATTTATTCAAATCCATACCAACAGAGTTAAAACGAGCAGTCGCTGTTGCTGCATCAGTCATCCCAACCGATGTCCCTTTAACAAAAGCATTCAATGCAGTTGTTGCAATTGCTGCAGCTTGTGGGACTCCTTTGGCTATATATTGTTGAACTTTAGAATTAAAGTCACCAACAGCCATGACCGTCCCTTTGGTCATATCTTGTGCTGCTTTACTGATTCCACCAAATGAAGTATCTGCAGCAGCTCCCATTGATTGGAAAACAAGGTTAGCGCCATTCAAGGCATCTAATCTTTTCATACCAGCTGTGATAGACATTGCAAGTGTTCCGACTGATAAACCAACAGTAGCAAGGGCAGTTTTTGCCCCACCACCGAAGTTAATCATTTTCTGACCTTGGTTTTCAAGGGACTGGCCAAAGTTCCCAATTGCTCTTATTGATCCAGCTACAAATTGACCTGCAACATTTCCAGCTTGTGTGAATCCAGCTCCAATCTTAGCTAAAAGACTTTGAGAACTTTTCCCAGTTCTCTCAGTAGAGTTATCAAATGTTTTGGCCGTATTATCGGCTTGTTTGCTCGTTTCTTGAAGTTGAGCCTTTACATCACTAGCGCCTCTTAAACCAAGCGTACCAAATAAACTAAATACTTCCATTCATTTTTACCTCCTTACTAAAATTGAAATATTGAGCTGCAAAGTTTAAATTTTCTTGCTCTTTATCAGGGGTAATGACATCTTTTTCTTTGATTCTCAAAGTTTTCATATTTTTCTTTTTAAATTCTGAAAAGTCTTCGTCGATATCCTTAGAAAGCCACATCTCCCATAATGTTTCTTCATTTTCCTGTTCATAAAGATATAAAATAAAATCCACTGCCCGTCCCAACGAATAAGTCGCCAAGACAGCCAATGGATTACTATATCTTCTAAAAAGGAAATCTTTTAACTGATGTTCACCGTCATCAATTTGTTTTATGATGACAATGATTGGAAAAAATCTTTCAACTCAGGTTTTCCAATAAAATCTTTCACCAATTTACCATAAGTGACAAGATTCAATTGGCCGATTTCTTCACCAGTAGTCCCAGCCAATTCACCTAAGAAGTTGTTGAGTTCTACTTTTACAGTTGTGATATTTTTCAATAGTTTTGAAATTAAACTTGACATGAGGTTTCTGCCTCGTGCCTCAATTACTGAAAGGTCAGAAGTATCTACCCCGTTGAAAATTTCAACAATGTCATCTTGAATTTCTAGCTTTGCAAAAATTCCAAGAAGCGTAAATAGGTCATCCCCTTGCAATTCACGTAATTTCAATTGTTCAGTCATAAGTACTTTCCTCTATTCTATTTTTAAGCTGCAGTTACAGTAACAGCACAAGTTGCAGTTTTACCGTTTGAAGTGGTAAATTTGACATTTGTTGTACCAGCTTTGACACCTACTACTTCCCCTTGAGCATTTACGGTGGCGATTGTTGAATCGTCAGAGCTGTATGTTCCTGATTTGTCAGTTGCATCAGCAGGTGCAACAGTCGCTGTCAATGTTTCATTTGCCCCAACTGCGAGAGATAGCGTTGTTTTATTCAACGTCACTCCAGTTACTGCGACTGTTTTATCAGTTGGATAAAGGATAGTCCAAGGGAACTCATCGTTTTGCAATTGTTCAAATGAGGCATTGGCTGTTCCTTCATAGTCAATAGCAGCTTCATCACCGTCTTTTGTTTCAAGAGCAAAAGCGGATGTAGTCAGCACATTGTCTAAAAGGATGATGATAGGTTTTTCACTACCGGTCAATTTACCAACGATCGCCATATTTTTGATGTAATCACCTTCTTCAAGGTAACGTTTTGATTTAATTTCAGTATAGCCATCATATTCTGCTGACTCGTTTTTAGTACCATTAAGTCCTAAGGCCATATTTTCAGCCGTGAGTTCTTTCAATTTGGCACCAACAGTTGCGTGTGCTTCATCAAGTACCCAGAGGCCTTGAACATCCACATGGCCAGTCCCATCAACTCCGATTTTGCGGTATTTTTGTTCGATATTTACTTTTGTTCCATCACTTGTTGCGCCAAGCGGTGTTCCTGTAAATGATTTTGAGGTTTCGTCCCATTCCACGTTTACTACAATTGTTCCTGCATTAATCATAAAATTTTCTGATGAAGTTTTTGTATAACCTGAATTTGGTAATGTCATTTATTTCTCCAATCTACTTTGCAATAAATTTGCAAATTTCTGCGTTTCAACATATCACTCTGTGTTTCCACTGAATATGAACGTTGAAAATAAAAACGTAAAAAAAGCCCATCCGTGAATTTTTGATTGAAATCAAAGTTTTCACGTAAGAGACTTTCTAAATTAATAATATTGATAAAACTAGAATTTTCATCAAAAATATCAATGTCTAAATAAAAGCCATCAGTATTTCTGTTGATGTTATCAATATCAAGTGAGTATGTTAGATAAGGGTAATTAATTTTTTCAGAGTTATTAATTTCCAAATAACTCTCTTTAGTAACTTGGTCAAACATCAATTTTAATGTTTGCAACAACTCAATCATTTTATCCCCTTTCCTAGTTCCTGTTGATAGATATTCTGAACTTCTTGCTTAGTGTCACGAAAAGCATTTCTCAAGAATTTTATAGGCTTTAAACCTTTAGTAAAGTGTGGTGTTCCATCAGCGGCTCGATAAAACCAGCCACCTTTTCGACCAGCACCATTTTCAGCAAATTCACCAGTACCGAATTCATTGTAAATAGCATGGTTGTCTGGTGAACCAATCTGTGAAGCCATTCCGCCAGAGTAGCCGCTATCTTTTACCAATTTGTAATCAATATGATCTCGTAGATTGCCAGTGTCAACTCTATCTTCAGCAGTAATATTTGCCTTTGCTTGTGAGCGGACAAGTTCACTTGCAGCAATAATGGCACTTTCTACATTACTATCAAGTAGCTTTTCAACGGCTGGGAAATTATTCTCATATTTAATTGCCATTCTTGCCTCCAAAAACAAGATAAATCTCATTATGATTATTGAGTCCCATAGGATTATCAGGGTAAGTAATTGAATAAACTTTTCCCTCTTCATCAATAACTCGCATTTTATCAGTGATTCCAGAAACATACTTTGGAATAATTAAAATATGAGTAGATTCCTCAACGATAGCATTTTGTAATGTGGCTTGGTTTGTCCCATTAACTAAATCCAAATAACCTTTTACAGTAATGAAATCCTTCCAAGCTTTCACAACTCCACCGATTCCGTCACCGTCAGATTCAAACTTTTGAATAATAAAAGAATGAGGTGCATACATCTTACCACCTCATTTTCTTATATTTTTTCAGAAAGCCAAATAAACTAGCTGGGTAACCATTGATTGATTCACTCGAATTCATATCATAGTAAGTGATGTTCATCCGAGCAATACTTTCAGACTTGATGCCAAGTTTATCTCCCATAGATACATCATACTGGAGCAATCTTTTGACACCCTCGACAATGTCAGGAGGGTAGGATATCTTAGTGATAAAAGCACTTTGGAAGTTGCCATTGAACAGCTCCGCATCTTTAAGCTTGATTGTCTTGTCAGTGACTTCTTCAATCACATACAAGCCATCATTCACTCCCATGCCCTGATTTAATCCTGAACCCGTCTGACTCCAGGTATTACTGATTTCAATTGTTTCACCAACACGAAGAAAAGAAAGCGTGTCATTGAACTCTAAAGTATTTTCATTGGTTACTTTGAACTGATAGAATCTGATGTTCAAATTTTGGAACTTATTATGAGTTAGAGCACGAATAGACTGCTCTAATCCATCAAGTGTTTCTTGAGTCAGGTCAGAGTTGATTTTTTGTGCTTCATCTGGCGTGATAATCATAATTAACCTCCCACTAAAGCAAGTAAGTCAGCCTTTACCATTGAGCTGGTGTAAGCTATCCCTTTCTGGTCAAGATAACTCTTGATTTCGTTTACTGTCCAGCTATCATCTGGGATAGCCCCTTTCTCCGGGGCATCATCAGGGTTTAGGAGCTGGAGCAGTTGCTTTCAAGACAGCTTTCTTGTTGTCATCAAGCATGAATTGACCACCTTTAGCATGAGCTTGAAGTGCTTTACCGTCAAAGGCTTCTACATCAATTGTACGAGCTGTAGCAATACCAACGAAAGGAATAGCAACTTGATCAGCAGCAAAATAAGCAACTTCTCCAGAAACAAAGTATTTATCAGGAGTTTCTTCAAGTTTGAACCCTTTATATTTTGGAACAGTGTTGTTATCAAGACTGACAGTTGCACCTTTTAGTGAAGTTGCATTAGTCAAATCAACAACTGCTTGATATAAATCAGGAACAAGGTAGGCTGTTTTATCTGCATCGATTTCATTATTAGTGAATTCTTTTGCAGCAGCATTGAACAAAGCATTGATATTTGCTTCTGTGTATTTGCTATCAGCATCTACCATTTCAAGTGTTTTGCTTGCGTTATCAGACAAGAATTTACCGTTCTTTTGGTTCATGTAACGAGTTTGAGCAATTGATTGAGCTTCCAAACGGTCAGCTACTGCATCATTAAGTCCAGCATTTACTGTGGCAACGTCAATCCCTTCGTGAATTGCCAATTCATAGCTGAAATCAACATCAGTATCAGCATAAATAACCTCAGTACGGTCACCAAAACGTGAAGAGTTTCCAGTTCCAGTTCCAAAACCAACATTAGCATCTTTGCTGTAAGTTCCAATTACTACTGGTGTAGCATTAGTTTTTACAGAAAAGGCTTTTGTGTTAGATGTGATCCCGTCAACTGATTGAATTGGAGCAAATGCACCAGAGAATGCGGATTTAGCGTTAAATACTGCGGTAAGAATACCTTTATATTGTGGTTCAAAACGACGTGCATTTTGTTGGTTGTTATTAGTTGTCATAATTTTTTACCTCTCTTATTTCCCTTGTGGAACATATTTTGCGACTTTATCAGCAAATGGATCAGGTTTACCATCACCATTACTGCCAGGATTATCTTCTGGCGAATCGATTTTTTTAAGGCCTTCTGTAAGGTCTTGCAAGGCTTTACCTACATTTGCATCATCTTCTTTATCAATGGCATCTGTTAGCCCAGCGACAAGTTTGTCAATTCCAGCTTCTTTAAGCTGTGCAACCGTAATCGGTTGTTTTTGTTGGTCTTCCAAAGTAATTCCTCCTATTGGTTATATTTGGCAATTTTTTCTGAGAACGGGTCAAAATCTTCTTTTTTACCGTCTTTAGGGTTGTTATCCAAAGGAGTCCAGCCCTTATCATCTTTTGGAGGTTCAGGGGCCTCAAAGTATTTTGGATAGCTTTCTTTCAACTCATTGAGCTTGTCATCGAAGTTAGTAAACTCTCCATCTTCTCCAACTTCTAAATCTTCTCCACCACGCATTTTATAGTTGAGAATATAGTCAATGTCATTAACACCAGCTTTAGTCAGCAATTTTTCAAGCTTAGTAGTACGCTTGATTGAGCTATTTTCGCTTGTCAGTGTTTCAACTTGACTTTGAAGTTCTTCAAGTTTTTCTAATTCAGATTGATTAGACTCTAAAGTTTCTTGAACTTCTTGGGCAGCAGCTTCAAGTTCTGTAATTCTTTCTTTACTAGAATTGAGTTGCTCTTTTGCTTCATCTCGTTGTTGAACAGCCTTGTTATAGCGTTCTTCAAGATTCTGTTCAGAAGTTAAATAGAACTTGTTTTCTTCCATTCCTGCAGTAATGGACGTCACTTGCTCATCATCTAAGCCAAGAGATTTTAAATACTCTTCAAATGTCATTTTATTCCTCCTCACACCTACGCTTTTATACGAGTTCGCTCTCACGATGCTTGCACTTTTTACGACGTGTCTAGTCGAATTTGAACAGTTTTATGCCATGTTCAGGGCATAAGAAAAACCCGTGGAATCCCAAGGGTTTAAAAGTTATTTATCTTCATAATTAAGCAATGCCCCTGATAGGTTAGCTTGTTGAGAAGTCTTATAAATTTCAGTTGCAGAAGCTAGAGCTTGAATAAATATTTTTTCATCTTCATATCCCTTTTCTCCTCGGAAAAACGATAAAGCCCAATTTTCCGCAGCAACCTTTAATTCAACTTGTACGTTTGTATTGACATCTATTGTGATATTTCCATCATTATTCGTAACTTCGATCGTAAAATCTTCATCAACTTTGGTCATTTTCTTTTTAATATTTTCCATTTTCTGCCCTCCTTTGAGCATAAGAAAAGCGCCTGTCAATGACAAACGCTTAGTTTTTATTTTTTAACCAATCATCATATTTCTTTTGATAAAAATTCTCACCCTCTCGATTCAACTTAGGCGCAATTCCATTAACGACAGTGACCGTTGTACATCTGCAATTAATATCTTCTTCAGCAATTCCAAACATCCGAGGCCCTTGTGCTTTATATGAACCAATTTTAAAGTCTTCATCAACTTCTTGAATCTGACCATTGAGTAATGAGTGGTCTGTACGAGTTCTACCATCGTTAGTTGCCATCCATTGTTTCTTTAAATCAACACCTTTTTCTTTGACTTCCTCATAACCTTTTTGAGTGGTTATAGAACGAACACGACCGCCTTCTGTACGAGCAATTCTCAAAGCTTGCCGATAGTTAGCTTCTGTAATTGTTGATATTTCCAATGCCATTCTGTCATAACCATAACCAAAAGACATTCCTCTAGCAATAGCATCACTAATCTTTGAAGCCAATTCATTTCTGTATTTATAGAGTCGCTTTGACAAAGTAGAACCAGCTACTGGACTGTTCATCAGCTCAGTTAAAAACTTATTGTCTAAGCTATGAAAGTTCAAATCAAGATTATAGCCAGTTTCAAGAGAGTAATAAACAGAATTATACCCGTTTGCTCCTTCTGTTAAAACATGACTCTTAATCGTTTCAGCAATATTAATGCTAGGCTCTCCAAGTATTTGACGAATTTCATTACTGACATTTAGCAATCTTTCAAACTCTATCCGTTTGCTAAAAGATAGATCACCGTAATGCTCTAGCCAATCCTCAATTTTCTGATTCACAGATTTAGAAATGTTTTCATAGAACTTGTGGAGCTTTTTTTCATCTACTGGACTTTCAATATTCATGAATCACCTCAACTTACCACTCCAGCTACAGTGTTATTAACATTATCATCACCAAGTAATTTATTAGCCTGTTCTTCACTAACTCCAATAGCAACAATAATCATCTGAATAGCTTGATTCCGTGTAAGAACATTAGTTTGATATTGCGTGATTATTGAAATTAGAGATTGAGTTTGCGCTCCATTTAGTGTCTTAACTCCAGCAGCATCTTGAGCCGCCTCAGCCACTTCTTGAGTATCAGAAGCACTTGGTTGTTCTGTATATCCTTTAACACTTAATTGTTGTTGGATTTCGTCATAATCCAAGTCATAAATATCACAAATCATTTGAACAACTTCATCATCCGGCAATAATGGAGCTGCTGCAAGAAGTGTTTGGACTTCAACTGATTTTGTATCAGCTTCAACCTTTTCATTATTAGCAAGATCGTTTTCATTGACTAGCATTTCACGAGTAATGACAAACTCAACTTGATTGCTGTTGTAGGATGTGTTATTTTTTCGATTAATATCCGCAATGACTAAATCAAGCGACCATTTCAAGAAAGCTCTCAACCGAACCTCTGTCTTATTGGCTTTCATGTCTAGTCTTGTGTATCGTGACTTAATAACAACGTTCGTCACATTGCCATCACCGACTTGTGAGCTATCAAACCCAAAGCCGAAACGGTAGATATTTTCACTATCAATCTCCATCTTAGTCTTACGACCTTCAACTGGAATATTGACAACTTTTACATCAATTCCACCATCATCTCCAACACCTACAACCTTTTTATTCCGGAGGTTCATTTGGAGTTTATCTAAAGAGTCACCTTCAAATCCTCTAACCACATAAATGGCATCAGAGAAAGACTGTAAGTTGTTTGATAGATAAGAATTCATCAAGTCATAGTCATCAATAAGCGCTTTGATAGGTTCTAAATCTGTTCGTTCCTGTTGGTTGTTCTGGTAACGATAGAGTGGAATAGTATCGTAAGAACGGCCTCCAATCTCCTCTCCATTAGTTCCAAGAATATGAGGCTGTGAACCGATGTATTCATAATTATCTTTTTCAGAAGCTTCAAAGGTCATGACTTCTTTATCATCATATAGTTCAGCAGTCTTAATTGTTTTTACTTTACCGTCTTTGACGATGTCATTTGAATAGTAACGAAGGACTTTTTGAACGACATTCAAATCATCATAAATAGGAATAATTTTTAAACCGTCTAAAACTTGAAAGACAATGACATCATCAGGAGTAGTCCGAGGATAAACATATTCAAAACCTTTCTGACTTCCGTTTGTCAGCAAGTCATTAAGGAACAATTGAAAGTCTTCGTTATAATAATCTTCAAGGTACTTAGCCAGCTGGTCATCATCACATTCGATTTCAACTGGATTTGATAAAAGGTATTGGACTTTCTGGTCAATCAATTCATTTAAGAAAGCATTGGGTATTTTGATATTTGTAGCGTACTTGTCTTCTCTTAGATTGTTATCATCATCAATATAAAAAATTCGATTGTCTAAAATATCATGTTTGTAGTTATAGTAATCTACACCTTGTTGAGCAATTTTCTTTTTATTGTCTTTTAAATCTGCCTGAATCGCATTTTTAATTCCGGAAGCAATAATTGTTGGGTCTTTGCTTAGTAGTACATTAGTTGCCATTATACTAACCAACCTCCTTTACTTTTAGTTTGTCTAATTAAACTTGCTGCACTATCTGGCGCATCATCGTGTTCGGCATTCTCTGTATAATCCAATACCTGAGCCATATAATCTGGGTCAGTAGTATCAAGCCATTGAATGTTGGACCACTCCGCTCTCAAATAGGTAGCAATCTTAATAAATTTATTTTGTGATTCGTGATATTCTTTGACTGGAATGCCACGTTTTTTAATTTCTTTAGCAAGATAACCTTTATCCCCATTGTTTTCAACATGGATTGTCCCAAGCTTCAATTCCTTGTGGATAAGTTCAATCTCATTCAAGCAATCATCAACGTGCTTGTCCCATTTCTTGCCAAACATCACATTATCTTTTTTAGCAGTGTAAACGGTCGAGTCACTCCCACCGTAAGCCGCATCAATGTGTGCTGTTCCATTGGCCATTTTGCCAACGTCGGCAATATAGGTTGGAGCGCTAAACATGGCATCTTTATCAGCAATATGTTTCAGTTCGTAGTTGGCAGCAAATAAGCTGGGAATCATGGCTTGTCTCAAATGCTCTAGCTGTTCTTTACTAATTAATCCTGTTTCGTAACAGTCGTATCTTCTGACATTTGGCATCTTAGAAATCGCATCTTCCTTGTGCCAAGGAGTTCCAGTATTAATGAAACGGCCACCACGATTTTTTACGTTCTGCAATTCCTGGTACTGGGTTTTAGTCCGCTCACGTTCTGCACGGCTCACACGGTCTTTCAGATTGACAATGTCATCAGTGATAACAATATCCGCATGCTTACCAGTAATGCTGGCACCAATCCCCAAAGCAAGAAGTTGAGAAGTCCCCTTATTACTTTCTTTTAGATTAGTATCAATCTCAGTCGTTGTTGCTTTCAATAAGATAACTGACTTTCCCCACAAAGCTTCTGAAAAAGCTTGAAAGATGTCTGACTGTAATAACTTCTGAACCTGCAAGACAATTTCCATAACATCCGTGTCTGTTTTACGCATGAAGATGATGGTTTGATTTGGAAACATGACTAATAGAATCGCAATTGCAATTGAAAGACAAGTCGTTTTATATGACCCACGATGAGCCAGAAGTGTTTCGTCTTCCTCAGAAAATAAAAAAGACTTGATCCATTCGTTATGAATTTCTTCTAAGTCTTCAAATCCACTTTCTATTCCAAACTGAACAGGATGATTAAGAACTAGGTCCATGAAAAAATCAAAATCATTCTCCATCCTTCATCCGTCCTTTTATTCGTTCTTGTATCTCTTTGCTACGTTCGTTTATATCAACTGAACCTGACAGCTCCGTTTGACTTTTATCGACGTAAATTCCAGCTATCGTTAAAATCATTTTGCGGTCCTGGAATCCTTTTTCTTTCATAGCGTACTTATAAGCAGCATTTAAAACACTACCCGCTTTAGCTGTGACCAAGCCCATTGTGGTTTCATTGACGAGGTTTGAGAACTCCTCTTTCCCCATCGCTTCATAATACTTACGACGGCTTACATTCGCAAGGTTACAAATATCTGTAACAGTTTTCCCTGCATTTTCTGGATTTATAAGCACTTCAAGTAATTTTTTTTCAGCTGTAGTTGGCTTGTATATGTTACCTTTTGTCACATCTTTGTACCTCGCTTTCTGTAAAATTTGTATAAAAAAACCTGCCATTTCTGACAGGTAAAATCTAAAAGGAGTTATCGAGTCGTATCATCATTCACTCGTTCACAATACTATTTTAACTCATTTTTTCGGTCACTTGTTCGCTATTTTTTAGCAAAAACGGTCACTTTTCCGCAAAATTTATTTCGATGCGTTCTTCTGCAGCAATTTCATCAATCTTATATTCCAATTTTTCAAAAAATGGACGAATGATATTTTTATACGCTTGAGTTTTTTTACCAAAGCCAAAACGCATCAATGCACCTTCAACAGTTAATTCATTGTGAATATAAACAGCCTTGATTATTTTCCAATGCCCTGGATCTGTTTCAGCAATCATTTCTTGAATTGCTTTAAACTGCCGCCTATATTTAATTAATGTTGGATCACATTCTAGCTTAATGATATCACTTAAAACTTTTGGATCACGAACCAAATTTTGAGGAGTTATCCACCAATTCGGGTCTAGTCCACTATTACTTACTGGATATTGAATTTCTTCGCATCTCCGTTTTACTTGTGATTCAAACGGATATTCTCTCAATGCTTTGATTAAATATCCATATTCTGTGCTTACTTTCAATATCTACCCCCATAATATCTGAATGAATGATTCATAAGTCTTAATTCCTAAGATATTCTCCCCGTGAATTTCTTTGAGTGTTATAGTAAAACCTTCACCAAGTTTTTCTTTTAAAAGAGAAATAGTTTCTTCATTGCCTAGCCTCAATCTTAAATAACTATCATTCTGTTTACTTACTTGAATTCTATAACCTGTGTATCCTTTTTGGGCTGACCTTCTGATAGTATTTTCTAAATCAGTTTTTCCATACCATCTCTCAAACCATTTTTCATGAGATTCTTTTTGAGATGATTTAATTTCATCAATTAATGTCATTCTATTTCCTCCAAATCTTTATAACTGTAACTCAATAGTGCTCCTTCACTTTTTAATGAGATGTAAACTTCATTAATTTCAACAGAATCATCAACCGCTAGTCTAATCGCTGCCAAAGCTGATGGAAGTACACATTCAAAATCTGGAGCTTTAGTTTGGGATTTGAGTGCCTGTTTTCGTTTAATTCCAGGGGAAATTTTCATCAAATCACCTTTTCTGTAAATTCATCTTTTCGAGCAACTTTTTTAGCAATCGTGATTTGTATTCCATACCGATTGGCAAACATCTTTGCTTTAATTTTAAATTCAGTAGTTAAAACCCCTTTTACATCTACGATTTTAACCAAGTTACCAGCATCATCATAGAAAGTAAAATCTGGCTTGTAGTAAATTTCCCGATAAGCTTTCCCATTAAGCCTGAACTTATCTTGTAAGACAAATTTTTCTTGCATTTTCATGTTCGGCTCATGCTTATGCAACTGATAATAGATTGATTCAGCCTTACTATCAAAAGTGATGCCATCAACCGTTACTTTTTTAGCTCCGTATTTGTGGGCCATCAATCTTCCTCCAAGTCCGTTCCGATATATTCTGCTGACAAAAACCAATCCAACTTTTGAAAATTTTCTTCTAGCAAAACATTCCAATTAGTCACATTGCAATTAAAACCACTCCGTGACTTTTTGACTTGTGCTGGAGTTGTCACTTGCATAAATCCCAGCATATCAAATCCAACTAGCCACTGGATTCTTTTTCCTTTTTGGTAGAATCCACGTTTCAAGTCTTTATCGATAACAAAAGCTATCAACTCGTCTGCAGTCTCAAATTTTTTATTCACTCAACCACCTCAATAATTTCTGTAGCCAAAACACAGATACTGCCATCTTCAATCCAAGGGTCTTTTATCCATTCTGCCTTAGCTTCTTCAATAGAATCGAAATTATCTAGTGTATAAACCGCTACACGTTGAGGTTCTGCGAAAACCATGCAACCCTTTTGGGTAACCCAATGATGTCCTTTTAGTTTATATTTCATTTTTCACCTCTTCCCAGGTATCTTCTAGCCAGTCAAGTAACATGTTCGTCTGTTTCATGACCAGCGGTTGTGAATTATATTTTGTGCTCAACTCTCCAAGTGAATTTACAACCCAGTTCCAAAAATCATCATTTCCGAATCCTAATTTTATCGCCTGTGAGTTGCACTCTAAAATCCAATTCTTAACATCGTTGAAAAATTTTTCATAGTCCATCTGATTTATCCTTATATAGGATAGTGAATGAAGTTATCTTTACTACCCCAGATTCTGAAATTGCTAGATTCTGTTGTACAGAAACAATCTCAAACTGTTTTTTTATTTTTTCAAGAATAAAATTAATTCTGTGATTTATTGTTCCAATTTTTTCATTTACAAATTCAACATATTTTACTTTCACTAGTCACCTCATTTTTTCTGTAACATTCAACCTCTATCTTTTTTTCTTTTTCAGGAAACATATACTTGAGGTGTGCACGGGGTGGATGAATAAATTCCACCCCTGCATACACTTGTTTATGTTTACATAGAGGGCTTTGAGCACCTTTTTTGCTTGGTGCGCAATTCCTAAAATCGAACAGGCTTTGAGCACCTTTTTACCTAATCACTTTCAGGGCTTTGAGTACCTGACCCCCTCTGCTCATTTCCTGAATCATCTAAGGCTTTGAGCACCTTTGTAACGATACCGTTTTTGTCTTTTATGTAATCGTTAGGAAACTCTTGTAACCAACGTTTTACAGTATCACTAGATGGCTGCCCTTCAATTCCTTTTGCTAATTCTCCAATCGGGATGCCTTCTCTGTCACCAATTAGGAAATCAAATGCGAGATTGATTTTATCTTTACGTGCTTCTAAACGTTCTTTTTTCTTATCCTCAGAAGCATTTTTCTCACTTCCTTTTTTTGCACCACGTTTAAATGCTGGCTCACTTCCAACTGGTTCAAGGTCTTTCAGAACTCCAGAATCATCAGAATAATGCAGCGGATAATTAAACCAAAGATTGACTGGTTCAAACTTTGGAAACTCTCGAAGTGTGCCTTCAAGTCGCCAAGCAGTCATCAACTTCACAACTCGTTGGACTTGTTCCAATTCAAATCCCGCAATTTCTCTAGCACGTTCATCCCCAAATGCCAAAGCCAAATGTTTTCGCATTTCAGGAGCTGACAGAAAATCATCCTGACCAATTTCATTAAGATATTCTGGTCTCTCATCTCTGATTTTGGCTGCATAGAAATTGGCTACAGCCCTGGCATCTTGTTGTTTTCTCAAGCTGTCAGTAACTTCAAGCTCAATTAAGTCAAGAATTGCGTCAGGGTCTCGGGCAAATACTCCAGAACCAGAGCTTCGGTCCATAGAAGATTTACCGCCCTGTGCTCCTTTTGAGTGGTGGTGACAATAAATAACAGATGTCCCAAGTTCTGCAGCTACTTTGTCAAAGTTATTTGTAAACTTGGCCATTTGTTCCGCATCATTTTCAGAACCTGTCAGTACTTTATAGATTGGGTCAATAATCACTGCATCAAATTTTTCTTTTTGAGCACGTCTGATCAGTTTCGGTGTCAGTTTATCCATTGGAATAGAATGACCACGCATGTTCCAAATACTAATATTTTTTAGATGATTTGGTGGGACATTCATTCCTTGGTAAATATCTTTGAATCGCTTATAAGCTGAGGGGCGGTCAAGCTCCATATTAATATAGAGTACTTTTCCACGTTCACAATTAAACCCAAACCAAGGAATCCCCTCTGCAATCGCAATACACATTTCCATCAAAGCAAATGATTTTCCGGCTTTTGATGGTCCAGCGATAAGCATTTTATGACCTCTGCGCAAAACTCCATCAATCAAAACTGGGGCAAGTTGCGGGTCTTCTTCAAACATATCTGCAAGACTTTCAAACTCCGGCAAGTCATCATTCAAATCCTCAATGTAGGTTTGCCACTCTTCCCAATTCGCTTTACCAATATTTGTATCAATAAGAAATTGCTTATTCTCTCCACGAATTACACCAGGCATTCGAGATAAACGTGACGGATTTTTATTTTGGCCATCAACTTCAAGGCCATTTTTATTACAAATTTTATAAAGGTATTCAACCCGCTCACGGTATTCGTTTTTGTCTTTCGCATCGACTTTTACAATGGCATGAACTGATTTCCCACCAGAATAAACAAGTGCAGCAATTGGCAATTCTAATTCACGCATGATTGCATTTTGCTTTTCAAGTCCTAAATTATCCGATTCAACTAGAGCGTATTTGAACTCAGTAACATTTTCATTTTTAACCCCTTTACCATCAAGAGGATTGAAACGAATCCAAGCGCCACCAAGAGGGTCAGAATCTCCTACAATATAACTCAGGTCTTTTTCATCTTTATACTTTTCTAGTTCATTGAGTAATTCTTCTGCGGTTCTAGTATAGTTACCTGCGCCACTGACAGAATATTTCCCGTCATCACGCAGCCAAGATTTCATGACATAACCAATGTAATCATCATTTTTGAAAAGCGTTTGAATATAAGTTTTAAGCTGTTCTACAGGTTTCCAATTATCATCAGGCTCTCTGATTTCTTGACCTTCAACCCAAGATTTATCAATAAACTTATAATCTCGTGCTGAGCTCACTTCATCATCCCAGCCTAAGAACTCGTTCCCATCATTCCCTTTATAAGAATTTGAAGACCAACCATTTTCTTTTGCTTTCATAGTGATAAATGCACCAGTTACTGGTGTAGCTCCATTATGGCCAAGTGAACCCCACTTTGATTCCATTTCTCGTGCATTATATCTACTATCAGATTGTGACCAACTGTCCCATACATCAAAGGTATAGCCCTCGAATTTCAAAGCCATTCCAACTGATACCCAGTCCAGATAATCAAGTGATGATGGTGAGATATATTCAAGGAGTGGCACTAAATCAAATTTTTCTTCCAAGCTTAAACTCCTTTATATTCCTTCGGATTAATGTCAACTGGAATTCTCCAACCATTCCCAGCAATACGGTCAATTAGACCTCGTGCTTTATTAAATTCCCAAGTTCCAACATGCTGGAAACCACGACTCTCTAAGAATCTAATTTGTTTAGGTGTAGTCAACCCTGACATTTTCCGTTTATTTAATTTATCAAGTAATACTTTAGCTTTCCCAGAGTTTTCAATTTCTTCTGGAAAGATACCGAATTTTTCAAGTGCTGCAATTTGTTTATCAGAAGCTGGTGCCATTTCCCAACCAAAAGATGGGGCATAGTTTATTAGGTCTTCTGATTGAATAGAAAGTTCAAACTGTAGAGGGTCCACAAGTTTTCGTTTCCGTTTTTTCATCGTTGCCAATTTTTCTGCCAGTGAGTTTTCTCGGTCTTGAACCACTTCACTCTCAGCTTCCTTTGCGACTTCTTCTAAATCAAAGAGTTGTAACTGATCATCTTCTTCAATCTCAGCCATTTTTTCGGTCATCTTTTTGGCAATTTCATCATCTTTAGCAATCAAGTGTGCTGGATGAACTAGCTCATGACGTTCTGTGTGCCAAAGGAAATCCAAAATTAAACAATCTTCTTTGCCTTCTGCCAAACGCAAGCCACGGCCAATACATTGAACATAAAGCGGACGTGATTTCGTTGGTCTTAGCATAATGACACAATCGACTTCTGGTGAGTCCCAACCTTCTGTCAGTAACATTGAGTTGCAAAGTACGTTATATTTCCCGTTGTCGAAGTCTTCTAAAATCTCCGCACGGTCCTTGGAATCTCCATTGACTTCGGCAGCTTTAAAACCTTTTTCATTGAGAATATCTCGAAACTTTTTAGAAGTTGCTACAAGCGGTAAAAAGACAACTGTTTTTCTGTTTGAGCAATTCTTGACCATTTCATCTGCTATTTGATAAAGGTAAGGGTCTAATGCACTTCCAACTTCACTTGCTTTAAAGTCTCCGGCTGACATTGAAACGCCAGATAAATCAATTTTTAATGGGATAGTCATTGCCTTCATTGGTGACAAGTATTTATTTTTTATTGCATCAGGCAAGGTATATTCATAAGCAAGCGACTCAAAGAATTCACCCAGATTTTTCTTGTCTGTTCTGTCAGCAGTTGCGGTTACTCCTAAAACTTTAGCTTCACTAAAATATTCAAGGACTTTCTGATAACTACTGGCCAAAATGTGATGTGCTTCATCAACAATGATAGTGTCATAATAATCTTGCGGGAAATCTTGTAGCCGTTTTTCACGCATCAAGGTTTGAACACTTCCGACTGTCACGCTATAAAATGAATTTTTTGCAGTCTGGTCGGCTTTTTCAACTGCAGCTTTCAATCCTGTTACTTTGAAAAGTTTATCTGCAGCTTGGTCAAGTAATTCGCCACGGTGGGCCATAATTAAAACCCGCTCACCTTTGCTTACTAATTGTTTTGTTAAATCTGAGAATGTCACGGTTTTACCCAATCCGGTAGGAAGAACGAGCAGTGTCTTCTTGACACCACTCGCCCATTCTTCTTGGATTCGATCATTCGCTTCATTCTGATACGGACGGAGTTCCATTATTATCCTCCTCTAAATCAAAGCTCATTTGAGGGTTTGCTTTATCTTCTAATTCAAGTGCTTTCGCCTCAGCATTATAATAATCTTCATCACATTCAAATTTTGCTGTGATAGTATAGTCTTTCTCTTTGTAAGAGAAGTCTTGACCGATACTTACCAACCATTGAGAGAAGCTTTTTACAGCTTCTGAAAACTCAAATTTAAATTTACCTGTTAGATTTTTTTCTGCAAGCATTTTCTATCCCCCTCTTAAAAGTTATAGCCAGCGCCATTTTGAGGTGCAGCAGTTTGTTGTGGGAATGGCGTTACATTTTGTTGAGGTGGTTGAGTTTGAGCAGGTGGTTGTTGATAGCTTTGTTGTGGTGCTTGATACCCTGGTGCAGCAGTTTGTTGAGTTGGTTCAAGAAAATCTTTGATTCTATTGTTTTGAGCTGGATTCCCAGAACGGTCAGTATAGTCATTAACAACAAGACTTGCTGCACCTTTAGCACCTAATACAGTGCCCCAGTTCATTTTTACCTTACCTTCTGGATTTTTAGGAGCACCAATTGATGTAAAGAATTGATTGATTTTCCATTGCATTTTCTTATAAAGATAGAAGTTTTCTGTCAGTGTTGATTTTTCACCCGTAGGTGTTGAGAATTCCAATGTTACTGTCGCTTTAGGGCAGTTAGCTGGAATTTTACTTTCACGGTTCGCTGGCTTCTCATAAATACCTTTTTCAAGTCCTGTAATTGTGAAAGGATAATTACCTTCTGGCAAGAGGACAAAGGGGCTTCCTTCTTCTACTTCATCGTCCCAACCTAAAATTTGCATATCATCGTTCATTTTTAATTTCTCCTTTTATTTAGTAAGCTCTTTTAGCTTTAATTTCTGTGAAAATTTTGTCCCATTGAGCAACAAGCCCACCTTGAATCAAATCATCTGGATAATCTTTGACTGGCATTTCATAAGGTCTAAATCCTTTTTCTGCTACCAATCTACGAATTTCTTCTTCTGTCACTTCATTTACTGACATCAGTTGAGCCAATTCTTTTGGTATTGCTGGATCAATGATATTTGGTTCACGTCCAAAATTATTTTCTTGAGGTGTTTCAACCGTGGTTGCTGCAGTTACTTGTTCTTGTTGAGGTTGCTCAACTGGTGGCTGTGTCTGAACCCGTGGAGTAACTTGCTTTTGAAAAATATGGGCAATTGCTCCAAAATCAAGTGGTAACTTGTCAGGCAAATTATGTCTGTTTTTTGCATCCCAACCTGGATGATGTGCCGCAAACATAACACGTTGACCACCAGTTGCTTTTTTTGAATTGGTTTTGCTGTCAGTAACAATCGTTGTTTCATAATTGGCAAACAGAACCATATCCGCCCATTCTTTCAACATGGCGCCTGTTTTATCTTCCATTTTTAGCTGATAGCGGTCATAAGCACCCATTTGGTCAGGCTCTTCTTTTTTCTTGAGTTTCGCATGAGCAGTTACAACAACATTAATTCCAACTTCAACTACATCACTCAACTTATTTACAAGTTGACCAAATTCTTTTTCAAGAGAAACATATTTTGCCCCATAATCATTTGTACTATCTGTCCATTTTCCAAGTACGGCTAAATGTTCTTTACATTTTCTTTCAGCCCAATCCCCACTATCAATGATTAAGGTTTGGCAGATTTGACGTTGTTTAACATCTTCTACTTCATCCATAATCATTTGCCAACTTCGGGGAGAAGGCATTCGCATTACATCCATATTTGAGGTTGAACCCTCGATATCAATGAACACTGCATTTGGAAACTGCGAAGCAAAGGTTGACTTCCCAATTCCTTCAACTCCATACAAAACTACTTTTTGAGCGGTAGCAGTTGGACCGCTTGTAATGTTAAATACCATTATTTCTCCTTTGGATTTTAATTATTCTGATGTGATATAATAAGACTATTAACTTAGAAAGAAGGGTTTATTATGTCAGAAATTAAAGTAACTTTTTCGGACAGCTCTGTTGTCACATTTCATGAAGGTCAAATTCTTGGAAGATATGTGAGTTCAGCAAAACAAGATATTGGAGCTTCAATTGCACAACCATGTACACTTGAGGAACACCAGAAGGATGGGCTAGTACCTAGTTTTTTAAAAGTCCTCTTTAATTCAGAATTTTTCTATGATATTAAAGAAGATAGAACCTACTATTCTTCAAAAGCTGTTTCAAAAATTGAAATAATCTAATCTCTAACTTTCCAAGATTTTTATAGTCTTGGTTTTTTAAAACTGATATTTTGTCTGTTCTGGTTGAACTGGTTGTGTTTCAATTACAGCCGCTTGTCCAGTTTCTTCACCATAACCATCAGAGATGATAATAGAACACTCGTCACCAGTTGAAACTCTTGTGGCAATCGCTTGTAATTGTTCTTGCTCGAGCCATTGGCCAAATTCTTTCAAGGTGTCTAAGTCCATCTGTTCTAACTTATCAATCAAAATGAAACCACATTCTGGATTAAGTTTGCGAACAATTGCGGTTGAAACTTTAAGCTGTTCAGCTCCGGACATATTATCCCAGCGTTGACCTTTGTAGAGGAGTTCTCCTTCTGCTACTGACAGGCCAGGCAAAGGCAAATCTGCATCTTCTAACAATTGATTTTTATCTAAACGAATACGGTCAATTTGAGCGCTCAAGTTATCATATTTTTCTTTTTCAACTTGAGCATCTTGTTCGGCTTTGTCTTTATCAAGATTGGCACGGACTTTGCGATTGATTTCTTCGGTATTACTGATGCTGTACTCAAGTTGCTCAGTTGACTCATCATGCAAATCAAGTGCATCTTTTTCAGCAATTTCTAGTTGTTGGTCAACTTTGGCTTTTTCTTCAATTAATCGTGCAATTTCAGAATCAAGGTGAGCTTGACGTTGTTTCAGATTATCCCTTTGCCCTCTCAGTCGCTCATTTTCAGCATTCTTAGCAAGAATAGCTTGTTGTTCCTGAATAAGTTCAGACACACTGATAAGCTCTTTGGGTGCTTCCTGAAAGTAGGTCATTTCAGCAGCAAATTTCTTTTTCTGGTCTGCAACTCGTCCAATAACCAAACGTTCATTATAAAGTTCTTGTTCTTTTTTCTCGAACTCTGCCAGCTTGTCACCAACTCCAATGATTTGAAGTAATGTTCTTGCTTTGTCAGCATTTGATGATTCCATGAACTTCGGAAGATTAAGGGCGAATTCCTCTACAAAACTATCAAGGAGTTTTTGTCCAGCTTTTTGACCGCTTGGATCAATGACTTTCAAATCACTATTTTTTCCATCACGCTTGATTTCTAAACCGTTGCTCAATGATATTTGAAGATTTGGAGGAAGTACGCTACCTTCACGGTGTGGTTGGCTAGGTTTGTACTTATTACCACCCAAAGCCCATGCAATGGAATCAAGGATTGATGTTTTACCTTGGCCATTTCGTCCACCAATTACGGTCAGTCCGTTTTGTGTTGGCTCAAGTGAAACAGCTTTGACACGCTTCACATTTTCAATTTCTAATTTATTGATTTTTATCATGTTATTCACTTTCATTTTTTGTTATAATGAAGGTAGAATTTTGGGAAAATTTTCTACCAGCTCGCATTACCAGTGCGGGCTTTTTTCATTTCCGCAAAGAATGGTGATTCTTCTAACCACATTCCAAGCGATTGTTCTTTTGCGTAATGAACAAGTGATTCACTGGGTTTGGCTCGTGGCTGTTTCATAGCTCGAACACGGTCATTTGCGCTGAGGATTGAACTATAAATCTCCAATTGTGCTTCAACATCTTTGCGACCTTCTAACCACTGTTGGTCAGACTTATTTAAAAGTTTAATTTTGAGCATTTCTTTAAGCTCTCCCCTCTTCTCGATTGATAGCAGCTAGAACCATGTAAAATGGGGGATAATCATTAAATCCTTTTCCACTTTCTTTTATGTCGGCAAGCTCAACAACTGTTCCATCTTTAAACTTGCCATAGATTTTCGGTCTTTTATCCATTTATTCTTTCTAGGCTCCTTTTAATTCACGAAGTTCATCTAGTTTATCCAAAGTGATTCCTTTGTCACTCATGATCTTTGACATAAGCACGCTCGCTTCATGTTTTGGAGTTTTGTTATGAAGCATTTGATGAAATTGAACTTTCTTCTGTCCATACTCAGAACCTAGAGAATCTTGTCGGATTCCTGTAAGTTCCAACCATTCAAGAATTAGTTCACCTGCATTACTTGATTGTGGCATTTAACTGCTCCTCTCTATAAAATAATTAATAACAAGTTGCTTCACTCTTTGACTTAGATTTCCGTCTGCCGTACTAACACCGTCTGAGTAGTTGTCTCTGCTGTTATTTTTGATATAGAATTCAATTAAGAATCTAGTTAAATATTTTTTACTAATAATTTATGCTTTAATTCTTGACTTTTTTATTAAAAAACATTAGAATGATAGCATAGTTAAAAGCCTTAACAATTACTTTATAAACTTGCTTGGCGGCTCGGTTCATTGTATTTGTGAAGTGTATTTATTAACTGAAAACTTAACTAGAAACTTAACTCATTTCTACAAGATTTATTATACTAATGTTTTTTAATAATGTCAAGTTTTTTCTATTAAAAAACATTAATAGTTTTTCTTGTATCTTTTTGGAGGTGCAAAATGACGGTTTATGACCGCGTAAAATTCCTTTTGGATAAAAGGAAAATGACTGTTGGTGAATTTGAAGAAAAATTTGGACTTTCAACAAACACAACTTACAGGTGGAAGAAAAATATTCCTAATGGGGCAACCCTTGAAAAATTAGCTACTTTCTTTGGGACTTCAACTGACTATCTTATTGGACTATCTGACTCTCCGTTCAATGAAAAAGATGTTGACCGGATGTTAGGAAGCGCCGAAGCATATAATGGACAACCTATGACTGATCATGATAAAGAAGTAATTAAAGCCCTGATTAAAGGATACATGGAAGCTAAACCTAAAGACTAAAATATAAAATCATGACAGGAGATTTTATGAATTATAAAGAAATACTTGATGAGATAGGAATACCTTTGGTGTTTTCAACCTCTCCTCTCGATGGTGGAGGCTACTATCTCCCTTATGCTTTTGAATATGGAGAGAATGGTGCGATTATTGTTGATGGTACTATTGAATCTGATGAGCAGATGGAAATCATTACCCTACATGAATGTGGCCATAAAATAAAAGGGACTACTTTGACTAAGCTAAGTTCCTCACAGCTACATGTTATTAATGAAGCTAAAGCGAACAGATTCATGATACATTGCAAAGCAATTGATTACTTAGAAGAAATAGACTATCATGCGTGTTACTACACTCCTGAACGATTTCTAACACGCTTCAAATTATCTGTAAAAGAATTTTACGATATGGCAGCTCAGGAAATGGAACAAATTGCTATAGAGAATCAGTCACAATTAATTTTTTAAAAACTAAATTATTATTAAAGAAATAACTAGGAGAAAGTCATGGGAAAAAAAGAATGCGGAATTTGTAATAAAAAATTAGGCGCTTTAACCGCTCATTATAATTTGAATAACAATAATGAAATAGTATGTGCTGATTGTATGAAACTGTTAGGATATGATTTAAGAGGATTAGCTACTAAACCACTACTTTTCTCTAAAATATTAAATTCTCTTTCAATTGAACAATTAAAATCTGGAGAAGCAAATCAAATAATAGAAGATAGTTTATCAGAAGCAAAAATTGAAAAAAATGCAAAGAAAGATATAAATCAATTAAAAAAACAAGATAAAAAATTAGCTAAAGAAGGCGCAATATGTTCTAAATGTCATAGCCATAATGTCATTTCACTTGGCGCAATACAAAAAGGAAATTTTGGAATTATAAGAGTTGGTAGTAATACTAAGGGTTTCAAGATGATGTGCAATGACTGTGGACATAAGTGGGAAATAAAAAATTAAAAAAACAAAAAAATCCGCCCAAACTTTGGACGGCGAGGACGGATTTAATCTCAAGTACAGTATAAACACTTCAAATGAAGCATTTTTACTGTACTTATTTTAACAAAAATGAGGTACAAAAACAATGAAAAAAGTAGCAATCTATTGCCGAGTCAGTACACTAAGCCAAGCTGAAGATGGTTATTCCATCGGAGAACAACAAGATAAACTGAATAAATATTGCGAAATAATGGGATGGGAAGTATCAGAAGTCTATACTGATGCAGGTTTTTCTGGAAGTACCATAGAACGGCCAGCTATGAAAAAATTACTTAGAGATGCCGAAAATCGTACTTTTAATACTATTTTAGTTTATAAACTGGATCGCCTCTCTCGAAGTACAAGTGATAATTTATATTTAATCAAAGAAGTTTTCAAAAAGAATGACATTGAATTTGTATCACTAAATGAGAAAATAGATACATCTGACGCTATGGGAGAGTTCTTCTTCACTCTTCTTGCTGCGGTTGCTGAAATGGAACGAAAAACAATAACAGAGCGTATGGCATTAGGAAGGCTCGGACGTGCAAAATCAGGAAAAACTATGGCTTTCTCAACCCCTCCTTATGGATACAAAAGAACTCCTGGTCAAGACATCCTTGAAATTGTACCCCAAGAAGCCAAAATTGTTCAAAAGATATTTACTGATTATATGGGTGGAAAAAGTGTGGCTACAATCCGTCAAGAATTAAATGAAAAAGGATATTCTTCAAGAAAAGGAAAGTGGCCCTTCAGTACAATTAGAAATATGCTTGAAAATACGGTTTATATTGCTAAGGGTAAATTTAAAGGTAAAGCCTATGAACAAGAGCATGAAAAAATAATAAGCGAAGAACTTTTTTGGGCTGTACAAGATGAGTTGGAAAAGCGCCAAATTAAGCAAGTTGAACTAACCAATGTAGCTAGACCATTCCGTGCTAAATATATGCTATCTGGTCTACTTAAATGCGGATATTGTGGCGGACATATCACATCTTTAACTGGTCCCAAGCGTTTAGATGGGACTTCAGCTGTAAGATATGAATGTGTAAGGAGAAAGGATTATAGAAAGCGCCTATCTGATAATCAGAAAAAATGTGACTCTGGATATTATCATAGATTAGATTTAGAAGAGCATGTTATTGAATATCTTGCTAATTTACCAACTAAAGAAACTGAGTTGAAAAAATTCTTATCGCTTGATAAATCAGAGGCATTTAATTTTGAAGCGGTTAAAAAAGAGTTACAATCTGTAAATAAGAAAATTGATAAAGAAAACTATCTTTTTAGAAATGATTATATTGATGAAGTTGAACTTCAAAAGAATGTTAAAAATCTTTTAGGGGTAAAAAAACAGTTAGAAAATCAATTGAATGAAAACAAAGAAGGCAAAATAAATCACGATAAAAATAATCGAGTTTTAGAATTACTGAAATCAGGGGACATAAGAACAATGGATTATGAACAACAAAAAAAGATAGTAAAAACATGCATCAGCAAGATTTTACTTACTTCTGATGAAATTACTATCATACTTAATTTTTAATTTTCTAAAAAACTATGTATTAAGTCCATTCTGCTTTTATCGCATGATAGCTAGCTACTGGATCTTTTGCTTGGGTAATTGGACGGCCGACAACAATATAATCTGAACCAATTGTTCTTGCTTCTTTAGGTGTCATTACTCGTTTTTGGTCGCCTTTACTTGCACCTTCTGGGCGAATTCCTGGTGTGAGACAAATGAATTCTTTCGATGTCGCTGCTTTAATTTTTTCAACTTCATGTGCCGAACAAACGACACCGTCAAGTCCTGCTTGAGCGGTTTTTTGTGCGTAATTAATAACCGATTCTTCAAGACTAGTCATAATTTTTTGGTCATTTTGCATAATCTCCTCAGAAGTTGAGGTTAATTGTGTGACCGCAATTAATTTTGGTCTTTGCCGTCCAACTGGCGTTCCAGCCTCTAAACCACGTTTAGCTGCAACCATCATTTCAACACCACCAGCGGCGTGAACATTAACCATATCCACTCCCAAACGTGCTAAAACACGCATTGAGGATTCAACAGTATTTGGAATATCATGGAGTTTTAAATCAAGGAATACACTGTGACCGAGCGATTTGACATAGTAAACGACTTGGGGTCCAGCCGTGTAAAAAAGCTCCATTCCTAGTTTAATATACAATTGTTCTGACGGATCAAATTTTTCGAGAAAATCTTTTACGTCTGAGAATTCAGGGAAATCAAGGGCAATGACAGGTTTATTTTCTTGCATTTTTTTACTTCCTTTTTTCTAAATATTTAATGACAGAATTATCAGCTCCGCTGACAATTCTTTTAGCTATCGATAAAATGCTCGCTTTGGTCGCTAATGAACGAGAGAATTATCAGTTCCACTGACAATTCTCTTAGCTACAGATAAAATGCTCAATTTAATCGCATTTTACTGACAGAATGATTAAACAGGCTGTCAGTAATTTTAGCTAATAATAAAATCATCTTTTTGAGTTTTTAACTTCTTGAATCAAGTTTTCTAAGCTATCAATTCCATATTGATCCATTACCTCTGGTAATTTTTCAATGATTTTTGGACAGACAAATGGGTCAGCAAAATTGGCAGTGCCAACGGCAACGGCTGAAGCTCCTGCCATATACATTTCTAAAACGTCTTGAGCACTTTCAACCCCACCCATTCCAATGATTGGAATGTCAACCACTTGAGCCACTTGATGAATGAGTTTGAGTGCAACTGGTTTAATTGCAGGACCCGACAATCCACCTGTAATATTTGCTAAAACAGGTTTTCGTGTTTTCAAATCAAAACGTACACCCATCAGTGTATTTATCATTGTCAATCCATCTGCTCCAGCAGCTTCAACTGCTTTTGCAATCGGAACAATGTCGGTCACGTTGGGTGAAAGTTTCACATACAAAGGCACCTTACTGACCGCTTTACAAGCTTTGACTAGCGCAGCTGCAACATTTGGATCTGTCCCAAAAGCTTGTCCGCCGTGTTTAACATTAGGGCATGAGATATTTAATTCAATGGCTTTCACATTGGGTGCATCTCCAATTTTTGCACAAACAGCCACATAATCATCTTCTTCAGAACCAGCTACATTGGCAATAATCGGAAGGTCTGGAAAATTTTCATTGAGCCAAGGCAATTTTTCGGCCATTATAACTTCTAATCCTGGATTTTGTAGCCCAATTGCATTAAGCATGCCACTCGCTGTTTCAGCCACACGGGGTGTTGGATTGCCAAAACGAGGATGAAGGGTTGTTGCTTTGACCATGATTGACCCTAATTTGTTCAAATCATAATATTTGGCATATTCTTCACCAAAGCCAAAACAACCTGAAGCTGGAATGATTGGATTTTTTAAATCAAGTCCGGGTAATTTTACTGACAGACGATTATTTTCGGTCATTTTTTCTCCTAATTTTTTTGTGACAATCATCAGCTCTACTGATGATTATTTTACTGATTGAATAGTCCGATTATAGTGATAGTTGTTTTCCTAAAAATACAGGACCATCTTCACAGACTTTAAGGGCATGATTCTCATCTTCTTTATCATGTTCAACGCAAGCATAACATGCTCCGATTCCACAAGCCATCCGGCTTTCCATTGAAATATAAAGTCGTTCCAACTGGTCATATTTTTTTGCAACAGCTTTGAGCATGGCTGGCGCACCACAAGTATAAAGAGCATCAACTTCAAAATCAACTTCTTCCATTAACATCCCAACATGACCTTTTGTTCCATAAGAGCCATCGTCAGTTGCAATTTTCAAGCTTACATTTTTTAATTCAGCAAATTCTTTCTCTAAAATCTTGACCTTTTCAGAAGCAAAACCCAGCAAAATGGTCATTTGGCAGTTTTTTTCTTCAAGTTGTTTAGCCAATTCATAGAGAGGGGGAACTCCAATTCCTCCGCCGACAATTAAAATTTTATCAGTCGAAACTACCTCATCTACTGGAAAACCATTTCCCAGTGGGCCCATTACATCAATTTTTGCACCTGTTTGTAATTTTGAAATTTCATAAGTTCCACTTGTTTCGTCACCACTTCGATAAAGAATCGTACAAGTTTTTGCGACTTTATCCCAACTGGAAATAGAGATTGGGCGACGTAAAAGCATACTAGCATTAGGTACAGCAAGATGTAAAAATTGTCCCGGCAAATTCATCTCTTCTACTAACTCTCCTTTAAGAACCATCTCGAAAATATTAGAAGCAACCTCACGTTGGCTGACAATCGTCATCATCTCTTGTAACTTAGGCATTATTTCTCCATTCTTTATTCGGACAGAAGCTACAGCTTACTGAACCTTCTTTTATTCACCAATAAAATGCTCATGTTAATCGCATTACTGACAGAAAGTTCAGATTTACTGACAACTCCTTAATTGACACAAAAAAACACTTGTAAGAGAACTTACAAGTGTACTAAAAAACTGGTAATTTACTGACAGAATAAATGCGCTAAAGAGTAGTTCATCTTTAAGCTATCAGTAAGCCAAATTAAATTTTCCGTATCCTTGCAAGCCTCTCTGGACTTAGTTAAAGGTTTTAAAATATTATAACGAAAAAAGTGTCATTCGTCAAAGATTTTTTTAATGATTGGCTCTAATTTTTTTCAAATTTGGGAAACTGACAATTAAACTCACGATAATCAAGATGAAAAATAGAGCTAAAATAATTGAAGTTCCATGACTTGTTCCAACTTTGAAGCCATTGAGTCCTTGGAAAATTGAAAGTGTCGTTGCGACAACTGCCGTTGCCACCGCACCGATAAATTGTTGCAAAGTATTGACCAAAGCATTTCCATCAGAAAGTTGGTCAGTAGCTAAAGTGCTCAAGCTACAAGTCATTAAGTTACTATATGAAATCCCAAGACCCAACATCAAGACAATGTGTGCCACCAAGAGTAAAGCAAGACTTTTTGTTGGTAAAAAGACGAAAAGCAAGGCAAGACCAAGAGCTGCTAAAATCAAACCAGTCGTAATTGGTTTTCTGGCACCAATTTGGTCCAAAACTTTCCCAGAAATTGGTGCTAAAACTGCGCCAATCAAAGCTCCAGGAAACATAAATAGTCCCGCCACTGATGAACTAAATCCCGCAGAAACTTGAATAAAACTTGGTAAAACAAAAGATAGACCTAATAGCAAAGCTTGATATACTAAAAGACTGAAAATCAGTGCCACAAATCGGTGATTTTGCAAAATTCCTAAATCAATTAAACTTTCTTTGCGGTTGAATCGAACAAACAAGAAAGCTCCAACCAATCCTACAATAAAGAGTAAGGCGAAAGTCATTAAATGCTCTGCACTTAGAGCCGAAATGAAAGCAAAGAACATAATTGATAATGCAATAACTGGACGAAGCGCCAATTTCTTTGGCGTTTTTGCCCTTTCTCTTGGAAGACAAGCCAAACCAAGCACTAAAGAAATTACCACCAAAGGTAAAAGGAAAATATAGATATAACGCCAATCAAGCGAATTAGAAATAATTCCTCCATAAGTTGGGCCAATAGCCGGAGCGATGGAAGTCGTTAAAGTCCCAATTCCCATCATCATTCCTCTTTTATGAAGTGGTGCTTTAGTCAAAATCAGGTGGAACATCAGAGGTAAACCAATCCCGGTTCCCACCCCTTGTAAAAGTCGGCCAAATAATAGCATGGCAAAATTTGGTGAGAAACAGTTGGTCAAAACCCCAACTAAAAAGATAAGATTAGCGACCAAGAAAAGTTTTCTTGCTGAAAATCGCTCATTAAAATAAGAAGAGAGCGGAATCGTAATCGCAATCACAAGCAGATAAATCGTCGTTACCCATTGTATTTTTGAGGTAGAAAGTCCAAACTCATTAATCAGCGTTGGGAAAGTCACATTCATCGCTGTTTCAATCAAAACGCCAGAAAATGACAAAATCCCTGTAGCAATCACTGCCCCCAATAAGTGGAAATGGTTGTTTTTATTCATGCAATAAAATCTCCTAAAACTAAACAAAAAGAGACGAAATTATTATCCTAAAATAATAATTTCGCCTCTGTATAATTCAACATAATTTATGTTATCTGTACGAAAGTTATAACTTGTCTATTATATCTATAAATCTGATAAAATGCAAGCCTTAACTTAAATTTAGTTTTTATGCATTAGAACTGTTTCAAAAGCGTATTTATCATAACGATGAACATTCATCGAAAACTCAAAAGTTCTCCCATCTGATAGATAACCAACCTGTGATACTAAAACAATTGGATCTCCAGACTTTCCTCCTAACTCAGACAATTCTTCATCAGTCCCTTTTCGGGCTTCAATTTTACGATGAGCACTTCCAATCGTTAAACCAAGTTCATCTTCAATATACTCATAAATTGATCCTGAACAAATTTCAAAAGTTAAATTTTTGATTAAATCAACAGGCATATAAGTACTCTCAATAACATATGGATCTTCGTCTATCAAGCGAGTCCGAACGACATGGTATAAATCGCTAACTTCGCTTAGCCCCAATCGTTCCATTATTTCTGGCTCAGACTTTACTACTTCAAATACTAAAATACGACTTTCTACCACTTTATCAGCAAAGAATGCACTTGAACCCTGAAACTGATTGACCACCTTTAATTTTTCAATGTCCTCAGTACTTAATCCTTTAACAAATGTCCCACTTCCTCTTCGCTTAACAATTAAACCTTCATTGACAAGCTCATCCATTGCTTTTTTTATCGTTAATTTGGAAGCACTATATTTCATGATCATTTCCGATTCTTTAGGGAGCAAAGTTCCAGGTTTATATTTTCCAGAAATAATTTTATTTCTTACATCGTTTCGGATTTTTGCGTATTTATTCAAATACCTCTCCTTTCAAAACCTTCTCTATTATTATCCGAATTATAGCACTATTTACCTCAAAAACGAAATGTTTTATTAAATTTATCAAAGAATTCCTCAGAGAGCTCTAATCCCGAATTTTCTGTTAAATTTTTAAAGAAATAAGCCGATTTTTTCAAAGTCTTTTCTTGTGTATGAATATTCACAGAAATCAAACCATAACGATTACGATAAGAATTACGCCAACTAAAACAATCAATTGGTGTCCATAGATGAAAGCCAAAACAAGAACTTCCCTCCTCGATTGCTTGATGCAACCAATACAAATGTTCTTGAATAAATTGAATCCGATAATCATCATCAATCTGTCCCTCTTCATTCAAATATCGCTCCTCATTGCTAACTCCCATACCACATTCTGAGACAAACCAAGGAATATTATCATAATTTTTTTGGATATTTTTAGCAATTTCATATAATGCTCGAGGATAAATTTCCCAACCCTTATCAACATTCATTCGCGCACCATGCATTTGGTAATTAGCAAAATATTTATTAGGTAACCAATCTACAGCTAAGCTATTTGGTGAATAATAGGGCTTTTGTGCTCGATTTGGATGATAATAGTTAACTCCAAGTCTATCGACTTTATTATTTTTTATAATGGCTAGTTCTTCTTTAGTTGATTCCCAAATCACTTTATCTTTAGTCAAGAGTTCAACCAATTCCTTAGGAAATTCTCCTTTGACAGAAGCATCCATAAATAGCTGATTTTGCCATAAATCCGCAATATGAGCCGCAGCAATATCTTCTTTAGCCTGTGACGCTGGATAATTTGGACTTAGATTTAATACAATTCCTATTTTACCATTAGGATTTTGATTGATTTCATGAAATTTTTGAATTGCTAAACTTGAAGCTAATTGCAAATTATAAGCTACTTGTACTGCAAGTTTTCCATCAACCAAATCTGGATAATGAAATTGATAGAGATAACCCCCTTCAACCACTACCATTGGCTCATTATGGGTAAACCAGTCACTCACTCGATCGCTAAAGAGTTTAAAACATTGCTCAGCAAATTTTACATACAATCCAATCACATGTTTATTTGTCCATCCTCCATATTTATGAAGCAAATCAACTGGTAAATCAAAATGATGTAGATTGATGACTGGGCAAATCCCATTGGCTATAAATTCATCAATGACAGCATTATAAAAGTCGACTGCATCTTGATTTACTGTTCCCTCTTCTAAATCATCAATTAAACGTGACCATTGAATGCTTGTTCTCACCGAATTTAAACCCGCTTTTTTCATCAACTTAATGTCTTCTCGAAAATCATTATAAAAATTACTAGCCATATCAGGACCAATCTCATGCCAAAAACGTTCAGGATTTTTTTCAAAATCATAATCAAAAATATTGGCGTGTTTCTTTTTAAAACGGCCTTCAGTCTGTGGACCACTTGTCGCCGCTCCCCACCAAAATTCTTTTGGAAATATTATTTTAGTCATTTACTTTCACTTTCTTTTTATCTAAGTGTTTAAAGGAAATATCAATCATTTTACAGAATAATCCAGGAACAAAAAACAAGAACCAAACTCGATTAAAACCAGTCAAAAAAATGGCTAACAAAATGAGCATTAAGCTATAAATTGCCATTGACCAATTTCCCATTAGTTTTTGCATGACATCTGTAAATTTTTCAAGTCTATAATAGGTCTTGAAAATAATATATATCAAAGTCAGAACAAAATAAGCCGAACTAACCAAAATTAAAAATGTCCCTAAGTTACTTAAAGGAAAATGGCTAGCCAAAACAAAAACTCCAATTATAAAAAGAAGAATCAAATTGCTCCATTCAAATTTTAACTCAACCTCTTTTGTCCTTTCACGATATTTGTCATAATAATTCCCTCCAAGGTAAGCAAACGTCCTTTTAAAAGAAAAAGTTGTCCCTAAAAAAACAAAACCAAGCAGAATATTTAACCAGAACATTAAAGAGGCAATAATTATCATATAAACCTGTTGAATCAACCAAATAAAACCTGATACTTTCATTTAACAGCTCCTGTTACCCCATTATAAATATATTTTTGTAAAACGATAAAGACAATCAAAATCGGAATAATTACAATCATAACTCCGGCCAAAATGACTGGCCATTGCACAACTGATGAACCTTTGAAAGCAAAAAGTGCCGTCGAAATGACCTGTAAGCTAGGGTCAGGCATATAGAGATAAGGATTATAAAAATCATTATATACACCAACGCCAGAAATAATGACCATAGTCACAATCGGTGCTTTCAGATTTGGCAAAATGATTGACCAAAAGATTCTAAAGTATGATGCTCCATCTAGCAAAGCAGATTCATCTAAAGAATAAGGAATTTCTTGTAAAAATTGGAGAAAAATGTAAAGTGCAATCACATTTGTCCCAATATAAAGGATAATCACTGACCAACGTGTCCCTACTAAACCAAGTTTATTAACCAATTGAAAGACTGCAACTTGAGAAGTAATCGCTGGAATCAACATAGCTATTGTAAATAAAGCTAAAATAAGCTTTTTAAGCCGAAATTCAAACCGATTCATCACATAAGCAAATGATGACGAAATCAAAAGTTGCCCAACCATTGATACCACAAAAATAATCACAGTATTCTTAAAACCAGTCAACATATTCCCTTCGGTGAAAGCTTTAGTATAATTATCTATTGAAAAATGTTTTGGCAAGGTCAATACACCAGAATTAGTAAATTCTGTCATTGATTTAAATGACCCTATAAATACGACTAAAAGCGGTAAGACTGCTACAATAGCGGCTAAAACTAATGGAATATATTTTAGAATGACACCAATATGAAAGATTTTCTTGTCCGTTTTATTCATCATGCACCTGCTTTCTTTTTAGCAACACTTCTGTCTTGAGTCAAAATAAACTGAGCTGCCGAAACGAGGACGACAATAATCAAAAGAATAACTGCCATTGCTGAAGCTAGTCCCACTTGATTATAATTAAAAGCAGTTTGTACCGTTTGAATGACAAATGTCATTGTCCCATTTGCACCTCCCGTCATGATATATGGCACTTCAAATACTGAAAGTGATCCCGAAACAGATAAAATAATATTCAAAAATAAGATATTTCTGATTGCTGGAATAATGATATATCGAAATTGATTCCAACGATTCGCACCATCAATTTCTGCTGCTTCATAAATTTCAGGGTCAACTGATTGAATGGCACCAAGAAAAATTAAAAAATTAAATCCCATATAACGCCAAATAGATACAAATGATAAAGAAATATTATTGATTGATTGATTTCCTAACCAGAGCGGAAGGTGATGGATTCCAAACAGATGTAAAAGAGAATCTAATGTTCCACCAGTTTTATAAAAATATAAGAACATAAAACCAATCGCTACCCCATTAAGTAAGTAAGGGAAAAATAAAATTCCTTTCCAAAAATTTGCAAATTTAACTTTGAAAGATAAAATTGTCGCAAAAAGTAGGGCAAGTCCAAGTTGCGGAAAACTTGATAAAAAATAATATAAACTTGTCTTAAAAACACCAAAATAATTGGGATTTGAAAAAACTTTTTCATAATTAGCAAATCCAATATAGTTTGAGCTTGGCGAAATTCCATTCCAATCGGTCAGTGAATATTGAATCATTCTCACCAAGGGGTAGTAGGAAAACATTAAAAGCAAGACAATAGGGACAATAGTAAATGAAAAAATAATTAATCTTTTCTGCGCTTTTTGCGATAACTTACTCAAGATAATACCCTCCAAAATGAAAGGCTGGAAAATAAATTTCCAACCCAGCACCTTTCTTTTTTCTAAAAATATATTTAAATTATGAAATTTTCTACTTTTTATCCGGATTATATTGTTTTACATTTTGTGACCAAGCAGTATTTAATCCATCCATAATAGAGGCAAAAGACTTCTTAGATGAGCCAACACCAGAATCAATAATTTGTTGTTTAACAGTTTGAGTTGTACCAATTCCAACTTGCGAACCATTATTAATATTTGAGAATAAGTCTGCTTTATCTGCTGGTGTGGAACCTGCTTCAAAGAATACGACTCCATTTTTCTTAGCATCATTTAAATCTGTTGGGTAAGGTTGATTTTTCATAGCTGTCATTCCACCATTATCTTTAGCGAAATCAGATTTATCTACCAGCCATTTAACCCAATCCTTAGCCGCTTCTTGATTTTTACTGTTTTTATTAACTCCCCAGTTATAGTCGCCGCCAACAAGCATATATGTTTTACCATCAGGAGCAGTTTGTGGGAAGGGTTCGACGTTAATCGCATCTTTATTTGATGACATTTGAGCTTGAACTTGAGGAACAGCCCATGTCGCAAGCATCATCACTGCAACTTTATTTTTAGCCATTTGCGAAACTGAAGTATTCCAATCATCTGTCGTTGGATCATGATTAATCAAGCCATCTTTAGCAGCGGTGTAAAGTGTATTGTAAATAGTGTACATGGGCTGACCTTCTGTGAAAGGTTTATCTGTTTTGGCAAGTGCTAAATCAAAGTTTGGATCTCCAGCTACTGATGAACGTTGGAAATCCCAATCAACTAATGCCCAACCACAAGCATAGTTGGTATACAAAGGAGTAACATCAGGTAATTTTGCTTTAATTGTTTTTAAATCTTGGATAAATTCATCCGTAGTCGTGGGCCATTTATCAATACCAGCTTTTTTGAAAACATTCCAATTAACGACAAAACCATTTGCATTGACTTCTGAAGGAAGTCCGTATTGTTCTCCTTTGTAAGTACGGTCTTGTAGACTAGTATATTTCTTTTCTAAATCCTTGGTTTTACCTAGTGAGCTAAAGAAATTAGGATAGTCTTTTGGTGCAACTGCTGCTGGAATCGCAACGACATCACCAAAATTTTTTGATGACATCCGTGTTTGCTCTGTTTGGTCATAGTTATTTAAGGCTTGTTCTTTAATAGTGATGTTAGGGTATTCTTTATTAAACTCAGCAATATACTTTTTCCACATTCCATTAGAGTGCATGTCAGTTTTTTGGTTAACAAAGGTAATGGTTGCCTTAATATTCTTTCCAGATCCCGACGAAGAGGTTTTGCTACCGCAAGCTGCAAGCGTTATTGCTGCTAAACCTGTAATAGCGAGTGAACCAAAAATATACCGTTTTTTCATGATAACTTTCTCCTTATGCGCTCGTGTTTGTAAGCGTTATTATTTTATGGAATAAGTATATACTTTTAAAATCTTTTTGTCAATGCTTTTTTATAATTTTATTACAATATTTGATCTTTAAGATTTATCATAATAATCTTTGATTAATTTTTCAGCTGGTTTGTTGTAAAAAGCATAATCTTTGTCAAATCTCACCTGATCCTCAGAATAAACTTGAGCTTTCCAATCCCAGAGACCAAAACCTAAGACAAAATCTACCTTGGCACAAGCGGTTAACATTCCATTATAATACCGCGTTTGAGCTTCAAGATTTACTTCTCCTTTGATGGTCCAATCATTTGGCAATAAATCTCCACCATCAATACTTGGAGCACCTGCTTCACAGAAGAAAAATGGTTTGTCATATTTTTTTATGACTTTTTCGATTCGCCTTAGCTCTTTATCCCATTGATCAAAGGGATAATATCCAGAACTTGAAATGACGTCAACTGCATCCCACCAAGTCAAATGATTTTCTTGGTATTTGTCACAATTATAAGTAATCAAACCTTTATAAATCTCACGAACATCGTCAATCAACTTCCGCCATTCTTTTTCTCGATGGTCTGAGCTAACGAGCTCACAGCCTACAACAAACATTGTAGCTCCACATTCTTGAGCGATTTTAGCATAATGAAGCTGAAATTCAGTATAAGCTGCAAACCAATCTGACCATTTTGGTTCACAAATAACATCAATATCAAAAAAATTAATATAAGCTCGCCAAGTGCCATCAGTACAATTAATCATTGGTTTTAAAATGACGTCTAGTCCCAGACTTTGAGCATAGCGAATTGTCGCTTTTACTTCCTCATCTTTTGGTGGCATAGTCTGCCAATTAATGCTTGTTGTGTGAGCATTTGCTTGCTCAGCTACAATGGTTAAAACAATCGTATTAATATTTGTTCGTTCTTTCAGAATTTTCATCGACCGCTGAGCATTGCAATTATTTAACTCTCCTGGTTTAGCATAGTATCCAAAACTTGCTGCTTTGATTGCTTTCATTTTTCTTGCCTTTCTCTTATCAAAAGTATATACTTATATTAAACAAAATAAGTGTAAACCTTTTCAAAAAGAATTGCAAGACTAAATCGGAGAGTATTATGACAAAAATAAACAATTGGCAGGATTATCAAGGAAGTTCACTTAAACCAGAGACTTTTGAAAAATTTTGGGATGAAAAAATTAATTTGGTTTCGAATCATCATTTTGAATTTGAATTAATAGAAAAAAATCTTTCCTCTAAGGTAGCAAAGTTTTATCATTTATGGTTTACAGCTATTGATGGAGCTAAAATTCATGCTCAATTAATTGTTCCCAAAAATATGAAAGAGAAATACCCAGCCATCTTACAATTCCATGGTTATCATTGTGATAGTGGAGATTGGGTCGATAAAATAGGAATAGTGGCCGAAGGGAATGTAGTTCTTGCGCTTGATTGTCGAGGGCAAGGTGGTTTAAGTCAAGATAATAGTCAAACTTTTGGAATGACGATGAAAGGACTCATTGTTCGAGGAATTGATGAGGGATATGAAAACCTCTATTATGTTCGTCAATTCATGGACTTGATGAGTGCGACAAAGATATTATCCGAGTTTGATTTTGTTGATGAAACAGATATCAGTACACAAGGTGCTTCTCAAGGCGGGGGACTTGCAATTGCTTGCGCCGCACTTTCTCCACTTATTAAAAAAGTAACTGCCACTTATCCATTTCTTTCAGATTATCGTAAAGCTTATGAGCTTGGTGCCGAGGAATCTGCTTTTGAAGAGCTCTCCTATTGGTTTCAGTTTAAAGATCCACTTCATCTAAAAGAAGACTGGTTTTTTAATCAGTTGGAATATATTGATATTCAAAATTTAGCACCAAGGATTAAGGCTGAGGTCATTTGGATTCTAGGCGGCAAAGATACTGTTGTTCCTCCGATTACGCAAATGGCGGCTTACAATAAAATACAAAGTAAAAAATCTCTCTATGTCTTACCTGAATATGGACATGAATATCTTCCAAAAATTAGCGACTGGTTAGGAGAGAATCAATAAATTCCGACTTTAGTCTGATTTTAGTAAATTTTCAAATAATTGATAGGTTTCGTCAGAGAAATTTGATATAATTAAGTCAAATAGCTGAGCTATTCACTAAAGGAAAGGAAGGCAAATTCATTCTCTAAAATTTTGTTTTGAATTGAATTTGTTTGTAAAAGAATACATGGGAATTATTAAAGCTGCAACAGGTTCACTCGGTGGGGCGTTGGCTGACCAATGGCTTGAGGTCATTGAGCCAAATGAAATGTCAGACCAAACGGTTTTCACTAAGGGAATTAAAGTAAGAAAAGATGCAAAACGTGGTTCTAATCGTAAAGGAACCGAAGACGTAATTACTGACGGTTCTATCGTTCACGTTTATGAAAACATGATGATGATTCTTGTGGATGGTGGTAAAATTATTGATTACACCGCTGAACCTGGATATTATACTGTCAAAAACGACACTGCGCCAAGTCTTTTTAATGGTGATTTACGTGATTCAATTCAAGAAAGCTTCTTCCGTTTCAAATTTGGTGGAACAACTCCTCAAAAACAAGAAGTTTATTATGTCAATCTTCAAGAAATTAAAGGCATTAAATTTGGAACAGCGACACCTCTTCAATACTTTGATAATTTTTATAATGCAGAGCTTTTCTTGCGTACACATGGAACTTATTCAATAAAAATCACTGACCCTCTTGCTTTTTACGCAAACGTCATTCCTAAAAATGCTGACCATGTCGAAATTCAAGAAATTAATGACCAATATTTGGCTGAATTTTTAACGGCTTTAAATACGTCAATTAACCAATATTCTGCTCAAGGCGAACGGGTTTCATTCTTAACTTCAAAAAGTATGGAGCTCAGCAAATACATGGCCTCTGTACTTGATGAAGATTGGAAACAGTTTCGAGGAATGGAAATTGTTTCTGTTGCTGTCGCTAGCATTTCTTACACTGATGACAGTCAAAAATTAATTAACATGCGTAATCAAGGCGCAATGCTTGGTGACCCTTCTATCCGTGAAGGTTTTGTCCAAGGAGCTGTTGCTCGTGGTCTTGAAGCCGCTGGTTCAAACACTGGTGGTGCGACAAATGCCTTTATGGGAATGAATATGGGTGGACAAAATCTAGCTGGTTTTTCACAAACTAACCAAGCTCAAATGCAAGCCCAAGCAGAGAACAAGGCCGATACTTGGACTTGTCCTGAATGTAATACTAAAAATACCGGTAAGTTCTGTTCAAATTGTGGGCAAGCGAAACCCTCAGCAACTCCTGCTATGCCTGAATTAAATATGGCTTGTAACGAGTGTGGAGCAGTCGTTAATTTGGCGAATGGTGTTCCAAAATTCTGTCCTGAATGTGGTAAGCCTTTTGTGGCCAAAGCGCTCTAAGACATGTAAATAATGATTTAAGATAAAGTAGTTCTAACTTAGGGCTGCTTGTCTTTGCGTATTTTTAAGAATTTATTTCTGATGAAAATTCTTTTAGTTTCTAACTGAATTTCCCCTGCTAAATAAGCAGATTTCATAACTTAAAAGTAAGGAGTAACGATGAGCGAAAGCCAAGTTCTTACACATAAATGTCCCAATTGTGGAGGTCCACTGCTTTTTGAACCCAAAAATCAAAAATTTCACTGTGAATACTGTGGTTCAACATTTACGGAACAAGAAGTTTCTGATTTCGAGGCCAAGCAAGAGGCAGCAAAAGTTACTGACAGTCCTATCAGCTCTGTCAGTAACGCTGAAACGACTGACGAAAAGGAAAAAATTACTGACAGCGACGAAAAAAGAGCTGACGAAAACACTGATGAAGAAATCGGACTATTTCTCTGTCCATCTTGTGGTGCAGAAATTGTCACTGATGCGACAACTGCTTCAACTTGGTGCTATTATTGTCATAATCCAGTTGTTCTGACCGAGCGATTATCTGGTAAATTTCTTCCCGAAAAAATTCTCCCTTTTCAAATTGAGAGAAAAGCGGCTGAAGAACAATTTTTAGACTGGGTGGGCAAGAAAAAATTTGTTCCCAAGGCCTTTTTTGACAAAAAACAAATTCAAAATCTGTCAGGCGTTTATTTCCCCTATTGGGCTGTTGATGCTGAATTATCTGGCGGTATTTCGGCGCAAGCCACCAATTTACGCGTTTGGATGGTTGGCGATACCGAGTACACTGAGCATTCTCAATATGAGATTCAGCGGGGCGGAGAGACAAAATTTAAGGATTTAATCAAAAATGCCTTGAAAAAAAATCTGTCAGACAAAATGGTTGGCGCCGTTCAACCTTTTGATATGACTACTGCTATTCCTTTTAAAAATCAATATCTTTCTGGCTTTTTAACTGAAAAACGAGATATTGAATTCCCTGATATGAAAGAAAATGTTGAGCGGGAATTTCGTCAATATGCTGACGGATTAATGGAATCAACAATTGTCGGTTATACTTCTGTCAGTAATTTACAGAGTAATCAGCAGATTAAAAATATCGATGAAGATTATGTTTTACTCCCAATCTGGCTGGTTACTTATAAAGAAGCTGGCAATAACCGTCTCTTTTATTACGCGATGAATGGTCAAACTGGTAAAGTAGCCGGACTTCTACCCATTGATAAGAAAAAACTTTGGACAGTTGCCATTGGAATCTTTATTCTAGTGCTTCTTCTTGGAATTATTGTGGGGTATTTGCTATCATGAGAAAAAAATTAGTATTTCTTTCTTTATTTTTCTTAAGCTTCTTCTTTTTACTCATTGCACCAAAAACATCAGCGGCGACGTTCTCGTCAGGTCTTGAAGATAATCTTCAACTTTTAGGTGGAAATGTAACCCTCCTTGAACAAGAAGCTCAGAAATTGGCTAATGAAACAAAAGCGGGTGTCTATGTTGTCACGACAGATAGCTCTACCCCTGCCAGTCAAATGGCAAAAACTTATCTAGCTGATAAAGTAGGCGCTAAAAACAACGGTGTCGTTTTGGTCATTAATATGAACTTACGTAAAGTTTATATTTGGGCAACAGGAAATCTTAAATACTACTTGCCTTCGAGTCGAATTGAAAAAACCTTAGACATTGTCCAACCCGAATTGACTGACAATAATTATTATCAGGCTGTCAGTGGATTTTTTGACCAAGTTTCTAAATATTACCAAGCAGGAATTCCAACATCAAGAAAGTATTCTATCAATTCCGAAACAGGAGCTGTAACTTTCCATCGCAGCTTTCAACCCTTATCAATTTTGATTGCTCTTATCATTTCTTTGATTGCAGCTGGTGGCTTCGTTTGGACCATCTATCGTCGTTATCAAATGAAAGACGCTCATGCCGTATGGCGCTATGATTACGGTCGAAATGGTAATTTAGAACTCCATCAACGTGAAGATATTTTAGTCAATACATTTATAACTACAAGAATTATCCCTCGTCCTTCTTCTGATAACAATAATTTCAGTGACGGTTCTGGTGGCGGGCGTTCTTTCTAAAATAAAAAGGAATCACAAAATGATTCCTTTTTATTTTTGAATAATTTTATATTCCCCAGATTTTAGATTTCCCAGTGAATATTGACCAATTGACCAACGAATTAACCGAAGTGTTGGGAAACCGACCGCTGCCGTCATCCTTCTAATTTGCCGATTTTTTCCTTCTTTGATTGAAATTTCAACCCAGCTTGTCGGAATTGCCTTTCGTTCACGAATTGGTGGAGTCCGTTCCCAAAGCCAATCAGGTTCATCAATTAATTTTACTTTCGCAGGCAATGTTTTTCCATCTTTTAATAAAAGACCTTTTTGCAACTTTTGCGCTGCTTCTGACGAAAATTCTCCCTCTACTTGAACCAAATAAGTCTTGTAAGATTTTGATTTTGGGTCTGTCAGTAAATGATTGAGCTTTCCATCATCTGTCAGTAAAAGTAGACCTTCACTATCTTTATCCAATCTTCCAGCAGCATAAACATTTGGTATTTTAATATAATCTTTTAAAGTTTTCCGACCCTCTCCGTCAGTAAATTTTGTTAGTACATCATAAGGTTTATTAAATAATATAATCATAATTTTTTTGCAAAAGTTCATCTTTCTCAAATCTATTTCTATTAATTATTTTACCAAAAAAAATTATTATTAGCTTACAAACAGAGTCATAGCTAAGACTGATGGAGGCATTTTAATTGATTTACTGCTTTAAGACCAATAATAGAATAAAATATTAGAATGTTTAATATTAATATAAGCCCCTAATAAAATAATAAAAAACTCCCGTTTAAAATGAAAGTTTTTTATTTTAGAGTAAAAGGAAGTTTTTTTACTAAGCATTCGTTTCTTCTCTTTTTGAGTTTTTTATGTTTCCACAACAAAATAATGAAAATAAGACAAGTAGTAATAAACTGACGACTAATAATCTCCTTGTTCAGGGATAGTAATCCTTAGAACATTCTTTCTTATAATGGTTTTGTTATAGACAAATTAAATTTTGAAACTTTTTATTCGTTAAATATTTTTTGTTGTGAAACTCCGGCTTTGCATCACTTTTAAAATTGCAGCAACAGTATCTAGTGATGTGAAAAGTGGAATACCGCGACTAATTGCTTCTTGGCGAATACGGAAACCATCGGTAGCCGTTGTTAATGAGGCACGAGTATTTCCCATTGTGTTTACAACTGCTTGAACGCGTCCCTGACGAATATCTTCAACTAATGTTCCTTCTTCATCTTCTCCACCAGCTAGTTTTTCAACTTCACGGACATAAAGTCCATTTTCCTTAAAGAATGCAGCTGTTCCTTGAGTTGCTACTAGTGAATAACCTATTTCTGCGAAATCTTTAGCAAGTGCTAGCGTTTCTTCTTTATCTTCATCAGCAACTGTGAATAATACCGAACCATAATCTGCCATGTGTAGTTTAGCGGCTTCAAATGATTTATAAAGTGCTTTTTCAAGGGTCACATCTGAACCCATTGCTTCACCTGTTGATTTCATTTCTGGACCAAGTAAGCTATCCACTTTTGCTAGTTTTGTAAAACTAAAGACTGGTGCTTTCACGTGGACCATATCAGGAGTTTCTGCTAAGCCTTCTGTGTAGCCTAAATCCTTCAAGTTTTTCCCTAAAATCATTTGTGTCGCCAATTGCGCCATTGGAATGTTTGTCACTTTAGATAAAAAGGGAACAGTCCGTGACGCGCGTGGATTTACCTCAATGACATAAACTTGTTCTTCAAAAATAACAAATTGAATGTTCATCATTCCGATGCAGTTCAAACCAATTGCTAATCGTTTAGTGTAATCAACAATTGTATCAATAATTTCTTGTGAAAAAGTTTGTGGTGGATAGACAGCCATTGAGTCACCTGAGTGAACCCCTGCTCGTTCAATATGTTCCATAATTCCTGGAAGAAGAACTTCCGTGCCATCACAGATTGCATCGACTTCACATTCACGTCCTTGTAAATAAGAATCAACGAGTACTGGATGTTCTGGTGAAGCTTTTACCGCACGATTCATGTAATCACGCAGGTCCTTTTCATTATTAATGATTTCCATTGCTCGACCGCCTAAAACAAAAGATGGGCGAATAAGGACTGGATAACCAATTTTATTGGCGTTAGCAACAGCTTCTTCTTCATTTGTTGCTGTAGCTCCTGGTGGTTGTGGAATCTCTAAATCTTGTAATGCTTTTTCAAATAAATCTCTGTCCTCAGCACGGTCTAAATCTTCAACTTGCGTTCCTAAAATTTTAACCCCAGCTTTAGAGAGAGGTTCCGCTAAATTGATAGCTGTTTGTCCGCCAAATTGAACAATCACGCCTTCTGGTTGTTCTAAGTCAATGATATTCATCACATCTTCAAAAGTTAGTGGTTCAAAATAGAGCTTATCTGAAATTGAGAAATCTGTCGAAACGGTTTCTGGATTAGAGTTGATGACAATTGCTTCTTTTCCAAGGGCTTGAAGTGCTTTTACACAGTGAACTGTCGCATAATCAAATTCAACTCCTTGTCCAATTCGGATGGGACCTGAGCCGAGTACAATTATTTTCTCTTTGCTTGAACGTTTAGACTCATTTTCCCATTCATAAGTTGAATAGAAGTAAGGCGTTGAGCTTTCAAATTCTGCCGCACAAGTATCAACCATTTTGTAAACTGGAATAATTTGATTTTCTTGTCTACGACGTCTTACTTCTTCTGGACTAACGTTCCATAATTTGGCAATCTGACGGTCAGAAAATCCATTTTTCTTAGCCGTTTTTAAGAGTTCTGGTTCAAATATATTTACTTTTAATTGGTCTTCAATTTCGACGATATGGAGTAATTTATCAAGAAAGAAAATATCAATCTTGGTTAAATCAGCAATTTCTTCAATAGGAATTCCACGACGAATCGCTTCTGAAACATAGAAAAGTCGGTCGTCTTGTGTTTTAACCATTTTTTCATAGAGGATTTCATCATCTGCTTCTTGTGCTTCTTGTAAATCATTATGAAAAACACCAATTTCAAGTGAGCGAACAGCTTTTAGAAGACTTTCTTCGATGTTACGTCCAATTGCCATGACTTCGCCTGTTGCTTTCATTTGTGTTCCTAGGTGACGGTCACCATTTTCAAATTTATCAAATGGGAAGCGAGCGATTTTTGCTACAACGTAGTCAAGTGCTGGTTCAAACATGGCATAAGTTTTATTAGTGACTGGATTAATGATTTCATCTAGTGTCATCCCAATCGCAATTTTAGCAGACATTTTTGCAATCGGATATCCTGTTGCTTTAGAAGCTAAAGCTGATGAACGACTTACTCGTGGGTTAACTTCGATTACTCGATATTCATAAGAATGTGGGTCAAGGGCAAGTTGAACATTACATCCCCCTTCAATTTTTAGGGCACGAATAATATTTAGTGAAGCGTCACGAAGCATTTGATATTCGTTATCTGAGAGCGTTTGGCTTGGTGCAAAAACGATTGAGTCACCTGTGTGAACTCCAACTGGGTCAAAATTTTCCATATTGCAGACAACAATCGCATTGTCAGCAGAATCACGCATAACTTCATATTCGATTTCTTTATAACCAGCAATTGATTCTTCAATTAGGCATTGTGTTACTGGAGAAAGTTTTAGTCCATTTGCCACAATCTCACGAAGTTCTTCTTCGGTATCACAAATTCCTCCACCTGTTCCACCCATGGTAAATGCTGGACGGACGATGATAGGATAACCAATTTTGTCAGCAATTTCAACTGCTTCATCAACCGTTGTTGCAATATCACTGGCACAGAGTGGCTCACCAATTCTTTCACATAATTCTTTAAAGAGCTCACGGTCTTCTGCTTGGTCAATGGCGCTTAATTTTGTTCCAAGAAGTTCAACATTAAGCTCTTCAAGAATTCCTGTTTTGGATAATTCCATTGCCATGTTAAGTCCTGTTTGTCCACCAAGTGTTGGCAATAAGGCATCAGGACGTTCCTTACGCAAAATTTTACTGACAAACTCTAAAGTAATTGGTTCAATATAGACAGTGTCAGCTATTTCTCTGTCAGTCATGATTGTTGCCGGATTTGAATTGACTAAAACAACTTCGTAGCCTTCTTCTTTAAGTGCAAGACAGGCTTGTGTTCCTGCATAATCAAATTCTGCGGCTTGACCAATAATGATTGGTCCAGAACCGATAATCATAATTTTTTTGATATCATTGCGTTTTGGCATTTGTTTTCTCCTTTGTAGTAAAGCATAACTTCGTTGCAAATGATTCACAACCCGCTTCGCTCCTTGCGCACTTTATTTTCAACATTAAAATGTCATAAATAAAGCAAAAACATCTGCCAGAAACCTAGCAGATGTGTCCTAAAATGCCTTAGCAACTTACTGACAGTTCTGTCAGTAACTTTTAAGGATAATATTTCTTGTTCACAACCTTGCTAGCCTCTCTGGACTAGATTAAAAGTTTTATTGTTTATTAGTTTAGCAAAATAATTGAGCTTTTACAAGTTTTAAAACACTTTTCCTTAAGAAATTAATTAAAGTAATTTTTGGATTTCTTCTTCCATTTCTTTAGGTTCCGTTTTTGGCGCAAAACGCTCAATAACATTTCCTTCTCGGTCAATTAAAAATTTTGTGAAATTCCATTTAATGGTCCCGCTAAGTGCCCCTTTTGCTTCTTTTTTCAAAAATTGATAAAGGGGATGTGCTTCTTTACCATTGACTTTAATTTTTTGAAACATGAGGAAAGTGACTCCATAATTTAACTGACAGAATTCATTGATTTCCGAATTTTCGCCAGCGTCTTGATTAGCAAATTGATTACAGGGAAAGCCTAAAATTTCTAATCCTTGGTCTTTATAGTTTTCATACAATTTTTCAAGTCCTTCAAATTGCGGTGTAAAGCCACATTTACTTGCAGTGTTGACCACAATTACAACTTTGCCTTTAAAATCAGACATTGAAACAGTTTCGCCGTTCATTTTAACGGCACTAAAATCATAAAAATTCATTTGATTGCCTCCATGGCTTTTATTTAATTATTTATTGACAATAGCGATTCTGTCAGTAAAATTTTACTGACAGAAATTTTATCGCTTACTTCTTAACTATTTTTAGTATAACAAATATTGATTTTTAAGCCAAGAACTTGAATTTTATGTTAAACTATTTTTATGAAATATAAAACTCGACGAAGAAAACCAAATCGACGTCAATCCTTGTTAAAACAGCTCATCTTTATTTTCCTAGTTATTTTAGGAATCTTAGTCTATAATAAAATTTTTAATAACCAAGCACAAAAGCCGTCTGAAGCACAGCTCCAAGAAATTAATGAACATAAATTCATCAAAGAAATTGCTCCACTCGCTCAAAAATCGCAAAAAGAAAGTCAAGTACTAGCTTCTATCACCATTGCTCAGGCCTGCCTTGAGTCTAATTTTGGCAAAAGCGAACTTGCAAGCAAATATCATAACCTTTTTGGTGTCAAAGCATCTGGTGATGTGCCAAAGGTTTCGCTTGCTACGCAAGAATATGAAAATGGTCAGTGGGTCACTGTCCAAGGTGTTTTCCGTGTTTATCCAAATTTTGCTGATTCAGTTTCGGCACATACCCAGCTTTTCCTTTACGGAACAACATGGAATTCTAAACAATATGCTTCGGTTCTTAGTGCAACTGATTATAAAACTGCTGCTAAAGCCGTTCAAAACTCTGGCTATGCAACAGACCCCACTTATGCTGACAAACTTATCAATATGATTGAAACTTATCATTTAAATCAATATGATAAAAGTTCAAGCATTTAAAAATCACTGACAGATTTATTGTCAGTGATTTTTTCTAAAATTTTAATGTTTTTCAAAAACGCCTTTAATTGACTTGAGAATTTCCATAAAGATTACAGCAATTACGGCAAGCCCTGCTGCTACAATCCATTGAGACCAACCAAAAGCAGCTGGAATTGAGAAAATTTCTCTGAGGAATGGAAGAGTAGTCAAGCTGTATAAAGCAAGACAGAAAGTCACAGCCATCAAAACGTACTTATTCGTTGTAAAACCAAGTTTTAAAATATTTTGTGAATTTGAACGTGCAGCAAAAGTTTGCAAAGTACGTGCCAAAATCAAAGTTGTAAAGGCCATAGCCACACCCATTTCAGGTGATGTTTTTTGTCCAACATATTGCGAAATAATCGCCGCAATCCCAATCAATGAACCCCGAATCAAAATAACCCGCATTAACCCATTGGCAAAGATTCCTTCATTTAACTGACGAGGAGCTTTTTCCATAACATCTGGTTCTGCTTTTTCCATCCCTAAGGCAATTGCTGGGACAGAGTCATTGACCAAGTTAATAAATAAAAGTTGCAAAGCAGTAAATGGATTGACCCAGCCCACGACCAAAGCAAAGACAATCGCAATAATCGCTCCTAAGTTTCCAGAGAAAAGGTAACTAATTGATTTTTTGATATTATCATAAACCACACGACCAATTGATACAGCAGAAACAATCGATACGAAATTATCATCAGTCAAAATCATACTTGACGCATCTTTTGCTACATCTGTCCCTGAACCCATTGCAATCCCAATATTAGCTTGTTTCAGGGCTGGAGCATCATTTACACCATCACCAGTCATCGCGGTTACTTGATGCTCATTTTGCCAAGCACGAACAATCCGAATTTTATTTTCAGGAGATACACGAGCATAAACCGAAATCTTTTCTAAGTTTTCACGAAGTTCATCCTCAGTCAGTGCGTCAAGTTCTTGACCAGTGAGCGCCATATCTTCTTCGTTCATCAAACCAATATCTTTGGCAATGGCTTGTGCTGTCGTTTTGTGGTCACCCGTAATCATAATCGTTTTAATGCCGGCTTTTTTAGCTTCGGCGATAGAATCATAAACAGCCTCACGAGGTGGGTCAATCATTGCTGACAGACCAATCAGAATCAAATCATTTTCGTCAGTAAGTGTGAGTTCAGTCTTATCATCACTGACAGGTTTGTAAGCATAAGCTAATACACGAAGCGCTTTTTGACTGAAAGCTTCATTTTGAGCTTGAAATTTCTCTTTCAATTCAGGAGTAAATTCTTGCACTTTCCCATCCAAGAAAACTTGATTACAGCGATTAAAGAGTACATCTGGGCCACCTTTAACAAAAATTGTTTTCTGACCTTCAAAATCATTGATTGTACTCATCAATTTACGTTCTGAATCAAATGGAAATTCAGCCAGACGTGGTGATTTTTCTCTTAAATCTTGATATGGATAACCGATTTTATCACTGTAAGCAATTAAAGCCACTTCAGTAGGGTCACCCAATGCTTGACCTTCTTGTGAAAATGATGAATCATTACAAAGCACCATTGCATTAAGTAACAATTTTTGGTCTGCCTGTGTTAAATCTGTCAGTTCTTTACTGCCTTGCGTTGGCAAGAAAGAATCAACAACGGTCATTTTGTTTTGAGTCAAAGTTCCAGTTTTGTCAGTACAAATGACCGAAGTTGAACCTAAGGTTTCTACAGCTGGCAAATTACGCATAATCGCATGCTGTTTTGCCATTTTATTTGTTCCAACAGATAAAACAATTGTAACAACAGATGAAAGAGCTTCAGGAATTGCAGCAACCGCAACTGCAACTGCAAACATGAATGAATCAAGAACAGCCTTTTGCATATCAGCCGTTTGATTTGTCGTAAAGAGTCTCAAAATTTGAACAGCAAAAATTAAAGCACAGAGTGCTAAAATTGCCCAACCTAATTGTTTACCAAATTTTTCCAATTTTTGTTGAAGTGGCGTTTGTTTAGCTTCCGCAGTTTCCAACATTTGAGCAATTTTACCAATCTCGGTTTGCTCAGCAATTGCTGTTACAAGAAAATCTGCTCGTCCATAAACAACAAGACTTGAACTGAAGACCATATTCTTGCGGTCACCAAGTGCAACTTCTCCCTCAATGACATCCGAAAATTTTTCAACCGGTTCAGACTCACCTGTCAGCATTCCTTCTTCGACACGTAGGTTTTGAACATCAATTAAACGTCCATCTGCTGGAATAAAATCACCGGCCTCAAGTGAAACAATATCGCCAACAACAAGCTCACGCGCAGGAATTGATGCTTTCTCTCCATTACGTAAAACTTTAGCTGAAGGTGCCGACATCTGTCTCAAAGCATCTAAAGAACTTTCTGCTCGTTTAGTTTGCACAACCGCAACCACTGAATTAATCATCAAAACAATGAAAATAACAAGTGATTCAACAAATTCCCCCAAGAAAAGTTGGACAAAAGCAACTAAAAGTAAGATGATAACCATTGGGTCTTTCAAAGTATCAATAAAAAGTTCCCAAGTTGAAGTTTTTTTCTTTTCTTTCAATTCATTGAAACCATCTTTAGCTTGACGATTTTCAACTTCTTTTGGGCTCAAACCTTCGAATTGACTTTTAGTTTCCTCTAAAACTTCATTGACGGATTGATTGTAAGGCTGCATAATGATTCTCCTTTATTTCTAACTGATATCATGAGAGGTTTTACAAAAAAAGACCTCTGCCAGATATCAAAACTGGCAAAGGTCTTGCTAAACATACATAAGTATGTCAACAAAGCCGGTGAGAATCTCACGAATTGACGACTTTGTTTCGGTCTTACCGACGCTACTCCCCTTTGGAATATTTAAGTTACCCTCATTTTATTAAAAATGGGCCTTTTTGTCAAGTTATTTTCTTATTTTTTAAATACAAATCTATGATTATGATTGATTTCTAATAAATTTAATAGCTTCTCGATTCTGTTCTTTTAAATCAATCCCTTGGGCTTTAGCCGCAAAAATACATCCACAATAACATTGACGATAAACATCGTATTCTTTACACATCTCTACAGAACGTTTATAGCCATTATTCTTCTTAAAATCACTTGGAAGATAATTCACATCATAAATCTTTTGAATGTCAAGACCAATTTCATTAATTAATTGGCTATTCTTCTTTGGTGATAAAGTCAAAGCACTACCAAAATAATCAAAACCAAGTTCTAAAGCCTTCTCAGCAACTATATCTAATCGCATTTCAAAACAAGAGGTGCAACGTTTCCCACCCTCAGGTTCATTTTCTAAATGTTTTTGACGAACCATTTGTAAAAAGACGTTTGGTTCATATTCGGCAGCAATAAATTGAACATTATTTCCTGTCCGTTCATTAAAATCTTTTACAAATTGTTCTTGAACCATTTTTCTTCTTGTATATTCAGTTGATGGATGAATATTTGAATTAGCAAAATAAATCGTCACATCGGCTGATTGCGTAAGGTATTCTAATGAATAAGTACTACAAGGGGCACAACAAGAATGAAGTAAAATTTTGGGACGAACAGAATCTCTTTCCCAACTTTCACGAACTTTTTGAAAAACACGATCATAATTTATTTTTTGATTAGGATTCATTTTTTCAATGATATTTAAACTATTTTCCATCATTACATCCTTATATTCTCTCTATTTCTGTCAATTATTATATCACATTTTGAAATAAAAAATGACCTCTTTCAAGAGGCCACTATTGGTTATTATATCTGTTAAATCAAATTCTTGGAAATTTGAAAAATCTAAGAGATATTGGATAAGATAATTCTACCCATTTTCGAGTTTGCTTTCAATACCATTTATTGGTAACTTTTGTTAATCACAAAAATATCTACTCACTAAAAGAACTATTTTTTCTTCTTCTCGCTAAACTTTTTTCCAATTTTTTATTTTTACTTTTTATAAAAGCCGTAAAAGTTAAACTTGAAACCCCGGTTATTAACCAAGTTTCCCAACCATCTTTAGCATTAAATCTAGCAAATATTGAAATTTCTTTAACTATTTCTTTCCAAAATTCCGTCACTACTTCTTCCACTTCCATGTGTGAATTTGAATAAAAATGAGCACCAATTATTAATAAAAACAAAATACCCCAACCAATTATATAAGGCCAATTCTTTTTCATCAAAATTATCGGACGCTGATATTTATCCTCTTTTCCCTCATCTTTAAATTCAACTTTTGAAGCTTGCAGCCATCCCACCACAAATGATAAAAAGAGTAATATAATAGCCACCATTATATTTTCTTCACCCCAAGTCATCGTGATAAAAAACATTAGCGTTGAATACAAAGGCAAAATAATTAATTCAAGTCTGCTAACTTTTTCAAATTCGAACGAATGTTTTGATAACCTAAAAGCCAAATAAAATAATAGGATATAAGATCCAATTTTTAACATAAATACTCCTTCTGTATTCTATATTATATCCTAAAATTCAAAATGATTCTCAAACTTTTGAATGATTTTCATAAAAAAATGATCTTAAACAAATTTCTGATAAGCTCAAAAATTGTTTAGATCATTTTAAAAACTGTCATTTATTGAACCATGGAAGTATCCATATAAACTTTAGATATAATTCTGTAACCAGTCTCACTATTTACATCTTTAATCTCTAAATTACCATCAGAATTAATTCTAAATTCGTTAATTAATGTTTTATTAGCATTATCGGCACCACCATTAGCAGAGGGTGTATAATCGATTTTAAAAACTTTCACATTTGCGATATTACCATCAGTAGCCGTTTCTAAATCATAGACCACATCAATCCCAGGTTTCAACCCCTTTTGTTCAAATAAAGCATCTTGAACATCTACTACCCACATATTTATTTGATTCGTTGTTAATTGATTTTGTTTAATTTCTGGAAAACTTTGTGATACAACTTTCATTGCCGGATAATGTTCAAAATCAATCGCTTCAAGTTCTCCTGAACTATTAACTTTATAAGAGTTAACGGAATCAATTCGTGTCGCAGTATAATCTATTTTTGCTTGATACAAATTATCATCACTTTTAGAAATAGTAATCCGAAGAGGATGAGTATCTTGCATTTGATTGCTCTGCGTGATTGCTACCCATTGCTCAAATTGATTTTCAGTTAAATTTTTTGTATCCACACTCAACTGACTTTGAGTTGTTTCTTCTTGACTGCTACTTGATGTTTGGCTGCTTGAACTTTTCTGGCTTTCATTTATTTCACTAGTTTTTGAAGTCATTTCCTTTTTTGAGCTACTTTTTAAACTAGAAGCATTTGTCTTTACTCCACCAGTTTCATTATGTTTTACTAATGCAAAGCTTACTCCACCAATAATTAAAACCGCCACCGCTCCAATAGCAGCAAATTGCTTTTTTGTTAACTTTTTCATCTGATACTCCTCCCAAAATCATTCTAGCTTAAATTAATCTAAAAATCTATTATTTAGATATATTTCTTTGTATTCTTTTCATAATCTAAAACAGCACCTGCTCCATTTAGTCAAACTTATGAATTCAATCAAGGAAAAAATATCCTTAATTTTAATGATGAAGCAAATAAAATTTATGACATTCGTATAATTGACACTAATAGCACAAGCTCTAACTTCTCGTTTATAGCCAAATTAGATTCAAATAACTTTACAGAATCATCTGTACTCACCTATTTTAAAGCTTTCTTTGGTGCAGAGGCAGAAAACTATAGTTTTTTTCCTGATAAAGATGGAGATACTTTCATAATTAGTGTAATTTCTAATGAAATACTTACAAATGGTGGAAGTGGAACAGTGGAACTTTATCAAGTTTTGCCAGATGGGTCTTTCTATCTAGCCACTCGTGATTCAACTAACAACACCTATATAAGATATTAATAAAAAGCTAATAAGCTCTTTCTATAACAGAGTTTATTAGCTTTTTTTGCTATAATTATAAGTATGAATAAAAGCAGAATAGAGGCGCTTACTGACGGAATATTTGCCGTAGTAATGACCCTAACAGTTTTAGAATTTAAAGTTCCAGAAGACGGAAACCTTTTTTCACCAAATGTATTACTTATGCTCCTTATTTATATCACTACTTTTGTTGCCCTTGCTTCCATTTGGAACTCACTGCACCATGTAATGACATTTATCAAATCAAATAAAGTTGATGAGTTAATTCTCTGGTCTAATCATTGGATTCTACTTATTGTTTGTCTCTTTCCCTTTTCAACTGTTGCACACGCAGAACATCCAAACTCTTTGACTGCAAGTTTAGCCTATGTTTCAACCTATTTAATTCCTTGGATTAGTTTAATTGTTTTCAGTCAAATAATTTATAAACAATACAATGGGAGTGCTACTCTTCGAAAGAGAAATCTGGAAAGAATTAAAATCTTTCTAGTCTTTTTACTACCTGGAGCTCTGATATCACTTGTTTGGTTGTACGCTCTGCCAATAGTGACTATTTTAATGGCAATAAATTGGGGAAGACATAGCAATTTTGATTAAGCGTCTAAACAACGCTTTTTTATTACCGTTTTGCGATTCATAGATTTCTTGACTCCAAACAATTTATTTCTGAAATATGAATGAGAATTTCCTCAAAACTGACCTTACATAAACGTAAGTTATACCTTCTATTTTCCATATTAAAATAGATAAGTAAAATATATTTTTGTGAGGTACTTTTTTGAAACAACGTTTTGGTTTATCTGGCTATCAACTTAAAATAATAGCAATCATATTCATGCTACTTGACCATATTTACCTAGAAGTTCTTCTAGGACTTCCTGGGATACCCGATTTTTCTATCTTAGATATGGCATCCCGATTCGTCTCTCCTCTCTTCTTTTTTCTAATGATTGAAGGGTTCTTTTATACCCGAAGTCGAAAAAAATATCTAACACGCCTTCTAGTTGCTGGAGCAGTCATGGCTCTCGGAAATTTAGTCATACATTATCTCATGAATGTCTCCATAAGCTTTTTTAATATCCTTAATCCAAATATCTTTCTGAGTTTAGCCTGTGGTTTTGGTGCTGTATGGCTCCTTGATACTATTATAGAAAAGAAGAAAATATTGCTGATTTTTCCGCTCATTTTCGTTTCAGCTCTTTCAATATTTACAGAAGCAAGTTTAGTTGCTCTAATCCTTCCATATTTAATGTACGCATCACGTAAAAGTGGAAAAGATTGGATTCTTTATATTGGTACACTACTTTTATCAATCTTATTTCTTCTACAGGCCTTTTCTTTTGACACTTCCATGTCGCTTTGGCAAAGTATTTCTCTTAACCCAGAATTCCTAATCATCACCGTTCTTCCTTTTATTTACCTATACAATGGCAAAAAGGGTGGTCGCTCTTCAACCTTTGAAAAATATTTTTTCTATGGTTTTTATCCAATTCATATCTGGATTTTATTTATTATTGGTCACTTACTAAACCACTAAATAAATTTGAAATAAAAAAACGCTAATCGAAGCGTTTTTTTATTCTTAAAGAAGTTAATTTTAGGTTCAAAGCGATAGCAAAAGAACTATTAAAGTTACAAGTGCTGGTAAAGCTTGGACAAATAATATTTTTTTCGTCACTGTCAAAGCACCATAGATTCCAACTAAGATGACAAAAAGCATCGCAATAATAAAAACGGAAGTAGCTACATTCATTATGACTAGTACTATAATCATCAAACCAAAACCAAGGTTATAAATCCCTTGGTTGGAGAGCGCAACCTGTAATGTCTTATTTTTTAATTCAGATTCATCAAAACCAAAAGCGTCAGCTTGTAACTTTATTCCTCCAAACATCTCAATAAATCCAAACAATAAATGCTCTATTCCTACAATAATTATTAAAACAAGTGATATCATAAATTTTTCCTCAACTAGATTATATCAGTATAAATTAGATATAAAAAATAAAAAGACCTATCACTAATGATAGGTCTTTTTATTATAAACTGATTCTTATCCTTGAACGATAGTTACACCACAAGGTGCATGATTGACAACATAATTCGTCGTAGATCCTGCAAGTAATCTATCAAACGCTCCTGCTCCTGTTGCCCCCATGACAATTAAATCAATATCGTTTTCCTTAGCATATTGAACAATTTCTCGTTTTGGAGAACCCGATAAAATTTGCGTTTTGAATTTAGATTCTGCTGGAATAATAGAGCCTACTTTGAGTAAAATATCATTTGCCAACTTATCCAATCCTGGGGTCTCAACAATACCATAGTTAGCAATGCCATAATATCGCACTAAATCTTTGACGGTCAATACAATTAACTCCGCTTCAGACCATTGTGCTAACATTACTCCTTCTCGAACCGCATTATAAGCTTGGTCAGAACCATCGACAGGAACTAATATTTTTTTATACTGTTTCGCCATAATAATACCTCCACCTATTCTTATAATTTTATTATAATACTATCACTAACAAAATGAAAGCGATAAACATTGTATAATAAATCAAAATGAAAAACTGACCAGAATCAGTTAAAACTTATTTATTTTTTATATGCTTTAAGTTCTTCTTCTTTAAAATACAACTCTTGTATCCCATTAAATCTCACTAAGATTCCCACTTTATTTTCAGCGATTACTGTTCCTATAATTCCTTTATATCTTGTTTCTGGTAAACTTACTAATTGTCCGATTTTATACTTCATTTTCTCTCCTTTTTAATAGATAAAATAAATCATTTTTCAATCATTTTAACTTGTCCTTTTATTAAATCTCTTGTTTTTCTAAACTCAGCCAAAATTTCTGTTTCTGTCCCTGTCGCACGAGCAGGGTCTTGTAAGTCCCAGTGTTCGTGATTAACTCCTTTAGGAATCATCGGACATTTATCAAGAGCATCTCCACATAAAGTAATTATCAAATCACATTCATTAAAATAATCTAAATCAATTAGCTCAGATTTCTGAGAAGAAATATCTATTCCCTCTTCTGCCATTACTTTAACTGCACGGGGATTTAAACCATGCGTTTCTATCCCTGCGGACCGAACCTCCCACCCTTCCAAAATTTTATGCCCATAACCTTCAGCAATTTGAGAACGACAAGAGTTACCTGTACAAAGAAAATATACTTTTTTCATAATAATACTCCACTTCCTTTTTTATTAACTAATTATATACTATTTTAATTTTTTATATGTGTCTAGTATTTGTTTTCAAATTTTAAAAAAATTGAAAAGAAACCCACCATTGGCGGGCATCTAAAGAAGTCTTTATACGGGAAGATGATGGATAAGACAATCAAAATATTGATTACTAAGAAGGATATGGGTTTCAAACTCGCTCACGCACTCTATTACCCACCAGACTGTTTTCAAGACCACTCCCTTCAGCCAGACTTGAAACGATGTCAACTTCATTTTTCAATATATTAAATGTACAAAAATAGAAGATAGCCAGGCAAATATATAAAAATAGCCAGCATAACTGACTATTAAATGATATCGATATTTTTTGTGCATCAGTTTTAGGAATATCATTAGTAACAATAAAGCAGGGTTAACTCCTAACTATTATTGTGATCTGTCTTCAACTAATACTCACTAATATTTTTATTTAAAATTAATAAATTTTAATGGATACTGTTGTATCCACAACGCGTGTTGTGCCGCATTTTTATGTTGATTTGGCAATTTCTTACCTTTTATTTCTTCGTAAGTTCCTACGTAGTGATTATATGCTGCTTGCGCTTTAGGCCCTGCAAAAACAATTGTATTAATACCGTCAAATAAAAATGTTGCTGACTCTCCATCTGCTGAATATGCGTAAATCATTTCTTCCTCCTCTAAGTCTGGATTAGGATTCCCATCTCCATTTTGTATAATTGTTATTGGGTTCAACCAAGTTCCGTCATCTGTATATGCTGATGACTGTGCTTCAAGCCAATCTTTTTTTGTAATTCCTAAATGTAAATGAGAACTATTACGTGTACCTATCACTTGTCCAAGCGTTACGGATTGACCTACAGTGACATTGATATTAGATGTACTTGTTCCAAACTCTTGATAAACAATATTATATCCACCTGTTGTTTTAATTACAATTACTGTTCCAAATGCCGCATAACCAGTGGGTGCAAAATTTGCATAAACTACAGTTCCGGCATGAATTGCTTTAATCTGAGAATCTGGATATTTCGCTGAGCCAAAATCAAAACCATCATGAAAATAAAGTCCGCTTCCAGGTGGTCTCTCAAAACTTATCATCCCAAACTGTTGGCCTTCTTCATAGCCATTGTAACCACCGGAAAAGGGCCATCCCCATTCATTAGCCATAATTTCTCCTTTTCTATTAACTTCATTTAAATAGATTCGTCAATCTATAAAATACTACTCCTAATATTATTGTGTAGCTACATTTAAATTAGGAAAGATCCTATGCCGGAGTCGGACCGACTTTTTTTGTCCACACTTAGAATCAAATAAATCTTAATTAATTTTTATTTTTAATTTCATGTTTATATTATGACATATTAAACTTTATGATGTATACGTAAATTGTATTAACTATATTCATCGTTACTTATGAACATTTTTTTATATTTTTTATTATTTATGAAAAAAATAAGAGTTTATAAAATATTTATCACTCAGTGAATAATATAATATTAACTTAATTTCTTAAGTCACGATATAAATAGATTACTTGAGATCTTAATCCAGATTTAACAAGTCACTCATAAACATTTATTAATTGACTACATACTCAGTTGCCGGGCTTCTGTATTGACTTGTCTTTTCGTTAGCCTAAGTATCCCTCAAATACCATTTGCTAATTGGAACTTTTTGCTATCATTTGTTAACGAAAAACTCTGATATATGGTGATATAATAATTATGGCCAAAGAAAACCATTTTATTGACTATATTTGCAATTTATTTACACATTATCTTTTCATAAGCAAAATCCGGCCAATTTTGAAATTATTTCTTCTACTATTTTGTTGTCTAGTAGGAGTTTTTTTATTTAAATCGTAATCAATTTGGTAAAAAGAAAAATCGCTCTATTGAGCGATTTCTAATACTATTGGATTCTATAAAATCCATTCAATGGAGGCGAGGGGAGTTTTTAAAACGTTATTATAAAAGAGTTAGCAAGATTTACCCCTCTTTTTTTCACTCTTTGCTTATTTATGGTTCTTGCTGGACTCGAACCAGCGACCGAACGGTTATGAGCCGTTAGCTCTGACCAACTGAGCTAAAGAACCGAAATATGACAACCTGCAGCACATATCTTGGTTATTATATTAGATATATGTGGATGGAACTGCAGATTATCAAAGATACTGTAAAAGAAATTAATTTCTCATCCACTAAATATATTATAACATACTACTATAAATAATTGACAATTGTCTGAAAAATTGTTAATATTTAAATTGTTAGTACCTCTTATTTTTTGTATATACGAAATTTTTTCTGAATTTGTACTAACACACATCATCCTCTAGTTGGTAACTTTAAAGTTTACTGATTAGAGCTTTTTTTGTGCATAAATTTATGAAAAAACACCCTATAAAGGGCGTTAAATAATTTGTTAAGAGTTTTAGAACTCTTAGATTAAGAGATATCAAGATTTAATCTTGATTTTCTTAGTTTACTCTTATCATTTTATTTTGTCAAGAATTATATATACAATTAAATAAAAATTAAAAAAAGCGCCCCAGTTAGGAGAGGGACGCTTTGGAGTATTTATGAAAAAGTATATTTTTTGAATAAGAACATTATATAACTTTCCATTCTTTTTGTAAAGAAAAAAGCCATCGCTTTGGAAAAGGGCGCTTTATCTCTTCATAAACACTTAGCTATTTATATTTGTAATTGGAATAGCATTCATGATTCCATCATTATAACAACATCAATAAAATGACGAAGTAACATTTATTAACAAAAAAAGACCCCCAATTAAGGGGTGTCAGTGTTAGAAACTTAATTATAGCAAACTTCTTAACGAGAACAAAGAAAAACGCCCTAGAGCCAATATTATTTCTTTTTCCTGTAATCAAAAGCAAGACCAAATAACAATCCGATACCAATACCCATAGCTAAGTTATGAAAAATAATCCCAAATGCCACCCCTAAGCACAAACCTGTTTCGATTCCTAATCCATCACTACTTTTTTTCATAAGCTGTTCCTCTCTTTACGAAAATTATATCATAATAATGGCAAAAGAAAAACGTCCCGGAGGACGAGGGATAATATAAAAAAAGTCCTCGACAAGGAGGACACCACTTAACACAAGTAACGTTTGAGCTAACCTCTAACCATTGTGTGAAAGCCTATAACTAGATAAGCACCATAGTATTATAATATCACATGTTCCTTTTTATGTCAATTACTATACTTAAAAATTAAATAAAATCTTTATTCTGCTTTTTATATTACGCAAATCATCACTATCAACTTTTCCAAGTCTAGCTGTCATTCTAATAGATGAAACGCTTCGCATCTGTGATGTTTTAACACAAGAATCCCATTCTAAAAAATTATACTTGTCTTTTTTGAGAAAATAAGTGGTTTTATGCCGGAATAAATTTTTAGTCAATGGTGCAACAATCACCATACCATTTTTATTATAATGACTATCAGATAAAACTATTACGGGTCTATTTTTAGTTATTTCATATCCAATATTTTCTCCTAAATCACAATAATATATGTCACCAGTTGAAAAATGTCTGTTTTTCTGTGACTTATTTAAACGCAGCCAGTTTATGGAAAGCTTTCGTTTCTCTGGGCGCCATAAATTTAGCTTTTGCTCTTTTTCATTTTCTTCAATAATACTCATGCTTTTTTGTATTTCCTATCCTTTTTTTATTTGCAAATTTTAAGTCCTTTACCATCATGGTCAGGGTACTCGCTAAATTTCGTTTCAATGCTTTTGAATAATTGATCTCTTTCACTAGTTTTTACAAATCTGTGTATTCTATATGATAAAATATCAGCAAGTTCCAAAATCCAATATGATTTTTGTTTATCAGGAGTACTCTTTCGATTGAAATACACTCCATCTATTTTTCTAAAAACAAACGGACGATGATAATCATTTCCATTTTTTAAAACAGTATTGATTTTACCTAGAACACTGTTGTCTTCTTTTTGACCTCTAGATTCAAATAATATTACGCCTTTTTTATTTAATCTATTTAATTCATAGCAGAGCCGTTCCATAATATATTCTACAGATAACTCGTAGACAGGATAAGGATTAATATAGTGCGCATCGTGACTGTATTTATCTACATTTATGGAATAAATTTTATATTTTTGTTGCTGCAATAGTTCATTTAACTCTATTAAAAACTCATTATAGTTTATTATTTTAGGATTAAAAGGACCTTGTTTTTTTCTTATATCTTTTGAATGAAATACAACTCTTTCTCCGTTATATTTGCCATCAGTCCAATATTTTAACTTTAATTCCATTATAGAATCTCTAAGAGAATTAAAGTCTTTTAAATCAATAAGTACCCCCGTTAATGTAAACCACTTTTTATTTATATCTTCTTCATCAAAAACGCTATAATTTTTATCTAATTTCGCTGTACCGTTTTCATCAACAGCAAAAATAAAACCAGATTCCATACTCATTTCATCAATAGATGTAGGAGCATCTTCCCATCCCATAAACAGTTCTCATTCCTAGTTAATTATAGTAATCATTCTACAATTTATATCATACAAAGTCAATACTGTTATGGTTCAAACAAAAAACACCCGCCGAAGCGGGGTTTAAATTAGTTTCTTTTTGCAGCACAATCTTTGCACAATGATAATCCATCTTCATGAACCATATCGTCAATCTCAAACCATAGTCCACATTCATCACAAGATGTCCTGTTGTTTGCAATACTCATAAATATTTATCCCCTTTCATTTAGATATCTAAATTTTAATACTTGCTTTTATTCATGTCAATACCAAAATAACCCCTGACCGAAGTCAGGGTTAATTTTATTTCCAAGCAACTTCCACTGCTTTTTGATTGATTGATTGCAAGAATCGGATATACCACGGTGCATCTGTACGCCATTTATAGTGCTTCATGCTCTTACCAGTAGTATCTTTGTAGATTTCTGTAATAATCTTCCATTGATCAATGTTATTCAAAGCAACTACTTTATTTCCATTATAGAAATAAACAGTCCCTTGAGATTTGTTTGTTTTAGCGTCAATGATTTCGTAAGTGAATTTCATAAGGTCATCATCCTCCAATTCTGAATTTGAGTTATTGTTATTTTGTTCCGTAGCTGAACTTCCGCCGGCAAGCTCGTTCCATTGGCTAGCGTTGATATAAGCCAAGTTTAAATCAAGGTGTCCGTTCCAATTCATTAATGTGCCTGATGAACTATACTGGTGGATAGCTGCTGAACTCCAAGCGCCATATCCTTTGCCGTCTGCCCAAGGAGCGGACTGATAACCAGTAGGACTCATAGAAGCATACTGTGCAACCCACAGAGCATTACTAGTTGAAATAATACTCCAATTAAACTGACGAGTAACCTCTGCTGACATGTAAATCATTGGATTGATGCCAGTTTTTTCTTTTACACGATTCAAAAATTGACGAGCGCCAACATTTCCCCATGCGTTAATTGCCCCAGCTTCAAAGTCTAAGACCAGAACTGCTTTACCAATATAGTCTTTAACAACGCTGATAAAGAAGTCTGCCTCAGCGATTGGATTGCCAGTGCTAGCGAAATGATAGAAACCTAGAAGCTTATTTGCCTGAGTGACTTGACCAGCTTGTTCTCGCCAAGTTGGATTAATATATTTTGTTCCCTCCGTTGCTTTAATAAATACAAAGTCAGAAGGAACAATTCCAGCATTCAATTCTGCTTGATAGCTGGAAATGTCAATTCCATTCATAATAGCCCCCTATTCTTCAGTAAACCCTTCTGTTCCATTAATAATTGGTTCTACAAGATTAGCCAGTTCTTCGGCATTGGTAGAAATATTATCAGCTGTTTTAGATACTGATTGAGCAACTTCAGATGTAGCTTGTGCAACATCTTTAATTGTTTTAGCTGGGTCAGCAGTAAAGTTTTTTTTCAACTGAGCCAGCGAAGCTTCAATTTGAGCTTCAATCTGAGCTGGATTCGTTTTGATTTTAAGTTTCTTAGCTTCTTCTGTCACGTAGTTGATGGCTTCAGATAACTTTTCAGGATTCTCATTGAAGTTTTTCTGTGCCCAACTTACCGCTTGATTAGCCACTTTAGCCAGAGCATCCATATCTTTTGTATTGCTATGTTTTTTAGCAGCCTGTGAAATGAAGTAAGTCACTATAGAACCAGCTAAGGTCAAGATACCGCTAAAGATTGTCATTAAATTTTGATCCATTTTATTTTTCCTCTTTTATCTAATTAATTTTATAACTTCCATGATAATCGTATATATGGCCGCCGAAGCTCCGCCAATTCCGAAAATCAATTTCCAAAAGTTTGTTTTATCAAGCAACTTCAACTGAAACTGTCGTTCATCTGAACTTTCATTGCCTTTGATGACGGCTTGCAATATTTGCGCATTCTGTTCTGATTGACGAGTATTCTGTTCCCTTAAAAAACGGTTTGATTCATCTACACGAGCAAGTCCTTCGCTCATTTGTTTTTGCATTTCAACAGACATGTCGTTAAGCCGAGACAGTTCCTTATCATGTTGTTTGAGTTTAGTCTCGTGCTGCTCTACGAGCTGTTTTAATTCCATAACTCCTACTTTCTATTCTTTATCCTAATGGAATATTTATTGAAAACTGAATTACCTTGCCACTCATGGTCGTTGGATTGGGATTACCAATATTTATTTTCAAATCACTACCGACCGAAACGCTTGCAACGCTAAATTGACCTGGCGAATATAGTAACCCTAACGTATCAAATCCAGAAACACCACTAAATTTACTAGACAAAGTGCCAATTGTTATAAGACTGTTAGGTGCTATTGAAGGGATTGTGACGTCTTTCGACTGTGCATAAAAAACACCGTTATTTATTCTTGCACGTAAAGTTCCGGATGTTCCTACTCCACTCGATCGAGTGATGTCAGTCCAAGGAACGTCAGTTGATAACTTCGTGCCTTGAGGTGTAAGTTGAGCAAAATTTCCATCCGAATCACTTATGGAAAATCCTTGAGAATTGACCGCAACGTCTTTAGTAAAATTCGTTGAGTTATTAACGAACTTCATTGCAAAACCTTGCTCAGAGTCTATTGCTAGGTCATTTTTGGTATTAATAGTTCCGTCTGTCTTTGAAATAGAAATATGATTATCTTTAATTTCAGTAGAGGTTGTAACTGGACCATTAGTTGTTGTACTTACGAACTCACCATCAGTAATTGTTAAATTTTTACCATCAATTTTATCTGATGTTATCGATTCAGCCGCAAAGTTATTGACACTAAAATAGTTAATCACCCAATGAGTGCCATTATAGTAATACTCTGTATTTGGCTTAATCACTGTTCCATCACTCGCTGTAAGGTCAGAGGTACCTGAATATTTCCAAGTCAGTCCTTTAAAGCGTGTGGTTGGCTCAGTATCAGAAACAATTTTACCTGGGTCACCGTTACTACCAGAAGGTCCTTTGATGTTTCCAAGTACATCGCCAACTCCAAAAGTTCCACCACCGCCTCCGCCGCCAACGTTTACAGTATCAATTTGTAAAATGTTGCCAGATGGAGTGATTACGGTATCACCAATTTTTGGAGGATTATCAATGGATGGCGCTGGGCTTAAATCAGACCAATAATGACCACTATTATGTGGTACAGACTCATAACTACTTTTAAAAATCTGCTTTCCACGTTCACCTTTAACTCCCATCATTGCAACGGAATACCCTGTTTCGCTGGTATTATCCGTATAAGCCCAAACAGTCTTAGTCCACAGATAACTACCAGCTTCAACTGTCGGAACTGTGGCAGTCCAACCGCTAGTAGGTGCCGTTGTTCCACTTGTTGATCCTGCATAAGTAATGGTCGTAGTCAGAATACCAACACCATCTTTACCGGCAATTCCGTCATTACCGTTATTTCCGTCTTTAGAAATATAAGTTACTGAGTAACCTGTTTCTGATGAGTTATCTGTGTATGTCCAGACCGTTTTCGTCCAGAGATATTGACCTTTTACAAGACTGGGAACAGAACTTGTCCAGCCAGTGGTTGGTGCTGTCGTTCCGCTTGTTGAAATAGCGTAAGTGATAACAGTGGTTTTTATTCCAACACCGTCCTTACCTGCTATTCCGTCTTTACCATCTGCCCCATCTTTCCCGTCATTCCCTCGTATCAGACTCCAAGTATAATCAGATGGATTAGTGCTGTCTGCTTGCGTAAAGTCTGTGTACTGACCTATGAAGCTTGGCCAGTCAGCAGTTGTGACTTCACTAGATGAGGGCATGTATGGAGTGGCGGTTGAACCTGGTTCTAATTTAGCTTTACAATACGAATAAGTACCTATATCTGTGCCATTAGTCCATGCCAAGTCAGCTGCAAATTGCGTTGCACCACTATCGCCAGGGTCTGGCCAAGTGAATGTTACATAACCCTTTTCTCCAGAGTTTATCTGCTTGCTGGTAAGGACGTTCACTCTGCCTCCCGCATTGTTCCAGCGGAATATTTCAATATTAACAGTATGGTCAGCATTAGGAACTTCAACAGAAACCGTGTATTGTTGGCCAACTTTAGGTGCATTGTATACACCGATAACGGCAATGTTCCAATTGTTACCTGTTTTTGTAGAAGGCTTGTCAGAAGTTCCCGTGAACAAATCCAAATTCGGATAAACAGTTGTAAATCTATCAGTACCGTCAGAACTATAAGACCATGCTGTGTGAAAATATGGAGTCTTACCGTCAGCCCCCGGTTTGCCCGGTGTCCCTTGCGTTCCATCCGCACCTTTAACTAATGTCCATGAGTAATCGCTTGGAGTGTTTGAATCATCGATATTAAAATCAACATACATCCCGATATAGGTGCGATTAGAATCAGAAGTTGAAAAATCAGTTACACCATCGGCACTATTTGCGTATGCGATATGTGTATATTGCGTTTTTCCGTCAGCGCCTTTAGCACCATCATTAACATTAGTGATAGTCACCGACTGACTTGCGACTACTTTACCGCCAACTGTCGCTTTAAAACTATAAACTGCCTTATTCGCAACTCCGCTGGCATCAACTGTGATAGTCTGAGCATTCGCAACTACTGTTCCATCTTTCGACCATTCGTAGCTGTCTGCGATTGTTTCATTCGTTGCAGAACCTTTGAAAATATGAGCTGATAAAGTTGTTGAGCCAGTACCATTTTTAAACTGTGTGCCGTTAGTTGTGTCGATACTACCAATATATGGAGTAGCTGCATCGACCAACTGATTGACGATAGCCTGGATGTCTGTGGATACTTCACTCTTTAGCTTCTTATAATTTGAAAAAATAAGTTTATTATTTTCAGGATGTGTTTCAGATACTATTTTTTCTGAAACCCTAGCAGATAATAAGAGTCCTACATTGCCATCAATGTCAATATAATTATTATCTTGTATGATGACCGTATCGCCTTTTGCAAGTGGGGGGCCATCTCCAATTTCTGCATTTACTAGTTTTGATGATGGTGTCACAGTATAAGTAACTTGATGATAAGCGTACTGCTTAAATTGGCGCACCGCATAAGCCCACATATCATTTACATTCTTGTAGTCAGTAGTAAAATCTATTCTCGTCCAAATATCGTCTTTGTCTTTCGATAATTGTGCAGGATATATTTTAGCTGAGAGCGGTGCAAATGCAGTATCACTACCAGCTCTTTTATAAAATTCTTCCACACCATCTGCATTTATATAACTGAATGAAGCGCTATTCCAATTTAAATTATCTGCCCCAGTTACAGTTGTTGCATTTAAAAATCCTTCTGTGCTAACGTCACGTTCTACAGCTTGAATATTTTCTCCAAATATTAGACGAACATCATCTCTTTTTTTACCTACACCTTGTATGTTCAACCCATCATTTTCTTTGTAGATGTTGAGTGTAACTGAGCCAAGAGACCCATCATTATTAAGCTTAGTAATAAATTCAAACTCTGCATCAAAGTTTCCAATAACAGAAATTAAACGTGCCAATTTTGTCTCTTGTCCATCATAGTTAATGGTTCGTGTCAGATTAGAAACTTCATTGATTCCGATTGTAATTTGAGCGTTTGATATTAATCCCATTTGGTCAAAATACCACTGGATATTATGGCTTGATGTATTAACAAGAGGGTTAGCTTGTTCACTCATCAGTTCTCTATCGAGAGAGACACAAAAGAATGAAATTTCTTCACTTGTTTCGTGGATAGCTTGTTCGGAAGCAGGGGTCATTAAATAATCATTCCCATCAATTTGAAAACTAAAATATGACTGTCCGTTTAGGAATCTAGCATACGATTGTAGCTTATTATTGATAACTTTCTTTACTGTAAATTTGAAAGTAGCGGCTCCCTGGTCACGATATTCATGGAACTCGTCATCATAATAATTCGGAAGTCCAGGGACATCATTACTCAAAAATGCAACTTTTTGTAAATTTACATCTAAAACATTAATTAACATTATAAATAGTTCTCCTCCCAACTATATTCAATTTCAAGCGGATGATTTACCCAATTTGAAGGATTAGTAACGATTGTGGTTTCTCCTGGTGGAATCATAAAAAAGTTCGAATCATTAACCATTTCTGTTAATGAAGAAATACCATTAACAAGAATGCTTCCTTCCCCCATATCTATTTTTGTTTCTGAATTAGCTGCATAACGATTAGGAACATCTTTCCAAACAGATACATTATTTTTAGTAAGATTTATTTGTCTAATTGATAAATTATTGATAAGTTTGTTCGAACCCTTAAATTGTCCAAGGTACAAGTAAACTTTTGAAACTTCAACATCCGCAAGTTCTGGAACATAAGTTGTTAGACGACTTCCGTACCAATAAAACCCTAAGTTTGCACCCTCTTTTAAAAAGTCTGCATCCCCAGTTGAACTGTTAAACATAACATTTGGTTTTTTTTGGTTTCTCTCGCCATTGTTTGTTTCAAATCCAAATGATGTGTACTCTTTAGGAGTATTACCTCCAATCCAAAATGTACAATTGGCTTTATTTCCACTCATGTCACTTTTGGTAATACCATAACCAGCCACCAACTTATCATTGATGTCAGTAAATAGAATTTGGAGGATTCCTGTTTGGCCCATAGCTCCCGCCCAAGCTAATAAATTAAAGTGTGAATAGAAGTTCACGGCCCCAACGCGGCCATTAGAATCAGCCGGTAGCGTCATAACTTTCATTCCACCGCCTGCGATTTGGGATTCTGACATTGTTCCTTGAGTTGCAAATCTTAGCCCATCACTTTGAAAGCTAATCGTTCCATTCGTCCCAAGCGCTGAATTTTGAGGATTAGTAGTCCCGGTTGCATCTTTAAATTTAGAAAAACTTAAATCAGAATTGCTATTATACAAATATTCACTTTCAGGTTTTACAACTCCATCTGCTTCTTGGATATTCCCCATTTCAAATGCTCCAGTTGGAGCTGCAATACCGATATATCCATTTTCTTGACTGCACTTAATCTTAAAACGTAACCAAGCTGGAAGTGTACCTTTATTTTTAATAACTGCTGTTACTGAACCATCAACTGTGCTAGGAGTAATTGTTCCGTTTGCTCCACCAGAGTTAGATAAATTAAGGACGTTTGTAAAGCTTGAAACTGCGTGACCAGAAGGAACTAAAAAGGTTAGTGTTCCTTTATTTGATTCTGGTTCATAAGATTGTTCTCCGTCTGGCAATGCATACCAGACTTTATTTGGTTCATCTTCAAATACTAAGCCTAAGGTATCTTCTGAATTGATATAACTTGCTAACTTTTGCTTGTTTGCATTTATCTCACTAAAAAATGTTCCTTTTATCAAATAATCAAAAGAGATATTTCTTGGCCCACGAGATGATGTGATGACATCAACGCCTTCTTTTTTAGCTTGCGTATTATTATTCCAGCCTGAGCCGATGTCACGCTTTATGTTAGTGACACTTTCGAATAAATCTGAAAGAATGTTATCTCCATAAGTAACTTTAATTACTTTGCTCATTAGTTCCTCCTTCCGTTTACTATATTATCGATTGATTGGTTAATAGACTGTTGCTTTGTAATCGACGGTGTTAGCGCTCTTGCAGCCTCATCTTTGTCAAATACTGCATTGACTGGGCGATTTGCTAAAGATTGAATTGCTTTAATAACATCATTATTAGTACCACTGTCTAGAATAGCTTTTAAAATAGCACTCAACAGCCCAGCATTATCAACAACTGGAGTATTAACTACTAACTGTTGTTGAACTGCCCGCATATCCCTAAATATTTTCGCATTAGCTGGAATACCACCAGTCCCATCAGCATATTTAGGGATGAGTTGTGCTGTTTTGCTAGCTTTTAAAATTTTCGTTCCTTTAGGCAGTGGCATTGTCACATCTCGACCTTCTGGAATAAAACTTACTCCATTAGGAAGGCTGATTAATTCCTTATAAGTCGGTCCTTTTTGGTCATTAACCATAGCAAGTCCGCCTGGATGGTATGGTGTACCTTGGGCGTTTTTAGTTGTATTCACAATCATGCTAATGGTCTTCGATGCTGGAAGATTCATGAAATTGTTATATTTAGTTCTAGCGTCAGTATCGTTCGCGAGTAAATCTACTGTTTTCCCAAGGAAATTATTTTGTATCCATGAATTAGCTGAATTAACACCACTTGCCGTTTGGTTGCTTGCTAATAATTTTTTTGCATCTGCAGGCAAATTATTCCATTGCAGAATTGCATTAGTAGCTCCTTCTTTTTTAGCTAGTACATCGAAGTTATTAGCAAGCATTTTCTTAACATTCTCAGGCATGGCATCCCATGCTTTTAATGCGCTAGCAGCTGCTCCTTTTTTGTTTTGGAAATCAGTATCATTACCAAGAAGCTTTTTAACATTTTCTGGCATAGAGTTCCATGAGTTTAATGCTCCGGTAGCATTTCCTTTTTTACTCAAAAAGTCAGTATCATCACCTAATAATTTTTTAGTTTGAGCAGGAAGTGTATTCCAACCAGTTAAAGCTTGTTGGGCCGTTTCTTTATTTTGTAAGAAATCTTTATTATCACCAAGAATTTTCTTAACAGAATCTGGCATTTCATTCCAAATTTTCATGTTTTGTCTACTATCAGCAATAGCAAGCAACCCCTGTTGATTGTTGACAACCAAATTCTTTTGTTCAGGAGAAAGCTGGTCCCATTGTCCACTAGCAATTAAAGCTTCTGCGACTGTAAATCTGGCATTCGTTGTTAAATTAGCGTTCTTCAAAATGAACTGCATATTATCCCAACCTTCTTTAGATTTAACAGCTTCTGCTATAACTTCAGGAGCATTCGTTTTGATTTCCCCAGTTTTAGGGTCAAAAATAATACTATTCCATGCATCATTGGCTTTTTTGGCGTCATCCGACATGCCAGTAGTATATTTAGCCAAGAGTTTGCCATTATCGCCTAACTTCTTGCTTGCATCACCAGCCTTAGCCAAAGCCTCATCAAATGATTCACCATATAAACCCATTTCTGCTTCAGCGTTTTCACGCCACTCTTTGTAACCAGCTTCACCTAATTTAAGGTTTCCTCTGATTACATCCTCAGCTTTAGCGACAGCTACTCCATATTTGCTTAGTTTGTCAACACGTTCTTGTTCTGCAGCAGCCATATTTTCGTTATAGGTATCTTGAGTGATAATGTGACCATCAAGCAATTTTTTCTGGTCTGCGGCTTGCTGATCGTATTCTTTATTTGCTTGTTCTCTCATCCCTCGCATGTCATTGATAACTTGTTGAGCTTGAGATTTAGACATGTTATTGAACTCGCCATTGAGAGCCTTCATTAGGGTATTCTTTTTATCACCCGTTATTTTAAGTGCGTCAGCTTCTGATTCAAAAATAACTTTCATATTTGAACTTACACGAGCTTGCTCATCAACTGTCAATGCTCTATTTTTTTCGTCACGTTTATTGGCATTGATGTAAACTTGAGAAATATCATTTGCAGCAGCTTCTACTACAGACTTGGCGTTTTCCCCTCTTTTTTTCATTTCAGCAATTTGGTCAGCGGTATAACCCGTTCGTTTCATTGCATCTTCAAGTTCTTTAGTTGATTTGTCAATATCACCTTTAGTACCTTCGGAAAGTGAATTGATAGCATCTTTAACTTTTTGAGCTGAATTTTGGCTTCCAGTACCGAACTCTTCCATCGCTACTTTGGCTTTGTCCACTCTATCTCTAAAGTTATCAATTTTATCAACAGTTTCTTTTGGTACTTCAACTTGACCAAAGAACTTAACTCTATCTTTTGCTTCATCTACAGCTTTGCTTACGCCGATAATTAACCCGGCTAGACCAGCTACACCTAAAACACCCACTGCCACTGGACTTAAACCAGCTAATATTGGAGATATTCCACCAAGAGAAGCGGATAGCCCGCCTCCCCCAGCTATCGCAGCAGTTGCTCCTTCTGCTTCTGTAGCAATTCCTCTAAGTGCAAGTTCGCCTGCCCCTTTTGCTCCAAGATATTTCAAACCATCAATTACGCCTTTTGTTGCATCGGTCATTTTTTCTAATGCTTTAGTGGTAGGATATACCGCTGCCGCTGCTATTGCCATTTTAATGATGAATTGTTGAGTTTCTGGACTTAGTTTTTCAAATGAGCCCGCTAAGTTATCTATTTCTTTAACGATTGGCACGATTGAAGGTAAG
>NZ_JBFTEI010000007.1:0-82626 GCF_041026685.1 Lactococcus sp. AK05
TAAGAGTTTGGAAGGGTAGCGAAGAGGCTAAACGCGGCGGACTGTAAATCCGCTCCTTCGGGTTCGGGGGTTCGAATCCCTCCCCTTCCATAGAAAACGGGCATCGTATAAAGGTAGTACAAAGGTCTCCAAAACCTTTAGTGTGGGTTCAATTCCTGCTGCCCGTGTTTCATTATGGCGGATGTGGTGAAGTGGTTAACACACCGGCTTGTGGCGCCGGCACTCGCGAGTTCGATCCTCGTCATCCGCCTTTTTAATGGGGTATAGCCAAGCGGTAAGGCAAGGGACTTTGACTCCCTCATGCGTTGGTTCGAATCCAGCTACCCCAGTTGTTATGTTTCGCCGAAGTGGCGGAATAGGCAGACGCGCCAGACTCAAAATCTGGTTCCTTCACGGGAGTGCCGGTTCGACCCCGGCCTTCGGCATAACATAAAAGCTAACATGCCTATTGTTAGCTTTTTTTATATAATTAATTAGATTATTTTATAGTTAATAAAAACTACTGAAAACTATTGAATTCGGTAGTTTTTTTATTATATTAAATACGTTTTTGAAATCAGGAGAACCGTAAAGCCTGAACTGAGAAGCTTGCTCCAGCAATGATAAAAATATAGCCAATAATCAAGGATTTGAGAATATTTCCGTCGCCATGAACGATTAGAGGAATTAAAAATCCTGCTAAGCACAGAATTGGGGTCCATGTTCTAGTTGCTAGATTATGCCAGGCTAAATAGAAAATTAATAGTGAAAGAATCGTCCCCACAGCTAGAAGTAAAATCAGTAGTGTAGAGTTGATTGCTGTTAAATTCCCATTTATCCAGAAGACACCATGTTTTAGTATCTCATCCACCTTTCCTCGGTAAGTCCCATCTATATCATACCTTTGCCAATCTACTTTAAAAAATGTGTGTTTAAAAATAATATAAGTGATGGTAATAATTAGTGAAAGGATAGAATATAGTAATAAGATCCATCTTTTAATAATATTTGGTTTGTTTATAAAATTTTTCATAGTTCTCCTTAATTATAAAAAACTATATATTCAAACTATTTCGAATATATAGCATAATATTAGCACTTGATCAATAACATGTCAAAGAAGTTTGTGTATTTTTAATATAAATACCATTATTTAATCAAAAGTAGTATGTATAATAAGTTTAATCTAATAAAAAATAGATAAACTGACCTATTTATATTAGGTCAGTTTTATTTTATAGTAAGGGTTTATTCAAAATCCAGTTCTGTTATATTTTTTGAAATCTGCAAAGTCTATCTGCGTCATTGTGGTCTATTGCATGCGGACGTAAGCCTCCAGAAAAATTATTAACTTCTTCTGATGTCATAAGTCTGGCAATATTAAGGTCTTCACAATAAAGACCACCCTTACCTTCTAAATCAGGGCTTGTTGAGGTCCAAAGAGGTGTTGCGGCACCTTGAGCTATTGTTTTTAAATAGCGATATTTACTTCGGTCAAAGCCGGATTTAAGTGCATTAAAAAATACGGGGATATGAATTAATTTAAAATAGTCGGCTAGGTAGCGGAGCCAAGGGGTAATAGATGAATTTTGACGACCAATATTTGTCATTGGAATCATACCAGGGTGGACGGCAAAACTTCTAATTCCATATTTTTTTCCTAGTTCATCTAGTTTTATTGAAAATAAAACGTTGGCAGTTTTAGATTGTTGGTAGCCTATTTGGGGACTGTAGTTTTCTATTTTTTCAAAATTCCAATCTTCTAGTAATGGTGTCATTTGTTGAGCACGACTGGATAAATTTATAACTCTTGAGTTTTTTGCATTTTTTAAAGCGGGTAAAAGTTCCATTGTTAATTGATAGTGGCCTAGATGGTTTGTGGCAAAGTGATATTCTATTCCTCGGGAATCTCTTTTTAAAGGAAGGTACATTAATCCAGCGGAATTAATAAGAATATCTAGTTTTGAATTATTTTGCAAAAAACTTTCGGCAAATTGATGAATACTTTCTGGATTGGTGAGGTCAAGGGGAAGAATGTCAATATTTTTTATTTTAGATAAATTTTTCTTGGCTACCTCCATTCTTCGGGCGGGGATAATAATTTTTGCTCCAGCACGTGAAAGTTGTTTGGTCATCTCTAAACCAATACCAGAATACCCACCAGTGATGATGATTGTTTTTCCTGAAAGATTAATATTTTTCATAACTTTATTTGCTGTTGTTTTATAATTAAATTTGTAGTTTGCTATTGGTTCTTGATTTGACATAATAAAATTTTCCTTTGTGTTATAATATTTATGTGATACAAGTGTAACAGCAAAAAAGAACTTTTACAATTAACTTTGGACGGTTTGTCTTTAAAAGTGACAACAAAATGAAAGTGTAACAGAAATGAAGCGAAAAGAGCAATATCAAGATTTTCATGACTTTATTATTGAAGGAACGATGTTGTGTTTAGAGAAATATACAATCAATGAATTACCATTGACAGAAGTTTGCAAAAAAGCCGGGGTGAGTCGGATGACTTTCTATCGGCACTTCAAAAATAAGGAAGAAGTCGTATTAGAGTATTTTGAGCTAATCTATGATAAATTTCTTAAAGAACTTTTGGAGCTAAAAAGTATTAACTCACTTATTTTAAGTGAGAAGTTGGTGGGACTATTTGTTGAGCAAGAAGAAGAAATAGAAAAAGCTGTCAAGGGGAATTATTATTCGCTGGTTTTTCAGATATTTGCTCAAAAGATGACTATTTTTTATAATGAAACAACAACTTGGGCTGATTATCTAGGGACAAAGCAAAAATTTTGGAATGATTTTATGGCTGCTGGTTTATTTTATGTTTTAGGAAATTGGGTGAAAAATGGCTGTCAAGACGCTTATGATGAAGTGGTGAAGATGGTTGTAGAATTCCATGAATAAGTGAACAGATAAAAAGGCTCAAATTATTTTGAGCCTTTCTTTTAGCCAATAAATTTTTTCCCTTGTTTATTAAGAATCACTTTTGTAATTTCAATGACAAGGGTTGGGATTAAAGCTAAGATGATAGCTATTAGCCAGTGTGTCATTGATAAAGGAGCAACTTCTAAGATGTTCATCAAAATAGGAACATTTGTAAAGAGAACGGTTATTCCTAGTGATAATAAGGTGGTACCAAAAATCATTTTATTAGTGGTAATTCCTCTTGTGAAGAGAGATTCATTACTTCTAGCGTTATAGACATTAATCGTAGAAGCAAGGGTTAATATCACAAAGGCCATTGTTTGTCCGAGTTGATGGTTGGGTGTCAATCCAGCGATTTCAATAAACCTACCGAGATAAAAACCAACTAGAGCAGTAATGATGAATGCAGTGGAACAAATGGCGATACGCCAGCTGACTCCTCTTGAGAAGATACTTTCTTTGACTCCAACAGGTGGTTGTTCCATGATATGACTGTCGGCTTTTTCACGTGAAAGTCCAAATCCGGGAATTCCATCAGCAAGGACATTGATGTAAAGGAGTTGAATTCCTGTAAAAGGCATTCCCCAACCGACAATTGCTCCAATGAGCATTGTTAGAATTTCAGCTACGTTTGCTGAGAGAAGGTAATAAATTGTTTTTTTGATATTGGTGTAAACACGACGTCCTTCGCGAATGGCAGCGACGAAGGTCGCAAAATTATCGTCAGCAAGAATGATATCAGAAGCGGATTTTGCAACTTCTGTTCCAGCTATTCCCATTGCAGTTCCGACATCGGCTGCTCTTAAGCTGGGTGCGTCATTGACCCCGTCTCCTGTCATGGCGACGATTTGTTCTTTTTCTTGCCAGATTTTTACAATACGAAGTTTGTCTTCAGGACTTACTCGGGCATAGACCGAAATTTGTTCAATCGTTTGGCTAAGTTCATCATCTGTCATTGATTTGAGCGTTAAGCCATCAATAACTTTATCTCCATCACGATAGATGTCAATTTGTTGAGCGATTGCTTTTGCTGTAAGCGCGTGGTCCCCTGTAATCATAATTGGTTTAATACCAGCAGCTCTTGCTTCTTGAACAGCAGCTTTTGATTCTATGCGTGGAGGGTCAATCATTCCCACGATTCCAAGAAAGGTAAGATTATTTTCTAATTCAGTTAAATCTTCTGGGACTTTATCGATGATTTTGTAAGAAAGAGCCAGAACACGTAGGGCTTGGTCAGCAAAAATATCATGTATTTTTTGGGCTTGACTCAATAAATCATTTGATAAGTGAGTGGAAGTCTCCTCGTTATTTGAAGAAAGGAGCTGTGGATGCTGTGCTTGATGTTGACTGCTTGGTGCAAGTCTATCAAAAGCGCCCTTGGTCAGTACAAGATATTTTTCATTATCTTGCGGATGTGGAATGACAACGGTCATTTTTTTGCGTGAACTATCAAAAGGGAGTTCGGCAAGTCGTTTTGGATTTTTTTCGGGTTCATAGAGATCATGAGTAATTAAGAAGCGAATGATTGCTGCTTCGGTTGGGTCACCATGGATTTCCCAATCACCGTCAATGAGTTGTGCACTGGCGTTTGAGGCATAAGCAAAATTTTGTATTAAGGAAACTTCAGAGCTTGATAATTGACCTCCTGACCAACTCTCTTGTCCAGATAGCCAAAGTTTTTGAATGGTCATCTGATTTTGTGTGAGTGTTCCGGTTTTGTCAGAAGCGATGACTGTTGCGTTTCCAAGAGTTTCAACGGCAGGGACATTTCGGATAATGGCTTTTTTCTGAGCCATATTTTCTACACCGTAAATCAAACTGAGGGTAACAATAACTGGAAGTGTTTCTGGAACGGCAGCGACTCCTAAAACAACGGCGGTCATTAAATTATCAACAAAAGGAACGTTTCCGTATAAAAGGTTAATGACAAAGATTAAGATTCCGGCGGCAAAGGCAATGATTGCTAAGCGTTTGGCAAGTTTATCAATTCTTTTTTGAAGAGGGGTTTTTCCTTTTATTTGTTCGCCAATAAGTGTGGCAATTTGTCCCATTTGAGATGCGGAACCAACTGCGACAACGATTCCCTCGGCTGTTCCGTTGAGAATGTTTGTTCCTGAGAAAACCATATTCAGTTGATCTCCAAGAGGAACTTCGTCAGTAATATCAAGGTCAGCATTCTTGTCAATGGGTTCTGATTCACCTGTCAGTGAAGATTCATCAACTTGCAGGCTATTACTTGTGAGTAAGCGAATATCAGCTCCAACTTGTATACCGGCCGTCAGTTCAATGAGGTCACCGCAGACTAATTCACTTGAAGCAATAGTTTGGCGTTTTCCAGAACGAAGAACAGTTGATGTTGGTGAGGAAAGCTCTTTTAGTGCAGCAAGTGCATTTTCCGCCCTATTTTCTTGGAAGATTGAGACGAAAACGTTGATGGCAACGATAAGTAAAACAACAATTGTTTTAGTATAGTTTCCGTTACTGATATAAGCCAAATAGGCTGAGAGAATACCAACTAAAATAAGGATGATATTCATGACTTCTAAGAGGTGATGAAGAAGTTTTTGAAAAATATTTGGTCCCCTTTGTTCTTCAAAGTTATTATGACCGTATTTTATTCGTGAATTTGTGACTTGAGTTGGACTGAGACCAGTTTTACTATTAATATCATAGAATTTTTTTATATTATCAATGGATTCTGTTTTATATTTCATATTTTTTAGCCCTTTCTTTTGGAAATTTACATTATAATATAATTATAATATATTTTTAATAATTCCTAGAACAATATGCAAATAAAATTTTTACAAAAGTCTGTATAATTAGCCGAAAATATGGTATTATGGATGATATGAAAACTAAAACAGTAAGTGAATTGGCAGAGCTTTTTGGAGTGACTCGCCAAGCGATGAATAAACGTGTTAAGTCGCTAGATACTAAATTTGTTGAAAAAAATGAGAAGAATGTAACAGTCGTTAATGCTGAGGGAATTCATGAACTTGAGGGATTATACGGAAAAGTGGTGACTGCCAAGGCAGAGGTTTTGGAAGAAAATGCTGACAAAGGTTCTGAGGTTGCGCTTAAGACAGATGATGCAACATCCGCAGCTTACGAAATGATTAGCGCTTTGATGAAAGATAAAAACGCTGAGATTGAACGTTTAAACAGTCAACTTATCTCCAAAGATCAACAATTAAACGTAAAAGATGCTCAAATTGCTGAAAAAGATGTACAGATTAAAAAACAGCAAGAGTTAATGGAAAAAGCTTTGACAGATCAAAAACAATTTTTTACGGATTTGCAAGAACAGCTAAAAACCACTGATAATAAGGGCTTTTTTGGGCGTTTATTTGGTAAGAAATAAATCATAAATTTGCTGAGCATTTCATCAGTAAATTTTTTTATTGCTTTTTTATAGAGGTGGAAGAAGAAACTATTCTTAAAAGTACGAGCATTTTTAATGTTAAACGCTTTCAAGAAAAGTGGACTTCTTTTGCTTTTGTAGAGCGCTTTCTAAGGGAGTTTATGTTTGCAAATTTCAAAAAAAGTGTTAAAATAAAGAAGTAAGTTAAATTGTTAACTTAGTCAATTTAAAAGGTTTGCCTTTTATAAAATCTAATCCCTATAAGGAGGAAACTACTAATGGTAGTTAAAGTTGGTATTAACGGTTTCGGTCGTATCGGTCGTCTTGCTTTCCGTCGTATTCAAAATGTTGAAGGTGTTGAAGTTGTTGCAATCAACGACTTGACAGATCCAGCAATGCTTGCTCACTTGCTTAAATACGATACAACTCAAGGTCGTTTTGATGGTAAAGTTGAAGTTAAAGATGGTGGTTTTGAAGTTAACGGTAAATTCGTTAAAGTTACTGCTGAATCTAACCCAGCTAACATCAACTGGGCTGAAGTTGGTGCAGAAATCGTTCTTGAAGCAACTGGTTTCTTCGCAACTAAAGAAAAAGCTGAACAACACTTGCACGCTAACGGTGCTAAAAAAGTTGTTATCACTGCACCTGGTGGATCTGATGTTAAAACAATCGTTTTCAACACTAACCACGAAGTACTTGATGGAACTGAAACAGTAATTTCAGCTGGTTCATGTACAACTAACTGTCTTGCTCCAATGGCTGATACTTTGAACAAACAATTCGGTATCAAAGTTGGTACAATGACTACAGTTCACGGTTACACTGGTGACCAAATGACTCTTGATGGCCCACACCGTGGTGGAGACTTCCGTCGCGCACGTGCTGCAGCTGAAAACATCGTACCTAACTCAACAGGTGCTGCTAAAGCTATCGGTCTTGTATTGCCAGAACTTCAAGGTAAACTTCAAGGACATGCTCAACGTGTACCAGTTCCAACTGGTTCATTGACTGAACTTGTTACTATCCTTAACAAAGAAGTTACAGTTGACGAAATCAACGCAGCTATGAAAGCTGCTTCAAATGAATCATTTGGTTACAACGAAGACCAAATCGTTTCATCTGATATCGTTGGTATCTCAAACTCTTCACTCTTTGATGCTACTCAAACTGAAGTTACTTCAGCTGATGGAGCTCAACTTGTTAAAACTGTATCTTGGTACGATAACGAAATGTCATACACTTCAAACCTTGTTCGTACACTTGCATACTTCGCTAAAATCGCTAAATAATTTTCCGATTTTAACGGTATAAAAACCAGTCTTCGGGCTGGTTTTTTTTGATTTAATAAAGGAGAGAAGATGGAAACACCAAAATGTATTTATTGTTCAAGTGAATATACTTATGAATTATCAGATACGAGCTTTGGCTGTTCTGAATGTGGAAATGAATTTACTCTTGAGGAAATTGAGGCAGCTGGAAAATTTATTGTCCTTGATAGTTTAGGAAATGAGTTAGAAACTGGGGATGACCTTGTTATTGTGCAAGATTTGCCAGTTAAGGGAATGCCAAAACCAATTAAGCAGGGAACAAAAGTGAAAAACATTCGCATTAATCCAGAAGGGAAAAATGAACATTTTATTGATTCAAAAATTCCGGGCTTTGGAGCAATTGCTTTGAAGGGTTCAGTTGTTAAGAAAGCATAAAAAGTAATCAGAGTAATTTCTGATTATTTTTTTACTGACAGAGCTTTCTGTCAGTAAATTTTGCTGATAAATTCTCTGTCAGCAAATTATATTTGATTTTTGAAGCATTTAACCTTATATATTGGTATAATAAAAGTATGAAATTAACAGATTCAGTGCAATTTTTAAAAGGTGTGGGACCGAAATCTGTGGAAAATTTCCATAAGTTAGGAATTTTCACGGTTCAAGATTTATTACTTTATTTCCCTTTTCGTTATGAAGATTTCGCAAGTCGTTCGGTTTTTGAACTTGTTGACGGAGAAAAAGCAACAATTATTGGAACGGTAGTGACACCAGCTAATGTCCAGTATTACGGATTTAAACGTAATCGACTTTCATTTAAAATTAAAGAAGGTGAGGCCGTGGTTGCTGTCAGCTTTTTTAATCAACCTTATTTGGCTGACAAAGTGGAAGTTGGTAAGGAAATTGCAGTTTACGGAAAATGGGAGCAGGCAAAGCAACAACTGATGGGAATGAAAGTTGTGGCTCAGGTGGACGATGGCTTAGAACCTGTTTATCATTTAACAGCGGGTATGAAACAAAGCCAATTGGTCAAAGTAATTCATCAGGTTTTTGAGTCAGCCCTTCTATCAGAATTACCTGAGAACTTACCAGAATTTTTGATTAAAAAATATCGTCTGATGAACCGGCAGGAAGCCGTTTTGGCTATGCATTTTCCTGAAGATATGGAAGCTCATAAGCAGGCTTTACGTCGTGTAAAATTTGAAGAATTATTCATGTTTCAGTTGAAATTACAGGCCTTAAAAAATAAAGAAAAATCAGGCCGAGCAGGATTAGAAGTTGTTTTTGAGCAAGGAGAAATTGATCAGAAGATTTCTGAATTACCTTTTGAACTGACAGGTGCTCAATTAAGCGCTTTGCGCGAGATTCTGACGGATATGAAATCTCCTTATCACATGAATCGACTTTTGCAAGGTGATGTGGGTTCTGGTAAAACAGTTGTTGCTTCCCTTGCCATGTACGCGGCTTGTTTGGCGAATTTTCAAGCAGCAATTATGGTACCAACAGAAATCCTTGCCCGTCAGCATTTTGCAAACTTGAAAGCTCTTTTTCCAGAATTGCAAATTTCACTTTTGGTTTCGGGTTTGAAAGTGGCAGAGCGCCGCGAGATTTTGGCTGATTTAGTTAGTGGTCATACACATATGGTAGTTGGAACTCATGCGCTGATTCAAGAAGGGGTCGATTTTTATAATTTGGGTCTGGTGATTACAGACGAACAACACCGTTTCGGAGTTAATCAGCGAAAAATTTTACGAGAAAAAGGGCAAAATCCAGATGTTCTAATGATGACAGCTACACCCATTCCAAGAACGCTTGCGATTACGGCTTTTGGGGATATGGATGTTTCAATTATTGATGAACTACCAAAGGGACGTCAACCCATTACTACAAGGTGGGTTAAACATGAACAATTTTCCGAAGTTTTAAGTTGGATAAAAGCAGAAGTTGCTAAAGATTCACAGGTTTATTTTATTTCACCTTTAATTGAGGAAAGCGAAACGTTGGACCTGAAAAACGCGGAAGCTCTTTTTGCGGAATTAAATGAATACTTTGGATTATTTGCCAAAATTGGTCTTTTACATGGAAAAATGAAAAATGATGAAAAAGACCAAATCATGCAAGAATTTAAGGCTAAAAAATTAGATATTTTGGTTTCAACAACAGTGATTGAAGTGGGAGTTGACATTCCTAATGCTACGATTATGGTGATTATGGATGCTGACCGCTTTGGACTTTCGCAGCTTCACCAATTGCGTGGTCGTGTTGGTCGGGGAACAAAAAAATCTTATGCCATTTTAGTAGCAAATCCTAAGTCCGATTCAGGAAAACAACGGATGAAAATTATGACAGAAACACAAAATGGTTTTATTTTAGCCGAAGAAGATTTGAAAATGCGTGGTTCTGGAGAGATTTTTGGACTTCGTCAGTCAGGACTTCCAGAATTTATTGCGGCTGATTTAGTCAATGATTATAATATTTTAGAAGTGGCTAGAAAAGAAGCAGTTGAAATTTTTAAAAATGCAGATGAGTTTCCTGATCTGATTGCTCAAGTTAATGTTGACGGGGGCTTTGATTGATGAGTAAAATGGATAATGAAAAATTAGACCGCTTGATTTTAGAAACATGGACAGATTTTATTGACTTAAAAAATAAGGCTGAGCTGTCAGAAGTTTTGATTCCAAATAGTATGCCTCTGTTGTGGTTTGGTGACTTAGCCAAATATGAAAAATCAGACTTAAAAATACTGACAGTCAGTAAAAATGCTTCTTATGCAGAATTTGGTGAAAATCAACGTTATGAAAAATTACTGACAGAATTTTCGTCAGTAAATTTGGAAACTTACAAGTCAAATCTCGATCGGTATTTTGAATACAATCCTAGTCCTTGGTTCAATCAGTTAGCAAAATTTTTACCTGTTTTTGATTCAGCTTATAAAGAATATGAAAATCAAATTAATCGAGCCTTACATATTGATTTGTTTACCCCAATTGCGACACATCCAGTTTGGCCAGGTTTAGCTAAGAGCCAACAAGAACAATTCAAGATGAAATTTCCGCAACTTTTGCAACTTTTAGAACCAGATGTTTTACTGACAAGTCTGTCAGTAAGTAATTTAAAAATTTTACTTAAAAATGCTGGAACTGAAATCGAAGAAATATTTGATAAAGAAGAAACGGGAAAAGCTGCCAAATACGTTCGAGCTTATCGTGTCGATAAAAAATTAATCGTGATTAACGGTCGAAACTTTCAAGGGACTTATTTTGGTGGAATGACTGACCAGTTTGTTAGAAAATGTCTGACAGAAATTAAAGGGATGATTTGATGATTGACCAATTTCTGTCAGTAAAAAAAAAGAGTTCATTTGAACTCTTTTTTATTTTCCCAAACAAAATTGTGAAAAAAGTTGTGTAATCAATTCATCTGGGGCAGCTTCCCCTGTGATTTCTCCAAGTAATTGCCAACAACGTGTGACATCCACTTGAATTAAATCAACAGGTAAGCCCAGAGCAAGCCCAGAGTTTGCTTCTTTAAGAGCCTTCAAAGCTTCTTCAACAATTGAAATATGGCGGGCATTAGATAATACCGTTGCATCTTTGGCTTCAATCTCACCAGCAAAGAAAATTTGATTGATTTTTTCTTCCACAGCATTTAAGTTTTCATTTTTAAGGGCTGAAATTCGGATAAAATCACCAGAAATTTGAGTGCTGTCAATTTTTTCTGGCAGGTCGGTTTTGTTGAGTAAAACAATACGATTTGAATTTTTAGACAGTTCTAAGAGCTCTAAATCTTTGTCAGTCAATTCATTTGAGGCATCTAAAACCAGTAAAACTAAATCAGCTTCAGCCAAAGCTTTTTTAGAACGTTCAACCCCAATCGCTTCGACTAAATCATCTGTTTCACGAATACCAGCAGTATCCACTAGTTCAAGAGGAACACCGCCAATATTGGCAAATTCAGTAATGACATCGCGCGTTGTTCCAGCAATATCAGTGACAATGGCTTTTTCTTCACGAAGCAATTGATTAAGTAAACTTGATTTTCCAACGTTTGGCCGACCAATAATCGCCGTTTTTAAACCTTCTCTTAAAATTTTTCCGCGTTTAGCTGTTGATAAAAGATTTTCCAAAAGCTGTTCAAAATGAGCCGTTTTTTCAAGGAGCATTTGTGAAGTCATTGTTTCCACATCATCATACTCTGGATAGTCAATATTGACCTCGACTTGTGCCAAACTTTCGAGAATCTCTTGACGAATGTTATTAATCATTTTTGAAAGACTTCCGTCAAGTTGTTTTACGGCAATGTTGGCAGCCTTATCGGTTTTGGCCCGGATTAAATCCATGACAGACTCAGCCTGAGCCAAGTCAATTCGTCCATTTAAAAAGGCACGTTTGGTAAATTCGCCAGGTTCAGCGAGTCTAGCACCATTACGTAAAAGTAATTGCAAAATTTCTTGTGTGACTGCAATTCCACCATGCGTATTTATTTCAACAATATCCTCGCGTGTAAATGTTTTAGGCGCACGCATGACTGAAACCATGACTTCGTCAACGAGACGTTCTTCTTCAAAAATATGGCCATAATTAATCGTATGGCTAGCAACTTGAGTTAAATTTTTTCCTTTATAGACAGATTGAGCAATTTTTAGGGCATCTGTCCCTGATAAACGAACAATGGCAATTGCTCCTTCACCAAGCGGTGTCGAAATCGCCGCAATCGTATCAAATTCTTGTGTTAATGTCATAAAGACTATTTTAACGCAAAAAGGCTGAATTTCCTAGCCTATTTAATTTATTTTTTTATAAAAAATAAAAATACTATTAACATGATATAATAGTAGACATGACCTATCAAGTAAAAATTATCTATCCAAAAGAAGAAGCTGCTGAAAATAACAAACTCACTGAGCGTACATTTAATGAGTTTATTGATGGACTTGAATTAGAAGAAGTCATCACGCAATATGAGCAATTACTGACAAAAGGTTATTCAATCTCAGTCAATTTTGCTCCACCTCAACTTGATGACAAGGGAACTGAGCCAGACCCATTTATGATTGCGGGTCGCTTAGAGCTCGCTGGGATTCCTTATAAAGCCACTTTGAAATTAAAAGCAAGTGGTGATTATGAATCAATGGTAAAAATTGCTAAAATGATTGAACAGCAAGATTATGATTATGATATCTCAGCTAAATTGCAAATTCGTGAAAATTCATCAGTTGATTTTGAAAAAGAAGGTTCTTGGTTTGATAAAGATTACACCAAATATACAATTTTACCCAAAGCCAGCAGCCAAGATATTGCCGATTTAAAAACACTTTATGACGCGCTTGTTGAAGAACATCAAAAAGTGACCATTAATATCAAAGCAAAAGTCAAAAAAGATGATGATGACAGTTTTGCCAATCAATTGGCAGCTTATCCACCAGAAACAATGATTATTTTTAAGCTGACAGATGCAGATATTTATGGAGAATAAGAATGAGAAAAATTACTGACAGAAATTCTGTCAGTAATTTTTTTTCCATTATTTTACTGACAGACCTGTCAGCAAAATCTGATATAATAAAAGACATGAGACTAGATAAATTTTTAGCAGAAAGTGGCCTCGGAAGCCGTAGTGAAGTCAAAATTCTATTGAAAAAAGGGCGCGTGACGGTTGCTGGGGAAGTTCAGCGAGACGGCAGGTTTCAAGTAGATAAGAATTCTAGACAAGTCGCCTTTGATGGTGAGATTTTAGATTACCAAGAATATTATTATTACTTATTAAATAAACCGCAAGGTCTTGTTTCTGCAACAAAAGATAATCTTTTTAAGACAGTTGTTCAATTATTATCGGAAAAAGATTTTCGTGAGGATATTTTTCCAGTCGGACGTTTAGATAAAAATACTGAGGGACTTTTAATTTTAACGAATGACGGAGCATTGGGACATGATTTAACTCAACCCAAAAAGCATGTTGAAAAAGAATATTTTGCGCGAATTGATGGAAAAGTTACTGACGAAATTGTCAATAAATTTGCTGAGGGCTTGACTCTAAAAAATGGAGAAAAAGCACGACCAGGAGAATTATTCATCGAAAATATTTACGAAGGAGAGAGTCAATCTGGCTGGATTAGTGAAATTCGTGTGATTATTCATGAAGGAAAATTTCATCAAGTCAAACGGATGTTTGAAGCTGTTGAAATGTACGTTCTCTATCTCAAACGCATTCGGATGGGCAATTTAGCATTAGATTCAGATTTAGCGCTAGGAGCCTATCGTCCTTTAACAACCGAAGAAATAGAAAATTTGAAAAAATAAAAAGTTACTGATAAAAATTCGAAGGTATCCGTAAGCTAAAAAACAACGGCTATCCTAGAAGTTTCATCAGTAACTTTTTTAATTTTCGCGATTAATATTGACCCCAAGGACGGTTAAATGACCATTAGAAATTAATTTGATAATCAAATGAGCAAAATCTCGAGCAGACATTTGTGTAGAAGTGCTAACCCACCAGTCTAAAGTTCCCACCAAAATCGAGCTAATATAAGAAATTACAAAATCATTGGGAACCACAACATCTTTTTCTCTAACTTCCAGTTTTTCAAATAACTCGGTATAGCGTTCAGATAAAATCTCCAGAAATCGATTTTTTAACCGTTGATCATGCGCTCTGTCAGTAATCATTTGTGCAACCTCTGGTTTGTCCTGAACAAATTCATAAAAGCGACTCAGAACAGTTTCAATTTCTTTGACATGAACATTGTTACCATCGACCAAATTTTGTTCATCTAAAATGCCAGTGAAGCTAGCTAAAAATTGGTCAATCAAACTATCATATAAATCTTGTTTGTCAGCATAATGAGCATAAAAAGTTGCCCGATTAATCATGGCTGAATCGGCAATTTCTTGAATTGAAATTTTTTCAAATTTTTTCTTGCGTAACAAAGCAAAAAAAGCCTGACTAATCAATTTTCTTGTTCGTTTCACACGTAAATCATCTGATTTAACCATAAAAAACCATCTTTCCAGTTTCAAAAAGACCCAGTCCCGATAGACTGTTTTGTCTAATTTTTCACATTGTACTATTTAACTCCATTATAATCAAAAAATAGATTAAAGTCATTAAAGAATTTAGTCAAAACATTTTGTCATTCGATGTCAAAGTCTTTTAACATAATCAACAGCTTGTTTTGAATTGTCGTTTATGTGACAACCACGCCCTTTTTGCTGGTTGCTTTTCTTATGACAAATGATAAAATGAACATATAATAAGATAAGCAACAGACCGTCTAAATTACTTTTTATCAAAATTCTGCGTCCAAAAGATAAGTTAGATTTCAAATTTAACTTGCCGAAAAAAATATTAAGAATTTAGCAGACTTGTTCAAGTGATATTTCTCACATAACTAGGAGACCATCTTGACACAAATTTATAAAACAGGGATTGACGTTGGATCAACCACAGTAAAACTCGTCGTTTTTGACGAAAATTTTAAGCTCATTTTCTCACGCTATGAGCGCCATTTTTCAGATGTTAAAGCAGCAACCATCAAAGTATTCAAAGATTTTATAGAAGAATATGGAGATTTAAATCTAGAACTAGCCATTACCGGATCAGGAGGAATGGGACTTGCGCAAGTCATTGATGTTCCTTTTGTTCAAGAAGTTATCGCTTCATCAATTACCATTGAAAAATTCATTCCCCAAACAGACGTTATGATTGAGCTTGGTGGTGAAGATGCCAAGATGACCTTTTTTGATAACGGAACTCAAGAATTACGTATGAACGGAACATGTGCCGGTGGGACAGGTGCCTTCATTGACCAAATGGCAGCCCTTTTGAAAGTTGACGCCAATGGTGTCAATGAGTTAGCTAAAAACTACGAAAAACTCTATCCGATAGCATCACGCTGTGGCGTTTTTGCCAAGACCGACGTTCAACCGCTGTTAAATGAAGGAGTGCGTCGTGAAGATATTGCTGCTAGTATTTTTCAAGCCGTTGTCAATCAAACCATTGCTGGTTTAGCAAGTGGGCGAAAAATCAAAGGAAATGTTGCCTTTCTTGGCGGTCCGCTTTTCTTTATGAGTGAATTACGCAAACGTTTCATCGAAACCTTGGATTTGAAAGAAGAAAATATTATTTTCCCAGAAAATCCACAACTTTTTGTGGCAATGGGAGCTGCGCTCTATGAAGAAACAAGTCAGAAAACAGCAACTGAATTAATTCATAGTTTAGAAAATGATGATTCAGACAGCTTAATTCCACAAGATACAATGGATAAACTTTTTGAAAATCAAGCAGAACTTGATGAATTTCGGACGCGTCATGCCAAAGCAACAGCTAACTATAAGAACCTGTCTGAACATCATGGAGCTGCCTTCTTAGGAATTGATGCCGGCTCAACCACAACAAAAGTCGTTCTTATTGATGATGAGGGAAATATTCTTTATGACCATTATGGTTCCAACAATGGAGAACCGCTTGAATCTGTCATTAATATTTTAAAAGATGTCTATGCTAAACTTCCAGCGGACGTCTATATTGCAAAATCAACAGTAACTGGTTATGGAGAACACCTGATTAAAGCAGGACTTCATGTTGATTATGGTGAAGTTGAAACAATGGCTCATTATAAGGCCGCTGATTATTTCAATCCAGGAGTAGATTTCATTCTTGATATTGGTGGACAAGATATGAAAGCTATGCGAATTCGTGATGGTGCTCTATCAAGTATTCAACTTAATGAAGCTTGTTCATCAGGTTGTGGTTCATTCATTGAAACCTTTGCTCATTCACTAAAACATGATGTTCGTGAATTTTCACAAAAAGCACTTTTGGCTGAGCATCCAGTTAACTTGGGTTCTCGTTGTACCGTCTTCATGAACTCAAAAGTAAAACAAGTTCAAAAAGAAGGAGCGACTGTTGGAGATATTTCCGCAGGTCTTTCATATAGTGTCATTAAAAATGCTCTCTATAAAGTTATAAAAGTAAAACGTCCAGAAGAACTTGGTAAGAAAATCGTTGTTCAAGGGGGAACTTTTTACAATGAAGCCGTTCTACGTGCTTTTGAAAAAATTTCTGAACGCGAAGTGGTTCGTCCAAGTATCGCGGGATTAATGGGAGCTTACGGTTGTGCTTTGATTTCCTTAGATAACCAAGAAGCAAATAAAGAATCAGAAATTCTAAAACTTGATGAATTAGAAAAATTCACAACTCATAAAGAATTTATGGTCTGTGGTCTTTGCGAAAATAACTGTAAAATGACCCTAACGGTCTTCAATGATGGGAATAAGTTTGTAACTGGGAATCGTTGCGAACGTGGTGCAGAAAAAGCTACAAAAGTTAAAGTCGCTAAAAAAGATAAAAAAGTTAACTTAGTTGATTACAAGTATAAAAAACTTTTCCGTTACCATAGCTTAAGCAAGAAAAAACAAACCAGAGGAGAAATTGGGATACCACGTGTACTCAATATGTATGAAAACTATCCGCTTTGGCACACGATGCTGACAGACCTTGGATTCCGTGTTGTTTTAAGCCCTCGCTCTGATAAAGAACTCTTTGAAGAGGGGATTGAAACCATTCCTTCAGATACGGTATGCTATCCAGCCAAAATGAGTCATGGACATATTATGGCTTTGATTAAGCAGGGCGTTCCAAATATCTTCTATCCATCTGTCCTTTTTGAACAAGAAGAACAAAAAAATGCTCAAAACCATTTTAACTGCCCGATTGTGCAATCTTACCCTGAAGTTCTTAAAAATAATATCGATGAAATTCGTGAAGGGCAAGTTAATTATCTTCATCCATTCATTAATCTAGCCAATCCGGAAGGAGTAGCTGTTAATGTTCATAATGCTTTAACCGCCCAAGGGATTTCTGTCAATCTTACGGAAGTGCAAGCTGCTGTCCAACATGGCTTTGAAGAAATGGATAAATTTAAAGAAGATTTGCGCCTTAAAGCAGAAGAGCTGCTCATGCAAATCAATTTAAATAATGAAAAAGCCATTATTCTCGCTGGACGTCCTTATCATTTGGACCCAGAAATCAATCATGGAATTGCTGACATCATCACTCAAGAAGGTTTCCACGTTTTGACTGAGGATTCTATTAGTCATTTAGCCGAAGTTTCTGGTCTACGTGTAGTCAATCAATGGGTTTACCATAGCCGCCTTTATGCAGCTGCAAATGTTGTTTGTAAAAATAAAAATCTAGAACTTGTTCAACTTAATTCCTTTGGTTGTGGTCTTGATGCCGTAACGACAGACCAAGTAGAAGAAATCATGCGTGGACACAATAAGCTTTATACCGTCTTGAAAATTGACGAAGGATCAAACATGGGAGCTGTTCGGATTCGTTTACGTAGTCTGAAAGCAGCAGTTTCAGAGCGCGTGCGTCATAATATTGAAGCAAGCACCGAAGTTCACGAATTAGTACAAGAAACACCAGCTTTCACAAAAGAAATGGCAAAAAAACACACTCTTCTTTTACCAATGTTGTCACCAATTCACCAAGAAGGGCTATTAGATACAGCTTTTGCCGCTGCGGGATATAATGTCGTTTCTCTACCAGAAAGCAATACTTCTGTCAATAATGGGTTGAAATTTGTTAATAATGACTCATGTTATCCAGCGATTATTACAATAGGTCAGCTCATTGAAGCTCTCCAGTCAGGAGAGTATGACCTTGATAATACTTCGGTCATGATGACTCAAACAGGTGGGGGATGTCGCGCAACAAACTATATTCCTTTATTGCGTAAAGCTCTAATTGATGCAGGTTTCCCACAAGTACCTGTCGTTTCCCTATCAATGGGGAATCAAGGAACAGAAAAAGGATTTAAATTCACAGTTCCACTTTTAACACGCTTTATGATTGCAGTTCTTTATGGAGATTTATTTGAAAGAGTCGTTTATCGTACTCGACCATATGAAGCCACTGAAGGTTCTGTCAATGAATTACATGCGAAATGGTTAGAAAAGGCTCGGAAAAATGTAGAATCTGGATCAATTTTTGAATTTAATCGTAACATGAAAAAAATTGTTGCCGAATTTGACCAAATTGAACTTTTGGATATTCAAAAACCACGAGTGGGTGTTGTCGGTGAAATTTTGGTTAAATATAGTAAAACAGCAAATGATGATATTGTGTCAATAATTGAAGAAGAGGGTGGCGAAGCAGTCGTTCTTGATTTAATTGGCTTCATGAACTACAGCTTGTACAATCAAATCTGGAAAGCAGATGAGATTGGCTTTAGTAAGAAAAATAAACTCATGGCTAAAACTTTCATTGGTATTATTAATATGTTAGAAAAACCAATGAATAAAGCCTTGAAAGCCTCAAAACGCTTTGATTCTATTGAATCAATTTATGATATTGCAGCATCAACTGAAGAAGTGATTTCAATTGGGAATCATACTGGTGAGGGTTGGTTCCTCACCGGCGAAATGATTGAACTCTTGCAAAAAGGGGTGAACAATATCATTTGTCTTCAACCATTTGGTTGTCTTCCTAACCATATCGTTGGTAAAGGAATGATGAAAGAACTTCGTCGTCAGTACCCAGGTGCCAATCTCGCTCCCATTGATTATGACCCAGGAGTTTCTGCGGTCAATCAATTGAATCGGATTCGCTTAATGATGACCACGGCTAAAAAGAGAATGAACACTACTTCCAATTCAGTCGAAGAATCAGAAAGAGAGTCAGAAATGGAAACTGCTCAAGCTTATTAAAAAATAAAGATTAAATACTGACAAATCTGTCAGTATTTTTTTATATAAAGGGTAACAAATGTTATCAACGATGGGTATCAATGCTTAATATCAATACTGGATATCAATGCTTGGTATCAAAAAATGTGGTCGCGCTTCGTATCACTTTTGTTTAAAATAATTGAGTAACTTAAAAACATTTGAGAACAACAAGATTCCCGTTTCTCAAAAATAGAAATTATTGTTATTTAAGAAAGGAATTTCGAAATGAAATTTGAATTTAAAGGACTTTCTTCATATGAAGAAAATTCAACACCAAACTATGTAGGCGATACTAAAGTACGCAGTGTCATTCAAGACTTCGTTAACATGGATGAAGCAATTGAATTTGTTTCAAATCACCACGGTTTTATAAAAACTGAAGATGGAAAATTTGCTTTTGAAGTAAGAAATATCTCAGCTATCGGTTAATTAGATAAGGACAGTTAGCATGGAACAAAAATATTCAAGAATTTTAGTTGGTATGGATGGTTCAGCAGAATCACTTAAAGCATTTGATGAAGCAGTCAGAGTTGCTAAACGCAATGACGCTGAGCTCATCTTAGCCAATGTTATTGAAAAACGTTCATTTCTTGCCGTGAATACTTACGACACAATTGCCGAAGAACAGCATGAAAATGGAACAAAACTTTTATTGCAACAATTTGCTAAGGAAGCATTGGATGAAGGACTAACAAATGTTAGAACACTTTTGGAATATGGCTCACCTAAAGTAGCAATGGCAACAAAAATTCCTAAGCAAGAAAATGTTGATTTGATTGTAATTGGCGCAACAGGGATTAGTTATATAGAGCGTGTAGTTGTTGGTTCAGTTGCATCTTATATTGTTAATCATGCCACATGCAATACACTCATCGTTAGAAAATAATAGTCTTACTTAGTCACTCATAAAAAGAGCAGAGACTCTTTTACTTAGAAATGGAAAAAATCATGGAAAAAGAAAGTATTTTTACTCCTACTTTCGTTATTAACACGCTTATTAGTTTTTTATTTTATATTGTTTTTTACGTCTTAACCTCCTCAATAGGGACTTATGCGCTTCAACAACTTCATCAATCAACAGTTGTTAGTCTTTCTTTATCAAGCGTTTTTGTTATTGGAGCCCTTATTGGTCGGGTTTGGACGGGGATTAATATCACACGTATCGGAATGAAGCGATTGCTCTATATTGGTGGACTTATTTTTCTTGTTTTAACTTTTGGTTATTATTTGACAACTAATATTCCCTTACTCTTTTTGATTCGAGTGATTCAAGGCGCAGGTTTTGGGATTGGTGCAACAGCCTCAGGAACAATTGCAGGTCACGTTGTTCCTGCTTCACGTCGTGGTGAAGGGATTGGTTACTACGCTTTATCTGTTACCTTGGCAGCTGCAGTTGGTCCAGCCCTTTCAATCATGATTTACTCTTCACTTGGTTTTGGTTCTTTACTTGGGATTGCTCTTGGTTTGTTGGTTATTACCTTCATATTAATTTTCTTTGTTCGTGTCAAAGAATTTTCTGCAGAAGAGCGTGCCTATGCCCTGGCGCATGAACCTAAAGGTGTCGAACGATATATTGAAAAATCGGCTCTTCCTATTTCAATTATTGCCTTTTTAGCCGGATTTATTGACTCAGCTATTTTAACAGGAATGGGTTCATTTTCAACAGATCTTAAAATTCCACTTGCGGGATCATTATTCTTCACGATGTATGCCGTGTTAATCTTTGTTTCACGTCCATTCACAGGTCGTTTATTCGATACTAAAGGGGATAACTGGATTTTCAATCCAACATTTATTTTCTTTGCAGTGGCAATGCTTCTTGTTGGCTTAGCCGGTTTCTTCAGCCCAGCTATTGGCTTTGTTGTCTTATTAATTGCTGGTGGAGCCTTCGGTCTTGGTTACGGTGGTGTCGCTCCATTTGGTCAAGCAATTGCTATTCGTGATTCAAGTAAAGATCGTATCGGTGTTGCAACTTCTACCTTCTTTGGATTTTTAGATTTAGGTGTTGGTGGAGGACCTATTGTTCTTGGAGCAATTATTCCAATGCTTGGAAATGGTATGCTTGGTTTCAGAAATTTGTATCTTTACAGTGCTCCCGCAGTTGTAATTGTTTGGATTATATACTATCTCATTCATGGTAAACATCAAAAATCAAGTTCTAAAGTTTGATTTTAATGATTTACATAAAAAATGATATAATGAAATGGCTACAGCCTTATATAGGCGAATAAATGAACAAATTAGCGAGTAGATGAGTTTTAATAAGATGGAAGAAATGGCAAACGTAAACATTGAATATCTAATCAATACACTAGAACAAAAAAAAGTCAGTGTCGTAACACGTAAAAAGCATAGCTATATTATGTATCAAGGGATTGAGTCAGAATATATCTATGTCCTTAAAGATGGTGTAGCGAAGATTAGCAATATTTTAAGAGATGGTCGTGAATTTAATATCGCGTATGTTGCGCAGTCAGATTTTGTTTCTTTATTGGAAGAAAAACAAAATGATGGAATCTCAGCATTATTTAATGTCAGAGTGGAATCTCCAACGGCTAATTTTTATAAAATTTCGCGGAGCGATTTTTGGGATTGGGTACGCGAAGATTTAAATTTATTTAGAGTTGTTGATGATTTTTATAAAAGAAGATTAGCACTTAATTTAGAGATTCTTCAAAAAATGACAATTAATGGTAAAAAAGGAGCAGTTTGTGCTTGTCTCCATAGTTTAATTGATGATTTTGGCATTCGTAAGAAAGATGGAATTTTGATTGATTTCACAGTTACTAATGAAGATATTGCAGGCTTCTGTGGTATTTCTACAAGAAACAGTGTCAATCGTATTCTCCACGATTTAAAGGATGAGAAAGTAATTGATGTGATTGATAATAAGATCATGATTTATAATCCTCAATATTTGGAAGAATATATTAGTTAATATAAACAGATAAAAAAGCTACTTTAGGTAGCTTTTTTGTTATAATTAGGTCAGCATGATATCAAAGTATTCAAGGAGGTAAAATGGATAATTTAAAAAAACAAGTCGGCATAAAAGCGGCTGAATTTGTTAAATCGGGAATGGTCGTTGGTTTAGGAACAGGGTCAACAGCAGCCTATTTTGTCGAAGAATTGGGTCGAAGAATTGCCGAAGAACAATTGAAAATTACGGGTGTAACAACGTCCAATGTAACAAGTAGCCAAGCCAGAGCTCTTGGAATTCCTTTAGCCTCTATTGACGAAGTAGATTATGTTGATTTAACAGTTGATGGCGCAGATGAAATTGATTCTTCACTAAATGGTATTAAAGGTGGTGGAGCAGCACTTCTAATGGAAAAAATTGTTGCAACCTACTCAAAAGACTATATTTGGATTGTTGATGAAAGTAAATTATCAGAAAATCTAGGATCCTTTAAAATTCCTGTAGAAGTTATTCCTTATGGCTCACAACAAGTTTTTAAAAAATTTGAAGCGGCTGGCTATGCTCCAACATGGCGTCTAAATGAGGAAGACGAGAGATTGATAACGGATATGCATCACTTTATTATTGACCTCCATATCTCTCAAATTAAAGAACCAGAAAAACTTGCTGAAGAGCTTGATTTAATGGTTGGAGTTGTTGAACACGGCCTCTTTAATAACATGGTTAAAAAAGTGATTGTTGCTGGCAGCGAAGGCGTAAGAATAATAAATAAGTAAATAAAAAAATCGTCTTATTGACGATTTTTTTATTTCTTTAACCACTCTTGGACTCCCCATTTATGAGAGCCACGTTTGAGTTTACTAATAGCTGTTTCTGGGTCAAACCAGCTAATATGATTAAAATCTTCGAGGGGTTTGGAATCAAAGCGGACATTCTTGGTATTATAAATATAGGCGGGATTATAAAAATATTTATCACGATGCGAACTATAAAAATATTCATCTGCTTGCCCTAAAAATTCTCCAATTTCAGCGGTAGCTCCTAACTCTTCCATGAGTTCACGATGAAGTGCTTTTTCTTGATTTTCACCCGCTTCAATTTCTCCACCAGGAAGAAAATAAGCTCCATTGGGTGCCTGGACGAGACAAATTTCTTTATTCTCTCTTGCGACAATCGAATAGACACCATATCTTGCCTGATAATTTTTCTCTTCATTTTTTTCACCGAAAACTGGAATATGATTCATAAAAAATTCTCCCCAATACTGATTATTATGATAAACATAACTATTTTAAAATAGTTAAAAACCGCTTACAGAAATTTATTACTACTATTCTATCAAAATTCTGTCAAATTTGATAAAATAAGGTACGAGTAAGAAGAACTTATACGACTATCGGATTGAAAGTGAAGATTAGTTCAAAGAGATAAACGATATAAGAATTGCTTTTGCTTATGCAAAGGGCTATGTGAAATCACAGAGCTTTCAAATTTAATTTAGAGAGTTTGAAACATATTACCGAAGGGAACATAGAATAGTGAAAAAAATTAACTTAAGTAAGCTTATTATTATTGCACTCATTATCATTATTGCAGCGATGTCAGCAATTTTTATCTCTGCCAAAAATTTTAAGTCTAATCGTAATCCGTCAGCAATGACTCAAACCATTAATGATGGGACAAGTTTTGTTGACAGAGTACTTGTGGCACCTATCCACTTTGTTCAAGACAAGGCTAATGAATTGTCGAATCTGATGGATACCTACCAACAAAACCAAAGTTTAAAAACACAATTGGCAAAGTCAAAAGATGATGATAATAAATTAAGCGGCCTTGAGTCAGAAAATAAAGAGTTGAAAAAAGCTTTGAAACTCCAAGAAACTTTAACTGATTATCAAACGGTTGCTGCAAATGTGATTACTCGTGAGCCTTCTTCATGGAATGATACACTAGTGATTGATAGCGGTAGTAAGGATGGCTTGACAACAGGTATGATTGTTATGGCAAATGGTGGCGTTGTTGGTCGAGTAACTCAAGTGAATAAAAATAGTTCAAAAGTTGCACTTTTGAGTTCTTCTAAAGGAATTGATAATAAAATTCCTGTAAGAATTGAAAGTGATGGCTCACCTATTTATGGCATTTTGAGTAGCTATGATTCCCAACAAGAGGCTTATGTAGTTAAAAATATCGACTCACAAGGGGAATTTAAAAATGGAGATTCCGTCTTTACTAGTGGTCTTGGAGCGAATTCTGGTAGTCAAGGTGGAACCCCAAGTGGTTTACTTATAGGAAAGGTTATCGGTGAAAAGCAAGATAGTGATGGCCTTGGTAAAATGGTTTATATCAAACCAGAAACAAATCTCTATGATATTAGATTCGTCTTTGTGGTCAAAAGCAAAATTGACGGTCAGTAGTTTTTGCTAGATAAGTATTAATTATTATTATTTTACTTATGCAAAATAAAGCATTAATTTGTTAAAACCAACTAGAATATAAGGAATTAAGTAGTGAGTCGATTTACATTTCAATTTTTTAGTCCAATTATTCTTTTTTTACTAATGATTTTGGACGGTCAAATTACCCATATATTAACGGGGGTTAGCAGCGGGACATGGGTACCAGTGAGTCATTTGTTTTTGATATTTCTGATGTACAGTGTCACTCAGCACAGACCAAGCTATATTATCATCTTAGCGGCAGTTTTGGGGGCAATATATGATAGTTATTATCTAGGGATTTATGGAATTGCGACCTTATTGTTCCCACTTATTGCTCTTTTTATATATAATATACAGATAACCATATTTACTAATCGCTGGACACGGTTATTTACAACAATTATTATTGTGACGGCTTTTGAAGTTTTTAGTGCAATCATTATGGCAGCTTTTGGATTTGCACATTTAAACTTTATTAATTTTGTTGTTTACCAGTTAGCGCCTACACTTTTGCTCAATATTATCTTGGCTACAGCCTTGCAAATTCCTTTAGAAATCTTCTACAGATTAAAAAAAAGTCATGGAAGATACAATTAGAAAGTGTTTTGTAACCGTAAAGAAATATTTCGCCGGGGTAAGAATAGTATAATATGTTTATTCAACCGAACTTAATGGGAGGAAAAATTAAAAAATTACAGTTATGAAAAAAAAGATTATCTCAGCTATTTTAATGTCTACAGTGGTACTTTCTGCTGCAGCCCCGTTGTCAGGTGTTTACGCTGACACAAATTCAGATATTGCTAAACAAGATGCGACTATTTCAAGTGCGCAGTCTGCAAAGGCTCAAGCCCAAGCACAAGTTGATAGCTTACAATCAAAAGTTGATAGCTTACAACAAAAACAAGCAAGTACAAAAGCTCAAATTGCTAAAATCGAAAGTGAAGCAAAAGCGCTCAACGCACAAATTGCAACATTGAATGAAAGTATCGCAGAACGTACAAAGACATTGGAAGCTCAAGCACGTAGTGCTCAAGTTAACAGCTCAGCAACAAACTATATGGATGCTGTTGTTAATTCAAAATCTTTGACAGATGTTATTCAAAAAGTAACAGCGATTGCTACTGTTTCTAGTGCCAACAAACAAATGTTGGAACAACAAGAAAAAGAGCAAAAAGAACTTAGTCAAAAGTCAGAAACTGTTAAAAAGAACTATAACCAGTTCGTTTCTCTTTCACAAAGTTTAGATTCTCAAGCTCAAGAGTTGACTTCACAACAAGCTGAACTTAAAGTTGCTACTTTGAATTACCAAGCAACAATTGCTACTGCACAAGATAAAAAACAATCTTTATTAGATGAAAAAGCAGCCGCAGAAAAAGCAGCTCAAGAAGCAGCTAAAAAACAAGCAGCTTATGAAGCACAACAAAAAGAGGCCGCTCAAGCTCAAGCAGCTTCTACAGCAGCAACAACTAAAGCAGTAGAAGAAGCAACTTCAACTGTTTCATCTAGTCAAGCTTCACAATCAAGTTCAAACAGCTCAAGTAGCAATTCATCAAGCTCTAATGGTTCATCAGGTTCAAGCAGTTCTAACACTGGCGGTGGAAATTCAAATACTGGTGGAAATACTGGTAATAACACTGGCGGTGGTTCAAGTTCATCAGGCATTAATAGCACACCAATTGCTAATCCGTATGCTGGTGGTGGATGTACTGACTATGTATGGCAATACTTTGCTGCACAAGGGATCTACATCAGAAATATCATGCCAGGTAATGGTGGTCAATGGGCAACTAACGGACCTGCACAAGGTGTACTCCATGTTGTAGGAGCAGCTCCTGGTGTAATCGCATCAAGCTTTTCAGCTGATTTTGTTGGATACGCAAACTCACCTTACGGTCACGTAGCTATTGTAAAATCTGTGAATTCAAATGGTACAATTACTATTAAAGAAGGTGGATATGGCACAACTTGGTGGGGACATGAGCGTACTGTAAGTGCGTCTGGTGTAACTTTCTTGATGCCAAACTAGAGAAAAGCCTTAATAAATAAAAAAATAGTGATTTGATAGTGGGGAATAATTTTCCTTCTGTCAAATCATTTTTTATTATTGTGGTATAATAATAAGGAAAAATGATAAGGGGATAGATACAAATGTGTGGAATTGTCGGCTTTATTGACCGGATGAATCAAAACGATAAATCAAAAACTTTAGAAGAAATGATGAATACTATTGTTCACCGTGGTCCAAGTAGTTCAGGTGAATTTATTGATGAAGGTGCCGCAATTGGCTTTCGTCGTTTGAGTATTATTGACCTTGAAGGTGGAGATCAACCTATTTTCAATGAAGATAAAACTAAATTGATTACTTTTAATGGTGAAATATATAACTTCCGCGAATTACGTGAGGACCTTATCTCTAAAGGTCATGATTTTACAACTCATGCTGATACAGAAGTTCTTTTGCATGGTTATGAAGAATATGGTGTAGAACTTCTTCAAAAACTTCGTGGAATGTTCGCTTTTGTTATTTGGGATAGAGAAAAACAAGAATTGTTTGGTGCTCGTGATCATTTTGGTATCAAACCGCTTTACTATACTCAAATGGGTGGAACTTTCATATATGGTTCAGAAATTAAAAGTTTTTTGAAACATCCAAACTTCAAAAAAGAATTAAACAAAGAAGCTTTAAAACCTTACATGACTTTCCAATACTCTGCTCTTGATGAAACTTTCTTTAAAAATGTTTTTCGTATCAAAGAAGGTCATTACTTTACTTACAAAGATGGGGTCTTGGATATCAAACCTTATTGGGATATGAAAGTTGATGAAAAAGATATGAGCTTGGAAGAATCAATTGATTTGATTGATAAGACTGTTTTGGGTTCTGTTGACGCTCATAAATTTGCTGACGTAGAAGTTGGAGCTTTTGTATCAAGTGGTGTCGATTCTAGTTATGTTGCTTCAACGCTTCGTCCTGAACATACTTATTCTATTGGTTTTGGTCAAGGAACTTTCAATGAATCTAAACAAGCCAAACAATTGACTGATATGATTGGTTTGAACAATACTTCTCGTGAAATCCATGGAGATGAAGCGTTCAAGTATTTCCCACAAATTCAATATTACTTGGATGAACCAGATTCAAATCCTTCTTGTGTGCCACTCTTTTTCCTTGCAGAATTAGCAGCACGTGATGTACGTGTTGTAATGAGCGGTGAAGGTGCAGATGAGCTTTTTGCTGGTTATGAGTCTTATGGATTTAGTACAAATTCTCGTGCGGTTCGTGTTTTCGCAGAAGGTTTGAAGAAATTACCAAAATCTTTACGGTTCTCAATTGCTCGTGGTATTGAAAATAAACATTTCAAAGGTCAAAAACATCTTTATGAATCACTTGCGCCTGCTGAAGATTTCTTTATCGGTCAAGCGAAAGTATTTGATGAGTCTGAATCAGTAGAACTTTTGAAAGAAGAATTTAAAGCAGCTCCAACTGTTAAAGATATTGTTGGAAAAACTTACAAAAAGGCCCCAGAAGGTTCTGAACTTCGTAAAATGCAATATCTTGATATGCACCAATGGATGCCAGGAGATATCCTACTTAAAGCTGATAAAATGGCAATGGCACACTCACTTGAATTGCGTGTTCCACTACTTGATATTGAATTGATGCATACAGCGGAACAAATTCCTACAAAATATCTTTTGAATGAACATAATACAAAGTATGCTTTCCGTCAAGCAGCTCGTCGTCATTTACCAGAAGAATGGTCAAATCGTAAAAAATTAGGTTTCCCAGTACCAATTAAAGACTGGTTGCGAGAAGAAAAATATTATAAAGTTGTTCGTCAATTATTTGAACAAGATTTTGTTGCTGAATTCTTCGATCAAGAAAAACTCTTGAAGATGTTGGATGATAACTTTGCAGATAAAAATGATGCACGTCGTAAACTCTGGACAATTTATTCATTCTTGACTTGGTATGATGTTTACTTCATCAATAATGGTGAAAAACCTGCTGTGGTTAATTTTTAAGGGAGGTTTTTGTGTCACAAACAAATGAATTTCAACCTATCTTGTTAGGTTCTGATATCAACGTCTATGGAATGGCTCGTTCATTTCATGAAGAATTTGGAATTACTTCTCTGGCTTTAAGTGCTTCTGGATTAGCTCCAACAAAGTATTCAAAAATTGTTGAAGTACAAACTCATGAAAATTTTGACCATGAAGAAACTTTTATTCAGGTGCTTCGTGATTTTGCAAGTAAACATAAAGACAGTAAGAAGAAATATCTTTTAGTAGCTTGTGGGGACGGTTATGCCCTACTTGCTTCAAAATATCGTGAGGAGCTTTCGGAATTTTTTGAAGTGCCTTATATTGACTACGCGCTTTATCGTCAATTAGAAAATAAACCTGATTTTTATAATATCTGTGAACAATATAATTTACCTTATCCAAAAACGGTATTAGTTAATCCAAAATCAGAAATAGATACTTTAGTAGATGAGTTAACTTTCCCTTATCCAATGATTTTAAAACCAGGGAATTCTATTTCTTATTTAGATGTGCACTTTGAAGGGCAGAAAAAAGCGTTCACGATTGCATCTAACGAAGAAATGAAGTTGATGCTGCATCGTTGTTATGAAGCTGGTTATCCTGATGAGATGATTATTCAAGATTTCATTCCTGGAGGGGATGAAAATATGCGTGTTCTGAACGCTTATGTAGATAAAAATCATAAAGTTCGCATGATGTGCTTGGGTCATCCCTTACTTGAGGATCCAAGTCCAAAAGCGATTGGGAATTATGTGGCGATTTTGCCTGATTATAATCAACAAGTTTATCAACAAATTCAGGATTTTCTTGAAAAAATTGAATATACAGGCTTTGCTAATTTTGATATGAAATATGACCCACGTGATGGCTCTTATAAACTTTTTGAAATTAACTTACGTCAAGGACGAAGCTCCTTTTATGTTACTTTAAATGGTTACAATTTGACACGTTATTTAGTTGCTGACCGTATTAACAATGAACCTTTTACTGAGACAATTTATGGCAAAGGTTCAAAACTTTGGTTAGGGGTTCCTAAAAAAGTATTGCTCAAATATGTAAATCCTAGTTTTAAAGAAGAAATTCGTCGTTTTATTAATTCAGGAAACTATGGGACAACTCTATTTTATTCTAAGGATAACTCACCAAAACGTTATCTTTTGATGAAATATGCATTCCATCGCTATATTGGGGCATTTAAAACGTACTTTCACAAATAAAAATTAAGAATAAGAAGGACAGGGGGATATAATGGAAAACTTCTTTACAATCTTGGGGGGAATGGGTACTCTTGCGACTGAAAGTTTTATTCATACGCTGAATGAACGAACAGAGGCTTATCGTGACCAAGATTATTTGAATTATATCGTAGTTAATCATGCGACAATTCCTGACCGAACTGATTATATCAAGAATCCTTCATTGGAAAATCCAGAAGAAAAATTGATTGATGATATTAAGATTCACAGTCAACTTTCACCAAAATTTTTCGTTGTTCCTTGTAACACGGCTCATTATTATTTTGATGAGATGCAAAAAGCAACAGAAATTCCGATTCTACATATGCCACGCATTGCCGTTGATAGTATTAGCCATCACTTTCCAAAAGCTAAGAGGGTGGCCGTGCTAGCGACTGAAGGAACAATTTTGACAGGAGTTTATCGTAAGGCCTTGGAAGAACAAGGATATGAAGCGGTAATTCCAGATGATCAATTGCAAGAAAAGGTAAATCGCTTGATTTATCAAGAAGTTAAGGAAAATAGAAATCTTAATTTTGATCTTTATAAGGAAATTTTGTCTGATGTCGCGTCAGAAATGAATTGTGAAGTAACCATTTTAGGTTGTACAGAATTGTCAGTCTTATATGAAGCCTATGATTTGACAAAAGAGTACAATATAATAGATGCACAAGCTGAAACTGTACATCGAACAATATCTATGATGGGAAAAAAAGATTTATTAGATGACTATTAAAAAGAAAAAACTTTTTAAAAAAAGGATCGTAATTTTATTTGTTCTTGTGGCCTGTCTACTTATTTTTACTTTAATTGTAAATCCTAAGAATCAAGAAGATAAAAAATTAACATCTGCATCAAAAACTTTTGTCCAAACTGATCGTAAGGGTAAGTACGATTATGTTTTGATGAAAACTGGTGATGTTAATCAAATGACAATCGGAGCCTACCAGGGATGTGAAATTGTTTCTTTTTACAATGCATTGGTCTATTTGGATAAAACTCAGGGTAGGACGGTCACTGATTGGATTGAATCTTTGCCGTATGTGGGTTGGGGAGGTGATCCAGGAAGTGGTTATGCTGGGAATCCTTGGACGTCTGATGAAGACATCCCGGATGGCGGTTTTCCAACGATTTGGCCCACAGCTTTGATGAGTTTTGCTCAAGAAAATAATATCCAAGTTGCTGACTTATCTGGAAAAAGTATTAGCGAGATTAAAGATGTTGTTTTATCAGAACATTTAGTTGAAATGTGGGTGACGATTGATTTTGATGAACCTAATATCACTTACGATGATTATTACGGTTATAAGGTTGTAGCTAATACGCATGCTGTTATTTTAGATGGGTATAACGAAAAGAAAAATGAGTTTCATGTTACTGATCCAATAAAAGGAAAATATTGGTTGGCTGAATCTACAGTTGATTCGGTTTATAGTGGAACAAATCAATTTGCGATAGAATTTTTATAGTGTAATTAGCACTCTTATAAAAAGAGTGCTAATTTTTTTGCCAAAAATGAAAAAACGTGGTAAAATAGTGCTATTGAAAAATTGATTTAGTAAAGGAAGTGAGTAATTTAGAAATGAATAATACTGAATATTATGAACGACTAGGTGTCGATAAAAATGCCAGTCAAGATGAAATAAAAAAAGCTTATCGTAAAATGTCCAAAAAATATCACCCCGATTTAAATAAAGAAGAGGGTGCTGAAGAAAAATATAAAGAAGTTCAAGAAGCATACGAAACGCTTTCGGATGAACAAAAGCGTGCTGCTTATGACCAATATGGTGAAGCTGGAGCCAATGGCGGCTTTGGTGGCGGTGGCTTCGGCGGAGCTTCTGGTTTCTCTGGTTTCGGCGGTGGCTCAGGTGGCTTTGGTGGTTTTGAAGATATATTCTCAAGTTTCTTTGGAGGAGGTGGTGCACAAGTTAACCCTAATGCACCCCGTCAAGGAGATGACTTACAGTATCGGATAAACTTAAAATTTGAAGAAGCTATTTTTGGCGTGGAAAAACAAGTCAAATATAATCGGGAAGAACTCTGTCACACTTGTGGAGGTTCTGGAGCGAAAGCTGGCACACATCCAGAAACTTGTCATAAATGTGGTGGTCGTGGACAAATTAATGTTGTTCGTGATACACCACTTGGACGGATGCAAACACAAGTAACATGTGATGTTTGTAACGGAACAGGTAAAGAAATCAAAGAGAAATGTGAAACTTGTCATGGTTCAGGTCATGAAAAAGTGGCACATACTGTTAAGGTTACTGTACCTGCTGGTGTTGAAACTGGACAAAAAATGCGTTTGCAAGGACAAGGTGATGCTGGTGTAAATGGTGGACCTTATGGTGATTTGTATGTTGTTTTCCAAGTGGAAGCTTCAGACAAATTTGAGCGTGATGGTGCAGAAATTTACTACAAGATGCCAATGGACTTTGTTCAAGCTGCTTTAGGTGATGAAATTGAAGTTCCGACTGTTCATGGAAATGTGAAGTTGAAAATTCCTGCTGGAACACAAACAGGGGCTAATTTCCGTCTAAAAGGTAAAGGTGCGCCAAAACTCCGTGGTTCTGGTAATGGTGACCAATATGTTATTATCAATATTGTCACTCCTAAGAATTTGAATCAAGCTCAAAAAGAAGCGCTCCAAGCTTTTGCTAAAGCAAGTGGTGTTGAAGTCTCTGGTTCAGGTAAAAAAGGTTTCTTTGATAAGTTTAAATAAAAATAAAAGTAAAAGTCGCTTTTGGCGGCTTTTTTTGTTCTATCAGTAATTTTGTTCTCTATTTTTTTGCTGACAAGTTTGTCAGTATTTTTAGGGAAGAAAACAGGAATTTCTGTAAGTTTTTGATATAATAGGGGCATGAAAATTGATAATTATAAGCCTGATTATTTAGTGGAAGCTGTCTATCAACTAGACCCTAAACGTCTGCAAGCCTTGAATGTTCGTGCCGTAATGGTGGATTTGGACAATACTTTAATTGCCTGGGATAATCCTGACGGAACTCCAGAGCTTTTGGCTTGGCTTTTGGATATGCGAGAAAATGGTTTAAAAGTGGTGGTTGTATCAAATAATAAACAAGCAAGAGTTGCTCGTGCTGTGGAAAAGTTTGGTGTTCAATATATTTGGCGGGCAATGAAACCTTTTGCTTGGGGGATAAAAAAAGCCTTGAGATTGCTTGATGAGCGTCCTGAAAATGTGATTATGGTTGGTGATCAATTGATGACGGATATTAGAGCTGCTCATCGTGCCGGCGTCAGAAGTATTTTAGTCAAACCTTTAGTTGCATCAGACTCTTGGAGTACACAAGTGAATCGTTGGCGTGAACGACGCGTTTGGAAAAAATTGATTGCTCGAGATGGTGAGCCTGTGTGGAAAACAAGTTTATAAAAATAGATTTCAAAAAAGAATTTTACCTGTGGAAAAATAAATTCACAAGTAAAATCCTTTTTTTATCTTATTTTACGAATAAAAACAGAAAGTTTTCCACAGAATTGTGAAGTCTTTCCACAAATATGTGGAAAACTGTGTAAAAGTTTGTGGAAAAGATAAAAAACCTATCGTTAAGACAGGTTTTTTTCTTTATTTATTGTAGTAACCACGTTCTTGATACCATAAATCAGGTTGCCAAGCCCATTCGTGACCATTTTTTTCTAGTAAGTCAAATGCAGCTTTCGGTCCCATTGTGCGAGCCGCATAAGTTGGGAGCTCAGAAGTTTCTTTATCCCAAGCTTCTCGAATAACATCAATAAGTTCCCAGGCGCGAGCCGCTTCTTCCCAATGTGAGAAATTTGTTCCGTCTCCATTAAGGACATCTAGGAAAAGTTTTTCATATGCTTCAGGAGAGTTTCCAAGAAATTCACTATCGTGTCGGAAATTTAAACGCAAAGGTTCTAAATGGAAGCCTTGACCGGCCGCTTTTCCATTTACTGAAAGTGAAAAACCTTCAGTTGGTTGAATATAAATGGTCAAAACATTTTGAACGGATTGGTCATCGCAATTTTCTGCAAAGAGATTGTCTTTATCTTTTTTGAAAACGATATTAATACGAGTTCCTTTTTCAGTCATACGTTTTCCTGAGCGAACATAGAAAGGAACGCCTGACCAACGCTCATTATCAATGACAAATTTTCCAGCAGCGAAAGTTTCAGTTCGACTGTCTGCTGCAACAGAATCTTCTTCGCGATAACCTAGGTAATCTTCACCGTCAAAACGTCCTGCAATATATTGACCACGAACGAAGTTTTCTAAAGCTTCCTCAGAAGAATATTGACGGATTGCATTAAGGGCTTTAACTTTTTCTTTTACAATATAAGATTCATCAAATTTTTCAGGTTTTTCCATGGCAATGAGACTGAGTACTTGTAAGACATGGTTTTGAATCATATCTTTTAAAGCACCAGAAGTTTCGTAGTAACCGCCACGGTCTTCAACACCGATAAATTCGGCAAAAGTAATCTGAACGTTATCAATGTGTTGATTATTCCAAAGTGATTCAAAGATTGGATTGGCAAAACGAACGGCAGAAACGGCCTGGATCATTTCTTTTCCAAGGTAGTGGTCAATTCGGAAAATTTGTTCTTCACTAAATACTTTTGCGAGGCTGTCATTAAGTGATTTTGCCGTATCGTAGCTTGTTCCAAATGGTTTTTCAATGACGATTCTTTCAAAACCCTCACCTGTCAAAATATTTTCTGATTTAAGGTGTTCAGCGATAGTGCCAAAAAATTGAGGAGCCATTGCTAAAAAGAAGACTTGATTGCCAGCAGTTTTATACTGTTTACGCAAATTTTCACCCAAATCTTTTAAGTTAACGTAATGTGAGCTGTCGCTAACATCGTGACTTTGATAATAAAAATGACTGGCGAAATTTTCGGCTTCTGTTTTTGAGTTCATTAAATCTTTGATAGACTCTAAAACAACTTCACGATAATATTCGTTTGTCCATGGACGGCGAGCGGTACCAATGACTGCAAAATTGTCAGCTAGTTCACCTTTTTTGAAGAGGCGAAAGAGTGAAGGGTAGAGCTTTCTTTTAGCGAGGTCACCAGTTGCTCCGAAGATGGTGAAAAGTGCTTGTTTTTGTTCGGTCATATTTTTTCCTTTTTTAAAAAACAATAATTAATTTACTGACAGATTGATTTAGGATTTCTGTCAGTAAAATTTAACCATTTGTATTAGTTTCATTGACGTAATCATGAGCGTACTGTTCAATATCGGCTTTGAGTTCAGCTTTCATTTCTTGAAATTCGGACTCGCTATAATCGCGCTCGGCTATTTTAGCATTATAAAAGGGAATTGCTAGCTCTTGACGAAGTCGTGTCTCAAGTTCTTGTCTATTCATTTTAACCTCCAATAAGTTGCCTCAAAAACTCTTGTGAAGCATTAATCTTATAAGAATTATATCATAAATTGGGGTTGTAAAAAATAGAATAGGATTTAAATGTTCTTGATAAAGTATCTTAATCAAAGGAACAAGCAGCTTTAAAAAGTTTTTGGTAGAATAGGGTTATTAGATTGGAGAAACACATGTCTTTATTAGTATTTACTCTGCTGATGTTACTTCTTGGTTTCGTCGCAGGGGTATTTGGCTCAATTTTGGGTCTTGGGGGTGGAATTATTATCACGCCTATTATTACGACATTTTTTGGTGTTGATATTAAATATGCCATTGGAGCAAGTATTGTTGCCGTTATTGCAACAAGTTCTGGTGCGGCCATTTCTTATTTGAAAGATGATATGATTAATGTTCGTACTGCTATGTTTTTGGAAATATTTACCACAATTGGTGGGTTAGTTGGTGCAATTTTAGCGGGATTTTTTGATGCTACGATTTTAAATATTTTATTTGGTTGTCTTTTGATTTTCCAAGGCTACAATATGTGGCGGAAAATGCATAAAGGTGAGGAAGTTGTTCAAAAGGTTGAGTCAGATAAGATAGCTGAGAAATTAAAATTAAACTCAAGCTATTACGATAAACAACTTGGCAAAGAAATTCCTTATCAAGTAGAAAAGGTTCCAGGTGGTGCTGCTGTAATGCTTGGTGCTGGTGTTGCGTCAGGTCTTTTGGGAATTGGTTCTGGGGTCTTTAAGGTCATGGCAATGGATTCAATGATGAAAATGCCTTTAAAAGCTTCAACAGCGACTTCAAATTTGATGATTGGGGTAACAGCAGCGGCTTCTGCAACGGTTTATTTTTTCAATGGTTATGTTAATCCAAGTTTAGCAGGTCCGCTTGCTATTGGGATTGTTGCCGGTGCAGCTTTGGGCTCAAAAATTATGCCTAAGTTACCAGCAAAAACAATTCGATTGATTTTCATTCCAGTTATTTTAATTATGGCATTGCAAATGTTGCTTAAAGGATTGGGGGTATCGCTCTAATGGTAAATAAAGAATTAACAAAAGAAGAGTTGCTCAAAATAGAGCGAAATATCGGAAAGATTCTTAGGATTGGTGTATTTGTTAGTACTACAGTCATTATTATTGGAATTTTGATGTTTCTCCTAAGCGGCCATTCTGGTTATGCTGAAGGGGTTTGGCCAGATAAATTTAATGAAATTTTAAGTGGTTTAGTTGAATTTAAAGCATTGGCTTGGTTGATGACTGGATTATTCCTCTTAATTTTGACTCCTGTTTTGCGAGTAGTTGCTTCAATTGTGGCTTTTGCAAAAGAAGGAGATAAACTCTATGTGGCAATTACAACTTTGGTTTTGATTATATTAATTGTTGCAATGTTTGTAGGGCACGGAGGTGCTTAAATAGGGCGTCATAGCGGATTTTCAACTTGCATTTTTTCTATTAAACTGATATTATAGAAAAGTGTTATGACCCGTAGGGGAAGTGCCTTTGTAGTGGTCGCTTTAGCGACTTACGTAAAAGGACAAGGTTATGCACCCGCCGGGGAAGTGGTGGAATGGCAGACACGCATGCTTCAGGTGCATGTGCGAGAAATCGCGTGAGGGTTCAAATCCCTTCTTCCCCATGATTAAGTGGACGGTTGGCTGGAAGCTGGCCGTTTTTTGCTCTTTTGAGCTTTTTAAGAGATGGAGAAATATGACTAGATTAACAAGAGAAGAACTAGAGAAAATCATTGATGAAAATCCTTTACGCTCTTTATCAAGCATTGGCGAAGAAACAGGAAATTCACGAGTGGCTATTGAAAAATGGTTGAAAACTTATCAATTGGATGAATATCGTAACCGAAAAATCAAACGGTTGCGGGGGGATAAAGCCCGTAAACGTCGTGATTACCAAAATTAGACGAAACAGATTTTATAAATCTGATAAATAAAGGAGAAGAAATGGCAAAAATAGCATTTATTGGTACGGGTGTGATGGGAGCCGCAATGGCTGGTCATCTTATGGACGCTGGTCATGATTTAATTGTTTATAATCGTACAAAATCAAAAACGGACGGTCTTGTGGCACGTGGTGCAACTTATGCTGAAAATCCACAAAAGGCTGCGGCTCAAGCTGAGTTTGTGATTACAATTGTTGGTTATCCTAAGGACGTCCGCGAAGTTTATTTTGGTGCAGAAGGAATTTTCAAAAATGATTGTTCAGGAAAAGTTCTTATTGATATGACGACGACTGAGCCAACTTTAGCACAAGAAATTTATCAAGAAGCCAAAAAAGTTGGAGCATTCGCACTTGATGCCCCTGTTTCTGGAGGAGATTTGGGTGCAAAAAATGCGACACTGACTATTATGGTTGGTGGTGATTCAGAAACTTATGAGAAAGCTTTGCCTTTATTTGAAAAAATGGGAAAAACTATTACTCATCAAGGGGCAGCTGGAAGTGGACAACACACCAAAATGGCTAACCAAATTTGTATTGCGGGTACAATGACTGGAATGACTGAGCTTCTCGCTTATGCCCAAAAGGCTGGTTTGGATTTGGATAAAGTTTTAAATACTGTTGGGGGAGGTTCTGGTGCCACTTGGTCTTTGGCTAATTACGGGCCTCGGATTCTCCGTGAAGATTATAGTGCAGGATTTTTTGTTAAGCATTTCATCAAAGACTTAGGGATTGCACTTTCTGAGGCAGAAAAAATGAATCTTGAACTTCCGGCAACTAGAGGAGCAAAGGAACTTTATGAAAAACTAGCTGATAAAGGCTTTGAAAATGACGGCACTCAAGCTTTGATTAAACTTTGGTGGGAAGATGGAAAACTTCCAAAATAATAAAAATAAAAACTCATAGTCTAGTTGGCTACGAGTTTTATTTTTATGATTGACTTAGTTTTTCGACAGCTTGCAAAAGTCTGGTAGAGATGTTGGTGTATTCTACTAAATCTTTTCCAGAGAGTTGATTTTTGTATTTGGAAGAGTCGGTCACCCATTGGGTTTCTTGGGTTGTCATTTCGGAGAGTTTGTTTAAAAGGTCGGGGTCATTAGGGTTTGCTTTATAGTGGTCAACGAAATCAGAGTAAGTGTCAACGAAAGTACTATAACTTGCTAACCAGTCTTTTAGTTCAGGGTCAGTTGAAGTTTCAGAAGTAGAGGTCAAGGTTTTTTGGCTAGATTGACTAGTGGAATTCTTACTTTCTGAATTTTGACTAGTTTTAGTCAAGGGGGTGCATCCGACAAGAATTAGAAGTGAAAAAAGACTAAGTAAAGGTAAAATTATTTTTTTCATGTGCAAATTATCTATTCATTTTTGAAATTTTTTAGACTCGCTAAATAAAGTGAACCACCAACAATCGCAATGATTCCTCCAACCCAGCCCAAAAATGGAATAAAGGCAACGGCTCCACCAACGATAAGTAAGACATGAGCAGCTATTTTGACTAGTTTTGTTTCTTTGTAATAGATGATGGCGATAATAGCTAGTACAATCAAAGCTAATCGAAGAACGATATTAAAATTTGTACCAAAAGCGACTAAAAGCGGCCATAGAACGAGAAGGATTCCCCCGGCAAGTCCAACGATTCCATTGGTAAGGGCGAGTGCTTTAGATTTCATAAGAGTTTTCTCCTTGAGTTTAGTTATTTTCTTAATTGTAACTAAACTTAATCCAAAAGTCAATTTTAATCTAATAAATAAAATTAAAATTGATTTCTCTTTGTTAAAATCCAAAAAAGAGGTAAATAAATGGGGATGGAATACTTTGGAGATAAACTTCGTGCTTTACGTATGGAAAAAAAACTCACACAGAATGATTTAGCCGCTCGACTAGGCATTGTTGGGGCTTCGGTCTCTTCTTATGAGAAAAGCAAACAGTACCCATCTGTTGAGGTATTGATTCAACTTTGTCAAATTTTTGACGTGTCAGCGGATTATTTGCTCGGCTTGTCTGATGACAAAAACTTTAATACATCCACTTTGACAGATGAACAGTTACAGATTGTTTTGAGGCTGATTAATGAGTTTGAGCAGTTTAATGTACTTAAAGAAAAATAATTAAAATTACTGACAAAAACTCTGTCAGTAATTTTTGTTTGAAAATCGCAAGTTTTACAAGTCCTATGATGAAAGGAGAATTCATCATGGGTAAAAAAATGATTGATATTACAGATTTAACAGCCTCACAAAGAGAATTAATTAAAGAAATGGTTGCGGAATTTAAGCGAATGAATCAAAAGTAAGAATTAGAAAGCCTAAAATATTTAGGCTTTTATTTTTTGAAGATAAAAAAACAAGCCATGGATTGATTGAAAAAATGTTATAATTATTTTATAAAGTCTAAGAGTTTTAATGAAAGAAATAATTAGTAATTAATGAAATTTTAAGGAGGGCTTGAGATGCACTATGATGACTTAGTGGATTTGCTTGTTGAAAAAATAAAAAGTCTTGATTATGTTAAAGATTTTCAACAAGCTGAAACAGCACTAATGGCTAATCAAGAACTTTTTAAAGCTCAAGAAGAAATGAAAGCTCTACAAAAAGAGGCTGTTCTATATCAAAAAATTGATAAAATACAAGCTTACAAAAAGACTTCACAGTCGGCTCAAGTCATTGAAAAACGGATTAAGCATCATCCTTTGGTAGAAGATTATGCTACAAAATTAGAGGATGTCAATGATTTAGTTCAATATATCACTGGTGAATTAGAAGAAAAAGTTAATCTTTTGTTGGAAACTGGTGAATAAAAAGTACTGACAAGAAATTCTGGCGTAGGATAGGCCATGTAAGCTTGCTTATGGAGAAGCTAGAATTTTTGTCAGTAAAAATATAATAAAAAAATACTGACAGAATTTCTGTTTTAGGATATCTAGTGTTAAATTTTCTTACGGATATGCTAAGAATTTCGTCAGTAAAATTTAGATGGGATAGGAAGAAAAAATGGCTGAAAAAATTTCACCAGGAATGCAACAATATTTAGACATCAAACAAGATTATCCCGATGCTTTCTTGCTCTTTCGGATGGGTGATTTTTATGAGCTTTTTTATGATGATGCAGTGAATGCTGCCCAAATATTAGAATTAACCCTGACTTCAAGAAATAAAAATTCAGAAAATCCAATTCCAATGGCTGGTGTTCCCCACCATGCAGCAGCTGAATACATTGATAAATTGGTTAGTTTAGGCTACAAAGTGGCTGTTGCTGAACAAATGGAAGACCCGAAAAAAGCGGTCGGAATTGTTAAACGGGCAGTAACACAGGTGATTACCCCAGGGACAACGATTGACACTGCAAATTCGGTTGATAATAATTTCTTGGTGGCAATTGACTTCAAAGATAAACATTATGCTCTTTCCTATATGGACTTATCAACTGGGGAATTCAAGGTGACAGAGCTCAGCGAATTTTCAGCGGTGGTAGGAGAAATTGCTTCACTCAAGGCGCGGGAAATTGTAGCTGGTTTTACTTTAGATGAAAGTCAGTTAAAAGTTTTTGAAAGACAAATGAATCTTTTGATTTCAGAACAAATTGAAATTCCTGAAAATTTACTGATAGATTTGTCAGGATTGACCGCCTTAGAAAATCAAGTCGCTTCAAAATTGTTGGCTTACGTAAAAGAAACACAGATGCGTGATTTGAGTCACTTACAAGAAGTTGAACATTATGAAATTAAAGACTTTTTGCAAATGGACTTTGCGACAAAATCATCTTTAGAGCTGACGGCAAATAAAAGAGAAAATAAAAAACATGGCACACTTTATTGGTTGCTTGATGAAACGAAAACAGCGATGGGAACCAGAATGTTACGGTCGTGGATTGACCGTCCTTTGGTTTCAAATTCAGCCATTCAAAAACGAATGGAAATTGTTCAAATTTTCTTAGACCATTTCTTTGAGCGTTCCGATTTGATAGAAGCCTTAAAAGGGGTCTATGATTTAGAACGTTTGGCTTCACGTGTTTCTTTTGGTAAGGCTGTTCCAGTTGATTTTTTGCAGCTGGCTAATTCTTTATCAAATGTTCCTGCTATCAAAAATATTTTGGGAATGCTTAATGAAGCTCCATTAGAAGAGTTAAAAAGCCAATTAGACGAAATTCCAGAATTATCTGGTTTAATTAATTCAGCTATTAGTGAGAATGCCTCAAGAACGATTACTGAAGGGGGCATTATTAAAAAAGGATACAATGCTCAATTAGATAAATATCGGGAGGCGCTTGAAAATGGAACTTCCTGGATTGCAAAATTGGAAGCAGATGAAAAAGCCAAGACAGGGATTTCCACACTGCGAATTGATTATAATCGTAAGGATGGTTATTATTTTCATATTACTCAAAGTCAGTTGAATAGTGTTCCTGAACATTTTTATCGGAAGGCAACTTTGAAAAATTCTGAGCGTTTTGGTTCTCAGGAATTAACTGAAATTGAAGAAATTATGTTGGAAGCGCGTGAAAAATCATCATCTCTAGAATATGATTTATTCATGAGCCTTCGGACTGAAACGGAGCAATATATTGGCAGACTACAAGCTCTAGCCAAAACAATTGCTGAAATTGACTGTTTACAAAGTCTATCTTTCGTTGCCGAAAAACAAGGGTATATCCGTCCGACGCTTACAGACGGTTCAAGAATTGTTGAAATTAAAGGCGGTCGTCATGCGGTCGTTGAAGCGGTCATGGGTGCTCAAGAATATGTGCCAAATGATATTGAACTGCCTGAACAAACAGATATTCAACTCATTACAGGACCAAATATGTCAGGTAAATCAACCTACATGCGTCAATTTGCTTTGACGGTGATTATGGCTCAAATTGGATCTTTTGTTCCAGCCGAAACAGCCAATTTACCAATTTTTGATGCCATCTTTACACGGATTGGTGCCAGTGATAACTTGATTTCAGGGGAATCGACCTTTATGGTTGAAATGTCTGAGGCCAATCATGCCATTCAAAAGGCAAGCAGTCGCAGCTTGATTATTTTTGATGAATTAGGGCGAGGAACGGCAACTTATGATGGGATGGCTCTAGCTCAAGCAATTATTGAATATGTTCATGACCATATTGGGGCAAAAACCTTGTTTGCTACGCATTATCATGAATTGACAGACTTAGATGAAGCGCTCGATCATCTCGATAATGTCCATGTCGCTACCTTGGAGCAAAATGGGAATGTGACTTTTTTGCATAAAATAACAGAGGGGCCAGCTGATAAATCCTATGGGATTCATGTGGCGAAAATTGCAGGTTTACCACAGCCTTTGTTAGAGCGAGCAGATTTGATTTTGCAGAAGTTAGAAAATAAACCTTTGTCTGCTAAAAAAGTTGCTGATGAACAAGAACAACTTAGTTTATTTGATTTTGCCGAAAATTCTTCAGAAATTATTGAAAAGATAAAAAGGCAAAATGTTGATAATATGACTGCAAGAGAGGCTTTGAATTTCTTGTGGGAACTTAAAGATTCACTTTGAACTTGGTATCGAAGCTTATTCTGTAAATAAGCTAAGGAAAAAGGATATAATTACTTAAAAGAGATTCATTGAAAGGTGAATTGAGTAGAAGCTAACATAAAAAGGAGCTAAACATGGAAAATGAAAAAGAACTAAAAGGGCAAGAAATTCCTGAGACTCAAGTGGAACCAACTGAAGAATTAAATTCTGAGAATCTTGCTTCTCAAGAAGAAACAACTAAGAGTGATATTAGTGAATGGGATGCCTCAGAGCCTGTACTTGATGAGCCAGTAGTTGCCAAGGCTGAAGTTTCAGAAGGTTTTGTAAGTGAACCAGTAATTGCAGAACCAGTAATTGCTGCTAGTGAACCACTTGATTCAAAAGTCGAAGAGAAAACGAGCGAACAGTCAGCTTATGCAGATATTCCTCAGAATCCCTCATTAGAAAGTCAAGAAGGAATTAGAACTAAATGGAACTGGGGAGCTTTCTCTTTTCCAATGTGGTTTGGGATTGCCAACCGTGCTTATTTGGGACTCTTGATTTTGATTGGATTAATCCCATGGATAGGTTGGATTTTTGGGATTGTATGGATGATCGTTTTTGGTTTTAATGGCGAAAAATGGGCACTTGAAAACCGAGATAATAAATATCGTGATGAGGAAGAGTTCCGTAAGGTCATGGACGGTTGGAATCGAGCAGGTTTCGTTGCATTCATCATTGGAATTGTATTATTTGTGATTGCAATTTTGATTCTTATTTTCGTATTAGTCTTTGCTTTTAACAACTATAATAATTTTGATAATGGTTACCACAATTTTGGAAACTACTAATTAATGTAGAATGATAGACAATTTTCATCTTGTCTATCATTTTTTTGTCAGTAAAAAATGAAAAGCGAGCCCTTGCTTTTTGTGTTATAATTAGAATTAATTTTAAAAAACAAGAGAGCGAGATTATTGTGGGAAAAATTATTGAACTAAATGAAGCGCTCGCCAATCAAATTGCTGCTGGGGAGGTGGTTGAGCGGCCTGCTAGTGTTGTCAAAGAATTAGTCGAAAACTCAATTGATGCTGGAAGCAGTAAAATTATTATCAATGTTGAAGAAGCAGGTTTGCGATTAATTGAAGTCATTGATAATGGTTTGGGTTTGGAAAAAGAAGATGTGGCTTTGGCTTTACGTCGTCATGCGACAAGTAAAATCAAGGATTCGGCAGATTTGTTTCGGATTAGAACACTCGGTTTTCGGGGTGAGGCTCTGCCATCAATCGCTTCTGTCAGCCAGATGACCATTGAAACAAGTACGGCTGAGGAAGAATCAGGAACAAAACTAGTTGCTAAAGGCGGAAATATCGAAACTTTAGAACCGCTTGCTAAGCGCGTGGGGACGAAAATTTCTGTTGCTAATCTTTTTTATAACACACCAGCAAGACTCAAGTATATCAAGTCCTTGCAGGCTGAACTTTCTCATATCACAGACATCATCAACCGATTGAGTCTGGCTCATCCAGAGATTTCCTTTACTTTAGTTAATGAGGGTAAAGAATTTTTGAAAACGGCTGGAAATGGTGATTTACGTCAGGTTATTGCTGCAATTTATGGCATAGGGACAGCGAAAAAAATGCGTCAAATCAAGGGCTCCGACTTAGATTTTGAACTAACAGGTTATGTCAGCATACCAGAGCTGACAAGGGCTAATCGTAATTATATTACGATTTTAATAAATGGTCGATTTATCAAAAACTTTTTATTGAATCGGGCAATTTTAGAAGGGTATGGCAATCGATTGATGGTGGGACGGTTCCCTTTTGCTATTTTATCGATTAAAATTGACCCAACACTTGCTGATGTTAATGTTCATCCGACAAAACAAGAGGTACGTTTGTCTAAAGAGCGTGAATTGATGGCTTTAATTTCTAAAGCAATTGATGATGCTTTATCAGAAGGTGTTTTGATTCCAGAAGCTTTGGAAAATTTGCAAGGAAGAGCTAAAGAAAAGGAGACTCTTTCTGTTCAAACGGAACTTCCTTTGCAAAATAATCCTTTATATTATGATAATGTTCGCCAAGATTTTTATGTCAGAGAAGAGGCAACTTTTAAAATCAATAAAAATCAAGCTTCAAATGATTCGTCTGAACAAACTTTTGATAATTTTACAGAAAATCAACTTAATACAGATGCTGTCAGTGAAAAAATTACTAACAGCACTGTTGAAAGAACAACTGAAATTACTGACAAGAATCTAGAAAATACTGTCAGCAACTTTGAAATTGATTTTGATAATGAAGCAAAGATAAGTCAGTCATCAACTTTTCCGCAGCTTGAATACTTGGCGCAATTGCATGCGACTTATTTACTTTGTCAGTCCAAAGAAGGACTTTACTTGGTTGACCAACATGCGGCTCAAGAGCGAATAAAATATGAGTATTGGAAAGATAAAATTGGTGAGGTCAGTATGGAGCAACAAATTTTACTTGCACCATATTTGTTCACTTTAGCCAAAAATGATTTTATTGTTTTAGCCGAGAAGAAAGATTTGTTGCATGAAGCCGGTGTTTTCTTAGAAGAATACGGAGAAAATCAATTCATTTTAAGAGAACATCCAATCTGGTTAAAAGAAACCGAGATAGAGAAATCAATTAATGAAATGATTGATATTATTCTCTCATCAAAAGAATTTTCACTCAAAAAATATCGTCATGATTTAGCTGCAATGGTTGCTTGTAAAAGTTCAATTAAAGCTAATCATCCCCTTGACGCCGAGTCAGCTAGAGCTTTACTCGCAGAATTAGCAACTTGTAAAAATCCTTATAGTTGTGCGCATGGACGGCCAACGATTGTTCATTTTTCAGGGGATGACATTCAAAAAATGTTCCGGAGAATCCAAGAAACGCATCGTTCAAAAGCAGCTTCGTGGAAAGATTTTGAGTAAAAAGTGACTAAACAGATTAATGATGAAGTTGGTCAGTAAAAAAACAGATAAAAACTACTGACAGACTTGAATAAGGGAGTTTGTCAATCAAAAAATTAGAAAAGTAAAAAAATGTTTGAATATCTTAATGGAAAATTAGTAAAAATTTCCCCAACAAATATTGTAATTGATGTAGCAGGAATTGGCTATCTTATCAGTGTAGCTAACCCTTACGCTTGGTCGGCTTTGATGAACACAGAAGTAAAAATTTATGTTCATCAAGTCATTCGTGAAGATGCCCACAGTCTCTATGGTTTTGTTAACGAGGCCGAAAAAGCTTTATTCTTACGTCTGATCAGCGTTTCTGGGATTGGGCCAAAATCAGCTCTGGCCATCATTGCGGCGGCTGATAACGAAGGTTTAATCACTGCTATTGACAATAGTGATATCAAGTATTTAACTAAATTCCCAGGAGTTGGTAAAAAAACAGCCATGCAGATGGTGCTTGATTTGGCTGGGAAATTTGATGCGACAGGAACTGTAGGTATTTCTCTTCTTGATGCTGGACCTGCTGGCAATCTTGCTTTGGAAGAAGCAATTGAAGCGCTGCAAGCTTTGGGTTATAAAGCAACAGAATTGAAGAAAATTGAGAAAAAATTAGCTCAAGAAACAGGTCTGACCAGCGAAGAATATATCAAATCAGCCTTAAAACTTATGATGAAATAAAAAAGTTTGAAGAAAGAACTGACAGACATCAAAAACAATCATGCAAGTCTTTCTGTCAGTAAAATTTACTGACAGCTTCTCATAAGCCATCAAAAATCATCTCTAAAAGGAGAATTACAAGATAAGATGAACGATATATTAAACAAAGAGCCAATGGAAGAAGATTACGGTATTGAAAAATCTCTACGTCCGCAATTTTTTAATCAATATATTGGTCAAGATAAAGTCAAAGAACAATTAGAAATCTTTATTAAAGCAGCAAAAATGCGTGAAGAAGTTTTGGACCACGTATTACTTTTTGGTCCTCCGGGACTTGGTAAGACAACAATGGCATTTGTCATTGCCAATGAGTTGGGAGTTAATATTAAACAAACAGCGGGTCCTGCCATTGAAAAGCCAGGAGATTTAGTTGCAATTTTGAATGAATTGGAACCTGGCGATGTGCTATTTATTGATGAAATTCATCGGATGCCAATGCAAGTTGAAGAAGTTCTTTATAGCGCTATGGAAGATTTCTACATTGATATTATGCTTGGTTCTGGTGATGGTTCACGCTCGGTTCATTTAGATTTGCCGCCATTTACTCTAGTTGGGGCAACAACGAGAGCTGGAATGCTTTCTAATCCATTGCGTGCCCGTTTTGGGATTTCAAGTCATATGGAGTATTATCAAGAGCGTGATTTAGAAGAAATTGTTAAAAGAACAGCTGATATTTTTGAAGTCGAAGTTATTGATAATGCCGCTTTAGAGATTGCTTTACGTAGTCGAGGGACTCCGCGGATTGCCAATCGGTTACTTAAACGAGTGCGTGATTTTGCTCAAATAATGGGGGATGGCCGAGTGGATAAAGCAATTACCGATAAGGCCTTGTCTATTCTTGATGTTGATGCCGCTGGTTTGGATTATATTGACCAAAAAATTCTCCGCACAATGATTGAAATGTACCACGGTGGTCCTGTTGGGATTGGAACTTTGGCGGTAAATATTGCCGAAGACCGTGAAACGGTCGAGGATATGTATGAACCTTATTTGATTCAAAAAGGATTTTTGATGAGAACTAAACAGGGACGTAAGGTGACTCAAAGAGCCTATGAACACCTAGGTTACGTTTATAATGAAGAAGATTGACAGTTAGTATCTGTCAGTAAAAAAGTTTGTCAGAGCTTGACAAGCTTTTTCATTTTGGAATTCTGTCAGTAATATCTTGTGAAATAGGGTATAATAGAATAAATGCTCAAAATTAGTTAATTTATAAATGATATAAAGTAAGGAAGTCATGGAAAAGATTGTTTTTGTCTGTTTAGGAAATATTTGTCGTAGCCCAATGGCAGAATTTGTCATGAAAGATTTAGTTGAAAAGGCAGGAAATGAATTAAATTTTTTGATTGAAAGTCGAGCAACTTCTTCTTGGGAGCATGGAAATCCAATTCATTCTGGAACCCAAACAAAACTAAAAGAACAAAAGATTGCTTTTGACCTTCACAAGGGAAGTCAAAAAATCAGTAGTGAAGATTTTTATGAATTTGATAAAATTATCGCAATGGATGAATCCAATTTAGAAAATCTTAGAAAAATGGCACCAGAAGGAACGCGTCAAAAAATTGCAATGCTTTTAGAACAAGGTGTTCCAGATCCATGGTTCACGGGCGATTTCCAAGAAACTTATCAACTTGTTAAGACGGGTTGTCAAAGATTATTGGATAAAATTGTATAAAATATTTCAAATAAAATAAACCGATGTGAGAAAATCTCACATTAAAACTTGACTTTGCTAATAACAAGGTCTATAATGAAAGGCATGGAGGCGAGATTTGGTGAAAGAACGTGAATTAAGACGCTCTATGGCGGTACTTCCAATAGGAACTGTCATGAAACTCACTGACCTAAGCGCAAGGCAGATTCGTTATTACGAAGAGCAAGAGCTTATTTTCCCGGAGCGAAGTGACGGTAATCGTCGCATGTATTCGCTCAATGACATAGATGCTCTATTTGATATTGCTGACTTATTGCAAGAAGGTAATAATATTGCAGATATCAAAGAAATTTATGCCAAAAGGGATGCTAAGAAGGCTCAAACTTTATCTATCGGAGAAGTCCACCATGCACTTGAACGCGAATTTGCCCAACAAGGTAGATTCGGAACTCCTGATCCCACTCATTTTACCCAACCGCGGATGTAAGCTTAGTTTACTTTATTTGTCAACTAAGTTTACAGCGAAAATTTAACTAGGAGAGTAAAGCATGACAATCACAGCAACAGACATTCGTCGCGACGTCAAAGAAAAGGATATTAAATTCTTGCGTTTGATGTTTACAGACATTCTTGGAACACTTAAAAACGTTGAAGTTCCAGCTACAGATGAACAATTGGACAAATTGTTTGAAAACAAAATGATGTTTGACGGTTCATCAATCGAAGGATTCGTTCGTATCAATGAATCAGACATGTATCTTTATCCAGACCTTGACACTTGGATTGTTTTTCCTTGGGGAGATGAGTATGGTAAAGTGGCAGGTGTAATTTGTGATGTTTACACTCCAGAAGGTGAACCTTTTGCTGGAGACCCACGCGGTGTCTTGAAACGTAACCTTAAATCAATGGAAAAATTGGGTTTCAAGAGCTTTAACCTTGGACCTGAACCAGAGTTCTTCCTTTTCAAACTTAATGAAAATGATGAACCAACACTTGAAGTGAATGATAAAGGTGGTTATTTTGACCTTGCACCAACTGACCTCGCTGGAAACACAAGACGTGAAATCGTAAATGTATTGACAGACCTTGGTTTTGAAGTTGAAGCTTCTCACCACGAAGTAGCAATCGGTCAACACGAAATTGACTTTAAATATGCCAACGCTTTGAAAGCTTGTGATAATATTCAAATCTTTAAGCTTGTTGTTAAAACAATTGCGCGTAAACATGGTTTACATGCAACGTTTATGGCAAAACCAGTTCACGGAATCAACGGTTCTGGGATGCATTGTAACATGTCTTTATTTACAGAAGATGGTGCCAATGCCTTTGCTGACCCAACAGGAGATATGGGACTTTCAGATGTTGCACATAGCTTTATTGCTGGACTTTTGAAACATGCTTATAACTTTACAGCAATTACAAACCCAACTGTTAACTCATATAAACGTTTGGTTCCTGGTTATGAAGCACCCGTTTATGTCGCTTGGGCTGGACGTAACAGATCACCTTTGATTCGCGTACCTGCTTCACGCGGTTTGTCAACTCGTGTTGAACTTCGTGCGGTTGACCCAACAGCAAATCCATATCTTGCATTGGCTGTTCTATTGGCAGCTGGTCTTGACGGTGTTGAACATAAATTGGAAGCGCCAGAAGCAATCGAATCAAATATTTACGTAATGACAGAAGAAGAACGTAAAGCACATGGTATTACAGATTTGCCATCTACTTTGCACAATGCCGTTAAAGCATTGCGTGAAGATACAATTGTGACTGAAGCGCTTGGAGAACATGTTTTGGTTAACTTTGTTGAAGCAAAACGCATTGAATGGGCAAGCTATGCACAATTCGTATCGCAATGGGAAATTGATAACTATTTAGAACTTTATTAATTGATATAAAAAATCACTGACAAAGCCTGTCAGTGATTTTTTGGACCATTTAAATATTTTAGTTGTTTTCAGTAATTGTCAAAACGTTGAAGGCAGTTTTTCCGTCTTCGGCAATCAAGAATCCTTTGTGTTCAGCAACATAGTCAATAGCTGCTTGGAAATCAGCGAATTCTTTGACGATTGAGCAAGTGTTTGTGGCACCGACATAATTGTTTTCTGAGTCCTCGTAATAATTGATTCCTTTAAATTTAAATTTCATAATAAAAAGTCCTTTCTTTGTTATAGTTTTAGTATACCACGGCAACCCATTAGAACCAAATAGAGGGTATTATACGCATTTTATGCAATTATGCAATAAAAAATGACCCATTAGACCATAATATACATGTTTTTAAACGTAGTAAAAAGCGTAAAAAAACACGAACGTAGTAAAAAGCGTTAAAAAAATGAACAAATTTTTGTCAGGCAAGGGGCTGTATATCAACGATATATGGCTTTTTATTTTGCTGACTTTTTTAAACGAACGTAAAAAAATATTTTGAGATTCCCGTGGTTGAGCGATTCTTAATTTTTGAAATATGTTTAAGTCATTTTTTTTATATATGAAAGGTTGAAATAACGCTATAGTAAAACCGCCAAGAGTTGTCTCAGCGGTTTTTTTATTTAAAAAGTACACTCCTATTATATCATTTTTCTTTCGTCTATTCTCCATATTCTTTACGAAGCCATGCTCTATATTTAGTTTCTTCTAGAATGATAAGACCACCCCCATCATCATGATAAGCTCCCGTCTCTTCAATTTCCTTTTGACGATATTCTTCGCGATACTGATTCATCTCATCGTAATATTTTTGCACTTCTCGCATCGTGATGAGTCTCGGATCAAAATCTTTGTGAATAACACGGAGAATACCTTTTAGTCTTTCAGATACATGCAGCTCTCCATGAGCTTCTTTATAAGATTGTAAGGGTAAAAGTTCTAAATCATATTCTTTCAATTTGTTTTCTAAGTTGCTACTAAGCTCACGTTCTGAACTTCTGTATTCACTGATTTCTTTCACTGCAGCATTCATGAGAGGAATAATTTTAGAATCGAGGTCATTTAAAAGCTCATCGATCTTTTTATTATTTGAGCTTTCCCATGTCTTACTATCTTCATCATGAGCTTTTTTCAATTGAGGCAATACCTCTAAATCAAGAACGGCTTGTTTTTTATCTCGTTCTAGCTCCTCGAGTGAAATATCAATTTCCTCAACTTCATATCTTGCTTCACTTTTTTTGGCTGTACTTGAAAAAGGAACCTTGCTATCAATTTTCTTTTGGAGCGTTTCTCGTCTTTTGATAAGCTTTGCCTTTTCATCGTTAAATTTCTTTTCTGTCTCTAGAATTAATTGATAAATTTTTTGTGTGTTTTCTAACATTTTAGTTTTCCTCATTTTTAAATAATTGTTCTCAGTTCGTTAACATTTAGCTGTTTTTTAACAGTTATTTTAACAATATTGACCATTTTAGGGCGGCTTTTCCCTTATATTTTTTAGAATTACAAAATCCCCTCAATCGTTTTTTAGGGTTTTAGGGTGTTCTCAGCATTCTCAGCACCGTTCTCAGTTTCGGCTGTTTTAAAAGGCTTTTTCCCTATATTTTTCTAGTTCTCTTAAACCCTCTCTAAGCCTTGAGTTAATTCAGATAATGGCTGTTTTCAGCGTTTTCGGCAATGTTTTCAATGAAACAAGAGCAAATGGCTTAACAGTGCGTTTCGTTTAATATTTTGTTTTCAGTTCTCACCCCCCCTATCAAAAAAATAGCTTTATATTTGGTTAAACGACCCCAACCGGTCTGTGGTAAATTCGGAATTTAACCCAATTATTTTAGACCCGGGGGGTAGTTTTGACAGAAAAGATAAGATTTATTCTGTTTCTTCGTTTTCTAGTTCGGAATCTTTAAACATTAAGAGTAAGTGTCCATCGTCGTACTGTTCAATGAACGCTTGTACGGCTCGTATGAGGAGCTGACCGACCACTCGCTCCGTTAGCCCTCTACTCTTAGCAATAGAAACAATCCCCTCACGTTTAAAGTAGTAGCATTCAAAGATATTGCGTTGCTCTCTGTCGTCAATCTTATTAAGAGCTGACATAATCAGATTGGATTGATAAGGCTGTGGCTTATGTCTCATGATGATAGCTAAGATGTCCCTAAGCTTTAACCATTGCTCATGACTTAATCCCAAGTAGTTCGCCTTTGGTTTCTTGATATACATTGCTTCCTCCGTGATATAATAGATATATCGAAAGGAGTACTATGACAACCCTAGGTTTCTAAGTATCTTATCTAAATCTTTTGCAATGTCTTTCTGGATATATTCCTCACGTTCAACTGTATTGCAATGCTTAGCTTCTAGATGTAATTGAGCAGCATGATTTAATGTCTGTTTGATACTCACCCAATCAGACTTTGACAAGCGGTTATGCCTGACTGGAATCCCTCCTCCAAACAAGACTTTGAATCCCTGACGCTTTGTGTGATTAGACTGATTAATTGTCTTATCTATTTTATCTAGCTTATTTTGATTCTCTAATCTCAATCGCTGAATGTTAGAGTGTGGTTTAAAATTTAACATCTTATTCTCCTTATGTCTGTCCTAACTGACAGTCTTTTTATTTACTCTTCTAATTCAAAGCCGATGATTTCCGCGATATTGTCTAAGGCTTGCACGTTCATATCTACTAAATCAGATAATGTAATAATTGTTCCGTCTGTATATCTTGGGATATGGTTAGGGTCAGAGGTAACCATTGAATCATTAAGGGAGTATAAGTCTTGTACCTGTGCTTTGAGTGCCAATTCATGCGGTTTGTTTTTACCCTCTGCTGAAAGGCTCATGTCATTCAATCCTAGCGCTTTAATCAAACGCTCAATACTATCCGTCAGTAAGTCCGCAAAGACTTGCACGTCATTGCCTGTGGTTTCATGAGGTGCAAAAGTCAGTTGTTGCATTTCTTCAATGATTGATTTTACTGTTTCCTGTGGTTCATACTCTTGCGGTGCTGTGTCGCTTTCGTCCGCATAGATTTCAAGAGTTTCAAAATCCTGTTTGATATTTTTTAATGCCTCTTGGCTTGCTTCGTCGTCAATGCTATTACTATATTTTTCGATTAAAAGTGCTTTAGCTTTGTTCAAGTGTTCTGTAATTTCGTTGGTCATTTTATTTTCTCCGATTTTTCTATGTTTATTTTGTAGTATTTTTTATGTCAACATTTGTTAGCAATTCAATTTGTCGGACAGCGTGCTTTTTTCATGTTTTTATTTCCTCTGATAAATTCCTAGCGAAGTAGGAAAAGTACGGTGACACGGTATCAAAGTCCCACAAATGGCTTAACCACGCTTATAAACTTGCTACCGCTAACGGTATCATGATACCGAAGTACAGTATCACTTTCGCTTTTTCTTACGCAAATAACCTTTTGTCATACTTCTTTGTTTGTTTTCGTCCCAATGAAACAACCGTCTAAAAAGCTCGTACTCCTCTGCTCGGTGTAAATCAATGGCTCGATTAAAACCTGCGGTATGAGGTCTTTTACTTGTTTTTTCCCATTCTTCTTTAATATGGTCAGGTAATTTAAGCTCAAACTCTCGCTTAGTAAAGGGCTTTACACCCTCATCTTCACACCATGCACGATATAAGGAACTTAGAAAAGTAGTCGGTAGAAAATCACTGACGAACTCCTCAAACATATCATTTACAAAGGCCAATACATTGTCATTAGAGATTTTGAAGTCATCTAATAGCCCTTGTGTGGCTTTCGGTTCATCAAACTTATCAAAGTTAAGCGATAAAGCAATTTTAAGCACATACTCTAAAACGTCAGTCCGTCTGATATAATCATCTTTGATTTTCCAGTTGTCATTATCTGCCGTGAAAGACTTGTTAAAAGGAACAATAAGCAAACGCCTATAAGTTCCGTTTGACTTGTTTCTGAACTTAGGTAAGAAATTAGTGGACTGAATGACTAATTTATTAAAGACGGCTAGTGTCGGTTGCTTTCCTTTCGCTTCAATCGGTACTGGGTCGCCAGTAACCACGCTGAAATAGTTCCCTGCATTGTCTAAATAGCTGACTTGGCTGTCATCTCCAATAATGCAAGTCTTCCCAACGACTTGGGAAAGGGCGAACCGTTCCGAAAACTGTTCTGCTTTGACACTTGCGACGTTCTCACGTCCGATAAGGTTCATGATTAAGCTCTGAAATGTTCCTTTGCCGTCATTTCCTTTACCAACGAGCCATACGCCTTTACGATAGGAGTAATTGCCGTTAGTGCTTGCGGAAATAATCTGCCATAAGAGACTGACAAGCTCTTTATCTCCACTCATTAAATCGAGTAGCCAGTCGTCCACATTCCAGCCGTTGATATTGGGTACTTTGGCTTTAGCGTTGTACTTGGTCGCAATGGTTGAGGTAAAAACGTACTTAGGACTAAATGGCTCTAATTGTTGTGTTTTCTTATTGAAAATACCGTTCGCAACTGGGATAAGATGAGCCTCTGCGGTTTGTTGCTTAACCTCTGCTAAGGTTTCAAGTTTAAAGAGAACTTCTTTAGAACGTGCCTGACTATAAGACGGTTCTAGCCAATAAATGAGTCGATGAAAGAAATTTTCGTTTGTTTCGTATATTCCTAATTCAGGATTATAAACGCCTAACAGTCCGCTTTGGTGGTCTAGTTTGATGACTTTGAGCGTTTTATAGATGATTCTAGCCGTATCTAAGGGACTTAGTGACTTGGGTGCGTTACCGTCTGCTTTCGGTGTACTTAAAAATAAGTTACGGTGTTCAAAGAATAGTTTTCTAACCGCTCTAAGCGTTTGAGTGTTTGCTTTGACATAATCAGGGTGATTAATGATTTCTTTTTCTTGTTCTAGCCAGTCTTTTAAGCATTCCTGATAACCTGCGACATTAACGACTTTCTTGCCGTCTTCGCCATAATCTGTGAAGTCCTCTATTTGAGGTTTCGGACTTCTTACATTTTCCTGTGGTGTTTCTGCCACAAGTTTTTCTAGTTGGTCTGTCATGACTTCCTTTCTATTTCATCTTGAATACACTTTTCCAAATGGTCGCCAGCTCGTCATCAGGTAAGGGCGGACTGGTTCGATTGTTAAAGGTTCGCAATAAGTCCATGCAACTATTGTTATCAATGCCAATCTTTCTCCAGTAGTGGAGAATACGGTTCGTGTCATTGTTTCGATTCCCTTTTCTTGCGCCTTGGTTGAATAGTTCCCACATTTCAGCGCCATAAGTTCGACTGCCTAGCGTTGTGTTCTGTCTTTTTTGTGGTCGCTGTATCATTTCAAGTAACCAGTTAGGACAATCGCAAAGACTATCGAAAGTTAAAGGCTCGTTAGTTTCTGTATCATTCAAAGGCATATAATAGCCGTCTGTCCGTTTGCTCGGATATATGGGTGTGAAGTGTGTTTTTATCTCTACACCGTCCGCTAGTTCACTGACAAGAGATTTATTGAATATCTCTTTCGGAACTTTAAAGAAAATATGCAAGCCGTTTCCTGTGGGTGTCTTTTCAACATAGGTACTTAATATTTCGCCCTCGCTGTGTTCATTCCACAATCGACTGAATACAGCTCTGCCATTCTGTCCGTTTTCGTGCTGGTCTAAGTCAATGCAAATCAAACCACTATTTCTAAGATTAATCATAATGTTGCGGTTCGGTATTTCATCAAACCATTCGCTTACTGTGATTTCGTCAAGAGTTCCGCTTGAAGTTCCTTTTATAACAGCTCTCTCGCTTTTACCTGCTGGATAACCAGCGATAACAGAAAATCCACGACTAATACAGTTTAGGGCTTGTTCTTTTGGTCTCAATCGTTAGTCCTCCTCAAAGAGTTGGTCAATCCAATCAAGTTCTGCAAGGGTGTAGCCATTGACTGCATTATTAATCGCTATGCCTGTGCGTTGTTTTTTTATGATTCCAGCTCTGCGCTCTTCCTCATTCATTGGGATAAAATAACCGTTATCAATCGAACCAATGGCGCAACCCTGTTTGTGCAAAAATTCAATTCTGCTCTGTAAAGTTCTAAAATCAATATCAAGGGATTGTGCTAAAATCTTGCCTTTGACAGCTCGTTCAATTCCTCTATGTCCGGAAAGAAATTTAATAATATTTTGGTCTAATTTTTGTAAGTCAGTTAGTTTCATGATTTCCCCTCCGCTTCGTCATACGTTCCCCATATAGAAATAACAGTCTTTATAAACTCGTCTATATCAGTGCTTTGCCTTGCGTCCGCAATTAATATATTCAGCAAGATATTGACAGTTTCAAGGTTTGAGATGTCATCAAACTGCGGTGTTACTGCGAGTAAATCGTCATCTTTAAATAAGGCTTCAATTGTAATATTTTTTATTTCAATATCTGGTTGAGCTTTCAGCATTTTATACATTTCTTCGTGACTGAAATCTAAATCTTTAATTTCTTGTTTTTCTTCATCACTTAATTTTCTTAATGTCATTTTTTATTTTCCTTTATTTGTAGTTTCATAACAGCCAGCTCTTTGCCTAGAATTGGCACTTGTTGCGTGCATAAGGCGCTTTTCACTCCGCTGGGTAAGATAATACCTGTACTCGCTTCAAACTGCTGTATCAAGTCATATTTGACCGCTCGTGCGTTGTGAATCATCTTAAATGGGTGTTTGCCTATCGGTCTAAAACTATTCCGTCCGTACCGTTTTATAGCCTTGTAACCTTGGTGGTATTCTATCATCTCGCTACCTCATCAAATAAGCTGATTTCTCCGCCCTCTTTTTCGCCCTCAAATCGGACACCGTGCTTATATTTACTAACTTTAAAAGAATAATCAACTGTGTCTGTATTGGCGTTCAATGGGTCTAATTTTTCAATCTGCTTATCTGTCAGTTCCGTGTGATAGAGTTGTAAACTTCTCATACCTACGCTATCAATACCAGCCACATAAGAACAAGCTCTAATAATATTTGTCATTTTCTCAATCCTTTAATAAAATTTGCCTTGCCTGACAAGTTGCTAAGTATCTATGATGATGAACTTGCATATATCATCAATCAAATAGTAGATAAGTGAAGTTTTGTATCTTGGTTTGTAGCGGTTCAATCCGTGCTTTTCCCAATTATCAAGGGTGCCGTCTGATATATCTAAGTCTTCCATAACACGCTTTTTAGAGATATACGGTAATACTCGTTTTTCATTTCTGATTTTGAGCTGTGTACCAAGATACTTATTAAATAAAGGAATGACTTTATCAACTAAGCCATGCGCCACAAGGTTTGTTAGAGTGTCGTCATTCACTTCCTGCCTCCTTTGGCTTCTCTTTTTTCATAATCAAACTAGCTATTTCATTGATGTCTTCCACTCGTTTACTCATCATAAAAAACGATGTTATTAAAGTATCTTTCAATCTATCCAATTCGTATTCCCTACTTCCTTTTTTGAGTTCGTAAATTCCTTGTACTTCATCAAAAACCATTGTTAGAATTGCTAAAACCTCAGCATTTTTTAAATTAATATCTTCAATCATGCCATGCCTCCATTTTTACGTTTAGAGATAACTTCCATAACTGCGTACGTTAGTTTATCCTCACTAACTCCTAGCTCATGAGAAAGCTCTGAAACATCTTCGGAAGTGATAATCTCAAATGCCGTCAATGCTTTGTGCTGGTTTTTTCTACGTCGTCTTTCCTGACGAACACCTCGGTTAAAAGCTACGTCATATAAGTATTCGTAAACAAAAATACGCATCCAATCTTGCCAATTTTCTTTATTTGCTTTGTAATAATCCCGTGAGATAACCTTTTCTTCGATGATATCAGCTAATTGCATAACACCCTCGGTAACAAATCCCTTATATTCTGTTTGTTTGATTTCCTGTTTAATACGGTATTTTTCAATAATTTCAGGCGTGAGTTTCATCTTAAATGGTTTGCCTTTTGGAATATGTAACAACTTACTTAATGGCATCCGTCCGCCTTTGATATCAAATGAAAGCAGTGTTTCATCATTATGACGGTAGACTCTTAAGTCAAATGTTTTAAATTTCATGTCTTATCCCTTACCCTTTCGTCATGTATCTAGCGTATGAGGTTACGTTGCTAAACGTGCGTTCTAAGCCTTGTTTCGTCCAAACCGTCCAAGTGTGAGCGGTTGGGTTAAACTGTACTTGTGCGCCTGACTGTGTGCCGTGAGTGGCGAATATAACATCAATTATCGGTGTGTTCATGTTGAAAATTCCTCTCATTATGGTAAAATAAGAGCATGAAATCACGTTAGCGCGTGAATCATGCTTTGTTATTAAAAGTCTTTACTTTGGTCGGTTGGGACTTTTTCTTTTGTCAAAAATTCTTTGATTTGGTGTCGGTCAAAACCTAAATCTAGTAAATTAGTGATACTCGATTCGTAAGTTTGCAGTAACTGCAGTTCTTCAGGACTGTCAAGCATTTGTTTAAGTTTAGCGTTAGTACGTCCTAGCGCTTTTCTCATGCCTTGGACACTCTTATATTTGCCGTTAGTAACCAGAACCGTCAGCATATTAGCAAAGATAACGTGATAGTTCGGCTCAAAGTGTGGACTTTCCTTAATGGCGGTGGACAAATCTCTACGTGTAATAGTAGCTTTTGCCATTTCTTTTGCTTTGACTAACTCGCCTTTGAAATAAGCATTCAATACGCTACGTGTCCATTCACGGAATTTTCGAGCCGTTTCACTTTTTGGAGCAAGGAAAAGAATTTCTTTGATTCCCTCAAACGTAAATACTCGTGTATCATATTTCTTTCCGTCAGTTGCAACCAATTTCGTTGTAACTGAAAACTCTCTATTTTTAAGATATTTATTTTGACCGACTAGATTAACAATACCTTGTTTGGTTTTATACCCGATACATTGAGCAAGTTGTTCGGTTGTCATGAAAATTTCATGATTATCGTTACGCCAAACATCACAGGTAATACCGTTGAATAACTCTTGATTGACTAATTGTAAGTTCATTTGTCCTCTTTCCAGCACTCACGCGCATTTAGTAGTTTTTGGAAGAAACTTGTTTCATTGCTAAGTAAATCTTTTCGAAATCAATATTAAGGATACGAGCTAGTTTTGCCATATCATTGATTTCAATATCTTCGAAAGTTGCCATTTCATACCTCTTTGTTTGATTTTTGCGAACTCGAAGAGCTAAATTTAACGGCATCAAATACCGTTTTCTCATTTACACCTAAAATTTCAGCTAGCAGTTCAATTTCTTTTGTTTTAAAACGATTGGCAGGGTCTTGCCTTCTATGCCAAAACATGAAGGGGGTCATCCCAAGTTTATCAGCTATAAATCCTGTCCGTAATCCTTTAGATTTTAATAGTTTTTCAAAAGGTGTTTGTGTCATTTTGTCAAACCTTTCTGTTTTATTTTTGTTGACAAGAACATTTTAAAACAAAGTTTGAAAAATGTCAACGTCCAAGTTTGAAAAAATCAAACAAAAATATTATAATTGATAATATCAAAAAGAAAGTTGACAACTTATGAACGGTATAAAATTTGCAGAAAGAATTAAAGAGCTAAGACTTTCAAAGAATATGACAATGGAAGAACTTGGGAATAAGCTAAATAAAACAAAATCTACCATATCTACATGGGAAAAAGGGACTAGAAGCCCCAAAATGGGAGAGTTAGAAGACATAGCTAAATTTTTTAATGTTTCAGTCGGATATTTATTAGGGTTAAACGAAGTTGAACCAAGACAAATTTTAGAAAATGTAGATGCTCAACTAGATGTATTACTAAATAAAGCACAAAAAAAATTAGAGGAAGACCCTGATAATATTGAAATAAAAAGATTCCTAAAAGATCTCCAAGAAAAAAAAGACAATACATTATTTGCACTTAGATTTGAAAAAATATTAAATGAGAATGTTTTATTTGAATACGGAAAATCCACAAATGAAATTTTATTTGTAAACGATGATGACGAAAGTGACAATGTTGCAAAGATATTAAAAACTCTACCTAAACTTAGTTTGGAAAACTTGGCTAAATTGTCTGAATATAGCGAAATGCTTATTATGATGCAAAATAATGAAGAAGATAAACAAAGATAATTGTTTTTATACTATTGGGTATATTATAAAAACAAACTTCTACGGCTATCATCACAACGCTTATGACGAAGCGTGTGCGTTGCTGTATGAGCTGTGCTGGTTTGAGTTGGTGGGGTAAAGTAATGAGAAGAAAAAAGAAAAAATCAGTTAAAAAGTTTGTTGTATTACAAGCTATAGGAGATATTCTTTTAAGTCTATTAGGTTTTTGAAAAACCAAGGAGATAAAATATGAAAAATATTGTGGATGAATTAAAAAAAGAACAAAAAATAAATCTACTTCTATTCGTTGTTCTTAATCTATTGTTTATTTTTATAGTGAAAACAAATTTTGTATATATGATAGCTTTAAATATTGCTTTAATCACTAATATTTTTATAAAACATATTAATAAATTTGCGAAAATAGCACTATATACCATAAGCTTTATATTATTCGTTTTGAGCATTGTTGCCTTTTGATTGATAATGAACATTAACTTGTTGATGAAAGACGCACACACAAGCTATTACTAATATTGTAAAGGAGAAAACATGAAACTATCGGACTACTTAAAGAATATTGATAACCTAGATGAAAAAATGGAAAAGGCTGTAATTATAGCTGGGTATGAGAGAATGCTTGGAGAACACTACAGACTACCACAAGAACAGTTTGCTGACCTGATGGAATTGCCTTTACCAAAATTAAGAAGAGTTATTCATGAAATGAAAAAAGCAATAGATTAGAACTTTAATAGTGCTAAAGTCTATATAGCTGTGAACCTTAACATTTATTAACATAGCCCTAAAAGTTCAAAAAATAACCAAGGGAAAATCGCCTGCGTTAAAAGGGTTATAGCAATTCACTATAAGCACAAACCTTTAGTATTATTTAGTACTGGTAACGCAAAAGATGACAGACAAAAACAGTATAAAAAAGCTGTATTTGTTAATTTTCGTCATCTTATGAGAGAAACCAATGCTTAGAAATGCTAAGGTTCAAAACTATATAACAATTCCTAAATTTTAGGAACGCAAAAAATTTAAAATAAAAGAGGAGTTCAGTATGAGTAATGTGTTTAATTTTATCTTAATAATTCTAAAAGCAGTTCTACTATTATATGTTGTAGTCTTTTTCTTAGTGTTATTTCTAGATATTTGCAAGACAGTCTACGCAACAATAAATAGTAAGTCATCATTTAGCGATTCATTTAAACATGAATTAAAAAAGGATTTACATATCACTTTTATAAAAACTCTTAACCCTGTAAATTTTATTTTATGGGTATTCTCGTTAGTTTAGAATTAGTAACCCTAAACTTTAGGAATGCAAAATAAAAAACTTTTGATAGTCAAGGAGACAATGAATATAAAATGAAAATTGTTATTATTGGAGATTCAGGAGCTGGAAAATCAACTTTGGCTAGGAAGATATCTGAAAAAAATGGTATACCAGTATTTCATCAGGATACAGTTTGGTTGAAAACTTTATCCAAAGAGGCTGTTAGAGAAAGTACACAATCTTTTTTATTCCAAAATAAAGAAAGTTGGATTATTGACGGAAACTATCGTGACTCAATAGAACTAAAACTACCGCAAGCTGACTTTGTTTTATGGTTACAAATTTCTCCTTTAAAGGCACTTTATCGTGTTATAATCCGTTCAATTAAACGGCGAATGGGTAAAAGGAATCCAGATATACCGGAAGACTTTACTGAAAAGTTTGACAAAGAATGGTTAGAGTTTTTGAATTATGTTTGGCACTCGCCTAAAAGAAATAAAATCAGTTTAGGCGAAAAGATTGATGAATTCGATAAGTGGAATCAAACTTATGTGATAAGAAATAAAAAAGATAAAGATAATGCAATTAAAATAATTCATACTGCTTATTATTTTGATAAGAATAAAAAGCGCATGAGCGCATGAAGGGGAAACATATTTTAAATGAATAAAGAAGAAATAAAAAAATATAAGTCATTATTTTGGAGTTCTACAATAGGCTCGCTTATCTCTAGTGCTATTACAATCATCAGCATTTTAATGATGAACCTTAAATTAGGTTTTATGTTTATGCTTCTCACAGCTATTCTATTATCAACTAGCTACTTATCTGAGTTTACTTCGCTAAAGAAAGAATATAAAGGTAATACTGTAAGTTTTTCTGTTCCATCAATAATAAAAAAAGGATATTCAGTAAATCCAAATACTACTAATGGAAAAATATCTTGGCTTACCAAATTTACGTTTCCAATAGTTTTAGGTTTGGCTTGTATTTTTGCATTAATTGTATTCTATTGGAATTAATAAAACAAACAATTGATTATAAGCGTGAATTTGTAAATCTATGTGTTTCCAGTCACTAAAAACTGGTAGGAGATGGAATATGAAGTTTTTATTATTCATTGATAAAATCTATTCAAAAATAGTGACTGCTTATTGCATTTGCACTATACCTTTTCTACTATTATCCCTATATCTTTATAACAAACTACCTGCTTATATCCCTAGTAAAATCGGTATAGGTGGCGTATATAGCTGGTTTAGAAAAGAATTTGTGTTTATTCTTCCAGTATTGTTTCTAATCATTGGAATACTTTTTTCAAAAAAAGGAATAATTAAGCAGTTCTATACTGGAACTCCTGCTATTTTTATAAAGTCTATCGGGTTAATTGTTCTATTATTGGTACTATTCTCTACCATATATCTTTATTATTCCTACTTTTCAATGATATAAAAACACAAATAACAATAAATACAATGACTTACCAAGTCAATTTCAAGCCAACAATTGCCAACAATTAGCAAGTGTTTTTTGTGGTTGTCATTTGGTTGCGGAATGGTTGATGGTTTGATGATTTCCCCACTCTTATGGGGAATAACTACATGTAAATTTTGTATGTTGTCATTTCAAATGATAGCTTTCTGCGTAGTTGTAACTACGGTGGTTCAAATTGTTATGGGTGTACCTTCAGGTACGCTTGTTCATACCCGACGTGATGTCGGTATAGCTTTCTGCCACAAGTGGCAAAACCGAAAATTTCGTGGTTGTTATTGAGGGAGTCGTGATTCGCGACTCCTTGCTAGGTAGTAACGATTCGTTACACCCTTTTTTAGGGCGCCAGAAATGTCAGAATACTTTCTCACATTTTTGTGATTAACCTTGTCAGAACCTTGCTAGTTTTACCTAGCCAAAATATTATGATATCAAAGAAAGAAGTTATATGATTTTATGGAAGCAAAATATAAAAACAAATCAGTCGAAGTATGGGAAATTAGTAAAACAAATGAACAACCTGATTGGGTTAAGCAAGCGTTTAAAGAGAATTATCTTTCTTGGTATGGGGATAGATTAAAAATTACTATGATGGGAATAAAACCTAATACAAAAAGAAATATAGCAATTGGATTAAAGGGTGTTTTGGGGACTTTTAACAGTTTTGGTTCTGTTTGTTTTATGGGGGATATCGGGGATTTTTTAGATATAACAAACGGTAGAGTAATTTCTAAAAAATATTTTATTAAACACTACTACATTAAAATAGATGATGAGTAAAGTTTTTTGGTTTCACTTTTTTCGAAAACCAATAATAGGATATGAACATTTTTGTACAAATCTCTATAGGTCCACTCTGAAATAGCATATTTTGCGACCGACAAAGATGTCGGGAGCAAACTCACAAACCGCATAACAGCAATTTTAGTTGACTCTAACAAAATTGGAACTAGTGTTTATTTCCCTTTTGGAAAATGCCGCTTAGGTTTAATTTTGAAAATAAACCAAATTAATTAACAACCTATATAAAGAGTTATTTAAACTCTTGGGAGATAAAAATGAAACAAACAAAAACAAAAATTTATGACATTATCTCATGGATTTCTTTAGTAGCTATACTTGTTATGGTGATATTGATGGCTCTACTTGATAAAACCGAACGCACAGAGGATTTTATGGGAGCTATTTTAATATTGTTTTCAGTTATATTATCTATAGGTTCATACTTTGTCTATAAAGAGATGTACAAAGATGATAAAGAGTCATTATTTATTCCAAGAAGATATGGCATTGGTTGGTCTATTAATCCCAATTCTCCGAAAGGTAAAGCCAGTTGGTTTATTGTCGTAGCATTGCTTGGAGCATTATTTATATGGCTCTTGGTTTCATCATTGCTTTAGGTTTTAATTGAACTACCTGAGGTCGCATTTTACGACTTTAGCAATCAGCCGAAAATTCGGCTCATTAACTATCTTAGGTTTTGTATCTAAATTAACAGAAGAAAGCCTGTAATGATAGGGTGTACCTCAAAATACACCCTATCCATTGTTGATTAACTTAAATAATCACTCAGCGCAAAGTTGCGCTCTCCTAAATCTTAGGAGTCCACACTTTTGTGTTCTCAACTTTCGGAAAAAAGAGAAAGTTCATATCATCCGTGAAGGAGTATTTCAAACTCCCCAATATAATCAAAGTGGTTTATATCCACTATAAACTTAGAAAGAATTTACACCATGAAAAAAGACGACGTTATCAAACTATCAGACGGACAAACTGCCACAATTGTTACTGGCGACGAATCTACAACTTTGCAAAATTGTTATATTGTTCGGCTCGAAAATGAAGATATAAGAGTAGTTGATAGAAAAACTCTAACGCTTGCGGAATCATTGAAATAATAGTCGTTTATAACAAATTCCCCCTTTTTCCACCAATTCCATAAGTAAATTATTGAATCTTTTTTAATTACCCCCAATACGTGCAAACCTGAACCACGTTAAAAGCTGATAGGAGATATTTATGGCAGACAATGATAAAACATCTCAAATAAAATTAGATTTTTTAAATACACTTTATAATCTTATCCTTAGTGAGGATATAAAAGAAGAAGAACGTAGAGTGCTGACTAAAGCAAAGAATCTAGTAGAAAAAGGAGAGTATATTCCCAATGTCATCAGACGTATGCAGACAAATTTTACGTTGGATGCCATAAATAGTAACTTATCTCCAAGTGTGAGTGAGTTTTATAGTACATTGCCTAAAATACTTGCAGAGATTCTACCAGCATTTCCAGGTACTGGCTCTAGTTTAGGGATTCCTCTCTAATTATCTTGTTACCTTTGATACCTTATTGTTACTCTTATCTTAGAGAAAGGTAACACTATAAACCCTTATTATATATAGCTTTATAATACTTTGATACCGTTGATACCGTAAAATATACTATATCAGTTGAGAATTCAATAACTCTATAAACTAATAAACCAGTTAACTAATTAATCGTATAAGCTCTAATAACAATATTTCTCAATCCTCGTACATGCCTTGCCTGACATTAGTACAAAAATGGAAAGGAAGAAATAGTATGAATATTAAAGAATATATAAAAAAAGACGGTACAAAGGTGTACCGAACTAACGTTTATTTGGGCGTAGATAGTCTGACTGGTAAGCAAGTACGAACAAGTGTAAGTGCCAATAGTAGAAAAATGTGTGAGATTAAAGCACGCCAATCTATAAATAATTTTATCAATAATGGGTCTACAATTGCAAGGGAAAAAGTCGTTTTTGATAACTTTGAGGCTTTGGCTTTGGGTTGGTTTGAAAGTTATAAGCTGACAGTTAAAGCAAATAGTGTACGTTCAGTGAAAAATTATCTAAAAGTATACATTTTACCAGCTCTTGGGACATACGTTTTACCAAAAATAACTCCGATGTTATTACAAAGTATTGTTAACGATTGGTCTAAAAATGCTAATACGGCTGTAATAGTTAATGGTAAGCGTGAAAAAGGTAAAGGTAAAAATTTTAAGATAATGCTCAATATCATCAAACGTATTCTTGATTATGGCATGCAACTAGGAGCAATAAAGAGCAACCCAGCTACTAAAGTTTTTCCTCCTAAATTAAAGGTAAGAACTGTAAGTAAGATTAAGTATTTTGATGATAAAGAGCTGAAAATGTTCTTAGAATATCTTGAATCGTTAGAGCCAAGTATAGAGAACCAGCTACATAATGCCTTATATCGTCTATTATTGGCTACTGGTTTACGTATTGGTGAGGCTTTGGCTTTGAATTGGTCTGATATTGACTTCTCCGAAAAACTTGTTAATGTAACAAAGACAACTTTACAGAGCAGAGAAGTGCAAGATAGTCCCAAAACTAAAGGAAGTAATAGAATTATTTCGCTTGATAATGCCACTTTACAAATTTTAGCCAATTGGCGTAAATACCAAAATAACCATAATAAAGTTATAGGTTTGTCTGATAGTGTAGTATTCTCTTATGACGGTCAAAGATTGATTTATGAAAGTGAGAGGTTTCGCCTTTCTTCTCACTTGAAATCAGCAAGACTTCCAAATATCGGTCTGCATGGTTTCCGCCATACTCATGCCAGCTTGTTAATGAACAACGATGTAAACCCTAAAGAGATACAAGAGCGGTTAGGACACTCTAAAATAACAACAACCTTAGATACATATAGCCACCTTGCCAAGGACAAGAAAAAAGAGACTGCCGAAAAGTTCAGCAATATCTTAAAAGCATTATGATTTTTTGGGGCGAACGTAGTAAAAAGCGTAAAAAAAGATAGTTTTAATTAGTGGAATACTTGTTACAAAGGGATTTATAGCTCTCTCTTGTTATATAGTTTTATTATAGCAAATGGCACTTATTTTTTACTGATAAAACTTTAAATCAAAGTTGAAATCACAAAAAGAGCCATATTTTTTGAAAAATTCATAAAGTCAGTGTAAACTTGAGATAGGTTTTATGAATTTAATGCGAGAAAGGAAGCGAATCTTAATACTTTTTACTAAAAGTAGATTTGCATAGGAAAATATGGAACTCAATGATTTGAAAGATTCACTGACTGCTTTAAAATATGGTGAAATTGCAACTGTCGCGATGATTGACCGAGGCGCATATGCTGAAATTGAGGAATCTATTGAAGCGGAAAGTAAAGATCAAAAGATAAATTCTGGAATCTTTAAAGAGCTTGCTGCTGTAGTTAAAGATGAAAACGAGGATTTAGTGGTAGTTGGTCGTTCAGATATTGATCAGGCACTGACTCCAGAAGATTTTTCGCGATTTATCGGTCAGATGACCAAGGAAAAACATATTATTTTTGTTGAGTGTCTCTATTTGGGAACAACAGAAATTAAAGGTTTTCTTAACAGCTTGAAAGAAAATAATCTTTTAGAAAATAGTAAATTGGTTCTGCTTGATTTGCCGCAATTAGAATACATGATGTTGCGAGACAGTTTAGCTGGACAATTTAAATTATAAAAAAGTTACTGACAAAATTATCGCTCAGTCTGTAAGTTGCGTAAGCAAGCAGATAGGAGTGATAAAATTTTTGTCAGTAACTTTTTCTTATTGTTCACGGTTTTCTCTTTGATAAAGGCGAGAATTTTTCATAATATCTTTAAAAGTATTAATGATTGTTTCTTGATAAGCAGAATTTTTAATATTTTGGCGAGCCAAATCTAATACGGCTTGTTCGCGAGAGTTATCTAAAATAGTAATTTTTTGTGCTTGTTTTTCTTGGCTAATTTCTTGAACAATTGTCATACGTTTCTCAAGAAGCTGAACGATTTCTTGGTCCACTTGGTCAATGTTGTTCCGAAGTTCTTCTAGTTTATTCATGGTTTTTATTATATCATAGCCAGTAACACGAAACAACGTTTCATGTTGCTGACTTCTTTCTCTCATTATGACCGAACTCAGCGGGACGATAATTTTCCGCCGAGTGAGTGCGGCTCGACTTGTTGCTTTAGCAACATAGCGAGAGCGGACAGTGTAGTAGAAGCAGTGATGATTATATCAAAACTAATCTAAAATTTGCCTTTAAAAAATGATATAATGGATTATATTATTTTTGAGGAGCAACAAGATGAATAAAGAAGAAAAAATCGAAGGTTATGAGTTGCTTAATTTGCAACTAAAAGCGCTTCTTAGTGAACAAAATTATACACTTTCAAACTTAGCCAATGCAAGTAGTTTACTTTGGAGCTTTTTGCCTGAGCAAGTTTATACAGGTTTCTACCTCTACAATGGTGAAAAATTAATTTTAGGGCCATTTCAAGGGTCTGTGTCTTGCGTTGAAATTATAATGGGCAAAGGGGTTTGTGGGGAATCAGCTCAAAATCGCCAAACCATTATTGTTGAAAATGTAAAGAAACACAAAAATTATATTTCTTGTGACGGTCGAGCAATGTCTGAAATTGTTGTTCCAATGGTTAAAGATGGTAAATTAGTTGGGGTTCTTGACTTAGACAGTTCAGAAATTGGTTTTTATGATGAAATCGACCAAAAATATCTTGAAGAATTTGCTAACGTTTTATGTGAAATGACTGATTTTAAATTTTTTGAAGTAGGTTAAATCAAAATTTTAAAGGGTATCGGAGAAAAAAATGAGTGAAATAGTAAAAAAATTTATTGCTGACCGTTTCGGGGAAAAAGAAGGAACATCTGTAAATCCAGGTAATATTGGAGATGTTCGTGAATTTGCGCAAGAATTAGGAAGTTTTCTCTATCAATTACATCGGCTACCAACAACAGATGCAAAGTCACCTAGTTTTGAAAATGCTTTTGCTGGTTCTGATTTGATTTTCTTTGAAGCTGAGATGATAGAACTTTTGAAAGTCTATCAAAAAGTTGTTCCTGCTGACCTTTTGCAAGAAAAATTTGATTTTGCAGCAAAAACAAAATGGTCCAAGAAACCTGTTTGGGTTTTGGGAGAATTGCTTACGCAAAATTTAAAAGTTACTGACGGAAAGTTAGTTAATGTCAAAATTACTGACAAAGCTGTTATTGGTGATCCAGCTTTTGATTTAGCAATTGCTTGGACGATTTTTGATGAAAAAGCACGTAAAATATTTTTTGCGGCAACCGAAGCAGATGAGGCAACGATTAATCGAGCAAGAATGTTCGCCCTCAGACAGGCCCTCAGAAATTATCAATCACAAGATATTGATGAATTGATTCAATCACGTGATGCTTCAACTGAAATTTTAAAAGACTTAAACTATAGTCTTGGGCAAGATTTCTATTGAAACAAGCGGATATGAAAAGAATACTAAGTAAAAAATTGGAAGAGAAGAATGGCATATCAAGCATTATATAGAAAATATCGAAGTCAAAGATTTGATGAAATGGTGGGGCAAGAAGTTGTAGCAACAACATTAAAAAATGCGATTGTCAATCATCAAATTTCACATGCTTATCTTTTTTCTGGTCCAAGAGGGACAGGGAAAACCTCAGCAGCTAAAATTTTTGCTAAGGCAATAAATTGTCCTAATCAAGTGGATGGAGAGCCCTGCAATAATTGCTTTATTTGCGACTCAATCACTAAAGGAAGCTTAGATGATGTCATTGAACTTGATGCGGCATCAAATAATGGGGTTGATGAAATTCGAGAAATTCGAGATAAATCAACTTACGCAGCTAGTCAAGCCACTTATAAGGTTTATATTATTGATGAAGTGCATATGCTTTCAACTGGGGCTTTTAATGCACTTTTGAAAACACTAGAAGAACCTACAGAAAATGTTGTTTTTGTCTTGGCTACTACTGAATTACAAAAAATTCCAGCAACCATTATTTCGCGTGTTCAACGTTTTGCTTTTAAATCAATCACAACAGGAGACATTCGGACTTATTTAGCAAAAATAATGGCTGATGAAGGACTTGAATTCGACGGTAAAGCACTCGATGTTATTGCTAAAGCAGCTGAAGGTGGAATGCGTGATGCCCTCTCTTTATTAGACCAAGCCTTATCGTTTTCATCAGGAAAATTAGAAGAAAATGATGCACTACTTGTCACAGGGTCGATTGCTGCAGATGCTTTAGTAACATATGTTGCAGCACTTTTTGAGCATGATGAAGCAAAAGCACTGACGGAACTTGATAAGATTTTTGCTGAAGGAAAAAATATGCTTCGATTTACGGAAGATTTATTAGCATACCTTCGGGATTTACTCTTGGATAAAAATTCTCAGTATGACCGTGGTCAAATTTTTTCATGGATTGATATTGCAATTGAAAGTTTGAAAACGATAAAGGAAACGACTCAAACAAAAATTGCGGCAGACGTCATGACCATGCGTTTGGCTGAAATTGGACAAAATAATTTACTGACAGCTTCGCAAGGAGAAATCCCTAATCAGCTGACAGCCGAAATTGCTACTTTAAAAACCGAAATTAATCAATTGAAAGCTCAAATTTCAGCTGGTCAAATTCAGGTAAATTCAGATTCACAAAATAATTTACTGACAGAAAAAGTTAAAGCTAGTCCGAAACCAATAGCGTCTAAAAAACGTCAAATTAACAAAGATTTAATTTATAAAGCTTTGGCTGAGGCGACAAATGAAGCTAGAAAAGCTGCTCTAAGTGCGTGGCCAGAACTTGTTGCTTCGGTAACTAAACCGGCAGACAGAGCTTTACTTAATAATACAGCGCCTGTCGCTGCGTCAGAAAATTTTCTTGTGGTGACTTTTCCTCATGAGAATCTTGCTAAAAGAGTCAGTGAAAATGAAGAATTGCAACTTTTTTGTGGGAATCTCTTGAGTTCAATTGCTGGATTTGCGCCAGAAATTATTTCTCTTGCTGAACAAGACTGGCAAGAAGTTCGGGCGGAATATGTTTCTAATTTAAAATCTGAAAATGTTCAAGAAGATGAAGAAGATGAAAAAGAGCCGGATGAAACGGTAAACTTAGCTAAAGAACTCTTTGGTGAAAAAGTAGTTGAAATTAATGATTAAACTAATAAAAAAGCCGCTCATTGAGCGACTTTTTTTAATCTTTATGACGACTTAAATCAACCTCTTTAAGTGGGATAAGTTTCGTTTTGTTTTTAAATTTATAACCCAAGTAAAGGATGAAGAAGAGTGGAATTGCGGCATACATGATGACACCTTGCACCCAAGTTTTACCAAAAAGAAGCATTGGGTCTTGGCCGAGTGTGACTAAAACGGTCATAATTAAGGCTAAGATTGGACCAAATGGGAATAGTTTTGCATGATAAGGTAATTTTTTAACATCTTTTCCTTGAGCAACATAGGCGCGACGGAAGCGGAAGTGGCTAATTGCAATCCCAATCCAAGCAATAAATCCTGTTAAACCAGAGGCTGAGACGAGGAATGTAAAGAAGCTAACTCCGTAAATTGATGTCAAGAATGTGAGTAAAGCAACAGCAGTTGTAGCTAATAAAGCAATGAAAGGAATCCCGTTTTTTGAAGTTTTTGAGAAAATCTTTGGTGCGCCACCATCTTTAGCTAGTGAATAAAGCATCCGAGTAGAGGCATACATTCCAGAGTTTGCTGCTGAAACGACAGAAGTTAAAACAACGGCGTTCATGATAGAAGCTGCAATAGAGAGACCAACACGTTCAAATACAATTGTGAAAGGGCTTTGAGCAGCTGAATCTCCTCCAACTAAGTGGGGGTCGGTAAATGGAATGATAGCCGCCATCACGAAGATAGATAAGATATAAAAGACAAGAATACGCCAGAAGATAGAGTTCATAGCTTTAGGAATTGATTTTTCAGGATTTTCAGCTTCACCAGCTGTAATTCCGAGCAATTCTGTTCCTTGGAAAGAGAAACCAGCGACTAAGAGTACGCCGAGAATCCCTCCGCCTGTAGTGAAACTACCAAGTCCTCCGACAAAACCATGATTACCAACTGAAAGATTTTTAGCGACGTCAATATGACCGCCCATAATTCCAAAAATAGATAAGAAACCAATAATCAAGAATAAAACAACAACAGTAATTTTAATGGCTGACAACCAATATTCAGTTTCGCCAAAAGTTTTAACTGATAAGGCATTGATTGCAAAGACAACAATTAAGGCAATCAGTGAAAAAATCCAACTTGGAACATCTGGTAACCAGAATTTGATACAAAGGGCAACGGCTGTTAAATCAACCGCTACGGTAATTGCCCAGTTTAACCAATAATTCCAACCTAGAGCAAAACCAAAAGCTGGGTCAACATAACGTGTTCCATAGTCTGAAAAAGAACCAGAAGTGGGTAAATAAGTGGCCATTTCACCAAGTGATGTCATGAGGAAGTAAACCATTGCTCCGATAAGAATATAGGCAGTCAGTGCACCAAAGGGTCCTGCCGTTTGGATGACATCGCCTGAAGTCAGAAACAATCCAGTTCCGATTGTTCCGCCAAGGGCAATCATGGAAACATGACGTGATTTTAAGCCGCGTTTTACTTGCGTCTCAGTAGTTGAGTTTGAAGAATTTTCCAAAATTCTCTCCCTAATAAAATTTATTCTACACCGACTTGTTTGACTCAGACCCAACCTTACTCCTGTTTAGTTTAGAAAAGTCTGAGAAAAACAAAAAAAGCAATCCTACTAGATAGAATAGATTGCTAAAGGTCCGACAAAATTTTAAAAATTTTCTTGAACGAATAGCCCTCCGCATGGTTATTAACCATTTGCGACAGTCTAGTGAGTTTTTCTCACTAGCCCAAGAACCTTGCTGAGCAACAAAATTCTTTCGGCAACCTCTCCTCCTCTAAATACGCGTCTTTGTTGTGCTCCAACTCGGCGTAGATTCATATCGGTTGCGACCTCTATCGATGTGTTATTTGTAATTCTAGCGCAATTTTAAGATGATGTCAAGGAAGAGGAGATTAGATAAGTTATAAGTAATCATTTTTTGAGTAAGTGATGGTCATTTGTTTAAATAAGGTGTACAAGCGGAGTGGCAAGAGTAAATAAGGATATAAATATTAGGTGACAAAAAACTCCTTTACAAAGGAGTTTTTTGTCAAGATGTCATGTAAAGAAAGTCATAAAGATTTTGTAACTCAGGGAGATTGATGATTTTTTCTACTCCCTTCATTGATAAACCCAGACATTTGCGTTGGGAAAGTCAGACTTTACCGTATCTAAAATTATACTAACTGGTTTTGATAATATAATATCATTGCCTGAACCATCATTGCGTTTTAGTTTTCGGTAAAGTTCACTTTGTGTGACCCATTTTATCTCTTTTGACAATTCTAATTTTGCGTTTTCCCAGTACGACTCGGGAACACGATGCTCGTCCAATATCATTGTCTGCCAATTTAATGTCCCCATATTTTTTGAAGCAGACAGAGACGTTACAAAATATTTCAATATTCTCCTTATCTTCCTGGTTTCATTCCAGGACCACCAACCCATGAACCGCCACCAGGTATATAGGGAACATACCCGCTTGATGCTACCTTTTTTTGTACCCAACTAGGAGTGCTTTGAAAAGAACTAAGTACTCCGTCAATACCTTGCCACCAAGTCATTCCGCCAGTTATCTCTGACAATTCTTTGTCAGAAATAATTTCAAAATTGTTTGGATTTTTCATTTGTAAATCCTCCCTTTTCTATTATTTTTATTCATTATAAGCGCTTACATTTGTTTTGTCAAGGTTTTTTTAAAATTAAATAAATTTTTTATAATCGATTCTTTTTTATTTTTACTCATTATGGTCGAATGAAATGGGAACAATAGTTTTTTGCTTGGGATAGTCGTTGTCAGATTGCTGACTTATGAATGAGCTAGTTGTTTCATCAGAAAGAGTAGATATCTATCTTCGCCTTTGATTAGACAGTTCATCCGTTCTAGCCAGCACATTCACGCCTTGGCCTGTTACAAGCAGTGATGTTTATGATATACTTATGAGGATAGGACTGCTATGTCAGTCGATAAAAATCAGTCTTTTTACTGAAATTTTCTAGGAGCAAAATATGGATTTTATTCGTGCCATTATTTTAGGTATTATTGAAGGGATCACTGAGTGGTTACCTATTTCCTCAACAGGACATTTGATTATTGCTGATGAATTTATTCGTCTTAATCAATCAGCAGCTTTTAAAGAAATGTTTGATGTTGTGATTCAGCTAGGAGCAATTTTGTCAGTTGTTGTTCTTTATTTTCATAAACTGAATCCATTTAATAAGTTAAATCCAGCTGACAAACAAAAAACCCCACGTGAAATTCAATTAACTTGGCGTTTGTGGTTGAAAGTTTTGATTGCGGCTTTACCAGCAGCGATTATTGGTTTACCACTTAATGACTGGTTGGACAAACATTTTTACCATTTTGTTCCTGTTGCCTTCATGTTAATTATTTATGGGGTAGCATTTATTGTCATTGAGCGTCGGTGGGTACCAAACCATGAATTTTCCGTAATGAATATTGACCGTTTACCTTATCGTGCCGCTCTTTATATTGGATTATTCCAAGTGCTTTCTTTACTTCCAGGGACATCGCGTTCAGGTGCGACAATTGTCGGTGCTTTATTAATTGGTGTAAGTCGTGAAGTTGCCGCAGAATTTACCTTTTTCTTGGGTATTCCAGTTATGTTTGGGGCTAGTTTCATCAAAATACTTCACTTTTTCAAAAATGGGAATTCTTTAAGTTTTGAACAATTTGGGGTCTTGTTAGTAGCTTGTATAGTTGCCTTTGGGGTATCAATGGTTGCCATCAAGTTCTTGACCGATTATGTGAAAAAACACGATTTTACTTTCTTTGGGAAATATCGGATTGTGTTAGGGATTATCCTTCTTATTTATGCAATGTTTAAAGCCTTCTTGGGCTGAGAATGAGATAAATTATGCCAACTCTCTTTAGTTGGTATTTTTTATTTTAAAATAGTTCTCTTTGCTGAGGGAAAGTTTAAATGTATTCTTGCTAAAAATAGAAAAAAGTGATAGAATATAACTCTGTGGGAAAAACTCACAACTTACGCAGGACTCAACCTGCGTCATTAGTCCAAAAGGAGGAAAAATCAATGACTAAATACGAAATTCTTTATATTATTCGCCCAAACATTGATGAAGAAGCAAAAGCTGCCCTCGTTGAACGTTTCGATGGAATCTTGACTGACAACGGTGCTGCAAATCTTGAGTCTAAAGACTGGGAAAAACGTAAACTTGCTTACGAAATCAATGATTTCCGCGAAGGTATCTACCACATCGCAACTTTTGAAGCTGAAACAACTTCAGAAGCTTTGAGCGAATTTGACCGTCTTGCTAAGATCAACCTTGACATTCTTCGTCATATGATCGTTAAAGTTGAAGCTTAAGAGCTTTCATTTCTAAGGAGAAGTTCATCATGATTAACAATGTTGTATTAGTAGGACGCATTACTCGCGATCCTGAACTTCGATACACCCCTCAAAATCAAGCTGTCGCAACATTTTCATTGGCTGTAAACCGTCAATTTAAAAATGCGAATGGCGAACGTGAGGCTGATTTCATTAACTGCGTTATTTGGCGCCAACAAGCTGAGAATTTGGCGAATTGGGCTAAAAAAGGAGCTTTGATTGGGGTAACTGGTCGAATTCAAACACGTAACTATGAAAATCAACAAGGTCAACGCGTTTATGTGACTGAGGTTGTGGCTGACAGTTTCCAAATGTTGGAAAGTAGATCTGCTCGTGAAGGTATGGGAGGCGGAGCTTCTGCTGGTTCATATTCTGCACCTAGCCAATCTACAAATAATACTCCACGTCCACAAACGAATAACAATAATGCAACACCGAATTTCGGTCGTGATGCTGATCCGTTTGGTAGCTCACCGATGGAAATTTCGGATGATGACCTTCCATTCTAATAGGGTGAAATAATTGACGCTAAAGCGCCTAATTATTTCAGAGAAACCCGCTATGGCGGATTTCCTAACCCTCTTACTAGTTATTATGAAAAGCAGAATCGGCTTTTCATAATAACTAGTAATCCTAAGAAAACTTTAAACAGACATCTAAAAATAATATAAGGAGAAATAAAATGGCACAACAACGTCGTGGCGGCTTCAAACGCCGTAAAAAAGTTGACTTCATCGCTGCAAACAAAATCGAAGTCGTTGACTACAAAGACACTGAACTTTTGAAACGTTTCATCTCAGAACGTGGTAAAATCTTGCCACGTCGCGTGACTGGTACATCTGCTAAAAACCAACGTAAAGTGGTTAACGCAATCAAACGCGCGCGCGTAATGGCTTTGCTTCCATTCGTAGCTGAAGACCAAAACTAATAAATGAAAGGCTGCTTCGGTAGTCTTTTTTTGTATAAAAATTTGACAAATAGAGTTGATATTTACTGACAGAATGCTCGGTTCCGTCCGAGTTTACTGACCAGAAATTTGTCAGAAAAAGAGAATAGATTGATAACTTCATCAAGTATTTTTGATTAATACTATGTTTTTGTCAGTGAATTTATGATAAAATGGACAAATGATTGAATTGATAATAGGAGCAGTGCTCTTAAGTTTGTTAATTTATGGAATTTTTATAGAGCCTCATTTGATGAAAGTGAGACATGTAAAAATCGCTCAAAAACAAAATTTAAAAATTGCTCATTTTACCGATACCCACTTTGCTTGGCACACGACTAGTCGTCGTTTTAAAAAATTTGCTCGAAATATTGCTAATGAAGAGCCAGATTTAATTATTTTTTCTGGAGATTTATTTGACAAGGTTGTTTGGGCAAAAAATCGAGATTGGACTGATTTACTGACGATATTGTCAGAACTTAAAGCTCCTCTTGGAAAATTTGCGATACTTGGTAATCATGATTTTGATGATGAAAAATCGTCAAAGTTTGTTGAAGAGTTTCTAGAAAAAGCTGGTTTTGTTCTGTTGAAAAATTCATCAGTTGTCAAAGATAATTTATCTATTTCTGGGGTTGATGACTGGCGTGAGGGACGGCCTGATTTTGAACTTGAGCCTATTGATGCAACATTTTCGCTTTTAGCCCTTCACGAACCGGATACTATTTTAGACATGGAAACAATTAAGGAATTTGATTTAATTCTTTCTGGTCATAGTCACGGAGGGCAAATTCGGATAGGAAATTGGCGTTTACGTAATAAGGGGTCAAGTAGTGCTGATGCTGGTTTGTATCAGCTCAATGACCGAACAAAATTGTATGTTAATCGTGGAATTGGTTTGACTTTCTTACCTATTCGTTTTGGAGTGCCTCCAGAAATTGTGTATTACTACATCTAAAAAAATCTGTCAGTAATTTTGACAGATTTTTTTGTTTTTTTTATTTAAAAATTTACTGACAGCTTTGTTAAAAATTCTGTCATTACATTTCTCTTGCAGTCATGATCGTTTCGCGTCCCATATTATCAACGGCTCGGTAGTGTAGAGGCCATTCAGGATTAAAAGGGTAGCCAAAATCAACGAGGATGGTTGTTGGACTATTGTCTTGAGAAAAACGAATAGAAAGTAAATTACCCGAATTAACCAAGTCGAAATTGATAATTGTTTCTAGTGGAAAAACGCCCTTGAGGTGATGATCAATAATAAACCAAAAGGCATCAATGACTTCTCCAGGAATTGACGAAACGGTATCAAAACTTGCGTAGCGTCGTCTAGTGTTAGAAAATGCCATAAAATCACATCCTTTCTATAAGATAAATGGATAAATTCTAGGAAATACGGGAATCTCGAATGACTTTTCGGATTTCAGATAAAGTCCCTTCAGAAACATTTTTCATTTTCATTCCGTACATCATAAACAAGGCATCAAGCAAACTAATTTGAGAAACAGTGGAAGCAACAGCTTCAGGTCGAAATGAAATTTCTTCGGAAATTGAAATTAGCGCAACATCGGCCGCTTTAGCTAAAGGTGAACTCGCAAAAGAAGTCAATGCAATAATTGGGACCCCGCGACTCTTCAAAATTTCAACCAAGTGCATTGTATCTCTGTTTTTTCCTGTATGTGAAATAACAAAAGCACAATCGTCGCTCGTTAATTTTGCAGCCTGCATTTGTTGGAAATGAAAATCCTGATGATAAACGCAGTGCAAAGGCATTCTCAAAAATTTATGAAAAGCAATTAATGCAACAGCGTTTGAACCACCCAAACCAAAAAAACCGCAAGTGCTGGCATTGAGCAAAACTTCCATGGTTTGGTCAAGTTGTCTGTTGGTGATAAGATTTAATGTAGAATTTAATGATGAAATATTGCCGTTGAAGTTTTTTGTCAGTATTTCTTTGTAATCATCAGTTGGTGAAAGTTCGCTAAAAAATTCATCATCTCGACTTGAGTCAGTGGCATGAATGGCAAGTTTTAATTCTTGGAAGGAATTAAAGCCGATTTTTTTAGAAAATCTGGAAATTGTAGCCGTAGAGACATGAGTTTTTTGAGCAAATTCCTGAATTGAAAGCCTCGCTGCACTATCAATATTCGCAATTAAATAGTCAGAAATTGCCTGATCTGATTTACTGAGGTTATCATAATAACTTCGGATTCGGCTGATTAAAGTACGCGACATATCAAGCCTCCTTCTAATTGACTACATTATACCATAAATAAGATTTCTCGATTTCTCAAAAATTCCAAATTCCTAACTTGAAATTGTTTTGACAAATCAGAAAATATTTTACAAAAAATATTGTTGACAAATGAAAAAAAATTACTTATACTAAAGTTATAAAATGAAAGCGATGCCACGGAGGAAAAAATGATGAAATTTGGTATGATTGGTTTAGGGAAAATGGGAATGAATCTTGTGAAAAATGCCGTTGACCATGAGATTGAAGTTGTTGCTTACGATCTAAATACAAAAGCGGTAGAGGAAGCTAAGGATTACTCAGACAATATTACCGCTGTCAGTACAATTGAAAATTTACTGACAGAATTGCCAGCAAGCAAAATTGTTTGGTTGATGCTTCCAGCAGGAACTCCTACAAATTCAACGATTGAAATGCTCTCTGAAAAGTTGTCAGCTGGAGATATTCTGATAGACGGTGGAAATTCTAATTACAAAGATAATTTAGAACAAAATAAATTACTGACAGAAAAAGGAATTAAATTTTTTGATGTTGGAACCTCTGGTGGAATGGCTGGAGCTCGTCAAGGCGGGAATTTTATGATTGGTGGAGATGATGAAAAATCTTGGACAATCATAGAACCAATCTTCAAAGCAATCTCAATGGAAGATGGCTACCTCTATACAGGGAAACTTGGCAGTGGTCATTACTTGAAAATGATTCATAATGGAATTGAATATGGGATGATGCAAGCGATTGCTGAAGGATTTGAAATTTTAGAAGAGTCACCATTTGATTATGACTATGAAGCCGTTGCAAAATTATGGAATCATGGTTCAGTAATCCGAAGCTGGTTGATGGGGCTTGCTCAAGAACAATTTTCAAAAGACCCTAAACTAGACCAAATTATCGGTCATGTTCAATCTTCAGGAGAAGGAAAATGGACCGTTGAAGAAAGCTTGGACTTGGGCGTTCCTGCCCCAGTTATTGCCTTGTCACTAATGATGCGTCAACGCTCATTACAAGAAGATACCATGACTGGAAAAGTAGTTGCCGCTCTGCGCAATGGCTTTGGCGGACATGACGTAGAACAAAAATAATTTACTGACAGATGAGAAGTGTGAGCTAACTAGGACAAAAAACTTCTGTCAGTAAAAAACTACTGATGATGAAAGAATTTAAAAGTCTGTCAGTAAATATATAGAAGAAAAGGAGCCTAAATGCAATATTTAATAGGCGTCGATTTAGGAACCACAGCAACTAAGGCAGTGCTTTTTGAGAAAAATGGAAAAATAGTTGCAAGTAGTAGCCAAGCCTATCCCCTCTATCGTGATGCTAGTGGGATGGCAGAAGAATCTCTTGAAGAAATTTTTGAAGCAGTTTTAGTGACAATCAGGGAAGTTTCAATTAATTTAGAAGATGAAGATGAACTTTTAGCCGTTTCATTTAGTACACAAATGCACTCGCTAATTGCTTTTGACGAAAATTGGCAGCCGCTTACAAGATTAATCACTTGGGCTGATACAAGAGCAGTAAAATACACCGAACAAATTAAGTCCTCTAAAAATGGTTTTGATATTTATCGAAGAACCGGAACTCCTCTTCATCCAATGGCTCCTTTATCTAAATTTATCTGGTTAGAAGCTGAACATCCAGATATTTATCAAAAAGCAGCCCACTATTTGGAACTTAAAGGATACATTTTCCAACGACTTTTTGGAACAAATAAAATGGATTTATCAACCGCAACAGGTACAGGTATCTTCAATATATTTGAACTTCATTGGGATAAAGAAGCGCTAGAGTTGACTGGAATCAAAGAAAGTCAATTGCCCAAAGTAGTAGAACCCTATGAGATAGAAGAAAACCTTCCTCACGAATATGCCAAGAAAATGGGAATTCAAAGCAGCACCAAATTTATTTGGGGTGCAGCCGATGGTCCATTATCAAATTTAGGAGTAAATGCGATTAAACCGGGTGTTGCAGCCATCACAATAGGAACATCTGGTGCGATTCGAGTAGTTACTGATAAACCTAAAACAGATGAAAAAGGACGCACATTTACCTATGCATTAGACAAAGAGCATTGGGTAGTCGGTGGCCCCGTAAACTCTGGTGGAGATGTTTTCCGTTGGGCTCGTGACCAAATTTTTGATGGGAAAATTTCTTTTGATGAAGTCACGGAACTTGCAGCAAACATTTCCCCGGGCGCTGATGGCTTGCTTTTTCATCCCTATCTTGGAGGCGAGCGAGCACCGATTTGGGATGCCAATGCCAGAGGTTCATTTTTTGGCCTAAACTACGGACATAATCGTAGTCATATGGCCAGATCTGTTCTTGAAGGAGTTATCTTCAATATTTATATGGTTGCGCTTAGCCTTGTTGAAGTAGTGGGCGACCTAAATATGATTCAAGCGACAGGAGGATTTACAAGCTCCGAACTCTGGACACAAATCCTAGCAGATATTTTTGAACAACCAATCAATGTGCCAGAGAGCCGAGAAGCTGGCTGTATAGCCGCCATTATTATGGCTGAAAAAGCCCTCGGCCTAATTGAAGATATCAGCGAAATCGAAACGATGGTAGGAACAAACGAAACCTATCAACCCAATCCAAAAAATTTCGAAATTTACCGAGAAATTAGTCCAATATTTATCCGACTCTCTCGCTCACTCTTGGCAGAATATGAAAATATTGCCAATTTCCAAAGAAAATTTGAAGAAGAAAAATAAACTTGTATTCTTTAAAGACTCAATACTTTCATGTATCACAAAAAAGTATTGAGTTAATTTTTAAAAGCAAATTGTAAGCGCCAGCAATCGTGCTTACACAGTATATTCAATATTTTTTGAAAGGAAAAAATATATGATTGATTTACTTGTACTTTTAATTGGGGTCTTAATCCTCCTCCTGATGATTATCAAATTTAAAATTAACACTTTTGTGTCCTTGATTGTCGTAGCGGTTTTAGTTGGGTTAGGGCTTGGAATGCCACTTGGTCAAATCCCTGTTTCAATCCAAAACGGAATCGGAGGCTCATTAGGAGAGTTAGCAATCGTTTTTGGTTTTGGAGCAATGCTTGGAAGACTAATTGCTGATGCTGGTGGAGCCTATCGTATCTCAAAAACGCTTATTAACAGTTTTGGTAAAAAAAGAATTCAATGGGCAATTATGGTTGCCAGTTTCATTATTGGGATTGCCCTCTTCTTTGAAGTTGGGATGGTTCTCTTGATTCCGATTGTCTTTGCTGTTGCCTTAGAAGCAAGCGTTCCCTTGATTTACCTCGGAATTCCAATGGCAGCCGGACTTTCAGTAACTCACGGATTCTTACCTCCTCATCCAGCACCAATTGCAATTGCCGGTGTACTAGGCGCAAATCCTGGAACTGTTCTCCTTTACGGAATTATTGCAGCAATTCCAACAGTCATTATCGCAGGTCCAGTTTTCACAAAAATTGCTAAAAAATGGGTCCCAGAAGCTTTTGTTGTAAAAAATAAACTATCCGCCTTTGGTGAAATCAAAGAGTGGAAATTAGAAGAAACTCCAGGATTTGGAATTTCTATTTTGACAGCATTAATGCCAGTGATCTTAATGGCAATCAGCACCATTTATTCTATCGCGACTAATGATGGGAAACCCTTTGCCGCAGTAACAACAAGTGCAATGAAAGCAGGAAAGGTAGTAACGACCACTACTTACCCATCAAGTTTTGTTGAAAATGTGATGATGTTTATTGGTAATCCCGTATCGGCCATGATTATTTCACTACTCTTTGCCTTGGTTACTATGGGTTGGATGCAACGTAAGAAAAATTCAGAAATTGCAGTATCAATTGCAGATTCAGTTAAGTCAATTGCGATGTTATTGTTAGTTATCGGTGGTGGAGCAGCCCTTAAACAAATTCTTATTGACGGAGGAATTTCAGTCCAAATCGCCAATATGTTTAAAGATTCACCGCTTTCGCCATTGTTACTTGCTTGGATTATTACCGTCATTCTACGTGTAGCCTTAGGTTCTGCAACTGTGGCCGCTTTAACAGCAGCAGGTTTAGTTCAACCAATGCTTGCATCAGCTTCTCCAAATACAGCCGCACTAATGGTCTTGGCAATAGGGGCAGGTTCAATTGCCGCATCTCATGTTAATGATGCAGGATTCTGGATGTTTAAAGAATACTTTGATTTAGATGTCAAACAAACATTAAAAACTTGGACAGTACTAGAAACGATTATCGCAGTTGTAGGTTTAGGAATGGTCATGTTGATGAGTATCTGGGTACATTAACAAAAAAATAAGTCAATTTTGACTTATTTTTTTAATTTGACAAAGCTAGTGGTGGC
>NZ_JBFTEI010000008.1:0-41786 GCF_041026685.1 Lactococcus sp. AK05
ATTTATTCTGGAAATGTATAATCACGTAATGCACTACTAATGTCATCATATGAAAAGCCTTTTCTAGCCAAAGCCTGTGTTACTTTCTGCTTTCGCTCGTACCCCTCGTAGTTTTTACTGTAGCGTTTGGCAACTTTTTCTAGTGCTGTGTAGAGAAGTTGGGTCTCATTTTCTTCATCTGTTTCTAATTCAAGTGATTCTAAAGCAATTGAAGAGATAGAATACGTAAAACCTTTATTCATTAGGTTTTGAACAACTTTATCTCTCAGCTGTTTTTGGGTCAATCTTTGCCCATAAGTTCTGCTTGTTTTTTCGGCAAGTTTGTAGGCAACATCTATTTGTTTTTCCTCATCATAAATGTTAGAAAGTGCTTGGTCAATGATCAGGGGATCAATACCCTTTGTTATTAATTTCTGTTTAATTTGATAGGGCCCAGCGCTTCCCATTGAAATTTTCCCTTCAATAAAATTTTCAGCGTAGGCCTTATCATTAATTAGCTTGTTTTTTGCAAGAACATTTATGATCTCGTCAATTTGGTCAATATTGTCAATTTCGTGTTCACTAAGATATTTTCTTACTTCCGAACTTGTCCTCATTTTAAAGGAAAGGTAGTAGACTGCCAGTGATTTTCCTTGAGCAAATTGGTCATAAGATTGGATCTCTTCTAAATCAGTATCATCGATCTCTTTATCGACATTTAGAAAAAAGTGAACAATTGTATCCTCGGAAAGATATATTTTTTCTTCATCAAATCCAGATAAATCGATACGGTATAGTCTTTTTAATTTTTTTATTGCAGTGATTTTTCCCATGTCTATATTATATACGAAAATAATTAAAAATTGTCACCTATAAAACGTGTATTAAAACAATTATATGAAATGAAAGTGTAGTTTATAAACTTGTTTGTAAAAAAGGTGAGAGCAGTTTTGCACCTGACCCTTCAAACTTTAAAGGTATGCCATTTGGAGCCTTTGTTGATGGGTTGAATGGACAAGCTGAAACAATAGCTTCTAGTGCTAAGGGGATTTCTGAACCATCAAATAATAACTTTGTGGACTTTACGATGAGCTATAATGGTGCAACTAAAATAATGTCAGTTACCTATGGTGGGCAAACATGGACACAAGATGTTTCTTCTTTTGTTGGAACAAATCAGGCGATGTCTTTTTCAATTGCGGCCTCAACTGGTGCCCAAATGAATTTGCAACAATTGCGCAATGTTAACTTTACTTATACGGTGGCTCAAGGTACTGTTATTGCTAATTATGTGGATGAACAAGGAAACACGGTTGCTCCGTCAGAAACAACAAGTGGAGATATTGGTACTCCATATGTGACAAGTCAAAAGACTATTCCAGGTTATACGTTTATATCTTCAAATGGAGCAGCAACTGCGGGGAATTATGCTGCCAATGACCAAACTGTAAACTATGTTTACACTCGAAATCAAGGAACCATTGATGTTATTTATATCGATGAAACAACTGGAAAAATTTTGACTACAAAAGATTTGTCAGGTGGAACTGGAGATGATTCAGGTTATACAACGGCTGACACGATTAAATCTTATACAGATAAAGGTTACGAGTTAGTTTTAAATGATTATCCAGAAGACGGAACTAAATTTGCTGATGACCCTCAACATTATATTGTGAGACTAAAACATGGCACAGTAGTTGAGACGGAAAATAAATCAGTTAATGAAGTCATTCATTATGTTTATGATAATGGGGATAAGGCTGCTGACAACTATAAGGCAACAATTGTCTTTAGTCGGACAATCACTACTGACAAAGTGACGGGTGAGAAAACTTATAGTGACTGGACAGCTGATAATGGTGGAAGATTTGCTGCAGTTCTTTCGCCAATCATTAAAGATTACATCGCAAGTCAACTTAAGATTGATGAAATGACAGGAATTACGGTAGATACAGCGGACATTGAAAGAATTGTCGTTTATCATAAGGTGCCTGCGGGAATTATCGTTCCTCCAGTTCACCCAGATAAACCAAGTCAACCATCTAATAATCAATCAAAAACACCTACGGCTAAGGCTGTAAAAGATAGTAAGCCAACAGATGTTCTCCCAAGTACTGGTGATAGTCAAAAATCACAAATTGTTTTGACTCTGCTAGGAATTATGGCAGTGATTATTTCGCCACTTGCTCTTTTACTTAGACGTAAAAAACAATAATTAAAGAAAAAATAAAAGCTCTGACAGTGTCAGGCTTTTTATTTGGAGAGTAATATTCATAGATGAAAAAATAAGTTCAAATCTTTTAGATTTCAAGTAGAAAAAGACTACAAAAAGAAATTGTGAAATGTTATAATAGTGTATCACACAATCCTTTATTAGTGATTTTTTTATAATGGATTGAAAATGGTCATTTAATTGACGAACTAGAGGGAAAATAATTAAAGAATGATAAATTTAAAAATAGGACAGAAACTTCAACTCGAAATCGAGCGAATGGGGATAAATGGGGAAGGAATTGGCGTCATTTCAGGACGACTTGTTTTTATTCCTTATGCACTTCCAGGGGAAGAAGTTTTAGTTGAAATTACTGAAAATGCTAGAAATTTTAGTCGTGCAAAATTGGTTAAGATTATTGAAAAATCACCAAACCGTGTGAAACCACAGGATAGAGCTTATCATGAAATGAGTCAATCTCACATCATGCATCTTTCTTATCCAATGCAATTGGAATTTAAGCGTGATGTTATGCGTCAGGCCTTAGAAAAATATAAACCAGCAGGTTGGCGTAATTATGAATTGCGTGCAACTTTGGGAATGGAAAATACACTTGGTTATCGTAACAAATTGCAGTTCCAAGTGCGTCGTTTGAATGACGGAACAGTGATTGCGGGACTTTATCAAGAAGGAACGCATCATTTGGTTAACTTAGATAACTGTTTGGTTCAAGATCCCAAAACCCAAGAAATTATCAATCACATTTGCCGTTTGATTGAAAAATTTGATTTACCTGTATATGATGAACGTAAAATCGGCGGAATTCGTACGGTCATGGTTCGTCGTTCACAAAAAACAGGTGAAGTACAAATTATTTTTGTGACTTCAACACCAATTATTTTGGACGGACAAGTTTGGCCTGAATTACGTGAAGAACCTTCAAAACGTCAAAAAAATTCTTTTGTTAAATTTGATAAAATGTTGTCAGCACTGACAGAAGAATTTGAAGAAATTGTGACGGTTGCGGTCAATTTCCACCCAAGAAAAACCAGTGAAATCTATGGCGAACGCACACAAATTTTATTCAATGAAAAAGAAACAATTACCGAAGGCGTTTTGGATTATGAATTTGAATTAAGTCCTCGTGCTTTCTACCAATTGAACTCTGAGCAAGCCAATGTACTTTATGGTGAAGCAGTTAAGGCTTTGAATCCTAAAAAAGATGACCGTGTCATTGATGCATATTGTGGTGTAGGTACGATTGGTTTTGCGGTGGCTAAAAAAGTAAAATCGGTTCATGGAATGGATATTACACCAGAATCAATTTTTGATGCGCGTGAAAATGCCAAACGTTTGGGGCTTAAAAATTGCCACTATGAAATTGGTAAAGCGGAGCGAATTATTCCAAACTGGAACAAATCTGGTCATAGAGCAACTGCAATGATTGTTGACCCACCACGTACAGGGCTTGATGATGCCTTACTTGAAACAATTACTAAATTCCCACCGGAAAAAATGGTTTATGTCAGCTGTAACGTTTCAACTTTGGCAAAAGATTTAGTCGTTTTGGCCAATTATTATAAAGTAGAATACATCCAATCAGTGGATATGTTCCCACATACAGCAAGAACTGAAGCAGTTGTTAAATTGACAAAACGTGATGAACCTTTGAAAATTGTTAAATTTGAACATTTGGAAGAAGAACGTAAAGCTGAAGCTTTTGCTAAAGGTAAAAAACGTGGACGCCGTCCGCAAAAATATGGTAAATATTGAGAAATTTTGCTGACAGAATTATTAGTTGCTAGTAGCTAAAGTTTAAGTGAAAATTTACTGACAGAATGGATATTTTAGTTGTTCATTCTTTTAATTACGATTTACCTGGCCGTTGTTCACTCGTTGACGATGGATAGAATGCTCAGCTTTGCTGTTCATTCTTTTATCCACAGATAAAATACTCCTTATTCAGTCGTATTTTACTGACAAGATTTTCGTCAGTAAATTTTATAGTTAAAATTAGAAAAGTAAGAAAAAATTATGAAAAAATTTATTGTTGAACCTGAATTTTGGGAACTTTTTCCTGAGACAAAAGTCGGAATTGTTTTAGCTAAAAATATTGATAATAGTATGGAATCAAGTGCTGAAATCAAAAAAAATCTTGATGAGGCGAATGAAAATGCAGAGCAATTTTTAGAAGCGGCTGTTTTTAGTGAAAATCCTGTAGTCTCTGTTTGGCGCAAGGCTTATCAAAAATTTAAAACAAAAAAAGGGGCTAGAAGTTCGATTGAAAATCTGCTTAAACGAGTAGATAAAGGTAAAGCTGTGGGTTCGATTAATCCTTTGGTTGATATTTACAATAGTATTAGCTTGAACTATGGGCTACCTGCTGGTGGTGAGGATATTGATACTTTTGCAGGAAATCTACGTTTGACAAAAGCTGTTGGTGGCGAACATTTCTTGGCTTTGGGTGATGATGAAGCTGATAATGCTTTGCCTGGTGAAATCTGCTATCTTGATGATGAAGGGGCAGTTTGTCGCTCATGGAATTGGCGTGATGGTCAAAGAACGATGCTGACAGAACAAACCAAAAATGCTTTTTTGATTATTGAATCTGTTGACCCTGAACGCGGTGAAGTTCTAGATGCTGCAACTCAAAAATTAGCTGAATTGAGTGAAAAATATTTAGGAGGAACGGCACAGGTACTCCTAGTCACTAAAGAAAATCCAGAAATTTCTTTAGACTAGCGTTTTGTGACATCTAAAAAAATTAGATTTACTGACAGATAAGAGATTTGATAGGAAAGTTGATGACACTGTCAATAAAAAGAGCCGTCAGTAAATCTGACGGTTCTGTCATTAATTATTTTTATGATAAAATGGAAAAAATCCGAGGTTTTATATGATTTATATGAGAAAAGCAGGCCCGAAAGATTTGCTGTCAATTATGAAAATTATTGAAGAAGCAAGAACTTTTTTGGCTGATTCCGGGAGTGACCAATGGCAAAATGCCTATCCAGCAGTTTTTGATATTGAAGAGGATTTTGCGAAAGAACAGGCCTATGTCTTGCTAGTTGATAATAAAATAGCCGGTTATTGTGCAATTATTACAGGTGAAGAACCAGCTTATACTCAAATTACTGACGGCGCTTGGTCAAATCAAAATTTTGATTATGTGACCATTCATCGAATTGCTTTGTCTAACGAATTTCGTGGACAATCTTTGACAAGATATCTATTTTCAAATATTTTTACCTTGATGTTATCTAAAGGATACTCTGATTTTCGCCTAGATACTCATCCGGTCAATAAATTGATGCAACATGTCTTTGAACGTGAAGGCTTTGTAAAACGAGGGCTTGTTCAATTTGAAGGTGACCGTTTTGCTTATCAATTGGAGCTTAATAAATAGATGAATAAAAAAGAACTTATTGATTTTTGCTTGTCTCTTGGGCCGACTTTTGCAGATACTCCCTTTGCCAAAATGGAGAAGGGTCAGCCAACGGTAGTGATGCGACATTTAAAGAATAAAAAATCATTTGCTTATATTTCTGAGCGAGAAGGCCGAGTCAATATCGCAATCAAGCAGAAGCCAGAAATCGCAATCGAATTGCGAGATTTCTTTGTGGATATTAATCCAGCATTTCACATGAACAAAACGCATTGGAACGATGTTTTACTTGGTGGAGATGTTGCTGATGAGCAAGTTTGCAAAATGGTTGACCAAAGCTATGATTTAATCAAACCCAAAAGATAATGATGAGCCAACAGCTCTGAATTTTAATAGGAGAAAAAATGACTTACGAACAAAATTTTTTAAAAGATTTTCAAGAATGGGTGGACCAACAAGTTCAAATTTCTGAACTTGCCATGAAAGCAGCTGAAAAAATTGCCACAGAAGACGGTAAAAAAGAAGCGAAAGAAGCTGCTATTCGCTATGAAAGTCGTTTAGACGCTTACCAATTTTTGCAAGGAAAATTTGAAAACTACAAAAATGGTAAAGATTTCCATGACGTTCCAGATTTTGGAACAAAAACATTTTAATGAGTGACTTCTATTTTTAGAGAAGTGACTTCTAACCATTAGATAAAAGGAGATTCAAATGAATTTTAAGAAGATGGTTGGTAATCAAGTGCGAGTAAGAGCTCTCGCTTAGATTACCGCAAAGTCTTATTTCTTTGCGGATAAGAACAAATTGAGTTCACCCTCCTTGAAGTGGATGAAAATGGACAAAATGGAACTTGTGCCTTGCACAGAACCACATTTTCTCAATTTTCATAACTTCAAAGCAGTCGGGTTCACATCTTAAGGAATAAGAAAATGTTAAAACCATATGAATATAATCGAATTAAATACCTGACCTTTGACCTCGTCAATGTCTATCACTCTGTCAATGATAAATCGACAGTTGAGGCAGTTTACGCCCAAGTCGCCACAGAAATTTTGCAAATCGCTGAAAATGCTGACAGCCTTGTCAGTGAAAATAATCTGTCAGTAAAAGTTGATATCCAAGAATACTTATCAGCCATTGATAATCCTAAATTATCAAGAGAACAAGCTGAAAAATTACTGACAGAACTTAAAACTTTAGTCGAAGCTTTTCATTTACCGAGTGAAGCTCAAATGAAAAAAGCTTTCAAAAAAGTTAAAAAGTTAAAAATTCCAGCGACAAGTCAATGGGACTTACGTGATGTCACTTACTTTGCTTGGAATGAAGTTTCAAGCGGCCGAAAATATCTTTTGACCGCTGACGGGCGTGGTTTCTATGGCAATATCTCTGGCAGTATGAAAAATATCTGTGCCATTTGCCAAAAAACAAGTATTGTCACTCAATTTCTAGCGACAACAAAAAGAGGCGCTGACGGGACCTATACTAAAAATGGCACCTATATTTGCTTAGATTCTGAACAATGTAATCAGCAAATTCAAGCCAAAGAAGGCTTGGAGCATTTTTTAGAAATCATTAAAGAAAAATAAAAATTTAGAAGTATCTTGTAAAAAAACAAGAATTCTGCTAAAATAAAAACAAGTTGACGAGGAGTAATAGAGCAAGACTTATAGAGAGAACACGGTTGGTGAAAGTGCTCAGTTAAACTTTATGAAGGTTGCGTCATTTCAAGAAATAATTGCTGACAAAAGTCCTGTCAGTAATTATGACATAAAATGAGTGTCTGTCAGTAAATCTGTCAGGAATTTAGGTGGTACCGCGCGTGAGCGTCCTATTTTTAGGAGGCTTGTGGGCGGTATTTTTTTTGAAGAATGTTAGGAAATAAACAAAAATTAGAGCTTCGAATCGACATTAGCAGTTTGTAAAAAAAGATGTGTGTACGGTAATTTAATCAAGTTTTAGAACAAAATTATATTTGTTTGGGAACATTAATTTTTACTCAATGACTAAGAAGGATAATTATGACAATATTAATTAAAAAATTTTGGAGGAAGAATAATGTCAAAAGTAAATACCGTTGTAAAAAAAGTGGCATATTCGACTGAAGGACTTTTATCAATAGGTGATATCCAAACAGTATTATTGACTGATTATCCAACTGTTTATTTTATTTATGACAAGGAAAATTTAAAATATTCGGTTTATGTTGGTGAAACAAATGACGTATTTCGTCGAACAAAGCAGCATTTAATTGAAACAAGAGAAGATTGGCAAGAATTAAATACTTCCCAATCTTCCCAAATGCTTATTTTGGGAAATGAGTTTTCAAATAAGTCAGTCACACTAGATTTGGAAAATAAATTTATGAATTATTTCTTGGGTGTGCCTTCGATAAAAAGTGATAAAGGTATCAATAATCGTAGAGGAAATCCACAAGGAAAATATTATACAAAAGAAAGAATAGATGAAATTTTTAAAGAGGCGTGGAAAAAATTAAATCATGAAGAACCTAACCTTTTCCCCGATTTTAAAATAATAAAAAATTCTGCATTATTTAAGTCATCTCCTTTCAAAGAGCTCAGTGAATCTCAAAATAAAGCTCAAAAACAAATTATCATGAGAATTGAAGAAACAATTTCTCAAGAAAAGGATGCCCTAATACTTGTAACAGGTAATGCAGGGAGTGGAAAAACAGTTTTATTGTCTAGTGTTTTTTACAACTTACAGCTTGAGTCAAAGGGAGAGGACAATGTCCTTTTAAATGGATTGAAATCATTCGTGTTAGTCAATCATAATGAACAACTATCCGTTTATAAGCAAATATCAAGAAAACTCGGACTTGACGAACAACAGATAATGAAACCTAATTCATTTTTGAAGAAATATGAAGGAAAAAAAGTAGATATTGTTATAGTAGATGAGGGACATTTACTTGCGACTAGAAATGGCCAAGCTTTTCCAAAAAAATACGGTTCAACACAATTAGAAGCTTTGAAAAAAATTGCAAAAGTTGTGGTCCTAGTTTTTGATGAACACCAAATATTGACTGGCGAACAATTTGTGGATAGAGAAGAGATATCTATATTGATAAATGAGGCTAATCTAGAAAATAAATTAATTGAGTTACATGATCAACATAGAATGCAGATGTCGGTGAAAACAAATAATTGGCTAAATGATTTTATTTGGAAACATAAAATTAATGAGATTCCAAATGACGATAAATATGACTTGAAGATTTTTGATTCCCCCTCAAAAATGTATGAAGCTATAAGAAACAAATCCGATGACGAGGCATATGGGCTTTCAAGGATGCTTGCTTCGTATGATTGGGATTGGAAAGCAGATGGTCAGAAATGGTGTGTAAAAATTAAAGATTTTTCGCTCCCTTGGAATTATTATTATACCAACGCCAAAAACAATATACCTTGGGCAGAAAACCCAAAATCAATTGCTGAAGTTGGGAGTACATTCACCATTCAAGGCTTTGATCTAAACTATGCAGGAGTCATCATTGGACCCAGTGTTAAATATGATCCTCAGAGAAAGGAAATATTTTTTGATGCAAGTGCTTCAAAAAATACAAAAGCAATAGAGAAAACACATGGGGAAAAAGCCATCAATCAGAACCTCAATAATGAACTTAATGTTTTATTGACTAGGGGTGTCTATGGACTCTATCTTTATGCGTGCGACGAAAATTTACAAAATGCTTTACTTGAAGCTCAGAAAGGAAATTCTCAATGATTATTGATGATATAAATAAGTTTCGAGATGATAGAAATTGGCGACAGTTTCATAATGAAAAAGATTTAGCTATTTCTATTTCACTCGAAGCTTCGGAACTATTGGAATTGTTTCAATGGAAAACTGCTACTGAAGGAACTGCAGATATTGAAAAAGTTAAAGAAGAATTAGCGGATGTTTTGATTTATTCATATATGATGGCTGATAATTTGAACTTGGATATTGATTCAATTATTAAAGAAAAACTGATAAAGAATAATAAAAAGTATCCAATTAATAAAAGTAAAAATAATAATAAAAAATATACTGAACTATAAGCTATATTTGTAAAATATAATGGAGGAATTAATGAACGAACTAACCCCAAAATTCAACCCGACAGAGGTTGAGGCAGGACGCTACGAAAAATGGCTTGAAGCTGATGTTTTCAAACCTTCTGGAAATCCCGATGCAGAGCCTTATAGCATCGTTATTCCACCACCAAATGTGACAGGAAAACTCCACTTGGGTCATGCTTGGGATACAACGTTACAAGACATCATCATTCGCCAAAAACGGATGCAAGGTTTTGATACGCTTTGGTTGCCAGGAATGGACCATGCGGGGATTGCCACTCAAGCAAAAGTTGCTGCCCGTCTTGCCGAAGATGGTATTTTACCACAAGATCTTGGACGTGAAAAATTCCTTGATAAAGTTTGGGAGTGGAAAGATGAATATGCTGCAACCATCAAGGAACAATGGGGAAAAATGGGGATTTCTGTTGATTATTCTCGTGAACGTTTTACTCTTGATGAAGGACTTTCGCAAGCGGTTCGTAAAGTTTTTGTCCAACTTTATAATAAAGGTTGGATTTATCGTGGCGAAAAACTCATCAACTGGGATCCAAAAGCGATGACTGCTTTGTCAGACATTGAGGTCATTCACAAAGAAATTGATGGGGCTTTTTACCACATCACTTACCAAATTGAAGGAAGTGATGAGTTTGTTGAAATTGCCACAACACGCCCAGAAACTTTCCTTGGTGATACAGCTGTTATCGTCAATGAAAAAGATGAACGCTATAAACATTTAGTGGGCAAAAATGTTATCCTCCCAATCATTAATCGTGTCATTCCGATTTTGACAGATGACCATGCTGATATGGAAAAAGGAACTGGGGTTGTAAAAATTACACCTGCACATGACCCTAATGACTTTGAAGTTGCGATGCGTCATGATTTGCCAATGATTAACATGATGAACAATGACGGAACCATCAATGAAAATGGTGGAAAATATGAAGGACTTGACCGTTTTGAAGCCCGCAAACAAATTGTTGCTGACCTCAAGGAATTGGGGCAGTTGGTTGATATAAAACCAGTCCGCCATGAAGTTGGGCACTCAGAGCGAACAGGAGTGGTTGTTGAACCACGTTTATCAACACAATGGTTTGTCAAAATGGACGAATTAGCTAAGAATGCAATTGCTAATCAAACAACAGAAGATGCAGTAGAATTTTATCCGCCACGTTTCAATGATACTTTCATGCAATGGATGGAAAATGTTCATGATTGGGTTATTTCACGTCAACTTTGGTGGGGACATCAAATTCCAGCTTGGTATAATGAAGCGGGTGAAATGTATGTTGGTGAAGAAGCACCTGAGGGAGAAGGTTGGACACAAGATGCCGATGTACTTGATACTTGGTTTAGTTCAGCTTTGTGGCCGTTTTCAACAATGGGTTGGCCAGACGAAAACTCAGCAGACTTCAAACGTTATTTCCCAACAAGTACCCTTGTAACAGGTTATGATATTATCTTCTTCTGGGTTTCACGCATGATTTTCCAATCTTTAGAATTCACTGGTAAATCACCATTTCACAATGTTTTGATTCATGGTTTGATTCGTGACGAAGAAGGACGTAAAATGTCTAAATCGCTTGGTAACGGAATTGACCCAATGGATGTGATTGAAAAGTATGGAGCTGATGCACTCCGTTGGTTCCTATCAAATGGTTCTGCACCAGGACAAGATGTACGTTTTTCTTATGATAAAATGGATGCCGCTTGGAATTTCATCAATAAAATTTGGAATGTTTCACGTTATATTTTGATGAATGCAGAAGATGTCAGCGCTGATGCTGTTTCTTCGGCTTTGACAAAAGTTGCAAATAAAACTGCTGGTAATGTCACTGACCGTTGGATTTTGACACGTTTGAATGATACTGTTGAGCGCGTGACTGAACAAATGGATAAATTTGAATTTGGTGTTGCTGGTCATATTCTTTACAATTTCATTTGGGATGAGTTTGCAAACTGGTATTTGGAATTAACAAAAGAAGTTATGTTTGGTGAGGAAGAAGCTGAAAAAGACATTACACGTGCAGTATTGCTCCATGTTTTAGATCAAGTTTTACGTCTATTACACCCAATTATGCCTTTCTTCACTGAAGAAATCTTTGAAAAATTACCAAACACTTCTGGTTCAATTGTTGTTGCCGAATATCCAAAGGTACGTCCAGAATTTAATGACGACAAGGCAAGCGAAGGTGTGGCCATGTTAATCGAATTAATAACAGCCGTTCGTAATATTCGTGCTGAGGTTAATACTCCATTGTCTAAAGCTGTCCCAATGTTGATTAAATCTGAACATGCAGATTTCTTGAATGCTGTTTCTCCTTATATCAGCCGTTTCACTAATCCTTCAGAATTAACAATTGCTAAAGACTTGGCGGTTCCAGAACAAGCGATGTCAGCGGTCATTACTGGAGCAGAATTATACTTACCCTTGGCTGGTCTGATTAACATCGAAGAAGAAATTGCTCGACTTGAAAAAGAACTTGCCAAATGGCAAAAAGAGTTAGATTTAGTGAATAAAAAATTGGGTAATGAACGTTTTGTTGCGAATGCTAAAGCAGAAGTTGTTCAAAAAGAAAAAGATAAATTAGCCGATTATCAAGAAAAATTTGATACTGTGAAAGCTCGTATCGCAGAATTGAAAGAAAACTAATATAAAAAAACCAGTAGCTTTTGAGATACTGGTTTTTTATATTTCTACAAAAATATCAATAAAAATCCACCAAGAACAAGAAGACAGATAAGAAATGTAGTGATTCTTTTACTGGTTTTTGTATGTGGATTAATACTTACGCCTAAATTAAATTTTCGTGTAATCCAAAAATCATTTTCTTTGCTGACCGTCTGTTCACCGTATTTTTGCGTGAAGAAAAACAATAGTGCAATGCTAAAACATTCAAATCCAGCGGAAGTTTTGACAAAAATTGGGGCAAAAATGGATAAAATCACTGTGCTGATAAAAGTTAAAACGAATAAGGAGATACTGAGAATAAGACCAAGTTTATAATTATTATTTTTCATAATTTTTCTCTTTTCATCGATAATTATAGCACTTTTAATCATCTGTAAATCATTAATTTTATAAAAACTATTGTAAAAATTAAAAATAAAATTATAATGGAGGAAATAAAGACAAAAGGAGAGTTTTATGGAGGCTAAACAAAAGCAATTACAAAGAATTTTTAAAATTTTGCGTTCACTTTTTAAAATTGGAGAACTTGTACTTATAATAGGGTTCGCTATTATTTTTATTGCCCTTATTTTTGCTGTTGTCAATAAAAAAATTCCAAATTTTGGTTTGTTAGAAGTTTCAAACTCAACGACAAGCTCTTGGGTACTTCTTTCCATGGGAAATTCGACAAAAAATGTTCAATTTGCTAATTTTATAATTCGCTCAATTATGGGACTTATTAATATTTGCTTTTATCTGATTATCACTCAAAAAGCAATAAAAATTTTTTCGGTTATCATTGATAAGACACGAGATTTTTGGTTAGAAGTTGCGGGTCACTTAAAAATTATTTCATATTTGATGGCAGTTGTTGCAACGGTTTTCCCAATTGTTGGAGGCGTTTTTGGAATAATTTTTGCTCAAAATGGAAATGTAGGTGTGGATATTTTGACATTGATTTTGGCAATAATTTTTTATAGTCTTTCAATTGTTTTTGAATACGTCAAACTTTTGTCAGGTCAATTGGACGAAACATTATGAATGAGATGGGGTACTGACGGAACAAAAAATTACTGACAGAATTTCCTGTCAGTAATTTTTATCTCTAAGCTTTGCTGATTTCTTTTTTATAAAGATTTCCCCAAGCTGCCATCGTATCATGGATGGGTTTGAGGGTTCTTCCAAGTTCTGTCAGTGAATATTCAACACGAGGAGGTACTTCTGCATAGACTTCACGATGAACCAGCCCGCTTTCTTCGAGGGCACGTAAATGTTGGGTCAAAACTTTTTGTGAAATATGTCCAACTGAACGTTGAAGTTCGCCAAAGCGCATGGTTCGCTCTAATAAATCACGGACAATGAGCATTTTCCAACGGTCGCCCATCAAAACAAGTGCTGTTTCAACAGGACAATCTGGAAGTTCAGAAATTTTTTTCATTTTTTTATTACCTCAAATCGTTGATATTATACAATAGTATCTAAAAGGGGTGTATCTAACTTTCAAGTGCTTACTTTACATAGTGATAGTACAATGATATTATACACTTAGGTAGTCAAAAAAGCAAGCTACTTTAAAATATAAAAAAATAATAAAAAATGGAGGATTTAACATGAAATATTTAGTAACAGGTGCGACAGGTGGATATGGTACTTATGCACTCGGATTTTTGAAAGAATTGGTTCCAATTTCTGATATTGCGGTTTTGGCTCGCACAGAAGAAAAAGCAGCCCCACTCAAAGCGGCAGGTTTCGATGTACGTTTGGCAGATTATTCAGATTTAACTGCTTTAGAACAAGCATTTACAGGAATTGACCGTTTGCTTTTTGTTTCAGGAGCGCCGGGAAATCGTCAAGCTGAGCATCAAAATGTGGTTGATGCAGCCAAAAGTGCTGGAATTTCTTATATTGCTTATACAAGTTTTCCTCAAGCAGAAAGGGCAACAAGTGACTTAGCTGCTGACCACATCTATACTGAAAAGGCGATTGAAAAATCAGGAATTGCCCACACATTTTTACGTAATAACTGGTACTTTGAAAATGAAATGCCAATTATTGCTGCTGCACTTTCAACTGGAAAATTTGTTTACAATGCACAAACAGGTAAAGTGGGCTGGGCTTTGAAACGCGAATATGCAGAAGTTGGAGCAAAAGCACTTGCTGGAGCAGATTTTCCAGAAGTTTTGGAGCTTTCAGGAAAAAGATTAACTTACGCCGAACTTGCTCAAGCACTAAAAGCAGTTTCTGATAAGGAATTTGAAGTAGTCGCTGCTGATGACAAAACTTTTGTCAGTCATTTAGTTGAAACTGGACTTCCAGATTTTGTAGCGGAACTTTTCCTCGGCTTCCAAAAAGATATTGAAGCAAAAGATTTAGATGTGGAATCTAAAGATTTTGAAAAAGCCTTGGGACATTCACTGACAGATACAAAAGAAGCTTTGAAAGAACTTTTGGCATAATAAAAAAATTACTGACAGACCTGTCAGTAATTTTTATTTGAGTCTATAAGATAATTTCTCAACAAATTCATAAGCAGCTGGACAGTAAAGTGTATTTTTTATCGTTAAATTATTGATTTGATAAATCTTTTTACGGTCAGTATGGGGAAATTCGCGACAAGCTTTAGGACGAACTTCGTAAATGCTACAGAGATTGTCAGAACCAAGAAACGGACAAGGCATGGTTTGAAAAACTTTGTCACCATCTTCGTCAGTTCGGAGATATGCGGCTTCAAAGTCACTCACTTTCATTTTTAAATGCTTGGCGACGCGTTCAATATCGGCCTCTGTCCAAAGAGGGCCTAAGGTTTTGCAACAATTAGCACATTTGGTGCAATCAATTTCTAAAAAAACCTCTTCATGAACTTCTTTAACGATTTTATCTAATTGCTTTGGTGGTTTTTTGGCAAGTCCAGCTAAAAATTTCTTATGTGTCTTTTGTTTTTGTTGGGCTAGATTTTTATAACGGTCAAGGTCAATTTCAAATGTATATTTCATCATTAATATTTTAGCAAAAATTTACATGAAAGACTGATTTGTCAGTCGTCAAAGAGATTTGACACCCTCAAAATTGTTAGGAATTATCTTATCAGTAAATCTTTTGATAACAATAAATATTCATTGAAATCTTAAACTAAATTTTTATAAAAAAAGCTGTCTCAGAGCTGGAAAAGTTTCACAGATAGAAAGCTAAACAAATAAGCGCTTACATAACCTTTAGTATTGTTAAAAAGCCGAAAAAGTGATAAAATGAACTAGAAAATTCGAAGATAAAACAATGCAAAAGTTGTCGTTCTTCAATAGCTAAATTCTCGTAAAAAGCGAGAAATTGAAAGGAATTAAAATGGCTCATATTAAATTTGACTATTCAAAACTCACTCCATTTGTAGCTGAAAATGAATTAGACGAAATCCAATGGCAAATCGACGGGGCAGCTAAATTGCTCCACGAAGGAAAAGGTGCTGGGAGCGATTATATCGGATGGCTTGACCTTCCTGAAGATTACGACAAAGAAGAATTTGCTCGTATTCAAAAAGCAGCTAAAAAAATTCAATCTGATTCAGAAGTTCTTATTGTTATCGGTATCGGTGGTTCATACCTCGGCGCACGTGCAGCAATTGACTTTTTGAGCAACAGCTTTGTTAACTTGCAAACTGCCGAAGAACGTAAAGCACCACGTATTCTTTATGCTGGTAACTCAATTTCTTCATCATACTTGGCTGACCTTGTAGATTACGTTGCTGACAAAGATTTCTCTGTAAATGTAATCTCTAAATCAGGTACAACAACAGAACCAGCGATTGCTTTCCGTGTCTTCGAAGAAATGTTAGTTAAAAAATACGGTCGTGAAGAAGCAAACAAACGTATTTACGCAACAACTGATAAAGAAAAAGGTGCTGTAAAAGTTAATGCTGACGCAAACAACTGGGAAACTTTCGTTGTTCCAGATTCAGTTGGTGGACGCTTCTCAGTATTGACAGCTGTTGGACTTTTGCCAATTGCAGCTTCAGGTGCTGATATCACAGCTTTGATGGAAGGTGCTAACGCTGCGCGTAAAGAATACACTTCTACAAATGTTCATGAAAATGATGCTTACGCCTATGCTGCACTTCGCAATATCCTTTACCGTAAAGGTAAATTCTCAGAAATCTTGATCAATTACGAACCAAGCCTTCAATATTTCTCAGAATGGTGGAAACAATTGGCTGGTGAATCAGAAGGGAAAGACCAAAAAGGAATTTACCCAACTTCAGCTAACTTCTCAACAGACCTTCACTCATTAGGACAATGGATTCAAGAAGGAACACGTACTGTTTTTGAAACAGCAATCCGTATTGAAAAACCACGTAAAAACATCAACATTCCAGAACTTGACGCTGACCTTGATGGACTTGGATACTTGCAAGGTAAAGATGTTGACTTCGTTAACAAAAAAGCAGCTGACGGCGTGCTTCTTGCTCACACTGACGGAAATGTTCCAAACATGATCGTGACATTGCCTGAACAAGACGAATTCACACTTGGATATGCAATTTACTTCTTTGAACTTGCTATCGGTGTTTCTGGTTACTTGAACGGAATTAACCCATTCAACCAACCAGGTGTTGAAGCTTACAAGAAAAATATGTTCGCTCTTCTTGGTAAACCAGGATTTGAAGAACTCAGCAAAGAATTGAATGACCGCCTTTAATCTTTGATTAAAAGTGTCATAAAAATCACTGACAAGATTTCTGTCAGTGATTTTTTGTATTCATTTCTTACTGATAAATCCTGTCAGTAAAATTATTATTTAAGTGGCTTAATATCAGGGCGAAGTTCTACTGTGAGGCCAACATTACTTGCATAAACCCAAGAATTTTTATCAAAATTCGCAAAATTCTTAGTTTGTCCTGTTAAAATGACCCCCGAAAATTTAGCTGATTTAAGAGTAGGATATTTTTTAACTTGTTTAAGTGCATCTTTACTTGGGCTAAAGTCGTTAATTGTGATTTGGTTCTTTTTCGCAATAGCAGCTACTGACTTTTTAAAATCTTGATAAGTAGTATTGTCTAATTTTCCAGTGAGCTGTGAATTATTACCATTTTCAGCATAATTGCTATTACTCATCAAGCCAAACCAGTTTGTTTGTCCAGCAGCATCAAGAGATTTCGAATCATTGTAACCAATCCAATACCAATTAATTAAAAGATTTTTGGGAATCATTTTTTGGATTTCGTTGTAACTATAAGCTTTATCAAAGGTGACAGCAACTTCCGCCAAGTGGTTTGAAAGTTGTGAAATTTTGTCTGCATCATGGGTAGGCAGAATTCCATAATAGTCTTTAGATTTGTAGTTGGCATTTGTAGAGAAAAAACTAGCAATTTTTTGATTAGTTGTTTGGGTAAAATAGGCATTTGAATTTACTGACGGACTCAAGGTATTAAGACTTAAGCCCCCAACATTCGAAACATTAAAGGAAAAATTATAAGATTCCCAGGACACATGATAACCATCAATATCTTTATAAGTATCTGAATGAAGATTAGAGCTAAATACGCCATAGTCATCGATAATCCGATTATTATAAGCAACATTTGGGGCGGAAGCGGTGAAAATAGCTGTAGAGTAATCAAAAGTTTTAAAGAAATTTTTTTCCATGATAGCAGAGTTCACTCGCCAACCAATAACTATAAATGCTGAAAATACAGTCAAAGCAATCCAAGTAGTTAACCCCCAACGTTTTATTTTTGTTTTTAGGGCAAAATTATGAAAATCTTTGTTGAGATTAGAAATAGATTCAGTTTTTTGAAGTTTATGTCGTGTTTTATTGATTACAAAAATAAACAGACGAATCAGTCCGAAAAATAAAGTGAGAACTAAAACAAGGTAAGGGAAAATTAAGAGAGTATGCATTTTTAAATCCTTTCATGAGACGATTAGAGGAGCCACTGGTCATAACCAGCTTTTTCAAGTTGTTTTTTAAGCTTTTTTCGAGCTCGATAAAGGTCGATTTTGATTTTGCTTAAACTACATTCAAAATATTCTGCAAGCTGTTTAGTTGAACAATTTTCATAATAGTATGCATTTAAAAGCTCTTTATAATAAGGCGGAAGTTGTTCAATGATTTTTGGAAGTGGGCTAGACTCGACTAAAAAAGCTGCTGTTTCCAATTCTTTTTCCAAATTTTTAATAATTTTTTGATAATGTTTACTTCGATTATAACTATTAATATAAGTTCGGATAGATGTTCGATACATAAAAGCCCGTAATTTGTCAGGTTCAATGAAAATATCCAGACTTAAAATTTTAACCAGAGTATCCTGTACGGCATCTTCGGCATCGACCAACTGACTTCCCCGAGAGATAAGGTATTTAGTGATTTCTATCGCATAATCATTGACGTCATTTTCATATTCTTTTAAATTCACCATTTCCTCCTCTCTCATATATATAACAAATCAAATTAAGTTTGGTTACAGTTTATTTTAACAAAAATTGATATAAGTAGAAGAATTATTTTGATAAAGATGTAATTCATCTAGTTTTAGAAGTATAAATATGCTACAATTATAGATAAATTAATAAATTTAGAAAATTTAAAAGAATTTAAGGAATAAGATGAAAGAGTTTTGGAATTTAGACAAAAATTTGCAACTCCGTTTAGGAATTGTTTTTTTAGGTGCCTTTTCATATGGCACCGTTTTTTCTTCAATGACCATTTATTATAATCAACATTTGGGAAGTGCAATTACAGGGATTTTGCTTGCCTTATCTGCAGTAGCCACTTTTGTCGCAGGGATTCTTGCAGGCTTTTTTGCTGACCAAAATGGTCGAAAACCAGTGATGGTTTTTGGGACGGTGATTCAACTTTTGGGAGCTCTTTTAGCTATTGCCTCAAACTTACCTGGTCACGTGAATCCTTGGTCAACTTTTATTGCTTTTTTGCTGATTAGTTTTGGTTATAATCTTGTGATTACTGCAGGAAATGCCATGATTATTGATGCATCGAATGCTGAAAATCGTAAAGTTGTTTTTATGTTGGATTATTGGGCGCAAAACTTGTCAGTTATTTTAGGAGCAGCATTAGGTGCTTGGCTTTTTAGGCCAGCATTTGAAGCACTTTTAGTGATATTACTTTTAACTGTCTTAGTCTCATTTTTCTTAACCACTTTTGTAATGACTGAGACTTTTAGACCGATTGTAAAGGCCAAAGAGGAAGCAGAAAATATTTTTCAGGCCTATAAGACAGTGCTACAAGATAAAACTTACATGATTTTTATGGGTGCTAATATTGCGACCACTTTTATTATCATGCAATTTGATAATTTTTTGCCTGTTCATTTATCAAATAGTTTTAAAACAATCACTTTTTTTGGTTTTGAAATCTATGGACAACGGATGCTTACGATTTATTTGATTTTAGCTTGTGTATTAGTGGTCCTATTAATGACCACCCTAAATCGATTGACCAAGGACTGGTCACACCAAAAAGGATTTATTTTGGGAAGTTTATTTATGGCAATTGGGATGATTTTTTCATTTTTGACAACGACGTTTACCCCTATTTTCATTGCCGGTATTGTTTATACTTTAGGTGAAATTGTTTATACACCAAGTGTTCAAACTTTAGGTGCAGATTTGATGAATCCAGAAAAAATTGGGTCTTACAATGGCGTTGCCGCAATTAAGATGCCGATTGCCTCCATTCTTGCCGGTTTACTTGTTTCGATTTCACCAATGATTAAAGCAACAGGAGTTTCTTTAGTTTTAGCATTAACTGAAGTTCTAGCGATTATTTTAGTGCTTATTGCTGTAAATAGACACCAGAAAACAAAAATTAATTAAAAAAATGACTTCTAAAAACAGGAATTTATCTTGAAAAGGAGTCAAGATAGATTTTTTATTGAAAAAAATAGAAAGAAATAAAATGAAAGATTTTTTTGGATTACATCCAACACTTAAAATTCGTTTAATTATGAATTTTTTTGGGACGCTTTGCTTTAGTACAGTGGGTGGCTCAATGACAATTTACTACAATAAATATATGGGAGCGGGAATCACGGGATTACTTTTAGTCATTAGTTCAGTCATGGTTTTCTTGGTTGGACTTTATGCTGGTCATTTGTCCGACGTTCAGGGAAGAAGACCTGTGATGATTTTCTCAACTGCCATTACTGGTTTTGGTGGAGCTTTAGCAACATTTGCAAACTCATCTTTTTACTTCAATCCTTGGGTCACTTTTTTAGGATTTCTTATTATTAATTTTGGTTTTGGCTTTTTTAACACCGCAAGTCAAGCGATGATTGTAGATTTGACAACAAGTGAAAATCGGCGAGTCGTTTATAGTATTCAATATTGGATTATCAATTTTGCAATCATGATTGGTTCAGGACTTTCAGGCTGGTTTTTCCGAGATTATTTGGTTTGGTTACTTTTAGCTATCACAATTGAAGAAATCGTTAGTTGTTTGGTTGTAATTTTTTGGATTGATGAATCCTTCAATCCAGATACTCAGCAGCATAAGCAAGAATCAAACATTATTAAAGCCTATTTCACAGTTGCTAAAGACCGTATTTTCATGTATTATTTATTTGCTTCGGTCTTTATTGCGATGATTTTTAATCAAATTGATTATTATCTTCCAGTCCATTTGAGTGATAGTTTTAGAACAGCAAGGATTTTTGGAATTGAAGTTTATGGACAACGGATGCTGACAATTTTCCTAATGGTCAATACCTTAGTCATCGTATTATTTATGGGGAGAGTCAACAAACTAACCAAAAACTGGTCACGAAGTAGTGGAATATCCATTGGAATTATTTTGCAAGGTTTGGGCTTCATGATTGCATTTCTTGGTCGTGATTTAACTTGGGAACTGATTGCAGCATTGATAGCAACAATCGGTGAAATGATTTTGGTTCCATTTTCACAGGCTCTGCGGGCCGATTTAATGGACGGAGACCAAGTGGGAACTTATACAGGAGCTTTTTCAGTGACTCAGCCTATCGCTTCGGTCTTGTCAGGAATCCTTGTGTCCCTCTCAAGTCTTTATGGAAATATTGGAATGACCATCTTCATGTTTTTCATTATTGTATTAGGTGTGCTCCCTTCACTACGAGCAATTCGGATGCATGAAAGTCATTCATGAGTTAAATATAGGTAAAAATAAGTTTCAAAAGTTAGAATGAAATTCTGATTTGAGAAACTTATTTTTTTGTCAGTAAAATAATAAGAAAATTTTTACTGACAGAACCTTTAGACCAAGGCTTACAGGGAGATTAGGCTCTCCATTTGAAATTTTGTGATATAATTATTTTCATGAGAGTAGTTTCAGGAAATTATGGCGGAAGACCGCTGAAAACATTGGCGGGAAAAACAACAAGACCAACCACCGATAAAGTTAAAGGAGCCATTTTTAATATGATTGGCCCTTATTTTGAAGGGGGACGTGTTCTTGATTTATTTGCAGGCTCAGGTAGTTTGGCAATTGAAGCCATTTCAAGAGGAATGGATCACGCCATTCTTGTCGAAAAAGACAGAGCAGCTCAACAAGTCATTTTGGAAAATATCAAGATGACCAAAGAGCCTGAAAAATTTCAATTATTAAAAATGTCAGCAGAACGAGTCTTATCAAACGTGTCAGAGACTTTTGATTTAGTCCTCTTAGACCCACCTTATGCTAAAGAACAAATTGTTGAAAACTTAGAACTTTTGCAAGAGAAAAAACGACTGACAGAAAATGTAATTGTCGTCTGTGAAACAGACAAGGAAGTTGAACTCCCTGACCAAATTGGGAAATTAGAGCTGACCAGACAAAAAACTTACGGAATTTCTAAAATTTCAATTTATGAATTTTGACTTTTACTGACAGAAATTCTGTCAGTAAATTAAGAAAGAAAAAAGTAATGACAGAAAAAATTGGACTCTTTACAGGAACTTTTGACCCACTGACAAATGGTCATTTAGACGTTATCAAACGTGCCAGTCAACATTTTGATCAACTTTATGTTGGAATTTTTAAAAATGACCAAAAAAATCCACTTTTTCCAACTGATAAACGAGTGGAAATGCTAGAAGAAGCACTGACAAGTCTGTCAGTAACTCATAAAGTCAAAGTCATCAAACATGAACGTGATTTGACAGTGAATATTGCTAAAAAACTTGGCGTGACAGCTCTAGTTCGTTCTTTGCGTAATAGCCAAGATTTAGAATATGAAAAAAATATGTTCTATTTTAATATGGAGATGACAGGCATTGAAACCATCTTTTTCTTAGCAAAACCAGAACTTGAACCATTAAATTCCACACGGATGCGAGAATTACACGCCTTTGGTCAAGATGTCAGTGCTTGGGTTCCAGAAAATGTGAGTCGTGAATTAAGGAAGTTAGATGAAAAAAAATAAAAAAATTAATCCCAAATTAAAATGGGGAATCTCGATTGGTCTAATTGTTGTTGCCCTTTTAGCTTTATTTTATCCAACAAGTTACTATGTGGAAATGCCTGGAACAACCGAGCCTTTAGGGGAAATGGTCAAAGTTGAAGGCAAAAAAGATGAACATAAAGGTGATTTTTTCCTGACGACTGTCCAAATTGCACGAGCAAATCTTGCTACAATGATTTACAGCCATTTTAATAGTTTTACAAGCATTTACAGTGAGCAAGAAATGACTGGTGGACTTAACGACGCACAGTTCAACCGTGTCAACCAGTTTTACATGGAAACGGCACAGAATACAGCGATTTATCAAGCTTTTAAATTAGCTAATAAACCTTATGAACTTAAATATGAAGGCGTTTATGTCCTTGATATTGCCAAAAATTCGACCTTTAAAAATAAGCTAGAACTTGCAGATACGATTACAGCAGTCAATGGTCAACAGTTTACATCAAGTGCCGACATGATTGCTTATGTTTCCAAACAAAAAGTCGGTGATTCAGTAACAATTGAATACACGAGAATTGACGGCACAAAGCACAAGTCAACTGGCAAATACATCAAAATTGCTAATGGAAAAACAGGAATTGGGATCAGCCTAGTTGACCATACTGAAGTCGTGACGACTCCAAAAGTTACTGTCAACGCGGGTTCAATCGGTGGTCCCTCTGCGGGGATGATGTTTACACTAGAAATTTACAGTCAGTTGACAGGAAAAGATTTGCGAAACGGTCGTGAAATTGCTGGAACTGGAACGATTGAACATGACGGAAGCATTGGCCAAATCGGCGGTGTTGATAAAAAAGTAGCCACAGCGAGTAAAGAAGGGGCAAAGGTCTTCTTAGTGCCTGACTCAGGCACCAAAAAGGAAAGTAGCAACAATTACCTTGGAGCCAAAGCTGCCGCTAAAAAACTAAAAACGAAGATGAAAATCGTTCCCGTCAAAACTATTCAGGACGCTTTAGATTATTTAGAAAAATAAAAACTACTGACAGCTTTTCTGTCAGTAGTTTTTTTATCGGATATTTTTGGAATATATGACAAAAGCAAAATAAAATAACTTTTTTTATAAAAAAGTTTAGAATTGAGGTTTTGAAAGTAAAACAGGGGTTAGATTAAGAAAATAAAGAAGAGAAAAAGAGAGATAATATAGTAAAAACTTAGGTTTTCTCATGAACTAACAGTTAATAGAACTTTGGCATATATTCCAAATAAAATTTACAGAGAGTTTGAAAGTTGTAAAATAGTGCTATTAATCAAAAATTATAAACATTTGATTAATAGTACTATTTTATAATAAGGAGAAGTTAAATATGGAAATTCAATTTTCAGAAGAAGAATTTGTGCTTATGGAACAAGTTGAAAAAGAGGCAGTAATTAATTTTACTGAACGCTTATCTCTAAAACCAACTAGCCCTGTACGCTTGTACTAAGCAAAAATGGAGGAAAGTTTAACTTTCCTCCATAGTTTTTAGGAGAGTATGAAATGATTTATGAAATAGTAGATGCTCAGAAACAATTGATAAAATATAGGAAAAATGAAAAATTTGTTAAGATAAATAATTCAACGCTATATATAAAAAAAGTGAATGACAAATTTTCAGTAGTTATTAATTCTTTTCAAAATAAATTATTTTTGCTTGAAAATAAAAAAATTAAAAATAAGTTTATTGAAGTACCCGAAAGTTTAAAAAGTATATTTGAGTTTCCTAAAATAAGTGAAGTACAGCTAAAAGATGATGAACGATATCAAAAATATGAAGATTATATTAATATAAGTATCGCCATGTCCTATTCTTGCAATCTCAGATGTAGTTATTGTTTTCAACAAAAAAATAAAAACCTGAATCGAAGAGTTATTAGTGAAGACTATCTGGAAAAAATATTCGCTAAAATAATTGAGCTACAGGATAGATATCATAAAACTGTAGATATAAATTTATTTGGAGGAGAACCATTTCTTCCTAAAAATGAAGAAATAATCAATAAAATATTTGATTTTGCACTTAAAAGAGGTTGTTATATAAGTGCGGTGTCAAACGGAATATTTTTACCCTACTATGCTAAAAAATTAATAATTTATAAAAATATAATAAGTTCAATAGCAACAACGATTAATTCTACACCAGATGATTATAAAAACAGTAAAAAAATAACAAAAGTAGCAAATAATCCAGAAAAATTAGCATTAATAGTGGGGCTATTACTCAAACATGGTGTTCAGATTTCTGTCGGAACTAATGTAGATAAACTCAATATCAATGAACTTCCAAACTTATTAAAATTTTTTGAAGAACAAGGATTTTTAAAAAATGAAAAGTTTAATTGGCGCATTGGAAGAGTAGATGACCGATTTTATGATTCAAATTATCCTTATATTCTTACCGAATCAGATATTTTAGCAAAACTACAAACTTTGTCGCCACTTCCCGGTAATGTAACAGCAGCATTTATGCAAACAAGTGCTAATTTGGCTCAAAAATTGGGCTTCTTATTCGGGCAACAACAATTAAAAGGAGAGTTTAGTTATTGTTGGGCCCTATCTCCTTATAACCAGATATATTATGTTGACAATGATTTGAAATTGTTTAGATGTACGGTTACTGTTGGAAGAGAAGAACTAGCAATAGGAAACCTCGAAAATACTGCTATTCAAGAAAATAATGTCCAGTTAGAATCATATTTGGATTTTGACAAGTGTAAATCATGTAAGATTGGTGGATTTTGCTCTGGTGGTTGTAAAGTTTCAAGAAATATTGATTTCAATAGACAATGTAATTATGAGCGCAAAGCATTTGATAAATTTATTGATAACATCTTACTTCCAAAAGTAAAGGAACTAACCAATGAAATCTAAATCTCTAAAATTTCTCTATCTTTCCTTCTTTTTTGGAGGTCTAGTTCTATATGCCCCTGTTTCGCTCTATCTAAGAACGAGCCGAGGAATCACGATTAACGAGTTTTTTATTCTTCAAATCATTTTTTATTTATCAATTGCCCTGTTTGAGGTTCCATGTGGAATAGTAACTGATAAGATTGGTTATAAAAAGTCAATTATATTATCAGCTTTGATGATTTTACTTGCACGCAGTATTTTTTTGGTGGCACACGGTTTTCTATTATTCACATTGGAAGCCTTAATTGAAGGAATCGGTGGTTGTTTTGCCTCTGGGACAGTATCAGCTTTATTGTTTGAAAAAGTTGGGGATGACAAATTTTCCAGAAGTCTAGCTATTTTAGATAATTTTGGCACGGCTGGGTTTATTCTGTCAACAATACTTTTTTACTTTCTTTATGGAGGAATAAAATTAGAAGGATTATTAGTGTTGACCATTATTTCAACCCTTCTCAATTTAATTTGTTGTTTTTTTATTCCCAATGGGATAGCTAGAAATAAACATCTAAAATCAAAAATTGATTGGAAAATATTGACTTCAAGAACTTTTTTAATTTTATCTGCTGGAGATGCGGTTATTGGTTTTGGAATAATTTTAACCAATTTCTTTTTTGTCACTAAACTTAACGAAGTAGGAATCAATGCAAAATATATGTCTATTATCATTTTGGGCTATTCAGCTTTTCAAATGCTTGTCCCTTACATCTTAGATATTTTGGAAAAATTCAATCAAAATCTAATCTATAAAATGCTATGGTTTACAATGGCAATACTTTTTATTGCTTTGGCTTTGATAAAAAACAATATTTTAGTTCTAATAATTATGCTTATAATTCCATTGATTGTCGCTATTCCAGGCTATTTTTTAGCTTTATTTCAAAACTCGGTAGTGGATAAAAGAAAAAGCGAAGAGCAGCGAGCAACGGTTTTATCACTCTTTTCCATGGGACAAAACTTTGTAACTTTACTTGTCTTACTAATCTTTTCAATAATTCATATTTCTAATGCTTCTGTGGTATTTTTAATTGGGGGAGTCATTATTGGAATTTATGCTTTGATTAATTTGGGGATAAAGTTTGAAGAAGAACATTAAATCCCAAGTTTACGAAAGATAAAACTTGTCAGTTATGAAAATCATAATCAAATACAAACAACTTTTTCTATTTAAACTCTTTTTATCCCTCCTTCCCTATTTTTTTATTAGCATATTAATTATGAATGCTTTAGGTTATAGTTATTCGGAAATTATGAGTATCAGTGCAATGACACAAATAGTGGCAGTCATTTTTAATTTTCCTCTTGGAATTTATGCGGAACAAAGAAATAGAAAAAAAGTATTATTACTTAATAATATTTTATCAATTAGTGCTTTTATACTCTTCTTATTTGAAAATTTTTATCTAGCAATCCTAGCTGCAGTTATACTTGGGGTATCAGAAGCCTTGTCCTCTGGAGTAATGCAAACTTTTTCTTATGAACAATTTCTGGATGATAAGACTTATCGAGAATATCTAGAAAAAAGTAACTTCATCCAATACCTTGCGGTAGCAGTAATGACTATTATCACACCAGCGATACTACAATTTAACCGTTTTTTACCAATCATCCTATCGATAGTATTTATCATTTTATCAACTATTTTTTTATGCTTCATAAAATCAGGAAAAAAGAGAAGAGAAAAAACAAGAAAAAGTAAATCTTAGTCTAAGGATTTTGCAAAAAGAATTAAAAACCTCAAAAACTCTAAGCCTGTTCGTTATATTAGGAATAACGATAACAACACTCATCATGTCTGCAAATAGTTGGAGTAGTATTTTATTAAAGTATCATCATTTTTCACTTAAATATTTAGGACTTATTTTGTTTATTTTTAATCTATGTATGGCAATTGGTAGTCGAATAAAATGGGGAAAAATATCCTTAGTTCTTTTCCTCCCCCTCCTATCCATTCTTTTGTTTTTCACAAAATCTTTATTTATGACAATTATCCTGTTTTCGGCTTTTAGATTGATAAATGGTAGCTATAACAATTTTTTCATTGGTGAATTTAATAAACGAATAAAAAATAATCGAGTAATTTTCTGGTCAATCTATGATACTTTTTTATCTTTCTGGTTTATTTTAGCTGATTTGTCAAGTGGTTTTATTTCTCAAAATCTAACGGTTGAATTTATTTATTTAATCTTTGGTTCAATCTCCTTATTTATTTTTTTAATCTATATTTTGCTTAGTAGTAGTTTACAAGCTAAAAGCAAAGTTGTATAATAATTTCAAATAATTTAATAAATTTGGAATATATGACAAAGAGAAAATAAAATGGAAAAAAATTTAAAAACCGGAAAAATCATTGCTTTTATCAAAGAAACGAAGCATCTAAAATTAAAAGAAATGACTGGTGGTTCTTTTTCAGAATCTCAGCTCGCAAAATTTGAAAAAGGAGAAACAGAGATTACGGTGGGTAAATTATTTACCGTCCTAGAAAATTCAAATGTCTATTTAGACGAATTTCAAAACCTTTATAACGACTATGAACAATCAGATGAATACAACTTTCGTCACAAGTTGGCGGTTGCTTATGCGCAAAAAAACATCGAGAAAATCATAGAAATTCATAATTTTTGGAAAGAAAAATCTCAAAAAAATCCTGAAAATAAATACTATAAAATTAATGAAACAGTAGTTAAAACCAACTTAGTAATGGTTCAAAATGCAGAGGATATCAAAAAAGATACTGACCTTTTGATGAACTACCTTGAATCTGTCAGTGAATGGGGACGCTATGAACTGTGGGTTTTTGGCAATTGTCTTCGACATTTTGATGATAATGCACTAAAGTATTACGGAATGCAAATTTTAGGAAAATCAAATTATTATCATTCAATTCATCTCAATCAACAGATCGTAATAAGAACATTTTTAAATCTCATTGATACTTGGCTACGGCGAGAAAACTTAATACAAGCTTTTAAATATATCAACCATTTAAAAGAAATAGGAATAAGTATCAATTTTTTCTATGAAAAAATTCTCTTTGAATATCACAAAGCTCATTATAAGGTATTGCAGAAACAAAACGGAGCGATAGAAGAAATGAAAAAACACGCGCAAACTCTTGCAGATTATGGTTTCCCACTAGAAGCAAAAGCACTTTTTGAAGAAATTGAAAGATTATGACCTTTTGGCATATATTCCAAAACTTTTTCACAGAATTTTCAGAGTGCTAAAATTGTATTGTCAGTTAAAATAATAATTTTGATTGATAAATATAATCATTTTGAAAGGTAAAATTATCATGGAAGAAAAAACATTTTCTATCAAGAGCAGTTCTGCTGAGGAATCACTTACAGATACTGTTAAATTCAATGTTACTTGTTGTGCGAAAACTCAAAATAATAAAGATACTCCAAGTCCAGGAGATAGCTTTGTACGTACCGAAGAAGTAGCCTGATTTAATGGGGTCGTGTTATTCATGGCCCCATATTTTCGAGTTAAGGAAAATAATATGGAAAAAATATCACTTTTAGCCTACGAAAAAGAAGAGAGATATATCAATTTATTAACTCATAAAGTTGTTCTTAAAACTGAGGAGTATCAATTATATGTTAATGGAATAAAATTTGATGAAGAAATAGATGAAAAAGTTTATCTAAAATATCTATTTTTGTCTTCACTCTATGGGAATAGGTTATTTTTAACAATTAAGAGTAAAGAACTTGATGATGTTATTGATAATATTAGTCAATATCCTAAAACTCTCGCGCTAATATTGTCTCTTAGTAATATTCAAGATTTTCAATTAATAAGCCAAAAAATATGTGAACAAATTCTCTTGGTAAAAGTCGGAGAATCAATTTATATAAATAGAGATAACAAGTTCATTGAACTAAATAATAATTTGGTGATAAGTCAAAACGAATTGCGAAGTATTAGTGCAGTTTTGTTTTTACCAGATTATTGTTTTATGAAATATAAACTTGAGGATAAAAACTGGAAATCACTAATGGATAATAAAGTCAAAGTTTATTATGATGCGGAGAAGCAATTTGATACCCAATTTCATTCGATTATAGAAAATATAGTGGAGAAAAATAAATGAAAGTCAATAAATACGTGAATATGATTGAATTAAATGATTCATCGCTTTTGCTGTACCATCAAGTTACAAAACAGTATATTATTTTCGACACTCTATCAAAGAAAACATTTTACAAAGCAGTTGCTGAAAATTCTTTACCAACTCATTTAAAAAAAGAATTAATTCATAAATATTTTATAGTTGCTGACGATTACGATGAAAATGGTCAATTACTAACCCCTGTGAGAAATATGTTTACCTATTCAACGGCAAATTTAGACATTATAGTGCATTTAAATTATGATTGCAACTTAAAATGCAGTTATTGCTACCAAAATGTGATAGCAGAAAAAGTTGTTATGAATGATAAAACGGAGAAAGATGTTATAAATTTCATTAGAAAAATAGTTTTAGATAAAAATCCTGAATATATTTACCTAAATTTTATTGGTGGAGAGCCAACATTACATACCGACAAAATGATTAGAATTATGGCAGCTTGTAATAAACTCAATAAGTCTTTTTACTTTAGCGCAGTATCCAATGGAACCTTTGGAAACATCAAAAAAATTGAGGAGTTATTACACTTAGGGTTGAATGATTATTTTATTACTCTTGATGGTGCCCAAAAAGACCATGATAAATATAGATTCTATGAAAGTGGGAAGGGGTCGTTTTCAACTATCATTAGAAATTTAAAAAGAATTCAAGAAAAATTTCCAGAAATTAAGATTAAATTAAATTCCAATTTGAATGACGACAATAAAAACCACGTGACAGAATTACTAGATGTTTTAGAAGAGAAGGAAATAAAATATCCATTGGTTTTTAGCAAGGTTATAAGTACAGCAAATGGAAAATTTGACAAAACGATTGAAGATAATGACTCTTTTTGGTATATAGCTCATAAGCAAGCCGTTCACAGAGGTTATAAATTCAAACCTTACGGTCGAGAAATTAATTTGGCTTGTATGATGAAACAGACAAATTGTTATATTATAGGCGCTGATGGTTTTCTGTTTTCTTGTATAGAAGCTGTTGGCATGAATGAGTTTAGACAAGCTCACATCAATGATTATGGTTCTGCAATGTTTGAAATTATCCGTTCTCAAGCTCAGAATATAGGATATGCTTATGATACTTGCGCTAGTTGTACATTTCTTCCAAACTGTGATGGAGGTTGTTATTACAAGAGAAGTCATGATGATTTTAAGTGTCCAAAAACCGATTTTACAAATAATGGACTAATGCTAATAAAAGAAATTTTTGAGGCCAAATTATGAAAGAAATAATAAAAGTTGCTCATCTCTCAAAATCATTTGAAGATAATCCGATTATCAAAGACATTTCTTTTTCTGTCAATGAAGGAGAAATTTTTATTATCTTAGGAAAAAATGGTGCAGGAAAAACGACATTGATTAAGATGTTGCTCCATATTCTTGCACAGGATTCCGGAGAAATCGACTACTACGGGCAAGCTATCGACACTTACGGTCAAAAACTTTATGAAATGACCTCAGCAGTCTTAGAAAATGCAGAAAATACTTATGGTTATCTAACAGCCCTTGAAAATATCGAATATTTCGCAGCACTTTACAAACGAAAAATCAAAAAGCAAGAAATCTTGCAGCTTTTAGAACAATTTGATTTGGCAGAAGCAGCGAACAAACGCGTTTTCAACTTTTCACGAGGAATGAAACAAAAATTATCTATTATTTGTAGCTTACTCAATGATGCAAAAATTTTGTTTTTAGATGAGCCGACTTTGGGACTGGATTTTAAAGCCAATCGTGACTTACTGGATATGGTCAAGAAAATGTCAAAAGAACATAATAAAACAATTATCCTAACCACACATCAAACCGATGTCATCAAAGCCCTTGCCGATAGAGTTCTCTTATTAAACAAAGGAGAAATTTCATTTTTAGGAAAATATGAATCTTTTATTCAAGAAAATTCTCTTGTCTATTATCTTATTAATACAAATACTGAAAGCTATCAACTTACAGATGAAAAGTTGGCAGAAGAAAAATTAAAAAAATTGATAGAAGAGGATGAAAAAATTATCTCTTACAAAAAACATGACCGATCAATAGAAGAAATTTTAATTGACTATTATAAAGGAGGGTAAAATGTTTAGAGCAGAATTTAAACGAGAACTAAGAGAAACTTTAGTCTTTTATCCAGATTTCATCTCAAGTTTAGTAATGATGATTATTCTTTTATTTGTTTTTATGATTCTCGGGCAACATTTTACAAGTTCGAGCTATATTGGCTATGCTTTTTGGTTTTTACTTAGTGGTGTTTTGACTGTTGCGTCAGAATCGATTTCTTATGAAAAACAGGTAGGAACCTTTGAACAGTTAATTTTAAAACCTATCCGATTGATTCACATTTTATTTATTAAATCAATTGTTTGGGGAATTTTTAATTTTATTAGAATAATGATTGCGACGGTCATTGTCTGTTTTTTCTATCAGATTCATATAAATTTGACTTGGGTTTCTTTAACCGCTTTAGTCATTAATTTTTTTGCAATTGTTGGATTTTCCATGATATTCTCAGGACTGACCTTAAAGTTTACTAAAATCGCTTCTTTTGTCGGAATTATTCAGTATCTCTTACTTTTTGCATCAGGCACTTTAATCTCTTTGGACAAGTTGCCAGCAGTTTTACTTGTCTTAACCAAAGTTTTACCCATTAATCTTGGCTTAAACGTAAGCCAAAATCCCTTTGAATTGACTACTTTTCTACTCCTTATTCTACAAATGATTATCTATATGATTATAGGAACATTCACTTTTACTTATGTCTATAATCGTGCAAAAAAGAACGGAATCAATTCACGATATTGAAAAATGCAGAAAAACGCTCTGACAAATTTATCAGAGCGTTTCAATTATTTTATCAATAGATGATTAGTATTAGTATTGATCTAACAACAACTGTTTAATCTCATCAATTCTTGGTTGACGTGGATTAGCAGGAGTACATTGATCATCATAAACAAGGTCAGCCAATTTATCAAGTTCACGTTCAAGGTGAGCTTTATCGACACCATTTCCTGAAAGGGTGATATTAATATCAATGCTATCAGTCAATTTTTTAAGTTCAGCAACCAGAGCTTGCACAGCTTTTTCATCTGAATCATCTTTACCAGCAAATCCCATAAAGCGTGAAATTTCAGCATAGTCCTCTTGAGCACGATATGTTTCATAACGTGGGTAAGGGGTACGTTTAACGTTTCCTGTTACAGCGTTAAATTTAATGACATGTGGCATAGCAATGGCGATGGCAAGACCATGAGGAAGTCCAAATTCACCACCAATTTTATGAGCAAGTGAGTGGTTAATTCCAAGGAAAGCATTAGCGAAGGCCATACCAGCGAGTGTTGCAGCATTGTGCATGTTTTCGCGGGCTTTTTGTCCTTCTTTAGTTGGATGCGCTGGGTCATATTGATAAGACTCAGTCAAGTTTTCAAAGATGAGTTTGATCGCTTGAAGTGAAATTGGTTTTGTATAGTCAGAAGACATAACAGAAACGTAAGATTCAAGCGCGTGTGACATCGCATCAATACCAGACCAAGAAACAGTACGTTTTGGTACAGTCATAACAAACTCAGGGTCAACAATGGCAACTTGTGGTGTTAATTGGTAGTCAGCAAGTGGGTACTTAACATGAGTTTCATCATCAGTGATAACTGCAAATGGAGTCACTTCAGAACCAGTACCAGAAGTAGTAGGAATTGCAACCATTTGTGCTTTATGTGGATGGTAGAATTTAATAATACGTTTACGAATATCGACAAATTTTTGAGCTAATTCTTGGAAAAGTTCTTTCAAACTTGCATCATCAGAAAGGTCAGCTTCACCACGAGCATCATATTCATAAATCAAACGACCAATCTTACCAGCATCGAGAGCAGAACCACCACCAAGACAGATGACAGTGTCAGGCTCAAATTGTTTCATTTGACGAGCGATTGCAATTGCTTCGCTCAAAGTTGGGTCAGGTTGAACAGAGCCATAAATGCTTGTTTCAACTTGAGTTGGGCGGATAGCAAGTTGTTCCAAAACTTTATCAACGAAACCAAATTTAACCATACCAGGGTCAGCAACGATGAAAGCTTTGTGAACGTGTGGCAATTCTTGTAAGTAAGAAATTGCATTTTTTTCGTAGTAAATTTCTTTTGGCAAACGAACCCATTGTGGGCGATTACGACGTTTAGCCACTGTTTTAACATTCAATAGATCGTATGTACTCAAATTGTGTGAAAGTGAATTTTTCCCCCATGAACCAGTTCCAAGTGTAAGTGATGGACGCATTGCATCAGTATAGATATCTCCGACCCCACCAATAGAATCTGGTTGGTTAACGAGGATACGAGAAGCTTCAACTTTTTCGCCATATTCTTTAACGAATGGATCATCCATTGCACCGATTTGAATTGCAGCATTATGTCCAGCACCTTGATAAGCAAGTAAGCTACGTACAATTTCAATTCCTTCTTCACGCGTTTCAGCTTTATAGATTGAAAGCAAAGGAGAAAGTTTTTCTGAAGAAAGTGCTTCACCAATATTTTTCTTATCAAGTTCAAAAAGAAGAACATCTTTATCTTTAGGAACTTTGACACCAGCTTGTTCAGCAATCCATTGACCAGAACGACCAGCAACAGGACCAGTTACTCCAAAACCTTCACCAGCACGTTCAACAAAAACGAAACTTTCAATAGCTTTGTAGTCTTTTTTAGGAACCATATAAGCGCCTTGTTCTTGCATTTTAGCAATAAATTCATCATAAACTGAAGCATCAATAACAGCTGAATTTTCAGTGGCACAAATCATCCCATTATCAAAACGTTTTGAAAGCAAAAGGTCTTCAACGGCACGTTCAATATTTGCAGTAGCATCAACATAAACAGCACCATTACCAGCTCCAACACCGAGTGAAGGGTTACCAGATTTGAGTGCGGCGTTTACCATTCCTGGGCCACCAGTTGCAAGGATTGTTGCAAGTCCACGGTTTTGAATCAAGGCGGTAGTCATGTCAAGGCTTGGTACTTCAATCCATTGAATGAAGTCTTCCGGTGCACCAGCTTCAATCGCAGCATCATAAACAATTTTTGCTGCATGGCTTGAACATTTTTGAGCTTGTGGGTGGAAAGCGAAAACAATAGCATTACGTGTTTTTGCAGTCAATAAAGATTTAAAGATTGCTGTTGATGTTGGATTAGTTGTTGGAACGATACCAGCAAGAACACCGAGAGGGCTTGCGATTTCAACAGATCCAGCAACCTTGTTTTCAGAAATGACACCAACGGTTTTGTCATTTTTAATTGCGTTATAAACAGATTCAGAAGCAAAGTGGTTTTTGGTATCTTTGTCTTCGACAACACCACGACCAGTTTCGTTAACGGCTTCATGAGCGAGTTCTAGAGAATGTTTGCTTGCTGCAAGAGCCATTGCAGCGACAATAGTATCGACTTGAGTTTGTGTATATCCTTCAAATTTAAGAACAGCAGCTTGTGCTTTTTTGACTAATTTGTCAGTATAAGCAACAGCTTCTTGGAATTTTGCGGCTTTTTCTTCAGCGCTTAAAACTTTCTTTGCAGCTGGAGCGGCTTTTTTAGTTGCCATATTTGTAGGTTCTCCTTTGTGATTTCATTCACTTTCTTTTACGTGAATAGTTTAACAAAGTTTTTTATAGATGTCAAGCAATATTGTGATAATTTTTACAAAAATACTCATCAAAAGTTTAGAAAACGGTTTATAACAAGCTTTACTGAAGAAAAAAAAGATTGCTAATTCTTTGATAGGAATTAGCAATCTTTTTAGTTTATCAGTCAAACTTTGTGAAAAAATAAATTTTTATAGTGGTAAAACGCAAGTGATTTCAGGAGCGTAAAAATCTTTTTGTTCCAAAGTTAAAGTACCGGTTTTTTTATCTCGCAAGAAAAGAGATAAATTATCAGATTCTTGATGAGCGACAATGATATAATCTTCAGTTTTGTTGAAATTAAAATCACGAGGGATATGACCTTCAGTATTTGTCCAGCCAATAGTTTCAAGTTTTGTACCAAGAGGGCTTACTTTGTAAGTTGTTAAAGAATCATGTCCACGATTAGAAGTATAGAGGAATTTACCGTCAGATGAAATACGGATGGCAGCAACACCATTTGCTCCATGATAATCTTCAGGTAGGGTGCTAATTGTTTGAAGACGAGCAAAGCGTCCTTTTTCTTCATTGTAACTTAAAACTTCAATTGTTGAATTTAACTCTCCAACCAAATAAGCGATTTTACCATTTGGATGGAAAGTAATATGACGAGCACCCATTCCTTTTTCTGCCCGATAAATTGTAGCAATATTGAGTTTACCTTCACCAATGACATCATAAACAGTGACTTCATCTGTTCCCAAATCACAGGTGACAAGTCGTCCGTCAGGAGTCAAATCAGAATAATGAACGTGTGAGCTAGCTTGTTCAGGACGTGGCCCAGAACCGGTATGTTTTACTGTATCCGTTAATCGGAGTGAGCCGTTAGCTTGAATCTTATAAACACGAACTTCTCCAAGATGATAGTTCGCTCCGTAAACTAATTGGCGCGCTTCGTCCACGGCAACATAGCAGAGTGGAGCTCCCGTGGTTGTGACATTTCCGAGATGAGTGGCAGTTTCGCCATCAAAATCAAAGGCGGCGATTCCTCCGCCATTACTATCTGCTGCACAAGTATAGAGGTGTCCCTTTTCATCGAGAGTGATATAAGTAGGGTTTTGAACCGCAGCGACTTCATTTAATGATGATAATTCAGCAGCTTTAGTGTCCAAAAGAACACTGTATACGCCTTTAGATACACGTTTTGTATAGCCGCCTAAAAGGATTTTTTCTTTCATATTTCTCTCCTCATAAACTAATTTATTTACTATAATTATTTTATCACAAAAAAAGCGGTTTCAGCAAAAATATTAATTTTTTTCTTAGAAAAAAATTTAAAAACTTACTCTTTTAGTGATTATAGAGCCTAAATTAACAATTAAATTTGTCAGACAATAGGAGTGGCTAGAAAAATAGATTTACTGAACAATAGAAACATGAATAGATACTTGCAAAAATAGGTCAAACAATGTATAATGATAGAGTTGCTATGCAACCATCTCGCATTTCGTCTCGACAAAGTCGTAGTGTACGCAAGTATTGCGGCTGCGGATGACAGATGAAAGAGGAAAAACTATTTTAAAAGGAGACATTAACATGTCAGTTATTTCAATGAAACAGCTTCTTGAAGCTGGTGTTCACTTCGGTCACCAAACTCGTCGTTGGAACCCAAAAATGAAACCATACATCTTCACAGAACGTAATGGTATCCACGTTATCGACCTTCAAAAAACTGTAAAACTTGTTGACGATGCTTACAACTATGTAAAAAACGCTTCACAAGAAGGTGCAGTAGTTCTTTTTGTTGGTACTAAAAAACAAGCTGCAGAAGCAGTTAAAGAAGAAGCTCTCCGCGCTGGTCAATACTACGTAAACCACCGTTGGTTGGGTGGTATGCTCACTAACTGGAACACTATCCAAACACGTGTGACACGCCTTAAAGAAATCAACAAAATGGAAGAAGAAGGAACTTTCGAAGTTTTACCTAAGAAAGAAGTAGTTCTTCTTAACAAAGAACGCGAACGCCTTGAAAAATTCATCGGTGGTATCGCTGATATGCCTCGTATTCCAGATGTTATGTACATCGTTGACCCACATGCTGAACAAATCGCAGTTAAAGAAGCTAAAACTTTGGGAATCCCAGTTGTAGCAATGGTTGACACAAACGCAGATCCAGAACCAATCGACGTAGTTATCCCTGCAAATGATGACGCTATCCGTGCTGTTAAATTGATTACAGCTAAAATGGCAGACGCTATCATTGAAGGACGTCAAGGTGAAGATGCAGCGGAAGATTTCGTAGCAGAAGAAGCAGCTTCAGAAGAATCACTTGAAGAACTTGCTGAAATCGTTGAAGGTAAATAATTTTAACCTCAATTTATACTAATTAAGTAACTACAACAGGCGAGGCCTTACGCCTCACCTGTTTTTTTAAATAAAACTACTGTCAATACTGACAGAAAAAAACACATAGGAGATTTACAAAATGGCAGTAACAGCAGCTCAAGTAAAAGAATTACGTGAAAAAACTGGTGCAGGAATCATGGACGCTAAACGCGCTCTTGTTGAAACTGACGGAAATATGGAAGCAGCAGCAGAACTTCTTCGTGAAAAAGGGATTGCGAAAGCAGCTAAAAAAGCTGATCGTGTAGCCGCTGAAGGACTTACAGGAATTGCCGTAAACGGAAATGTTGCAGCGATTGTTGAATTGAACTCAGAAACAGACTTCGTAGCAAAAAATGATCAATTTGTTGCCTTGGTTAAAGAAACAGCAGAACTTATTGCGTCTAAAAAACCAGCAACTAACGAAGAAGCATTGGCACTTGAAACAGCTTCAGGTATTACTCTTGAAGCAGAACTTGTTCAAGCGACTGCTACAATCGGAGAAAAAATTACTTTCCGTCGTTTTGCAGTAATTGAAAAAACTGATGCTCAACACTTTGGGGCTTACCAACATAACGGTGGTAAAATTGGGGTTGTTTCTGTCATTGAAGGTGCAGATGAAACACTTGCTAAGCAAGTATCAATGCATATCGCTGCAATGAACCCTACTGTTCTTTCAGCTGATGAACTTGATTCAGAATTTGTTAAAGCTGAATTAGCACAAATGAACCACAAAATTGATGAAGACAACGCTAGCCGTGTACTTGTTAACAAACCAGAACTTCCACACCATGAATTTGGTTCTAAGAGCCAATTGACAGAAGAAGTTCTTGCAGCAGCGAAAGCTTCATTTGAAGAAGAACTCAAAGCTGAAGGAAAACCAGAAAAAATCTGGGACAAAATTCTTCCAGGTAAAATGGCTAAATTCATCGTTGACAATACAAAAGTTGACCAACAATTTGCTCTTCTTGCACAACTTTACATCATGGATGACAGCAAAACTGTCGAAGCTTTCCTTGAATCAAAAGGAGCTAAAGCAATTGCGTTCACACGTTTTGAAGTTGGTGAAGGAATTGAAAAAGCTGAAACAGACTTCGCAGCAGAAGTTGAAGCAGCAAAAGCAGGACTTTAATTTAATTAAAAAGCAGCCTCTAGAGGTTGCTTTTTTTATTTTGAAAATAAAAAACGGCTTTTCGGTTAGAAAACTAAGAAAATAGTGTATTTCTTTGACGCAATATGCTATAATTATATTTGAGATTTTCTATCTATTTAAAATCTATCTAACCTAAGTAATTAAACTATTTTTAAGTAATTAAATCATTTTATGGAGTAAAGCATGTCAAGTACTGTCATTATCCTCATTGTTGTCTTATTAGTTATTCTCGTAGCCTTTTATGCTTTTGCAATATTAATGCGAAAGAAAACAGAAGACCGTATACTAGCCTTAGAAGAGCGAAAGGAATCGCTTTTCGATTTGCCTGTTCAAGAAGAAATTGATTCTGTTAAAAAAATGCATCTTGTCGGACAATCGCAAACGATTTTCCGTGAATGGAACCAAAAATGGCTTGACTTATCATCAAATTCTTTTGCTGATTTGGAAGAACATATTTTTGAAGCTGAACAATTAAACGATTCATTCCATTTTTTCCGTGCTCGTGAATCTGTAGCGGATAGTGAGGCACAAATTGAATTAATGGAAGGTGATGTCGAAGGAATTCGTCAAGGTGTTGCTCAACTTGTTGAACAAGAAAAGCGTAATTCAAATAAAATTCAAGAATCCCTTGATTTATATGATAACTTACGTAGCGATATTGCTGACAATGCAGATTTGTATGGAACAGTTATTACTGAACTTGAAAAACATTTAGCCAATATCGAAACAGAATTTTCTCAGTTTGTAACGCTAAACTCAACGGGTGATCCGATTGAAGCGGCTGAAGTTTTGGAGACTGCTGAAGAACATACGATTGCTTTACGTGCAATTACAGAGCAAATTCCATCATTTATTAAAACAATTGAAAAAGATGTTCCTAAACGACTTGAAGAATTGCAAGAAGCGAGTGATAAATTCGTTGCAGAAGAATACATTCTTCCCGATAATGTCAACATTAAAGAAAGAATGGATGATTTACATAATCATCTCGTTGAAAGTAGTTCATTATTAGAACAATTTGAACTAGATCGAGTAGAAGCTGAACTTGGTTTAATTCAAGAAAAAGTTGAAGAACTTTATGCTATTTTTGAAAGAGAATATAGCGCACGTCGAAATGTTGAAAAACGTTCATCAGTTCTCAAAGAATATATTGAACATATCAGAGCAAATAATAAAAATCTTCTCCTTGAAATTGATCATGTTACACAAGCCTATATCCTTTCTGGAAACGAAAAAGGATATGTTAGAGGTTATCAAGAACATTTAGAATCTCTTGACTCAGATGTCGATGAAATTCTAGGAAATATTCAAGCTAAAACAATGCCTTACTCAATTCTTTCACGTAGAGTAAATTCAGTAGTCAATGCGCTTGAAGATATTGAGAAGAACCAAATTAAGATTAGTGATACCCTTACAGGACTCAGAGATGAAGAAAGAGCAGCTCAAGAAATTGCAGAACGCTTTGATTCTGAACTCCGTACAATAAAACGTTATGTTGAAAAATGTAATCTCCCTGGTCTTCCTAAAGATTATCTCGACTTGTTCTTCACAACAGGAGATCGAGTACAAAATCTGTTCAAAGAATTAGGACGAGTTAGAATCAACATTGATACAATTAATCATCTTGTTGACGTAAGCACTGAAGATATGCACGTTTTAAAAGAAGCAACGACTAATTTGACTGACCATGCGGTATTAGCTGAACAATTGATTCAATATGCTAATCGTTATAAAGCTGCAAATGAACAAGTAGCACAAGGGATCTCAAGAGCGCTTCAATTATTTGAAAACAGCCGTGACTATGATGGTTCATTTGATGAAATTTCAAAAACACTAGAACTTGTAGAACCAGGTGCAGCTTCTAGAATTTCAGGAGTTTATTTTAAAAATAAACCTACTCCTGATTACTTATAAAATAAAAAAAAGCAAGGTTAATAGCCTTGCTTTTATTTATTGGGTTATAAATTCTGAATATTCGTATAATATCGTTAGGTAAAACACGTAAAAATTATTATAATGTAATAAAAGCCATAAAAATGTCTTGGAAGGATAGATATGAAAATAGCTCATTATAATAAGATACTCCCTGACTGTTTATTAGATATACATTCTCCACCCCTATCTTTTTACTAATAAATCAAATAAAGATAATATAAAAGGAGGACTTTCCAATGACATATTACTTGGAAGAAGAGGATTTTGAAAATCTGTTTTCAGAAATGAAACCTATTGTTATGAAATTAATGAAACAAATTCGCATTAGAACATGGAAAATAGAGGATTATCTTCAAGAGGGGATGATTATTTTACATCTTCTATTAGAAGAGCAGAGCGATGGTCAAAAGCTGCATACAAAATTTAAGGTAAAGTATCATCAAAGATTAATTGATGAGCTAAGACGGAGTTATGCAAAGAAACGAAGCCATGACCATTTTATAGGTTTAGATGTTTATGAATGCTCAGACTGGATAAATTCAGGTGATACTAGTCCAGATAATGAAGTGGTCTTCAATCATTTGCTGGCAGAAGTATATGAAGGTTTGAGCGCACATTATCAAGACTTACTACTTCGACAAATGCGAGGAGAAGAACTAACTCGCATGGAACGGTATCGCCTTCGTGAAAAAATAAAGGCCATCTTATTTTCAGAAGATGAAGATTGAAGGGGGATTCCCTATTTTTAATGAAAATAGGGAGTTTTTTTGATAAGAGAAGAAAAAAGCAAGTAAAAAAAAGACTTATTTTTTTAATTTGACAAAGCTAGTGGTGGCATGAAATGAAGCGAATACAGGAGAGGGAAAAAGCGAACGTAAGATAAAAAAAGGTATAAAAGTCACAGTTAATTCTTGACAAGTTTAGTTAGGTTTGATAGAATATAATAGTTA
>NZ_JBFTEI010000009.1:0-31909 GCF_041026685.1 Lactococcus sp. AK05
CGACTTTTTTTATCTTACATCCGAAAAACCCCACGGTTGTCATGTTTCATTAAATACATTAATATTCAATTCTTGGTAAATTTAGTTTTCTTTGTTCTGAAATGATTCTGATGAGAACGATAAAGATGACACAAATAAATAAAGCAAAGTTATGGCTGATTACCGATTGAAGGTATACATATAGAATTCCACCAATAATACATGGTAGGGCATAGATGTTTTCTCTAAAAATCATCGGAACTTGATTTGCAATCACATCACGTATCATTCCACCACCGACACCTGTCAATACTCCTAAGAATACAATGAAGAAGATATTTTGTGAATAACCATTTGCTATTCCAGCATCAATCCCTAATACAGTAAAAATTCCTAGACCTATGGCATCAGAAACTAAGAGAAGATTATTGTAGAAACGTGCTGCTTTAAAAATACTCAATGCTTCTCTTCTTGATTTAATTATTAGTGCTACAAGCATAGCTACTATTGATGCAATAATCGAAATAACTATAAAAAATGGTGATTTTAATGCTGTAGGAGGTGTTGCTCCTAAGAGTAAATCTCGAAATATCCCACCACCAACAGCTGTTATTACTGACATCACAAGAATACCAAAAATATCTAGTTTATGATTGATCCCCACCACGGTCCCCGAAATAGCGAATGCTACGGTTCCTAAAATTTCCAAAAATAAATAAAAACTGCTAATCACTTCCATATCCCTTTATACTTCACCTTAATAATCTTTTTAATACAATTTATTATACCTTATAATCCTCCAATATAAATAAAAAAGAGACTGATTTTCAACAGTCTCTTTTTCTTTAATCAACGCGACTAAAATTAGCAACATCTGCGCTGATATTTTCAATAAATTCTTCAAGCGGAATGACTTTTGTTTCTTTTGAGCCATAACGACGAATATTTACAGTTCCATCAGCTTGTTCTTGGTCTCCAATAACGATTTGATATGGAATTTTGTGTGTTTGTGATTGACGAATCTTCCAGCCCATTTTTTCATTGGCTTCATCGACAACAACGCGGAAGCCTTTATCTTGAAGTTCACGTTGAATTTTCCAAGCATAATCGGCATGAATTTCATTATTTACTGGAATAATGGTTGCTTGAGTTGGAGCGAGCCATGTTGGGAAAGCACCTTTATAAACTTCGATAAGGTAGGCAATGAAACGTTCAAGTGTTGAGATTACGCCACGGTGAATCATTACTGGGCGATGTTTTTCCCCGTCAGCACCGATATATGAAATGTCAAAGTTTTCAGGATTAAGGAAGTCCAACTGAATGGTTGAAAGTGTTTCTTCATTACCAAGCGCAGTTTTAACTTGAATGTCAAGTTTAGGACCGTAAAATGCTGCTTCTCCTTCTGCTTCAACGTAGTCAAGATTCATGTCATCCATTGTCGCTTTGAGCATTGCTTGAGATTTTTCCCACATTTCATCATCAGGGAAATATTTCACTGTATCTTTAGGGTCACGGTAGCTGAGTCGGAAGCTGTAATCATTGATTCCAAAGTCACGGTACATGTCCATAATCAATTGAAGAATTTTACTAAATTCTTCTTGAACTTGTTCTAACATGACGAAAGTATGACCATCATTCAAAGTCATTTCGCGGACACGTTGAAGTCCTGAGAGTGCTCCTGATTTTTCATAACGGTGCATCATCCCAAATTCAGCAATACGAATTGGGAGTTCACGATAAGAGTGAACGTGATGTTTATAGATAGCAATATGGCTCGGACAGTTCATTGGACGAAGTTCCATTTCTTCGCCATCACCCATATCCATTGGTGGATACATATCTTCATGGTAATGTTGCCAGTGACCTGATTGTTTATAAGTATTAAGGTTCATCATGACTGGTGTGATAACGTGTTGATAACCGTTTTTCACTTCTTGGTCAACAACAAAACGTTCAATAATTCGACGAATTGTTGCTCCAGCTGGGAGCCAGTAAGCAGTTCCCGCACCAAGTTCTGCGTCATTAAAGAACAAGTCAAGTTCGCGACCGAGTTTACGGTGGTCACGTTCTTTTGCTTCTTCACGAAGTTTAAGATTTTCTTCTAATTCTTCTTTTGTAAACCAAGCTGTACCGTAAATACGTTGCATCATCTTGTTATCAGAATTACCGCGCCAGTAAGCACCTGCAACGTTGAGAAGGTGGAAAAATTTGATGACACCAGTTGATGGAACGTGTGGGCCACGACAAAGGTCAGTATATTCACCTTGAGTATAGATAGTAAGTCCACCTTCGTCCTCATTGTGTTCTTCAATGAGTTCGAGTTTGTATGGATCATTTGCAAAAATTTCTTTTGCTTCTTCTTTGCTTACTTCTTTACGTTCTGATTTGAAGTTTTCTTTAACAATTTTCTTCATTTCAGCTTCGATTGTTGCCAAATCATCATTTGAAATTTGACCGGATTCGTTATCTGTATCGTAATAGAAACCATCTTGAATAGCTGGTCCAACACCCAAGTGAATATCAGGGAAATGGCGTTTTGCTGCTTGAGCAAAAAGGTGAGCAGCTGAATGTCGTAAAATTCCAAGTGCATCTTCATGGTCTGGTGTTACAATTTCAAAGTTGCTATCTTCATTGATTGCTCGAGTGGCATCAATTAATTTTCCGTTGACCTTACCTGCAAGTGTTTTTTTGGCAAGACTGGGTGAGATTGATTTAGCGATTTCAAATGTTGTTACGCCCGCCTCAAATTCTTTTACGTTACCGTCTGGAAATGTTATTTTAATCATTTTATGTGCCTTTCTTTAATCTTTTTTTAGTTGGAAATTACTGACAGAAAAATCCGATTGCTTGGGAGCAATGAATTACTTGTTAAAAGTCTTGTCAATAATTTATGGAAATAAAAAAACGCAAATCTTATCCTATAAAGGACGCGATCTGCGTGTTACCACCTTTGTTCTATTTACTGACAAAATTCGTTAAGCTCTTTCTAGCAATTATTGCTTACAAAAGTGCTCAATTTTTAGCTATAAAATTGCTGTCAGTAAATTTCTCTTCTTTGACGTAACGTGTCAGAGACGCTTTTCTGTTGTCCAAAAAAGAATTTAACTTACAAAAAGTATGTAAGTAATGAGTGGTATTTTTAGCTGCCATTTTCAGGCTCGCATCAACCGCCTGATTTCTTAGAAATTTTCACTAAAAACATGTCTCTTCTTATATTGTAAAGCTTGACCTAAAATTTGTCAAGAAGGAAATTATACTAAATAAAATTACTGACAGCCCAAAATTAAAAGTTCTGTCAGTAATTTTTACTGACGAGTAAAAAAGAACTCAATGAGTTCTTTTTATATTAATGTCTTTGCTCAATATTTTGCTTTGTTTTGTAAGCAAGAAAATCGCGTGCCACATCTTTATCAAAATCATTGAGTTGTTTTATCACTTGGTTTTGAATCGTTTCAATCTCAATTTTTTCAAAAGAGAGCTCAGCAATTACTTTTTCAACGACTTTTGTTACATTATTAGCAATCATATTGGCGTGGAGCGGTTTATCTTTGTATTTACCATTGATTGCAGCTTTGAATACTGCCGTTTGAATGCGGAAGCTATCCCAGTCAACGACATGTCCATTACGTTTGATAACTACTTTATTAACTAATTTTGCTTGCATCAATTTCTCCTTATTTTTTAATCTTCTTACAATACTATTATACCAAATTTTTCGGAATTATTTAAAAGTTTCGACGATTAATACGATATTGAGTAAAGTTACAAAAACTCCTGTTGCTAATAAGAGCCACTTTGTAAACCAAACATTTTTATATTTGCCCATTACTCTTTTAGAACTTGTCAAATAAATTTGCAAAAAGATAGTAATTGGTAATTGGATACTTAAGAAAACCTGTGAATAAATTAAAATATTAAAGGGCGAAGTCACAAAACTTAAAGCGCAAATGGCAATCGTTGCTCCAATTATTGTGATCAAAACACCTAATTTACTATGTGGGTCTTGTGCATCATAAGGTTCTGCAAAGATTCCTGCAAAAATTGACCCACCTGCCATTCCTGCTGTTACCGATGAGGCTACTCCTGCAAAAAGAAAAGCAATCGCAAAAATAATTGCAGCCACTGGACCAAGGAGAGGAACGAGCATTTCTTGTGCTTGATTAATTTCTGTTACAATTCGAGGGAAAAATAAAGCCGCAGCAATAATAATAATTGCAGAATTAATCACCCAGCCTAGAAACATTGAAAAAATTGTATCAAAGAACTCAAAACGCAATTGTCTTTCCATCACCGCTTCATCTTTTAAATTCCACTGACGACTTTGAATAACTTCCGAGTGTAAAAATAGATTATGTGGCATGACAACGGCCCCTAGGGCTGACATGATGATTGGCATTGATTTTGCATCAACAAAAGGAATAACCATTCCTTTTGCTGCTTGTCCCCAATTAATATGTGGAATAATAAAAATTTCTAGTAAAAGTGCAATCCCAATCAAACTTACAAAACCAATAATAACTTTTTCAATTTTAGGATATGAATTACTAAACAAAAACCAGATAACCAAACCAGCTGTTAAAATTGCTCCTACCACAATTGGTAATTTAAAGAGCATTTGTAAAGCTATGGCTCCACCCAAAATTTCAGCAACTGCTGTCGAAATAGAAGCTAAAACTCCCGTTCCCAAAACTATTCTACTGAGCCAGGGTCTAAGGTATTGGGTCGCATTTTCTGACAAACACTTTCCTGTGACAATCCCTAAGTGGGCCACATTATGCTGGAGAAAAGCCAACATAATTGTTGATAGTGTAATTACCCAAAGTAATTTATAACCAAATTGAGAACCCGCAGCAAGATTGGCAGCCCAATTTCCTGGATCTATAAATCCCACTGCAACAATCAATCCTGGTCCAACATACTTCAAAAAATCAAGGGCTGGATATTTTTTATCTTGTAAAAATCGCCTCATTTTTATCCTTTTCATTTTCACTTCCTTTTGGACAATTATAGCATGCAGCTTTTAAGAGTTCAACTTTACAAAATAAAAAACCGTCAGTAAATTTTACTGACGGTCATTAAAAATAATTGATTATTTGGCAACGATGAAACGGTCTGCATCATCCATGAAAGTTTTTTCGCCAGCAGGTGCTTCGATTGAACCAAATACAAGTTGTCCACGAAGTTTCCAGCTTTCTGGAAGATTCCATTCTTTAGCAACGGCTTCGTCAATCAATGGATTGTAGTGTTGCAAGTTAGCGCCTAAACCAAGTTCAGCAAGAGCAGTCCATACATTTACAGAAATAATTCCTGAACCTTGTTCTGACCAAACTGGGAAGTTATCTGCATAAAGAGCAAATTGTTCTTGAAGATTTTTTACAACTGCTTGGTCTTCAAAGAAAAGAATTGTACCAAAAGCAGCTTTAAATCCATCAAGTTTTGCACGTGTGTTATCCCAAGCTGATTCAGGAACACCTTGTGCTTCCATAGCTGCTTTAAGTTCTGGGGCAACAATTTCATCCCAAAGTTTATCTTGCGCATCACCTGTGAGAATCAAAAGACGTCCAGTTTGTGAATTGAAAGCTGTTGGTGAAAAACGTACAGCTTCTTTAATTGTTTCAATCACTTTTTCTTCATCTTGAACGTTTCTTCCAAGAGCGTAGATTGTGCGACGGTTTTCTAATGATTTAATGAATGACATAATAATTACTTCCTTTTTTGTTTTTATTGTTTACATATGTAATCTTACCAAATAAATTTACACTTGTAAACTATTTTGATTCAAAAAATTACTTTTTTTATAAAATAAAAAAAATCCCTATTTGAAATAGGGATAAATTTATTATTTAGTACCGAACAAACGGTCTCCAGCATCACCAAGACCTGGGACAATATAACCATGTTCATTAAGTTTTTCATCCAAAGCTGCAGTATAAATTTCAATATCTGGATGTGCTTCTTGGAGAGCTTTCACTCCTTCTGGTGCAGCAACAAGACAAACAAATTTAATATTTTCTGCCTTAGCATTTCGTTTTTTAAGAGAATCAACTGCTAAAATTGCTGAACCACCAGTCGCAAGCATTGGGTCAACAAGGAAAATTTGACGGTCAGCAATATCTGCTGGAAGTTTCACTAAATATTCAACTGGTTTAAGTGTTTCTTCGTCACGATACATTCCGATATGCCCTACACGAGCAGCTGGAATCAATTTCAAAATTCCGTCTACCATCCCAATACCAGCACGTAAGATTGGTACAATCGCTAATTTTTTACCTGCGATTTGTTTAACCGTCGTTTTTTGAACGGGTGTTTCGATTTCGACATCTTCAAGGGGTAAATCTCTTGATACTTCGTAGGCCATAAGCATTCCAATTTCATCAACAAGTTCACGGAATTCTTTTGTCGATGCCTCTTTACGACGCAAGATTGAGAGTTTGTGTTGAATCAATGGATGTTCTACGACTTGAAATTTTGACATTTTGATTTTCCTTTCGCTAGATCCCTTTGCTAAGCAAAGTTCAGATTTGTAAACTGCCTTTAAAAGGCAATTTTGCTAATTTTAGGCAAAATTTTTTAGAGCCTAGCAAGCTCGCTATTCTCTAAAAGCATTTTTTCTATTTTACCACTTTTTTGGTCTTTTTGGGAGGAATAAGATGAAATTTAAAAAAATTTAAATTTTTCGTCTTTTATTCTTTATTTTTTCTTAATTATCATATTTTTTCAAGACCATTTTAATTAAAAATGGTGCTAATATAGTTGCTAAAATAATCACGATAACCAGCTCCGAATAAACTTCATCTGTGATAATGGCACTCGTCAGACCAATTTGAGCCACAATCAGGGCCATTTCCCCTCGTGAAATCATTCCTGTTCCAATCAACATACTCTCACCAGTGCTTAATTTACTTGTTTTTCCAACAAAATAGGCGGGGATAAATTTCGTCAAAATTGCTAAAAGGGTAAAGAGTAAAATTATCCAAGGATGATGAATTAAACTATCGAATTGAACAGATATGGCGATAAGTACAAAGAATACTGGGATAAAAATAACATAACCGATTGCTGAAGTATATTCTTCAATCTTATGACTTACTTCTGTTTGTGAAATAGCAAGTCCTGCAAAGAAACTACCTATTACCGCTGACATTCCTACGCTATCAGCAAGTAGACTTAATCCCAAACAAATAATCAAGGCAACAATCGTATTTTTGTTGGCAATGGGTAGTTTTTGGACGAATTTCCAAAATCTTGGAATAAGCTTATGCACAAGAAATAAAAAGGCAAAAAAGAGAAGTTCAAGCAAAAATTGGAAGAAAAGATGAGAACCAGAACCACCATTTTTAAAACTAGTAAAAATTGATAAAATCAATACAGCTAAAATATCATCAACAACTGCTGCTCCTAGAATAATCGAACCTGCACGTGTACTGAGCTTACCATATTCTTGCAAGACTTCAACCGTAATCGACACTGAGGTCGCAGCAAAAACAATTCCATAAAAGAAACTAGTCGATATTCCGTAACCAAAGCCAAAAGCAACAAGTCCAAAGGCAATTAATGGTACAATCACACCACCAACTGCAACGAGCATTGATGCTTTAAAATTTTTCTTTAGAACAGTTAAATCACTCTCAATTCCTGCTAAGAACATGAGTAAGATAACTCCAATCTCAGACATCACTTCTAGAACATGACCGCTATGAACCAAGCCTAAAACTGATGGAGCAATCAAAATCCCAACAAGCATTTGTCCAACGACAGCTGGAATTTTAAGGCGTCTTGAAACAAGAGTAGCAATTAAAGAGGCAATTAAAACAATTGTGAGTTGTAAAATATCATTCATAAGTTGATTTTAACATATTTTTCATTCTTAAAAACACATTTTCGACTAAAAACCTTAAATTTTGAATGTTTCTACGAGTCGTTTGCTTGCTTCTTCAATCAATGAGAATGGTGCAGCAGCATTTAATCTGGCATGCGCTTGCCCGGCTTTTCCAAAACTTATTCCTTTATTTAAAATCACACCTGCCTCTTCTGCTAATTTTTCATCCAATCCCTTATCTTCTAATTGATATTCAGAAAAATCAAGCCAAATTAAATAGGTTCCTTGAGGTTTCATTACTTTGATTTTTGTTTTTTGATGAAGTTCTGACTCAATATAAGTGATATTTTTTTCAAGCACATTTTTGAGTTCATTTAACCATTCACTTCCATTTTCATAAGCAACTTTGGTGGCTAGCATTCCTAAAGTGCTAATTTCTTGTTGATTATTTGCTAGTCTTCTTTGCAAGTATTTTTCACGTAAATCTTGGTTTTCGATAATTGCATAAGCGCATTTCACGCCAGCAATGTTAAAACTTTTAGTGGCTGAAGATAAAACAACTGAAAAATCTTTGAAGTCTTCTGAAAGAGTGTTAAAGGTCTGGTGCTGATGACCAAACAATGTTAAATCTTGATGAATTTCATCAGAAACGACAATCACATTATGCTTTTTACAAATTTGGCCAAGTTTTATCAGTTCTTCTTTCATCCACACGCGCCCACCAGGATTGTGGGGGTTACAAAGAATATATAATTTCACGGAATTTTCAACAATTTCTTTTTCAAAAACTTCAAAATCAATTAAAAATTCCCCGTTTTTTTCAATCAGTTTATTTTCAATTAGCTTTCGATTATTTAGCTTAACTGTTCTGGCAAACGGGGGATAAACAGGTGTGTTTATTAAAACAGCATCATTTTCTTTGGTTAATGCTTGAATGGCCAGACCAATTCCTGGAACAACTCCTTCAACCAAAATTAAAGCTTCTTTAGAAAAGTCATACTGATGTTGATTTTTTTCCCAATTTTGAATGCTTTTAATTAAATCTTCTTCAACATAGGCATATCCATAAACTCCATAGTCTGCGTAATCATGGATACTTTGTTTTATTTCTGGTAAGGCAAGAAAATCCATATCAGCCACCCACAATGGAAGTTTATGAGGATTCTCTTTTATTTCTTGCCATTTTACAGAATTGTGGTCAAGTCGATTTGGAATGGTTGTAAAATCATATTTTGTCATTTTTATACTCTCTTTTTTCTTTTTGTCATAGGATAGCTGTCACTGCTTTAGCAGTTTACAGATCTGCTAGTAGTTCCATCAGTAAAAAATTTACTGACAGAACATATTTTAGCACTTATGGATATTCTAATCGTTTCATCATAGGATAGCCGTTGGCGCTTCGCCCTGTCGACAAGTGCTTTAGCACTTAGTTGGAATGGACAGCGTAGTGCGTAGCATGTAGATAGCACTTACAGATATGCTAGCTTGTTCATCAGTAATTTTTTAATTTTCTAAAGCTTCTTTGAGATCTTCTATTAAATCGCGAACATCTTCTATCCCGATTGAAAGACGAAGCAAATCATCTGTTAAACCATAACTTTCTCTAATCTCATGTGGAATATCATGGTGAGTTTGCGCTGTTGGATAAGTGATTAAAGATTCAACACCTCCTAAGCTTTCAGCAAAGGTAAAAACGCTCAAGTGATTTAAAATATCAGGAATTTTGTTTTTGTCAGTAACTTTTAGAGAAATCATGCCACCTAATCCTGGGTAAAGTACTTCTTTTACTGATGGAAGTTTTTTTAGGAAAGTCACAATTTTTTGGGCATTTTTAGTTGCCCTCTCCATTCTGAGGCTTAAAGTTTTCAGGCCTCGCATGACAAGATAACTGTCAAACGGAGAAAGAACTGCTCCAGTAGTATTGAGCTGATATAATAATCTTTCATAAAGTTCTTCATCATAAACAATGACCGCTCCAGCCAAGACGTCATTATGTCCTGATAAATATTTTGTTGCCGAATGAATCACTAAATCCGCACCCAATTCTAATGGTTTTTGATAAATTGGGGTAAAAAAAGTATTGTCAACAATCACTTTTGCATGAAATGCCTGTGCTTTATTGGCGATTTTTTCAATATTATATTTAACCATCATTGGATTTGTCGGTGTTTCAATATAAACAATATCAGTATTTTCATCTATTAGCTCAAGCATTTCTTTTTCGCTTTTAGCATAGGAAAAGTAAAATCGCCCCTCTTTTTCTTGTTCATCAAACCAGCGAAATGAACCTCCATACAAATCTCGACTGGCAACAATTTTTGAACCGATTGGAAAAACTGAAAAGGCCAAGACAATTGCAGCCATTCCTGACGAAGTTGCTAGAGCAAATTGTCCTGATTCAATTGAAGCAAGGGCTTCTTCCAAGGTTGCTCTTGTTGGATTTTTGGTTCTGGTGTAATCAAAGCCAGTCGATTGGCCAAATTCTGGATGTTGATAGGTCGTTGAAAAATGCAAAGGACTGACTAAAGCTCCCGTTGCCTCATCTTGATGAATTCCGACTTGCGCCAATAAAGTATCTAATCTTTTATCCATAAGTTTCCTCGTTTTTTAACTCATTATTTTTTACTTTTGCTCTTTTTGATTAAAATCATAATTTTCTTCATTCAAATGTTGACTCAGACGCTCTCCTAGATAAGGCGTTCCTTGATAAACCGCATAATTCAACCAATTTGAAAAAAAGAGGGAAGCTGCTGAAGCCCAAGTACTTTTGGGCTTATTTTTATCATCATTTTCTGGAAAATAATTTTGGGGAAGATTGGGTTTCAGTCCTTCTTCTTTATCTCTCTCATATTCCCAAGCTAAAGTTTCACGGTCATATTCTAAATGGCCAAAAAGGTAAATTTCACGCAAATTTTTCTTCGCTAAAATTGAAAATCCGGTTTCTTTAGAGCTTGACAAGACTTCCAAATCAGGTACTTTTTTTATTTCTGATGGATTTGATTGGGTATATCGCGATTGTGGATAATTAAAAAAATCATCAAATCCTCTAAATAATGGATTTTTAGGTTGCTCTACTGAGCTTTTGTAAATACCACACAATTTTTGCGGAAGATTTTCTTTAGTTACACCATAGCGAGCATAAAGTGCCGCTTGTGCCCCCCAACAAATATGCAGACTTGAATAGACATGGCTTTTAGACCAGTCAATAATTTTCAAAAGCTCACTCCAATAGTCCACTTCTTCAAAGTTTAACTGCTCAACCGGAGCTCCTGTGACAATTAATCCGTCGTAATATTGACTCTTAATCTCAGAAAAAGATTTATAGAAGGAATCTAAATGCCCTTGTTTCGTATTTTTAAAATCATGAGAAGTCATATATAAAAAGTCAACATTAATTTGTAATGGAGTGTTCGATAGTAATCGTAGAATTTGTCTTTCAGTTATTAATTTACGCGGCATGAGATTGACCACCAGCAAATTTAAAGGGCGAATATTTTGATTCTTCGCTCGTTCATCATTCATAACAAAAATATTATCCGCTCGCAAATCATCAATTGCGGGCAGACCTTCAATCACTTTTACCGGCATAAATCACTCAACTTTCAAATAGAATTAGACTCAATTATAGCCCTTCGTGATTTTTTTGCAATAGTCTCGCATTTTAATTCTGTGATGGTCTAATTTAAAATTTTTAATCTTATAATAAAACTTGCCTATGGCAAGTCTCATTTTGTATTTTTTTATTTATTTATAATTCGAGCAATGATTTTATCATAGATTACTCTCATTTCTTTTTCTGAGGATTTTTCGGAAAATTTTTCTAGGGGAATCCAGGCTAATCCCTCTGTTTCAGCTGTATTCTTTTGAAGTGAATCACTTTCCTTTGCTTCAAATAAAAAAGTAACATTAAGATGAATATGAGCACTGACATAACCATATTTTCTGTGATGATGTCCAAAAACAGGTAAGGCTTCAATTGAAATTGGCTTTTCTGAAAGTTTTTTGAAAGATCGCAGTCCCGTTTCTTCTTGAACTTCTTTTACCGCTACAGCTAATAAGTCAGCATTGCCATCAGCATGGCCGCCTACCCAACCCCAACTTTGATAAATCTTATGATAAATTCCTAAAATTTTATCATGACTTTCATTCAAAACAAATGCACTTGCTGTAAAATGTGCAATAGAAGACCGATTCAAATTTTTTTCATCAGCTGCAAAATCTTGAAAAACTTTAAAATCTGTTTTTTCTTGCTGGCCTTCTGGTACAAAATTCTCTAATAATTTTTCTATTTGATTTTTCATTTTTCACCTCACAAAATTATTACAATGATACTCATTAAAATTAAAGAAATAAACATGGATAAACTTATTGTCAATCCAGCTAAGGCCTTATCATTTCCAAGTTCTATAGCCTGAATCATATGTAAAAAGGACATTGGGCAAAAGAAGATTAATAAAAGAATTTCTTTTATTATGGCTGGAAATGGAAGGAAAAAATAAACCAAACTAGCTAAAATAAAAGCTAGTAAATAGCGCCAAGTCAATATTTTTAAGACAAGTTTTAATTTTCCCTTTGGCAGACGAAATTCCATAAAAAGCCCAATCGTAAAGATAGATAAAAGGGTATTAGCATTTGCTAAAGGGCGAATTGGAATTAGCCATTCATCCGGAAAAGATAGGCCGAAAATTGCTAAAATAAACATAAAAATATAAACAACAAAGGGTGGATTACGAAATAAGACGCCAAATATTTCTTGTAAGATAAAGCCGTGTTTTTTTCTGTCACTTGAAAGTTCAACAATTGCTTGAGTAGTCCCTGTCACCATTAATGAGTTTCCCATGTCAAACATGGCAAGAAATGGAATTGCCGCTGGAAAAAAACTAGAAACAAAAGGAATTGAAAAATTTCCGATATTATAACCTGACAAATCAAACATAAAAAGTCCACGTTCTTCAACAGTAGCTTTTCGCCCAATAAATTTTCCTAGAAAAACTAAAAGAAGATTGGAAAAAAGTCCCATAAACATCAAGATAAAAAAAATATTAGAGAGTTTTGTATGATTGACTCCAATTAAAATTGTTGCTGGCAAGGTCAGATAAACAACCATTTTTGAAGTTAATGCTCCGTCTTTTTGATGAAGAATTCTAATTTTCTTTAGTAGGAGAGCTAAAAATAAAACAAGCATGATACTCAAGGCGTTGAGAAGAATTGTGGTCATTATTTTACTTTCTGTCAGTCGTTTTTTATTCTGTCAGTAATTTTGTAACTCCTAAGTTTACTGACAGCCTATCTCAATTAATTCTAGCATTTTTTTATGCAAAAACTCCCGTAAAAATACGAGAGTCTTTTTTGATTATTTAATTTCAATGGTATATTCACAAGAAAATTTTCCTTCTGGTGCCAATTGATTGATTCCAAACTTGTTGGTAATATCTCCATCAGTATTTTCATCATCTGCAATTCCACACCAAGGTTCGATACAAACAAAGGGTGCTTCATTTGGATAAGGTGACCATAAACCAAAATAAGGCATATTTTTCCATGTTAGGCTGACTCCGTGGTCATCTAATTTATTGGTCAATGAAACTTTCATCTCCTTTGATGAGGTATAAACTAAAGCATCTTTATCAAAAAGTGCTCTTGTTAACGGAAGTTGACTGACTTGACTTTCAACTCTTTCATCTAGTTTCAAAGTTCCTGACGGTGGATCAAGTGGAATAAATGTCCGCTTTTCATCTGGTGAAATTGTTAATTGGTAATCTTCAAAAGTTCCATTTTTTAAAGGAACATTGAAAGCTGGGTGAGCCCCAACGCCAAAAGACATGAATTTTTCATCTTCATTTTTCACTTCATAACGAACTCTAATTTTATTGTCTACTAGTTTATAAGAAACACGGAAAACAAAATGAAAGGGATAATGATTTAAGCTATCTTCATTGTCACGAAGTTCAAAAACAAGTTCATCAGCTGATTTCTTAATTAATTCAAAGTCATTATCACGTGCAAAACCGTGTCCGCCCATTTTATAAGTTTTGTCATTATAGCGATATTCCCCATTTTTCAATTTCCCTACGATTGGAAAGAGAACTGGAGCATGACGGCCCCAAAATTTTGCATCTGCTTGCCACAAATATTCAATATCATCATGTTGAATAGAATGCATTTCTGCTCCAAAAGTATCCACAACAACATTTAAGTGGTCATTTTTCAAAGTGTAATTCATAAAAAACTCCTTATATTTTTTAACTTCCTCTATTTTACCATTTTTACTGACAAAAATTTCTGTCAGTAAAAAAACGTACGCCACAGTTCAGAATGTTGACAAGTACTTTCCACAAAAAATCAAAAATTAAATTATGACTCAAATGACTGTGTAAATAGACAAAAGAGGAGCCCCTTGGGCTCCCCTTTTAACAATCCACTCGACTGCAAGAGTGGAGAGCCTAGCATGAAGTGCGAAGCTGTTCCACACCAAATTGCTCAAATTTAGGTGCAAAACAGCTTTTTTATTCACTTGAACCATGCGCCACGGTTTAATCTTTTCTTGGTTTATAAAAATTACGATTAGATAAAGCCCAAACGCGTTGACTAAATTGACCTGGGTCAAGCGTTTGAGTCGCCGTAGTCATCATCATCATATTGGCATCCATAACATCAATTTGATGAATCATTTCTGCTTCCATAATTTGCGGACGAACAGGGCTACCATATTCCAACTCACCATGATGACTCAACAAACAATGACGAAGCATTAATAAATCTTCATTGTCATCATCAAAGCCAAGTTCAATGGCGGCTTTACTCACTTCTTCATCAATCAAAACAATGTGCCCAAGTAAATTTCCGCGCAAAGTATAAGAAGTATTTTCCGCACCTGTAAACTCTAAACATTTTGCCATATCATGCAGTAAGACACCGGCAAACATCAAATTTTCGTTGAGTTGTGGATAAACTTCGCAAACTTTTTCTGCTAATTGAAGCATGGTGGTTGTATGGAAAGCAAGACCTCCTTCAAAAGCATGGTGATTAGTTTTTGCAGCAGGAAATTCATAAAATTCTTTATCAAATTTTTTCAAAATCGTCCGTACAATTCGATTTAAAGTCGCATTTTCAATACGAAAGACGATTGATTGAACATATTCACGTAGATCTTTTTCTTGAACAGGTGAACTTTCTCGGTAATCATGAGGTTGATTGGGTTCACTATCTGTCGCCAAACGTAATTGTATTTTATTGACTTGAGGCATTCCATTATAAAGTTCTTTGAGAGCCTTCATATGTACGACACGTCCAGCTCTAAATTGTTCAACCGCCTTAGGATTGGCATCCCAAATATTTCCGTTGATTGTTCCTGTTCGGTCTTGAAAACTTAAAGCTAAAAAGTCTTTTCCTGCACGAGTTTGACGTAATTCAACTGATTTAATCAGATAAAACCCTTCAAAAAATTCGCCAATTTCTAAGTTTTTAATGAGCACCATGTTTTCTCCTTTGAAATGTAAGCCCGACTCTTTAGGTGACCTAGCCAAGCGATATAAAATATTTACTACTTTGTCAATTTAAATCCAAAAGTTTGCTGCTTTCACTATCATCTATCCGGTCAATGTTCGTCAGCGCTTTTTTCATGACATTTGTTCTTGTCGTAATCAGATTATTAATTTCTTTTTCTGATTGCTGAATTTTTTGTTGAACTTTTTTCAATGAATCCTCAAATTTATCAAACTCTGTTTTAACAGCTCCTAGCATTTCATAAACTTCAGCTGATTTTTGTTCGATTTGCAAAGTTTTAAAGCCCATTTGCAAACTATTTAAGACGGCGGTCATCGTTGTTGGCCCTGTAACATTGATCTTATAGTCACGGCTGATTTGCTCGTAAAGTTCAGGATTATTGACCACTTCCATAAACAGACCTTCAGTTGGTAAAAACATAATGGCAAAATCTGTTGTTTTTGGCGGAACAATATATTTTTCGCTAATTGATTTAGCTTGAGCTTTGATGGCATTAAATAATGCTTTTCTTGTCTTATCAATTTCCAGAATGTCATTGGATTCCAAAGCCATTTGTAATCGTTGATAATCTTCCATCGGGAATTTTGAGTCAATTGGTAATAAAAGCTCTGAATCATCAGATTTTCCAGGTAAAATCAAAGCATAATCAACTGCATTGCCCCCTTGGATATTGACTTGTTCACGGTATTGACTACTTGTAAACATTTGCTCTAAAATTCGGCCTAACTGAATTTCACCAACAATCCCACGTGTTTTAACACCGGTCATTACCTTTTGTAGGCTGTCCACATCGCTGGCAAGATTTCTCATTTCGCCCAAGCCCTCTTCCACATTTTTCAAATGTAAAGTTACCTGTTCAAAGGATTGCGAAATTCTGCGATTTAATGTTTCTTGCAATTTTTCATCGACCGTTTCTTGAATCTGACTCAATCTTTTATCATTTGAATCTTGTAATTCTTTAAATTTATGGTCAAATTTGGCGGTAATTGACTCTGTCAGTTCTGACAGTTTACTAACCGTTCTATCAGTAGATTCTACCAAACTTACAGAAATTTTTTCTAATTTTTGCTCATTTGAGTTTTGTAAATCTTTAAACTGCCAATCAAACTTACTATTGATATTTTCTGTCAGTGCCGAGAAATCATTATTGACCGAACGTAAACTACTAGAAAGTTCCTGTCTATTTTGCGCAAGTTGCTGGTTAATATCTGAGCGCATTTCCGATAAATTTTGATTAAGATAATTTAACTGATGACTCGTATTTCCTTTGTCAGTTTTTTTGAAAAAATTGGCAAGGGACAGTAAAATCAAAAGTATAAGTAATATAATAATTATGACTTCCATCTTGATTTTTTATTTTCCTACTTTTTCTAAAATTTCTTTAACTACAAGTTCTAGATTTTGTTGATTATTAATTTTTTCACTATCTGGTAGTGTATCAAAAAATGTCAGTTCTTCTTCTAAATGACATAAGCCCCATTTTTTTAAAGCATCATTTCTTAAATTAAGACGCCTTATTAGTTCCTCTTTAGAAACTTCAAGTAAAAACCGATGAACTTCGATATTTCGCACTTCTAGTGATTTAAAAATCTCCTCAAAACAAAACTTCATATGTAGGGTCATTGGTACAATAATGGTTCCTGAATATTCTCTATTTAACTTTTCAAGAATCTGAACATTCCAAGTCCGCCATTCTTGATATTTTTGGAAATCATCTTTTTGAATTTCTTTTGGCAAATTTTTTCTAAAAAAATCTCCGATTTCCTCTGGATCATAAATCCACGAGGGAAAAATACGTTCATGCAAGAGTTCAGCAATAGTTGTCTTTCCCGAACCATATGCACCATTTAACCAAATAATCATAGTTTTTCCATTAGTTCTTCTTTTAATTTACTAATATTTACTTCAACTTCACCATTAAAAATAAATGACCCTGCAACAAAAACATTAGCTCCGGCAGCTTTAGCAACTTTAATTGTTTGGTCATCAATTCCACCATCAACTTCGATTTCAAAATCAAGCTTTTTATCAGCTCGAATTTGAGCGAGTTCACGAACTTTATCCATCATTTCAGGAATAAATTTTTGACCTCCAAAACCAGGATTGACTGTCATTACTAAGACCATATCCACAAGTGGTAAAACAGTTTTAATCGCCTCTACAGGAGTTCCAGGATTAATAACTACCGAAGCTTTCATGCCGGCATTCTTAATTTTTTGAAGTGCTCCGTGAATATGATGAGTTGCTTCAACATGAATACTCATGCTATCAGCTCCTGCCTTTGCAAAATCCTCCACATATTTTTCAGGATTTTCAACCATCATGTGAACATCGAAAAATAAATGAGTTTGTGCGCGAAGTGCCGAAACAACGCCAGCTCCAAAGGTTAAATTATCCACAAAATGTCCGTCCATTACGTCAATATGTACAAGGTCAGCTCCAGCAGATTCTAAACGTTTCACATCTCTTGCAAAATTTCCAAAGTCTGCTGACAAAATTGATGGAGCAATTTTATTTTTCATTTCTATCCTCTCTCTAAATAACTTGAATTAGTAATTTATCTTTTGAAACTAAAAACACTTATTCACCACTATTTTCTGATGAATCATCATGAAGTTCTTCTTTAATAATTGTTTTCCAAGATTCACCCTCACGTTTGTGCTCTACAACGGTTGCCGCACGAACTCCAAGCATAATTGCTAAGCCTAAAGCAATGACGGTCAAGAGATTCATCACAAAGGCCAGACTTCCACTTTTGAAGACAAACATTTCTAAAATTTGGCAAATAAGCGCAAAAATAACCGCTAAAAAGGCTTCTGTTTTCAATCGTTTTTTCATTTTTCTTTGTCCTGTGAACTCTCTAAATCTTTTTTATCCTCTTTGGGCTGATTAGTTAATCCAAAAAAGACACGGTTTAACCAAAAAATAACAAAGAAAGTTGCAATAACCAAGAGGATAAATACAATAATCATCATTGTTTTTGACAAATCATTTTTAAAATAAATCGCTAAAATCCATGCTAAAACAAGGGCAAAAAAACCAGCTTGTTTCAACCAAATATTATCTTTAGCCCTGTTTTTTTCGTTTTTTCTCATAAGTTTCCCTCGTGTGATTAATTTCATCTAAAATCTGTAAATAATTATCATAGCGGCTCTCTAAAATTTCATGATTTTCTAGTGCCAGCTTAACTGCACAGCTGGGTTCATGCGTATGTGTACATTCGCGAAACTTGCAATCATGACTGATTCTTAAAATTTCAGGAAAAGCAGCATTCAAATCCGGCTGATTTGTCACTTCATAGTCTAGACTAGAAAATCCCGGTGTGTCAGCAATTAAGCCACCAGCCAATTCAAAAAATTCAACATGACGTGTCGTATGACGCCCACGCCCCAGTTTTTCTGAAGTTTCTCCCGTTGCCAGTTGCATTTCTGGTGCAATTTTATTTAGCAAAGTAGTCTTACCAGCGCCAGTTTGACCCATAAAGACAGTTACTTTTCCCGCTAAATTACTGACCAAATGCTCAGCATCAAAAAAAACATCATAACCAATTTGTTCATAATCACTTTTTATCTGTTCATAATCTGTCAGCTGATTAAAAGTTTTTTTATTCTTATCTGAGCCTTCCTGCATCTCTGTCAGTAAATCCAACTTAGAAATGTAAATCATCGGGTGAATATTTTTATGCTCTAAAAAAACCAAAAAGCGGTCTAATAAATTCAAACTAAAATTTGGGCTCACTGTTGACATAATAATCACAGCTTGATCAATATTAGCAATAGATGGTCGAATTAAAGAATTTTTTCGCTCACCAATTTTTAAAATATAACCTTCTGAATTTTCCTCAGTAGAAAATTCAACAAAATCTCCCACAACAGGTTTCATTCCTTTTTTTCTGAAATTACCACGCGCACGCGTCTGATAAACTTCACCTTCTGATTCTACATCATAAAAGCCTGCCAAAGATTTGACAATACGTCCATTTTTTATCATGTTCTCATTATACCAAAAAAAGGCTTAACTGTAAGCCTTTCATTATTTTTTAAAGTTTATTAACTCAAAACAGTGATTTGAATATTTTTCCGTCCCCAAGCAATTGCTTGGTCATTAGTTGGAAAATGGACATCAATGATATTCCCAATAATTGCTCCCCCAGTATCACCAGCAATTGCAATTCCATATCCTGGAACTTCAACAAGAGAATTCAAAGGAATAACACTTGGGTCAACCGCAATACAAATTGGATTTTTACTTAAATCAATTCCCGTTGCTGTAATCCCATTTAAAGCATAAGCCGTTGCTTCTACATTTAAAGTACGACCACCAGAAGGAGTAGTTGGAGGGGTTGGTTTTGGTGGATCTGGCAGTGGCGAAGGATTTGAGCTCTTATTTTTGTCTGTTTCCGCTTTAGCTTTAACCTCAGCTACCGATTTAGCCAATGCTTCATCGCGAGCTTTTTGTTCTGCTGCTGCTTTTTCTTGCATTTCACTCAAAAGTTGTTTATTAGAACTAATTTTATCCTTAAGCGATGAAATACTACTTTGCAAGCTATCTACTTGTCCTTGATAGTCATTTTGGTTTTTCACAAGAGATTCTTGCGTTTCTTCCAATTTAACTTTCATTGTTTTAAGTGAAGCTTCTTTTTCTATCAAAGATTTAGCTTGGTCAGCCTCGGCTGTCAAAACTACATTCAGATTGGTCAAACGTGTAATCATCTCTGAGAGATTTTTTGATGACGCAACGACATCAATATATGAGAACGTAGCCCCACCATTTGATTGTACTGCTCGCATTTGTTTTGCGACAGAAGCCTTGAGTTGAACAATATCATTTTCAGTTTCAGCAATTTTGCTTTCATATTCTGTGATTTTGCTCTTTGACTGCTTAACTTTTTCTTGAGCTTCTTGCGCTTGACTATAAATCTTATTTGCCTGCGCTAATTTGCTATCGAGTTCTGTTTGGAAGTTTGTAAGTTCTTGGTTGACTTCCGTTTGAGAGCTCTCAGCATTTACCTTTGTTACTCCTAAGAGATTAGATGGTAGTACTGACAAAATCATCAGTAAAGCTCCCACAAGTATTCCAACTTGTTTTATTTTTTTAGGAATTAAATTCTTCATACTTTGTCTATTCTAACATATCCCCTCAGGATTTTAATTGCAATATCTTTACTAAGATTAACATAATTTTAAAATAAATACAAAACGATACTTCCACAAAAGCTTCTTGATTTACTGAAAGCAAATTTTCATTCACTTCTTTATTATTTATTTACAAAAAAATCTCTATCAGTAAAATACCAATAGAGATTTTTACTGACAGTTTTTTTGTCAGTACTTTTTCAAATTAACGGATTTCTATATCCAATTTTTCCACAAGATTTTTTGTAATTTTATTGACCGCAGCCGTAATTTCATCATCTGTCATTGTATTTTCAACAGGTTGGAAAGTGAGACTGTAAGCCATTGATTTCTTACCAGCCGGTAAGTTTTTGCCTTGATAAATATCAAATAACTCAACTTGGCTAAGTGTTTTGACACGACTTGATTTAATGACAGAAACAATTTGTGCATGTGTCACTTCAGCATCAATCAAAAGTGCGATATCACGGTGAACCGCTTGAACTTTCGGAATGTCAGTAAAGATAGTTTGAGCTGGTAATTCTTCAAGCATCACTTGCATATCAAGACCAGCAACATAAGTTTCTGCAATGTCGTATTTTTTAGCTGTCGCCGGATGAATTTGTCCTACAAAACCAGCCACACGACCATTAATTTTAATGACAGCAGTCCGTCCTGGGTGCATCGCTGCTTGATTATTGCTTGGAATAAATTCTACTTCTTTGTATGCTTCAAGAAGGTTTTCCACAATTCCCTTAGCATAGTAGAAATCAACAGGAACAGCTTGCCCATTATATGATTTATCCACAACATTTCCAGAAATAGCAAAAGCAAGGTTTGGTACTTCTATCGGACGAATATCATCTGGATTTGGTAAGAAAATATTGCCAATTTCATAAATTGCCACATCAGCATTTTTACGATTCTGATTGTAATTTACAATATCCAAAAGTCCTGGAATCATGTTTGCACGAAGTGTTTGACGATCTTCGGTCATTGGCATCATAAGCGTTGTTGTTTCAAGCTGACCCACAAATTCAGTTGCTTTTTCTGGAGTTACAAGCGAATAACCAATAACTTCATTAAGCCCTGAACTTTCAAGACCTGTTCGCACTGTACGACGGAATTTTTGCATTTGAGTCAACTCACCAGCATTTTGTGAGGAAGGCAAAGTACTTGGCAAATTATCATAGCCATAAATACGAGCTACTTCTTCAACTAAATCAGCTTCAATATGAATATCCCAACGACGTGATGGAATTTCACAAGTAAATTTTTCACCGTCAACTTCAACCCCAAAGCCAAGTTGAACAAAAATTTTCTCCACAGTCTCAAGAGATAAATCTGTTCCCAAAGCACTATTAACGCGACTCAAAGTAATTGATACTTTTGGCAAAAGAGGTTGATAATCATTTGATTCAACAACGCCTGAAAGAACTTTTCCGCCAGCCAATTCAACTATCATTGCTGCTGCAAAATCAAGTGCCTCACGAACCGTTCCTTCATTAATTCCTTTTTCAAAACGACTTGATGCTTCCGAACGCAAAGCAAATTTTTGAGAAGTTTTACGAATTGAAGTCCCATCAAATAGAGCCGCTTCAAGGGCAACACTTGTTGTTTCGTCAGTAATTTCACTATCAGCGCCACCCATAACACCACCAAGCGCTACAGGAAGTCCATTTGCGGTAACCACAATATCAGAATCATCTAATTCACGTTCAACATGGTCTAAGGTTGTCATTTTTTCACCAGCCTTAGCTTGACGAACCAAAATTTCATCAGAACCAAATTTAGCAAAATCAAAACTATGCAAAGGTTGACCAAAAGCCATCAAAACATAATTCGTCACATCCACTACATTGTTGATTGGTTTCACACCAGCATTCATCAAACGGTTTTGCAACCATTGTGGTGATTTAGCAATCTTAACCCCTTCAATCAAACGAATTTTATATGTTGGAACCTTATCTGTTTCAACTTTTACTGCAATTTTACTTGCTGCTGATTCAGAAGCTTCTACTAAATCTTTCTTTTCTAATTGAACTGGTAAACCATAAATAGCACCAACTTCCCAAGCTGCCCCATGCATTGACAAAGCATCCGCACGGTTTGGTGTAATTGATAATTCAATGATTTCATCATCCATATCAAGATAAGAGAAAATACTATCACCAACTTTAGCATCCGCTGGCATTTCAAAAATACCATCCTCATGCTTCATTGGATTAATTTTTTCATCAATCCCAATTTCATCAAGCGCACAGAGCATCCCGAGAGATTCAACTCCTCGAATTTTACCTTTTTTGATTTTATAATTATCAGCAATTCGAGCACCCACAAGTGCTACAATTACTTTCATACCCACACGAACATTTGGCGCACCACAAACAATTTGCAATGATTCTTCAGCTCCAACATTCACTTGTGTGATGTGTAAGTGTGTGTCAGGAATATCTTCACTTGATAAAATTTCTCCCACAACAAGTTTTGACAAACCTTCCATTGGACTTGTCACGCCTTCAACCTCAATCCCAGACGTTGACATCTTTTGTTCTAATTCAGCCGATGTCGCTCTAAGATTAGGCACCAACTCTTTTAACCATTTATATGATACTTGCATTTTATTTCACTTTCTATTCACAGTCTTTTGACCTTTTTATTTTCCAAATTGCTCTAAGAATCGTACATCTCCTTGATAGAATCCACGAATATCATTGATTCCATAACGGAGCATCGCAATACGTTCTTGACCAAGCCCGAAAGCAAAACCAGAATAAACTGAAGAATCTAAACCAGACATTTCAAGCACATTGGGATGGACCATACCTGCACCAAGAATTTCAATCCAGCCGGTATGTTTGCAGACGTTACAGCCTTTTCCGCCACATTTGAAACAAGAAATATCAACCTCAACAGAAGGTTCAGTAAATGGGAAATAACTTGGACGCCAGCGTAATTCACGGTCTTGACCAAACATTTTTTTCATGACAAGGTCAAGCGTTCCTTTAAGGTCCGCCATTGTGATATTTTTATCTACAACCAAACCTTCAATTTGATGAAATTGGTGGCTGTGAGTGGCATCATCTGTATCACGACGATAAACACGACCAGGAGCAATCATGCGTAAACCACCTTTAGAGAAATCATGAGCATCCATTGTCCGAGCTTGCATAGGTGAAGTATGCGTACGAAGTAAAACTTCATTAGTGATATAGAAGGTATCTTGCATATCACGAGCTGGATGATCTTTTGGAAGATTCATTCGCTCAAAATTATAATGGTCCGTTTCCACTTCATAGCCATCAACAATTTCATAACCCATTCCAAGGAAAATTTCTTCAATTTCTTCTTGCGTTTGAGTTAAGATATGGCGACTTCCTTTTTTCTGAGCTTTTCCTGGCAAAGTCACATCCAAAGTTTCTGATTCTAAAGCGGCATTCATTACTGCTTGTTCAATTTCCACTTTTTTAGCTTCAAATTTTGCCCCAAACTCATCACGAAAAGCATTGGCAAGTGCGCCAATAACTGGACGTTCTTCATTAGTTAGGTCTTTCATCCCTTTCAGAATTTCAGTCAATTCACCCTTTTTACCAAGCATCACAGTTCTTAAATTATTCAGTGTTTTTTCATCAGCAACAGAGAGTAAGTCAGACAAAGTCCGCTTGCGAAGGTCTTCAATTTTTTCTTGTAAGTTCATTTTTATCCTTTCAACTTATGAAAAATATATATTTGTTATTAAAAAGAGATTTGAGTCAGATTTAATAGAAAATAAAAAATACCACAACTCTCATCTCCAAAGGAGCGAAAGCCGCGGTACCATCCTATTTTATCACTTAATTTAATTATTTAATTCACACAAAAGCCTACCTTTTAGACTATCACTCTAAATGATAGATTAAAAATAGCTTTCTTTAGTAAGGTGAACTTCAATTGCAATTCCATATTGTGGCTTTCAGTCGGTGACCACAATTCCCTCAAATTTCATAGACAATCTACTCTTCTTACATCTATGCTTAATTTTATCACTTTCATAAGATTTGTCAACTTTAAGAAAGTGTATTTTTTTATCTTGACAAAACAAAAAACGTATTTTATAATAAATATATATTTAAAACATGTTTATAAAACATGTTTAGAAAGAAGAAATTTAATGAAAACATTTAAAAGCTTAGAAGATTTTGTCGGAACACACTTTATCTATACCTATGATAATGGTTGGGAATATGAACTTTACGTCAAAAACGACCATACCATTGATTACCGTATCCATGGCGGAATGGTCGCTGGCCGCTGGGTCAAAGACCAAGAAGTTTCATTAGTGATGTTAACCGAAGGGATTTATAAAATTACATGGACAGAACCTACTGGTACTGATGTTGCCTTAGATTTTCTTCCAAATGAAGGAAAATTACATGGTATGATTTTCTTCCCGAAATGGGTAGAAGAACACCCAGAAATCACTGTCTGCTTCCAAAATGATTTTATTGACTTAATGCATGAATCTCGCGAAAAATATGAAACTTATCCTAAATATTTAGTCCCAGAATTTGCAAAAATCACTTATGCTGCTGAAGCAGGCAAAGATAATGACGAAGTCGTCGCACAAGCTCCTTACAAAGAAATGACAAATGATATTCGTAACGGAAAATACTTTGACCAAAATTATAAAATGATTAAGCATTAATTTTCAAGTCAAAAATAATAAAGAAGAGACAAATAATATTTAATTTGTCTCTTCTTTATTTGAGAAATCAATAGAATACCAGCTTATCAACATTAAATAATTATCAATTTAGATTTCCTTAAATTTCGTTATATATAATAGAATAGACAGTTTGAAAAGTGACTGTTTATATAATCACCTAAACACATTTATCCTTGTCAAATAACAATTTATAAAAAAATAAAGTGACCTGAATACACTTGATTTGATATCAAAACTCTGTTAAAATACACTGTTAAAAATTGCACCGCCGTGCGTAAAATTGAGAACCATGACTGAGCACTTATTTAGTGCTTTTTTATTATGCTCAAAGAGGGACTTGAACCCTCACGGTTTAATAACCAACGGATTTTAAGTCCGCAGCGTCTGCCAATTCCGCCATTCGAGCAAATCTCCGCCTAGACACTAAACGGAGACACTATTATTATAGCATAGTATGAACTTAATACATTATAAGTAAACGCATACAAAAAAACTTGACTATGATTAATTTTTCTGATATTATTACTTTCGTAGGTAAAAGATTTGGCTTATCCATTTCTTGGAATACGTTTACATTCCGCTAGCGCTGGGTTAGCGGTCTTTTTATATTTTAAAAAGCCGCTCCGAAGAGCAGCTTAACTCTAGAAATAGGATGAAATCCCACAATCATCCCGCCTATATTATAACATAATATCATTGACAATTGTTCATAAAATTGATAATATTATAAAAGTTATTGCAAGTTAATCTAGTTTTATACTATATTATTCATACCTTGCTCTAATCACTTTTTGGCACTGGCTTAATGCTAGTGCTTTTTGATATAAAAAAGTCACTCCGAAGAATGACTTGTGGCAGGCAGGACGAGCCAACCGTAACTCGCCCAAGCAAAATCTTCAAAACAATTTTTGAAGATTTGTAATGTTTTGTAAGCAATTACATTGTACGATATTATTCTCAGGTTGTCAACATAAAAAAGCGCCTAGGGTAATTAGGCGCTCAGGAGTTTTATCTTGAGCATTTTATCAGCAAAAATTCTCAAAGATTGTTTAGGGTAACTTATTATAACTCCCTGATTAGATTTTGTCAATAATTATAGAAGATTATTTTACAACCATAACATTGCATGGTGATTTTTCAACAACATAAGAAGTTGTAGAACCAATCAAAATACGATCTACTAATTTTTTACTATTTGCCCCAATCACAATTAAATCCATTGCATTATCTTCAGCAAATTTAACAATATCTTTCTTTGGATTTCCTATAAAAGTTACCGTTTGAAATGCGACATCTTTAGGAAAATCTTTAGTTAGGTTTTTGATAATTTGTTTTGACTCTTCTTCAATCTCATCTAGGCTCATTGCTAAAGCAATTGAGGTTCCTCTTAACCTTGTTTCATCTTTAACATTCAGAATAAATAATTCAGCTTCATTCCTTTTTGCAACTGCAATCGCTTCATGGAGCGCATTCATAGCTTGGTTTGAATCATCAACTGGAACCAGAATTTTCTTGTAAACATCTTTCATCTCAGGCACCTCCTGTAAATGTTATTATTTTCACAATTTTATTCTATCATTTTTTGAATGCGTTTGCAAACCTTAGAATTAAAAAGCGCCCCAGCTAGGAGAGGGACGCTAAAGAGTAAATTTATGAAAAAATTTATCATTGGTGTTGTTATTATAGATTCAATTGCTTAAACGAAATTAAAAAACATCGTCACTTAGTCAAGAACGATGCTTTAGGAGTTATTTATAACCTTAATGTAAAAGGTAAGATTATTATACAATTTACTGCTTTCGTTGTAAAGAAAAACGCTCCAAATAAGGAGCGATAACTCTAGAAAGTCATCTGTCAGTATACCATAATCTTATTGTTTTGTAAATAAAATAGAAGCCGCAGCGCACGACTTCTATAGCTATGAATAACAAGAGACTGTGACCTCTTTAATACAAATATACTATTAAAAAAAATATATTACTAATTATTTGTTCCAAAATAAGAGGACGCCACTTCTAGATAAGAAATGGCGTCACAGCAGTATATAAATATTATAACGCTCTCATTGAGACTTGTCAATTCTTTAAACAGTTTTAATAAAGTATATTAAACAAGAAAAACAACCTCGCCAAAAGGTGCTTCCTGAAACACTATTAAAATACTACTCGTAGAATTATTATATTACCATCACGTTATTTTGTAAAGAATATTGTTTTGATTAAAATACCTTGCATAATCATTTACATTTTGATATTCTTTTTAAAAATATACTTGGAGAACAATATGAAAAAAATATTATTTACAATTTTAGCCTTAGGTTTTAGTTTAATCGTATTGAGTGGTTGTCAAACTAGAGAAGATAGTTCGGATTGGTTACAAGGGACTGGTATAGTAAGGACTGGAATGTAACTTACACTATCATTAAACAAGATGAAAATGACTGGGAAATTAGAGATGGAGAGCATCCTATCGCTAAATGTTCACAAGAATATATAGATGATAAAGATAGTAAAGAAATTCTACTTATTGATAAGAAGGGCACTGAATTTCATATCACTCCAATTGATAAGACCCATATAAAATTTCAACAAGTAAGTAAAGATGGCACATTAGGCTCTACTGATGCAGTGGAGTTTGTTAAAAAACAATATTAGAAGACAGGATCAATCCCTGTTTTTTTGTTGTAAAGAAAAACGCCCCGGAGGGCGAGAACTATTAAATAAGAGTATATCATTTTTTATTATTCTTATTTATTTTATATGATTTTTTCTTCTTCTTTGGGAATAAATCGACTACTGTACCGGCACTTGAAAATCCTATCAGATTAGCAGCTTGATTTTTATTAGATGATTTGTTAATCAAAGTTTTAATTGGTCCATATATTTTTCCGAAATTATAATCGGGATTAATTGATAACATCATCTTTTTTATTATACATAAGATTATTGCTAGTCTGCTTGTAACTTCATTTTTTTGATTAATAAATAAATATTCTCTCCACTCTTCCAACATCATAGGTGATGTTTTAAGTTTAATATCTATTACTGTAGAATTATGTGCACAGTTATTCCTTATAAATTTTAAACTTTTAAGCCATGATTTCAATTGATCAGGCGTACAATTATAATAATCGGCTAGTGTCTTTAGATTTTTATTAGACATTAGATCTAATAGTTCTACAATATCACCAAAAGTCAAAATTTCTACTAGCAGCCATATTGTTGGATACTTATTATTCTTTAAATTTTTCTTATCCTTAAGTTCAATTGATGCGGAACGTTGCATTCTATTGTAAATTTTATGTTTAAGATCATTCTGTTTATCTTCTAAATAATATTTACAATATTTATCCCTATTACACCAGTTAGCAAAATTTAAATAATAATACGCCCCCTTTTTTCCTAAGATGTAAGCAAGTTTAGTCTTTATAGAAACTTCAATATCTTCTATACTATGTAATAATGAAATTCTTAAGTCTTTATCAGCATAAAAACGATTCAAAATATCCTGAAAGGTTACTTCAGTGTATTTACGTTCTTTGTTTTCATTTACTCTTGACAGTGGTAAAGAAAAAGATTTGAGTTTGTAGTATCCAATATCTCTAATATGTCGAATTGCTATATCTCTTTTTCCAATAACTACCCCTCTAGACTCAAATAAATCAACTTGCTCTTCAAAACTAAGCGGTTTTGGCTCTTCCATAGTTTCCTCTCAAGATACAAAAAAATACTCTCACCTCGGAACGTATCCGCCACAAAGGGAGTGAGAGTGTTGTCATTTACATACATATTAAACTATATTTATAATTTTGTCAACAAAAATGTATAAGTTTTTTCTTATTTTAGAAAGTTTAGTAAAAGCATTGAACTTTTGTTCATATTTATTACAAACAAAAAAACGCCCGCCGAAGCGGGGTTATACTTTAGTTTGTTTTTTAATAAAGTGTCTAATTAAAATAGAAGCTTCGAATAGTGTAGATAATATAAAAGAAATTCCCCCTATCAAAAGAATTTGATCAGACTGCTCAAATTCGCCGAAAGCTAAAACCTCAATACTTAGTATAATGACAACAATCCAAGTTCCTTCAAATTTCATCTTACTACCACCACTTTTAGTTTTATTAAAAAGTATATCATATTCTGAAAAATAAAAAAAGTAGTGACCGAAGTCAGGCATAAATTTTAATAATTTAGAGTTTGACCAGCGTAAATCAAATTAGGGTTTGAAATACCATTCATTGAAACTAAACTTTGAACTGTTATTCAATGAAAAAAAGCATTCATTAAGAATGCTTTTTATCGTCTTCTCCCATTAATTATATCTTTGATTGATTTATCAATGGACTGTTGCTTTGTAATCAGCGGCGTTAAAGTTCTAGCTGCATCATTTTTATCGAAAACAGAAACGGCCGGACGATTGCTTAAAAGTTGTAAAGCATTAATAACATCTTTGTTTGTTCCGCTTGAAGCTATTGTCTCCAATATACTTAAAATGGCATTCAGTTGCTTACTATTGTCAACAACTGGAGCATTGACTACTAAGTGTTGTTGAACTGCTCTCATATCTCTAAATATTTTCGCATTAGCTGGAATACCACCAGTGCCATCGGCATATTTAGGGATAAGTTGTGCTGTTTTGCTAGCTTTTAAAATTTTCGTTCCTTTAGGCAGTGGCATTGTCACATCTCGACCTTCTGGAATAAAACTTACTCCATTAGGCAAGCTGATCAATTCCTTATAAGTTGGCCCTTTTTGGTCATTAACCATAGCAAGTCCGCCCGGATGGTATGGTGTACCTTGAGCGTTGTTTGTTTTATTTATGATTAAATCAATTGTTTTTGAAGTCGGAATATCACCTAAGAATCCACTCAATGTTTTTCTTGCTCCACTGTCATTGGCATCAATTCCTACAGTTTTACCTTGCAATGCAGCAATTGTTGCGGCAGCGCTATTTACTCCTTGCCCTGTATTGTTGTTTGCACCAAGTGGTACCGTTTTTCCTTGTAGTGAATCAATAATAGCTTGGGCGTCCATTTTTGGCTTTAAAGTCAGATTTTGCGCTAAAAGTTTTTTTTCTTCTGGAGTAGCTTTATTCCATGCATCTAAAATAGCCGATGCATTTGCTTCGTTATTAATGAAGCCTGAATTGTCTCCCAGTAATTTTTTCACTTCGTCAGGAATACTATTCCATTCGTTTAATTTTTGTTGAGATGCAGCAATGGCAAGTAATCCTTGCTGATTATGTATAAAAAGCTCTTTATCTTTAGGGGATAGGCTATCCCATTGACCGCTAGCGATAACTGCTTCTAAAATTGAAGCTTTAGCATTAGTAGATAGATTAGCATGCTTCATCACAAATTGAATTTGTTCCCAACCACCTTTTTGTTTTAATGTGTCGGCAACCACTTGAGCTGCATTTGTTGTAACTTTCCCTGTCTTAGGGTCAAGAACCAGGCTATTCCATGTATCATCTGCTTTTTTTACATCGCTACTCATATTTTTAGCATATTGGGCAAGCAATTTAGAACTATCTCCAAGCTCTTGGGTACTGTTTTTAGCTCCACTTCCTGCTTTTTTTAACATTTCTTCGAAATCTAATCCGTAATTAGCAAATTGCTCCGACTGCCTTCTCATATAAGCACCATATGATTGAGTCCCTTTTTGCATATTATCTATAATCACTTGTTGGGTAGCCGCTAAATCTACACCATACTTTTCCATAATTTGTTTATGCTGATTATTATATGCTTCCGTAGTCTCATTATATTCCTGAGCACTCATTTTCCCGTTTTCGAAAAGTTCTTTAGCAGCTGCCATTTTCTTTTTATAGCTATCATTTTCACTATCCATTAATTTCGTTAAACTGTCAGAAACATTATTGGCAGTTTCTACTGACATATTAGTCATATCGCCATTTAAAGCCTTCATAACAGCCGTCTTTTTGCTTCCAGTTATTTTCAAAGCATCTAACTCTTGACCGGCTATTACGTTCTGGTCAGCTATTATCTTAGAATTTTCATCAGCTGTAATTTGTCTATGATTTTTTGCAGCATTTTGATAGATATTAGTCATATCATCTGTCGCCGCTTTAATAACATCCTTTGCTTTAGAACCGCCTTGCTTAAGATTTTTTATTTGATCATCAGACCAACCTAAAATTTTAGCATCGTTAATTAATTTTTGTGTAGCTGCATCAATATCACTATTAGCGGCAGTTCCCATATCAGCAATAGCTTGCTTCACATCATTGAAAGCTTTAGGGCCAATAGCTCCAAATTTTTCAGTAGCTGTTTTTAAGCCTTCTACTTTTTCTTCAAAATTTTTAACTTTGTTGTAAGTTTCGTCAGGAACATTAATTGTTCCGAATACATTATGCTTATCTTCTAATTTACTTACTTGGTCAAGTACCCCAATAATCAATCCAGCTAAACCTGCTGTACCTAATGCACCAACCGCTATAGGAGAGATACCAGCTAGAATTGGAGAGATACCACCTAGCTCTGCAGCTAACCCTCCTGAGCCTCCTACTGCTTTTGCCGCTAATCCTGCTTCTGTAGTTATCCCTTCGAGTGCTAATTTACCAGCACCTCTAGCCCCAAATCTTGCCAAACCTCCAGTAACTCCCGAAATAATACTTGTTAATCCACTCAAAGCTTTCGCTGTTGGAGCAACTGCAGCAGCTGCTATTGCCATATGGATGATAAATTGTTGTGTTTCTGGGCTTAATTTTGAAAACGAGCCTGCCAAATTATCTATTTCTTTAACAACTGGAATGATTGAAGGTAAT